>NZ_DBTD01000006.1:226273-455477 GCF_002306875.1 Spongiibacter sp. UBA1325
GATCCCGTCATCACCCACCAAATCGAGGTTGTTTAAAGTATGCGGACCGGTAGTTCAGTTGGTTAGAATGCCGGCCTGTCACGCCGGAGGTCGCGGGTTCGAGTCCCGTCCGGTCCGCCAACTTTAACACGCTAAAGCCTCTCTTTAGCGCCATGTAAAAGACCTCCTTTCTTCTATACCTATCTTCTTTTTCAAGTTGTAAACTCCGCAATCTGTTGTGTCACAATTCTATGTCGTGTGCCCTTTGTGTCGCCGATTTAGCGCTATATTACTGCTAGTGAAGATTTGTTGTGGAGAGTTCTGTGTCGGCACTTACCGAAGCCATTATGTTTATTCGCGACGGCGAGGTTGTTAAGGAGATGTTCTTCGCCGAGTTCGAAGCGGTGCTGGACGACGTTGTCGGTGTGCCGGATTTTGCCGGCCAGCAATTGCAGGCGGTGTTCGTACAAATCAACACAGAAATGAAAATTACCGGAGCGGTTTTTTTTGTCATCAGCTTTGACAAGCGCGGCCGTATCACCGGAAATTGGAACATCCCGCTTCGCCACTTACTTGATCATGCCAGTTTCGGCCCCGACCTGGGTGGGGGTGTAACGAAAGTTGCTTGTCACAGCGCTTGCCCGGTGTCTTGGTATCGCAATCAACTCTGGGATCCAGTAATGGAAGGGCACCAGACCTTTTCGGCTCTGGTCGCCGCGGTGCAGCGCAACCGCTTGGGTATTGTCAGCGATGTCCTGAACACCGGGCCCGAGCAAACAACGGTATCGGATTTTTTTCGCCGTCATGTACCCCCGCAGGGGGGGGATGCGGAGCCGTCGGTTTCCGTGGCGGCGGACTCGGCTACCCCCATCTTCCATCGTCGCTATCGGGAGCGACTCAAGGCCTTAAAGAGCGCGGAGCAGTTGCGCCTGGCAACAGTGCAGCAAAAGCATCAGTCACGTTTTGAGACCGCTGAAGAGGAGTTCAGTCGCCAACTAGCGGAAAAAAATGACGAGCTTGCGGCGTTAAAAGAGATGCTAGCGGGCGAGGTGGCGCAGCGGCGTCAACTTGAGGCCAGCCTAAATAAGCAGCAACAGCTGCTCGATGAGCAAAAAACCGAATATGAAGGTTTACTGGAGTCGGCAGGCAGCCAGGGTGCTTATTCCGAAGAATTAGAAAAATTGCGCAAGAGCTATGAGAAGGAACTAAAGCTTAAACTGCAGCAGCAGGCGGTGGAATTTGAAGAGCGCTTGAATCGCCGTGAAAATGAGCTCTATCAGCGCTCCACGGAGATTGTGGAGCTGCGCAGTGAGCTGAGCCGATTGCGAGAGCAGAATCGAGAGCTGTTGCTCAATGACGACAGCAAAATGCTGCAAGATATGGCTGAGAAAGGCGTTGTGTTTGTTGCCTATCACCCGGGTATTGAGCACCTGGTGATCGACCGAGAAGAAATGCCATCGTATTTGCGCGACCCGCAGTCATTTGCCGCCCACCGCTGCGAGGTGAGTGTGGAGCGCTATCAGCGTTGGTTGCAGCATTACCGGCTGCCGATTTGTCGCCACCAAAATCCCGCCGGCGAATACTGTGGGCAACCGCTGATTAAAGTAATGCGCCCCAAGTTATTCCGCGAAGGGGAGAGCGACCGCTGCAAAGATCATCGCGGTGGCTGAGCCCCTTATTCAACCGCTTGATGCTTATCACTCTCCCAAAGTGGATATGCTGCGTCTGGATCGCTTTGATGCGCTGGCCCCTGGGAATAAGTGGTTCAAGCTGCGCGAAAATATTGCCGTAGCCCGAAAGCAGGGTGCGCGGTGTTTGGTGAGCCTGGGTGGCGCGTATTCCAATCATTTGCATGCCCTGGCGGCATGGGGGCACCACAATCGCTGGCCGACGGCGGCATTCATTCGCGCGGATGAGGCTCAAGTGACGCCCTGCATGGCAGACCTTCGGTGCTGGGGTATGCGCCTGGTTCATCTGAGCCGCAGTGACTACCGTCGACGGCATGATCCTGAATATATCGCCAGTCTCCTGCGCGGCTTTGATCGTCCGTATTTTATTCCTGAGGGCGGTGCCAATGCGCTCGGCGCATCGGGTTGCGCGGATATCGCGGCGCTGCTGCCAGACTGTGGTGCTGACTATTCATTGATTGTTACGGCCTGTGGAACGGGCGCAACGCTTGCGGGATTGGCGTCGGCGGTTGCGGGCTCGACACGTATATTGGGTATACCCGTTCTCAAGGCCGAGGCTTTTATGGCGCGCGATATTGCGCAAATACTTGACGACTTAGGTTCGCCGCGAAAAAACTGGCATCTGGACCATCGTTTTGCGGGTAAGGGCTTTGGTCGTGTCAGTGATGAGCTGAGCGAGTTTATTCTGCGCTTTGAAGCACAGCAGCGCGTGCCCCTTGATCCGGTTTATACCGCAAAGCTTTGCTTTGCCGTCGACGCGATGCATAAGCGCGGTGAGTTAGCGGGGGAGTCCCGGGTGCTGGTTATTCACTCGGGGGGCTTGCAGGGGAGAAGTGGCCACCCAGCACTCTTTAATCAATCTGTGTTGGGGATTAGCGGCCAATGCTCGGGGACAACGAAGCAGCGCTCTAACTTTTGATTTATCAACATTTGCGGGCGCTTGGTCGCCAGCGCGAGCGCTTTCTCGATGCCCTGGGTTTGCTGGTAGTCTGCCGATAGCCAGTGAGGCTTTTCTAATAGGCGCCATGTTGCCTGCTCTTTTTCGGTTTTCTGCGTGGTGAATTGCTGAACCGAAAACCACGTTCCCTTGGGGTGGTCGTTATTGAGACAGGCGCTTGTTGCGCGTTTCCCTTGTGGATAAAACAGGACGCCAGCCACCCTCAGTTGCGCTTTGCAGTGCTCGATACCGACATTTGACATGGCTAACGCCCCCTCCGGGCTGTTAGCTAGCGGTAGCTGGTGTGTTTGCAGTCTCTCGAGCTTGCGGTCGAGGCGATCTGCGCTATTGGGCCCCAGCCACGCCGATAGCGGAATGTCACCCGGGCGCGTGGCGAGAAAGAACTTAACCGCCAGCTCCAGGTGGAAGCTCTGCTGCAGGGTGTGGTCGTGATAGAGGATATCGAACTCGCCCAGGGTTCTGCCGCGGGCATTTCGGACGGGTAAGTTGTGAGCGATCAGTTCGGTGCTGCGATCCTGTTCGAGAAAAAAGTGCCACAAGGACTCGAAGACCAGCCCTAAGCGTGGGCTTTTGCAGCGCTCTTGTAGGTGTTTTCGCAGTGGTTGGTCGTCGTTGTCCAGCGACTGCAGCCATGCCATTCGCTCGGGGGTGATCGCAAGCGCTGGGTGGTCGCCGATGTTGACCAGCGGCGCTGAAAAACAAGCCCATGCCAGGGCGCGAGTATAGGGCGAGACGAAGTGCTGTAGGTCTAATGGTTTGATAGATCGGTATCCTGGTTTGCTCAGACGCACACAAGGTTTGCATTGTATTCACGTGGGCTGGTTATAATGGCGGCCCCGCGCATGGCAGCAGTAATTATGGAACAGTTCCGCAATATAGGGGTCATCGGCCGAGAAGGCAACGGTGTCGCCGTCACGCTTAAACGCCTGTTGGACTATCTCCAGCAGAGAGAGCTCAGCGCCGTACTTGACGAGCAAATCGCCGGTTTAATGTCTGGTCATGGCCTCCGGGTTTGCAGTCGCCGGATGATCGGTGAAATTTGCGACTTGATCA
Organism: Spongiibacter sp. UBA1325; assembly: GCF_002306875.1. Taxonomy (NCBI): domain Bacteria; kingdom Pseudomonadati; phylum Pseudomonadota; class Gammaproteobacteria; order Cellvibrionales; family Spongiibacteraceae; genus Spongiibacter; species Spongiibacter sp. UBA1325. The sequence continues at coordinate 229,952 of NZ_DBTD01000006.1, forward strand.
TTGTGGTGGGCGGCGACGGTAGCTTGTTGGGCGCCGCGCGGACCTTGGCGCGACACAATGCCCCGGTGCTTGGCGTGAACCGCGGCCGCTTGGGGTTTCTCACCGACATTTCACCCGATGAAATAGAGAGCCAAGTTGGCGCGGTATTGGATGGCCATTACCGCCTGGAAAAGCGCTTCCTGTTGGACGTGGAACTGATGCGCGGTGGTGAGCGCGTAGGTAAAGGCGACGCCCTCAACGATGTGGTGCTCAACTCGGGCACCAGCGGCCATATGATGGAGTTCGAGCTATTTGTCGACGGCGAGTTTGTCTACCGCCAGCGCTCCGATGGTTTAATTATCTCAACACCCACGGGGTCTACCGCGTACTCGCTGTCTGCCGGTGGCCCCATTATGCACCCGCGTTTGGATGCTATCGTCATCGTGCCAATGTTCCCGCACACCCTGAGCAGTCGCCCTATCGTCATTGATGGTAAAAGCGAAATAAGCATGGTGGTGTGCGACTGCAACACCGCGCAGCCACCGGTGACGTGCGACGGCCAGTTGCGCATGACCAGTCAGCCGGGCGATGTGATTACGGTGCGTAAAAAGCCGCACCGTATGAAGCTCATCCATCCCCTTGATCACAGCTTTTATGCCAGTTGTCGCGATAAATTGGGCTGGGGGGCGCATCTGCCTGCCGGGGATGACGATGACTGAGTACTATATCGCGCTACGCCTTCCTCTCGATGAGAATTTAGCCGACTTTTCTGCTTTGCTGTGGCAACAGGGCGTTGCTCACCACATTGCTGAAGAGGGAGGGAGTCAAATTCTTCGCGTCGGTGATGAGGAGCAGGTTGCCGTTGTGGCAGAGCTCTACCAAAAGTTGCGCAGTGGCGAGCTGCACATTACTCGCCACTCAGTGGCAGCGCCTCAGCCAGTGCAGTCGCGCTCACTTCGCCAGCGGCCTGCGGTGGCGGTGTTGTTGTTACTCAGTATTCTTGGGGCGCTGTTACCGGTTGTGGATAGCAGCTTTCGTGCGGTGTCTTCGCTGAGCTTTTACCCCTTGGATCTCGGCGCGGGTAAGATTGTCGCCGACTGGCCAGTTGGGCAGTGGTGGCGGCTGTTAACCCCGATGTTTCTTCATTTCGGCCTGCTGCATATTGCCTTTAATGGCCTGTGGCTATGGGAATTGGGCGGGATGATTGAGCAGCGGCAGGGCAGTGTGACGCTGCTGGCGATAGTGATACTTATTGCAGCGGCTTCAAACATGGCGCAGGCGATGATGTCGGTGTCGCTATTTGGCGGTATGTCGGGCGTTATCTACGGCTTGCTTGGCTATATCATTGTTTGGAATCGACTGCGGCCAGCTGAGTCACTGCCACTGGTAAAGGGCGTTGCCGTGGTCATGCTGGTGTGGCTTGTGGTGTGTATGGCAGGCTTTACCCGCCTGCTCGGGCTGGGGGAAATCGCCAACACTGCTCACCTTTCCGGCCTGATTATGGGCGTATTGCTCGGCATTGGCGCATCGTTTTTGCGTCGCAAAAGCGTATAAGCCAGCACTACTCACTCTGTTATAATTCTCGTCTTTCACGAGCGGCCTGTGGAGGGCGCTATGGATTTTGAAAAACTCATCGATAACTTGGATCCGGCAATTTATGCCTCGCTTAAGCGCGCGCTGGAAATTGGCAAATGGCCGGATGGCCGCGTGTTAACCGACGAGCAGCGAGCGCATTGTATGGATGCGGTTATCGCCTACGACCACCGCCGCAAGCCCGAAGAGCAGCGGGTGGGGTACATTGATAAAGGCAGTAAATCCGAGGGGGATAGCTGCGACGGACACGGCGATAATGGCGCTGAAAAGCCGATAAAGTGGGCCGACTCCTGATGGCTTTATCGAATGTAGCCGGGGCCGCATCGAAAATGCGTACCGCTCTGGAAGATAACGAAGCCCAGTACACGCTGACGCTGGGGCAGCAGTCGGTGCCAATGAATCCGCTTATTGGCAGTCGTTTGACGCTGGCCTACCAACAGCAAATTCACTGTGTGCACTGCGGCCGCTTGTCCAAGAAAAGTTTCAGCCAGGGGTACTGCTATCCCTGTTTTCAGCGCCTGGCGCAGTGCGACAGCTGTATTGTCAGCCCCGAAAAGTGCCACTATTTTGAAGGCAGTTGCCGAGAGCCTGAGTGGGGCGAAGCGCACTGCATGATCGACCACATTGTGTACTTGGCGAATTCGTCGGGGGTGAAGGTGGGAATCACCCGTGGTACTCAGCTACCGACGCGCTGGATCGATCAAGGTGCAGTGGCGGCGCTGCCGATTTTTCGGGTGAGCAATCGATTGCAGTCCGGCCTGGTCGAAAGCGCTTACAAGGCGCATGTGGCCGATAAAACCAGCTGGCAGGCGATGCTCAAGGGCACCCCTCCTGAACAGGATCTGTACGCGCGCCGCGACCAGCTCGCGGAAGTCTGTAGCGACGAGATCGACGCATTGCAGAAGCGCTTCGGTCTGCAGGCTATCCAAACCATCGATGATGCGGACGTTCAGCATATTCGCTATCCCGTGGTGGAATATCCCACCAAGGTGAAGTCATTTAATCTCGACAAAGTCCCCCTTGCAGAAGGCACCCTAATGGGAATTAAAGGTCAGTATCTGATCTTTGATACCGGTGTGATTAATATTCGTAAATACGGCGGTTACCAGCTGGAGTTGAGCAGTCCGGCTCTGTAGATCATCCGCCTTTGAGGAGAGCAGTATGCGCGACGCGCAGCCCAGTACGATTTACCTGAAAGACTATCGCGTTCCCGACTATCTGATCGACAAAACGTCCCTCAGTTTTCACTTGGGTGAGCGCTCTACCGAGGTAACATCGCGCCTGACAATGCGGCGCAACCCCGCCGCGGAGACGGCTTCGCAGAGCCTGGAGTTGCACGGTGCTGAGCTGGAGTTATTGTCACTGGCGATTAATGGGGACGTTTTACCCGAGGGCGACTGGGAGCAACAGGGCGAGCTGCTTTGTATCCATCGTGTGCCCGAGGCCTTTGAGCTGGAGTGCAAAACGCGAATATACCCCCAAAAAAATACCTCGCTGGAGGGGCTGTATAAATCCAGCGGTATGTTTTGCACACAGTGCGAGGCAGAGGGCTTTCGCAAAATTACCTATTATCTGGATCGACCCGATGTGATGTCGGTGTTCGATGTAGAAATTATTGCTGACGCGGATGCCTACCCCGTGCTGCTGTCCAACGGCAACTGCACCGCTACCGAAACACTCGACAACGGCCTTCACCGCAGTGTGTGGCACGACCCGTTTCCGAAACCCGCCTATTTGTTTGCCCTGGTGGCTGGAAAGCTGTTGCGTATCAGCGACAGTTTCACCACCATGAGTGGTCGTGATGTTGCCCTGCACATTTATGTAGAAGAGAAAGACCTCGATAAGTGCGATCACGCCATGCAGTCGCTGAAAAATGCGATGCGTTGGGACGAGGAGGTCTATGGCCGGGAGTACGATCTCGAGCTGTTTAATATCGTCGCCGTCGATGACTTCAATATGGGCGCGATGGAAAACAAGAGCCTGAATATCTTCAACACTTCCTGCGTGTTGGCAAAGCCGGAAACGACGACCGACGCAGGCTTTCAGCGTGTGGAAGGGGTTGTTGCCCACGAGTATTTCCACAATTGGTCTGGGAATCGCGTGACGTGCCGGGATTGGTTTCAGCTTAGTTTGAAGGAAGGCTTCACCGTTTTCCGGGATGCAGAATTTTCCGCTGACATGGGATCGCCGACCGTAAAACGCGTCGAAGACGTTACGCTGCTGCGTACCGCCCAGTTTGCCGAGGATGCGGGCCCGATGGCCCACCCCGTGCGCCCCGACTCCTTTATTGAAATCTCCAATTTCTACACGGTCACCGTCTACGAGAAGGGTGCCGAAGTCGTTCGCATGATTCATACCTTGCTGGGACCTGAGCGCTTCCGCGCAGGTAGTGATTTGTATTTTGCGCGCCACGACGGCCAGGCGGTTACCTGCGAAGACTTTGTTAAGGCAATGGAAGATGCCAGTGGCGTGGACCTAAGCCAATTCCGCCTTTGGTATTCTCAGGCGGGTACTCCCCAGCTTTCAGTGCAGGGCGACTATGATGCGCAGGCCCAACGCTACACGCTCAGCGTTACGCAGTCCTGCCCTGCCACGCCCGGGCAGGCGGAAAAGGCGCCTTTTCATATCCCTCTTAAAGTGGCCTTACTCGGCGAAGCAGGGCAGCTTCCACTGCAGCTTAAGGGGCAGCCACAAGATACTGAGACGGCGGACAACACTGAGATGGTGCTCGATGTTACCGAGGCCAAACAGCAGTTTGTCTTTGAGAATGTCATCGAGTCGCCGGTTGCCAGTTTATTGCGCGGTTTCTCGGCGCCAGTGAAGTTAAGCATGAATTATCAGCGTGCTGACCTGTTGCGTATCATGCAGAGCGACAGCGATGGTTTTTGTCGTTGGGACGCCAGCCAGCAGCTCGGGTTGGCGGAAATTCGCAATGCCCTTGCGGCGCAAGCTGCTGGAGAGGCCGCTGAGGTTGCGCAAGATTATCTGGATGCCTGCCAGCAACTTTTAGAGGACGCACAGCTCGACCCCGCAATGGTAGCGCTGATGTTGCAGTTGCCCTCGGAAGCGTACTTGGCAGAGTTGATTTCGCCGGTCGATGTGCATGCTATCCACCAGGCCCGTGAAGCCTTGCGCAAGGGTATTGCTACCGCGCTTGTTGAACCGCTGCAGGCGGCCTATCGCCGTTGTGCAAGTGATGAGGCCTATCGACCAAGTGCTGAGCAAATTGCTCGTCGAAGCCTGAAAAATGCGGCGCTGTCCTATTTGATGTATACCTCGCATGGGCCAGAAATGGCGCGCGAGCAATTTGAAACCAGTCGTAATATGACCGACCGAAGTGCGGCATTAAATGCGATTGTAAACAGCGATATGCCCTACAAGTCAGACGCCTTGCAGCGCTTTTATCAAGACTGGCAGCACGAGCCCTTGGTGATTAATCAGTGGTTCCAGGTACAGGCGATGTGCCGCCTGCCCGGCACCCTTGAGCGGGTAGTCGAATTGATGTCACACCCCGCCTACGATGCCGCCAATCCCAATAAAGTGCGGGCATTGGTGGGGGCGTTCTGTGGTCAAAATGCGGTGAATTTCCACAGCGAAGACGGCGCAGGCTATGCCTTTCTCGCCGACAGAGTCATCGAGCTCAATCAACGTAACCCACAGATCGCCTCGCGGTTATTGGGGCCACTGAGCAAGTGGCGGAAATATACGCCTGAGGTACAACAACGTATGAGGGGCCAGCTGGAGCGTATTCTGGCGGAGCCGGAACTGAGCAGCGATGTCTATGAGGTTGTGTCTAAAAGCCTGAAAGACTAGTACGCTATAAAAATTGATTTTGTTATAACAATATTCTCATTTGTTATAACTGACTGATTTTTATAGCTTTTTATTGTTTTTCTGCAATCATGTGGTAAAGTTGCCAACCGTAATATTGGCAGTGAAGACGATCATGGACATTGATATAGACACATTGAATGCAGAGCTGCGCGACCGGCCCGCGGAAGAGATTATCCGCTGGGCGGTATCGCTGGGGCAGCCGGCGATGTCGTCTACGAGCTTCTCGCCGAATGCCGCTGTGATGCTGAAGCTGATCACCGATGTGGATCCGAGCATGCCGATTGTGTGGGCCGACAGTGGCTACAACGTGCCGGACACCTATCGCGTGGCGGAAAAATTGATCAAGCTGCTAAAGCCCAACTTGAAGGTGTATATCCCTGAAATGACGGCAGAGCGCCGCAACGCCTTGATGGGGGGCATTCCACACCCGGACGATAATCCCGAGCTACATCGCGAATTTACGCGACAGGTGAAGCTTGAACCGTTTAATCGTGCTTTCGAAGAGATTAAGCCGAAAATTTGGCTCACCGGAATTCGAAAAGAAGAGACGGCGTTTCGTCAAAGTTTGGACGTTTTGTCCTGGGACGGGCGGGGCATCTTGAAAGTGGCGCCAATTTTTTATTGGACAGAAGACGACGTTCAGGCCTATATGGCCGAGCACCAGCTGCCCAGCTGCAAGCATTATTTTGACCCCACCAAGGTCGCGGAAAACCGCGAGTGTGGTCTGCATACCTCGGCGTGATCGAGGCTCGGGCTTTTTCCCGGCGCCGCATTTCGCTATGCTGGCGCCAAATTTTATAAGGGCCCCCACATGTATTCGTTGATTCGCCCCCTGTTGTTCCGCCTGTCAGCGGAGACTGCCCACAATTTTTCCCTAAAGTCGTTAGACCTTGCCCACCGCCTGGGTCTTACCGCGGTGCTGAGCGCTAAGCCGGAGTCGTGTCCTGTTGAGGTTATGGGTATTCGCTTCCCCAACCCGGTTGGCCTTGCGGCGGGTCTCGATAAAAATGCTCGCCATATCGACGCACTGGCGGCACTGGGCTTTGGTTTTATTGAAGTGGGTACGGTCACCCCGCGTGCCCAGCCCGGTAACCCCTTGCCGAGGTTATTTCGTTTGCCCGCCGCCCAGGCCATTATCAATCGTATGGGCTTTAATAACGACGGTGTCGATGCGCTGGTTAACGCCGTCGAGGCCAGCCGTTATGACGGTGTGCTCGGTATTAATATTGGGAAGAACAAAGATACGCCTGCCGAGCAAGCGGTAGATGACTATTTGCATTGCCTGCGCAAAGTCTATCCATTGGCCAGTTATGTAACGGTGAACTTGTCGTCCCCGAATACACCCGGGCTGCGAGACCTTCAATTTGGTGAACCCCTGCGCGAGCTGTTGAAGGCGCTAAAGAGTGCGCAAGCTGAGCTGGCAGCAGAGCACGGTCGCTATGTGCCGATCGCGGTGAAGATCGCACCGGATATGGCTGAGGGTGATGTTCGAGATGTTGCCAAGGCGTTTGTTGAAGCGGGCATCGACGCGGTGATCGCCACAAACACCACGATCGCCCGTGAGCGTGTGGCTGGGCTGCCCCACGGTGATGAGGCGGGTGGTTTGAGCGGCGCACCCGTGCGTGAGGCATCCACCGCGGTGGTGAGAATATTAAGCGACGAGTTGGCCGGACGTCTGCCCATCATCGGGGTAGGCGGTATTAGTGACGATGCGTCGGCGGCCGAAAAAGTGGCGGCGGGTGCGTCCCTGCTGCAAGTGTATACCGGGTTTATCTACCGCGGCCCCGCATTGATTCGCGATGCGGTGAGCGGCGCCAAGCGAGCGATCACTCGTGCCTAGTGGTGTGTTGGAAGCATTCAGTGTTGCGTTTACCACCTTTTTCGCAACAATCGGCCCCATTGATGTCGCGGCGATGTTCGCCATTTTCTCTGGGGACCTGGATGCGAAAGAACGCCGCCTGACGGCCATGCGAGGCGTGTTAGTGGCCTCGGTCATTTTGTTTCTTTTCGCGCTGCTCGGTGAGTGGATTCTGAGTATTCTCGGCATATCTCTTGCCGCGCTGCGGGCTGCCGGTGGTGTGCTATTGCTGCTGATTGGTATTGATATGGTGGCGGCAAATGGCAGCGGCGCCACCACAACAACGCGAGAAGAGCGGAAAGAGGCGGAAGCGAAGGCAGATATTGCCGTGTTCCCCCTGGCAACACCATTAATTGCCGGACCTGGAGCAATTGGCGCGGTGATTCTGCTAATGGCCCACGCCGAGGGAGATTATCTCCAGCAGGGGGCGGTGGCGCTCGCGCTACTATTGGTGTTACTGGTGACGCTGGCGGCGCTATTGCTGGCGAGCCGTTTGCAAACACTGCTTGGCGTCACCGGTATGCACATGGTGAGCCGTGTGTTTGGGGTTTTGTTGTGTGCCTTGGCAATGCAGTTTCTATTTGACGGCATTGCCCAAAGTGGTCTGTTGGGCGCTGTGTCAGCGCCCCAGCAGATTAGCGGCTGAAAGGCTGGCCGATCGCCACTGCCTCAGGGCCCTCAAAGCGAAGTTTGGCGCGTGCCATCGACACACTACACAGCGGTTTTTTCGGTAAGCCCAGCGCGCGCAAAGTCTTCGCCAATGAGTGCTCCTCGCCAATTCTAGGCGGGTTTCCCCCCATGCTGAATCGCAGGCCTTCGCCTTCGGTAATGCCCACGGTCTTCCAGGCTTTGCCGTTGCGCACGGCTAGCGATGGCGCTTCTTGTGCCGGCGCTTTGCTCTTTCCACCGGCTTTTGCACTGATTTCGAAGACCAGTTGATCGTCGTCGTTAAAGCGCGCGCGTGCCTCGTGCTCATTGAAGTGCACATCAACATCGGTAACCCATTTGGGAAAGCCCCAAATATAGCGCCCGGCATGGGTGGTAAAGCCTTGGTTTACCGGCATTCTGTAGACGTAGTTGGCGAGTTTGCCGCGCATAACGCGCCACATTGCGCCGAAAACCGGCAGTGGCTGCGACTCTCCTGGCGTTAGCACCGGGAAGACAATGGCCGCCTCGTTGTAGTCCCCCAGATCGTTTTCCCGATAATCCACGGCAAGAAGCTGCATGAGTGCTTTGCCAGGCCAGAGCTCCACCACTTTGAAACCGGTATCTGCTATCAATGCCTGCGCTTTTTGGCTGTCTACGGTATAGATGTTCATCAACATAGCGGCGTCGTTAACCAGCACAGGCAGGTCGACCTGCTTACCGTCAATGTCGTAGCAGCCGTCGCTAATGTGCTTGCATACATCGTCGGTGTGTTTGCCCTCAACCTCTTGTTCGGTTGCGTGGATAGCGGTGTCTTGCATGTCTTAGCCCAGTTTATTGTTATTTCGATGGCTAGATTGTAGCCAGTCGATGAGTGTTACGACATTACAGTGCTGTAATGGCACATTGTCGGAGGCTGTTCGCTATGCCGCAGCAGTGCAATAGGCGATAATAGTGCCGAGAGTCCTGTGCTCACACAGGTAGAGAGGATGCATTGATGGCTACAATTCCACGGTTTAAACCACTGATTCCCGAGCTTTCCGCTGGCCGCAATATTGGTATCGCGGAATTGGGGCTTCGCGGATCACTGCGGTTTGCGCAAACGGTCGCTACCGTGTGCCCTCAGGCGCTGAAATGGTTGCTTCAGTGGCGCCAGCCGAAACCGGCGGAGTTGCGCGAGCTGTTCGAAGCGTTGGGCGCTACGTACATAAAGTTTGGTCAGTTCATTGCGAGTTCACCGTCCATTTTCCCGAAAGATTATGTCGATGAGTTCCAGGCCTGCCTGGATCAAACCCCGGCGATCCCATTCACGAAGATCAGGCAGATCGTTGAACAGGAGCTGGGTTGCCCGCTGGAGGAGGTTTATCAGCGTTTTGATGAAACAGCGCTGGCGTCTGCGTCCATTGCGCAGGTCCATGCGGCAACCCTGAAAACGGGCGAAGATGTCGTTGTTAAAGTGCAAAAGCCAGGCGTTCGGGCTGTACTGACGACTGACATGAATACGGTATATGTGCTCACGCGGGTGCTCGAACTGATTGTTCCCAATACAGATCGCGATGCGGTGGCGGGGCTGGTTGCAGAGATGTACCAGTCGATGATCGATGAATGCGATTTCGTCAAGGAAGCGGAGAACCTTAACGTTTTTCGGCGTTTTCTAGTAGAAACAGGCAATGACCGGGTGACCGCGCCCAAACCCTATCCGAAGGCATCTTCTGCGCGCGTGCTGACCATGGAACGGCTATATGGTTGTGCGCTAACCGATCAAGGCCTTCTGGGCGGGAGAGACCCCAGTGAAGGGCTATTTAATGCCCTCAATACCTGGTTTGCCAGTTTGACTCAGTGTTCATTCTTCCATGCCGATCTGCACAGTGGAAATTTACTGCTGCTTGACGACGGCCGTGTCGGCTTCATTGATTTTGGTATGGTGGGCCGTATCCAGCCGGAGGCATGGCAGGCGATGTTTGCGCTATTTAACGGTGTAAGCTCGCAGAACTACCGAATGATGGCCGAGGCGATGGTGGCCGTTGGTATCACACGCGACGAGGTGGATGTAGAGGCGCTCACGCAGGATATTACCGCGCTATTTACCAACCTGAATGCGCTGGACCCCGTGCGGGTATTGGAGAACAACACGGGCGATGGTGTGAACGCGTTGTTGAGTGACTTAGGTGGTATCGCCAGAAACTACGGAATTCGTTTCCCGCGTTCATTCACGATGCTATTAAAGCAGTTCCTGTATTTTGATCGATATATGGAGTTGTTGGCACCCGGTGTTGATTTATTTCGCGATGAACGCGTGGATATGATGTTCAACATGTAGTGCCGCTAGCTAACGGTAAGGCTATTATCGGGTAGGTAGTACACACGATATTTTTTGCGCTGCCGCCGCTGTTAACTACGTCACATAAAAGGCCGAAGCAGATAGGCTTTGCGGGCAGTCATACGAGTTAACGGAAGGGAGGATGTGGATTGAGTCGCGGCTATCCAGTCCTCACGTTGAGAGCATCGGCATTAATCGCTCTGCTTGTCACTGTCGCCGTGCTATCGATTTTGCTCGTGTTAGCAAAGCAGCATGTCGATCCGGCGCAAATCACCGTTTTTTCCCTTCTTTCTTTGGCTCTCGGTTACGCCACTTTTTACGTTTTGAGTCGTCCCCATTTCTCTGCGTTGCTGCGTTTGGCCAACACCTTGCGAAATATTGAGCAGGAAAATGGCGTGGCACCTAGCTTGGAGGTCCCGAAGGGCGAGTTAAAGGAGCTGGGTGAGGGGCTGGGCGCGATGCTTGCCGCAATGGCCTCCAGAGAAGCCAAATTTGTTGCTGCGCAGCGTGAGCTCGAACTAAAGGTGAGTGAGGTTGCGGTAAGTAATGCTGAACTGGCGGCGACGCTGCGGCGTTTAAAGGCGGCGCAGGAGCAGCTGGTAACAACGGAGAAAATGGCGTCCTTGGGTGGACTGGTTGCGGGCGTTGCGCATGAGATCAATACGCCGGTAGGTGTTGGTGTTACGGCAGTGTCCAGTATGAGTAGCCGAATCATCGACGTGCGAAATAAATACCAGGCCGGCGAGCTGGGACACCGGGAGCTGAATGACTTTCTCGACAATACCCAGCAGCACTGTGAATTGCTGCTCAGTAATCTCAGTCGCGCGGCGGAACTTGTCAGCAGCTTTAAACAGGTTGCTGTTGATCAGAGTGCGGATGATCTGCGTGAATTTGATTTGGGGGTGTATTTGTCTGAGGTTTGGCGCAGTTTGAGCCCCCAGCTTAAGGGCACCTCGCTGCGCTACGACATGTCAGTTAATGATGATATCCGGGTGTTTAATTATCCGGGCGCCTTGTCTCAGGTACTGACTAACTTAGTGATGAACTCCATTACCCATGGCTATGAAAGAGGGGAGGAGGGTCACCTGCAGCTGGATGTTCGCCACGATGGCGGGGAGGTCGAGTTGGTCTATCGCGATGATGGACGGGGAATCGCTCCAGAGCACTTGGGGCAGGTCTTTGAACCATTCTTTACCACCCGGCGAGGCAGGGGCGGAAGCGGCTTAGGCATGCATATCGTCTACAATTTGGTAACTGGGCAATTGCTAGGCAGCATTGAATTGCACAGCGAGCCTGGTTGTGGTGTGGAGGTGAAAATCCGCTTCCCCGCGAATATCCACCCGGGAGCGCAAACTGAAAATGGATAAAAGCGTGTCGCAAGAAAACGATAAATTACAACTGGCGGCCGATAGTCCTGCGGCTAGCAGCAGACATAGTGACCCCTGGAAGTTGCTGGTAGTGGACGACGAAAAAGTCGTGCACTCAGTCACGCGGCTCGCCCTGGAAGATTTTGAGCTAGGCGGGCGCGGTTTGCAGATGATCAGCGCGTATTCGGCTGCCGAAGCGCAGACGCTACTTCAACAACACGACGATATCGCCGTGATCTTGTTGGATGTGGTCATGGAAACTGATCATGCCGGGCTGGAGTTGGCACGCTATATTCGTGAAGAGCTCGGCAATAACTTGGTGCGAATCATCCTGCGTACGGGGCAAGCGGGACAGGCGCCTGAGCACGAGGTGATTACGCGCTACGACATCAATGATTACAAGGAAAAAACCGAACTTACCCGACAGAAATTATTTTCCACCGTCTATACCGCCCTGCGCTCCTTCAGGGACCTCAGCGCGTTAGATAATAATCGACGCGGATTATTGCGGGTCATTGAGGCATCTGCGGCAATTTTTGAGCGCAGGCAAATGCATGCCTTTTACGACGGTGTGCTTGAGCAGATGATCGCTTTGTTATACCTAAATCGTGATGCGATGCTGATTCGTGCGTCGGGAATCGTAGCCGAAGCCAATGCACGTAAACTGCAGATACTGGCCTCGGCAGGTAAATTCACAGATTTTGAAGGCGAAGTGAGCTGCACTGAATTTGATGAGGTGACTCGTGAGCGCTTGCGTGCAGCGTTTGAGAAAAAGTCCAATAACTATGGCGACAATTACTGGGTGAGTTATTACCAAACACAGGCAGGAACCGAACAATTATTGTACGTTTCCGCGCGAGATAATTTTTCGGTTCCCGATATCCAAATGATTGAATTATTTGTAAGGAACGTCGCTATCGCGCACGATAACGTGGAATTAATAGACAGCCTGCGAGATGGAAAGGGCGATGACGGGAGTGGGAGATAACAGTGGCTATCGATGACCCCCTAATGCTGGCGGCAGACACCGCGATACAGGGTGAGAACCAGACACCCAATCAGGCATCAAAAACGTGGAAAATCCTGATTGTCGACGATGAAGAAGAAATCCATGTGGTGACGCGTTTGGCATTGCATGATTTTACCTTCGGCGGTCGGCAATTGGAGTTTATCAGCGCCTATTCGGGTGCTGAAGCGAAGACCATGGTTCGCGACAATCCCGATGTGGCAATTATTTTGCTGGACGTTGTGATGGAGACGGACAGTGCCGGTTTGGATGTGGCGCAATATATTCGCCAGGACCTTGGCAACCATTTTGTTCGCATTGTACTGCGAACCGGGCAGCCTGGTCTGGCTCCGGAAAGGCGGGTGCTGAAAGTCTATGATATCAATGACTACCGCGCGAAAACCGAGCTCACTCAAGACCGTTTGTTCTCGGTCATTTACACGGCGTTGTCATCCTATCGCGACCTGGTTTCCCTGGCGCGAAGTCGTCACCAGCTTATCGGCTTAGTCAATGAAATTGAGCAGTTGTCTCACTTGGCTGCAAGAGACCTGCAGGTGCCGTTAAACGAAGTAGTCGGTACGATCCGCCGCTTGTCCTCGCAAAAACAGGAGGCATTGCCTGCTGCGATTGCCGAGGATGTCATGGATATGCGGGAAAATATTTATGCGATGCAATCGGCGTTGAATAAGCTCGTTGCCCTGACGTCGGTTGGGCGTTTCAACGAGAGCCGCGAAACCGTAGACTGCAATGCGGTGATCCACGAGGTGTTGGTGAATCTCGATGCTGAGTTTCGCGCTAGCAGCGCCAATCTCCACTGTGAAACATTGCCCACGATTCACGCCTGCCACCGGCAAATGGTTCAGCTATTCCAGAACCTGATCAGCAATGCCATTCGCTTCACAGAAGGTCATGCACCGGACATTTATATCAATGCCGTTACCCACGAGCGGAACTGGTTGTTTTCGGTGACGGATACCGGTCGAGGTATCAGCCCTGAGCAGCACAGTAGCTTGTTTAACCTGTTCCATCGCGATAGCACCGAGGGTGTCTCCAAGGAATCTGGTGTGGGGCTGGCGATATGCGAAAAAATCGTGCGCTGGCACGGTGGGAAAATCTGGTTGGAATCTGAGGTCGGCAAGGGGTCGACATTTTATTTCACCATCCCTCTGAGCGAGTAAGGGGCGAGCGATGCGTGCTGACTGGATCGTTTCGGGCCTCTCACAGGCGATACTGTGCACGGATAGCGAGGTTAATATCTGTTATCTCAACCCCGCGGCTGAGCAGCTATTGGCGGTAAAGAGTAGCGATGTGTGTGGCAAGCCGGTCAGCGAAGCGCTCGGGTTAAAGGATGAGGCCGGCGGCATGTTAACGGCGGCCTCGCTGAAAGACCTGTGCTCGCAGGGTCATGAGGCGAGACTGCGTTTATTGGCAGATGGCGGTGCGCACGAAGCCGAGCTAGCGGCGGGTGTGTCGCCCGTCCACGATGGGGCGGGAGAGCAAGTGGGTTACAGTCTCATGCTTGCATCTCATACCTTGTCGAATCTCGACAACGCCGGTGCGGTGAGCCACCTCGACCCATTAACCTCTTTGGAGGGGCGAAAGGAATTCGAGCACCGCATTGATAACTTGGTGAATGATGCTGCCACCAGCTCCCGCACTCATGCATTGCTCTACATCGATATTGACCAGTTTAAGCTGATCAACGACACCAGTGGGCATGGCGCGGGTGACAACCTGATTAAGGTGGTTGGGGAGTGTATTCAAGATGAATTGTTTACCGGCGACCTACTTTACCGTTTAGGGGGCGACGAGTTTGGTGTGCTGTTGAGCAATGTTGACGCGTTTGAAGCACGCGCTATTGCCACGCGCTTGGTTAAGGCCGTTAAGCGCATCAATTTCAACTGGGGCAATATCAGCCACCGCGTATCGGTAAGTATTGGCGTTGTCCTTATTGACCAGTATTCCCTGGAACGTCAGACCGTGATGAGTCAGGCCGATGTGGCGATGTACTCCGCTAAGGATAATGGTCGAGATCGCGTTCACATATACGATGTACAAGATAAAAACCTTAGTCGCCTGCATGACGAGATGGATTGGGTGCACCGTATAAACGAAGCCCTGAGCAACGACGACTTTTGTCTGGTGCGCGAGCACATCGTATCGCTGGGTGATGACACCTCAGCGCTAAGCTATAGTGAGTTGTTGCTTCGCATGAAGTACAAAGGCGAGCTGCTCAGCCCGGGGCAATTCATGCCAGCGGCGGAGCGCTTTGGCCTTATGCCGCAGGTGGACCGATGGGTTGTCAATGCCGCCATTGCGTACCTTCGCGCGAATCCACAGTTAAAGCCTGGCGAAAATATGTTTTCGGTTAATATCTCCGGGCAGTCACTGTGTCAGGAAGCCTTCCTTGAGTTTGTCTATAGAAAACTTCGCCGTGGTCATGTTGATCCGGGGCTGATTTGTTTCGAAATTACTGAAACGGTTGCGATCACCAATTACTCAGTAGTGACACGCTTTATTGAGCGCGTGCATGAATTGGGAGGGCAATTCGCACTCGATGACTTTGGTACGGGCATGTCGTCCTTCGGATATCTGCAAGAGCTGCCGGTGGATTTTGTCAAAATAGATGGGCTCTTTGTCCACGATATGGACACCAACCCCGTGCACGAGGCCATGGTTCGATCTATCAATGACATCAGTCATGTGCTGGGCAAGCGGACTATTGCAGAGTTTGTCGAGCGAGAGTCAGTGCAAGACAAGCTGCGTGACTTAGGTGTCGATTTTAGTCAGGGGTATTTGCACGGTCGCCCAGCGCCGCTGCTAGATGGCAGGGCACAGGCCAATTCCTGATAAGCCCGGTTTGCCTGAATTTCCTGTCACAGTTTGCTCAAATGCCCGGATTTCTACTCCATTTCGGCTCTAGTTCACACTCTTTTGGCATGCTATAACTGTGCGTTATTGTGCAGTAACCTGATTTCCGGGGCGCTGTGTCGACCAAAGAGTGTAGTTATGCTGCTTTCCAAGCAATGCAAGTCATTGAGTAACAAGATTTTTCGTGCGCCGGGTACCGAGTACCTCGCCACGAGCAAAGCGATTATTGATAGCGCTGAAGTTTCTCCCGAAGGGACGGGAATGGAAGCAGGCGATGTCGATGCGATATGGCAGAAAGCCGAGGCTTTACACCGCAGCGGTATGCACCCGATGGTTAGCATGACCCTTCGTCGCAACGGTAAGCTTTTGATTAATCGCAGTATTGGCTACGCGCGCGGCTTGGAAAGCGGCGAACCCGAGGTTGCCGAGCTAAATACCCCCGTGTGCTTATTTTCCGCCTCCAAGGTGGTAACGGCGGTACTGATCCACAAGCTTGCTGAAGATGGACTGATTGACCTCCTCAATCCGGTCAGCCACTACATTCCCGAATTTGCTCAGGGCGGGAAGGCGAATATCACCATTTACCAGCTATTGGCGCATCGCGCGGGCGTTCCGGGTGTGCCACCGGGCACGCCAACGGAGATTCTTTTTGATCCGCAGGCCGCGCTGGAGAAAATCTGCGCGGAACCGGCCTTATGTGAAGACGGCAGGGTCGTTGCCTACCATGCAATTACCGGTGGTTTTGTGCTCGCCGAGCTTATTCGGATATGCACGGGCAAAGACATTAATACCTACCTGGATGAAGTGATCCGCAAGCCCATGGGCATGCGCTTTTTCCGTTACGGCCTAGAGGAAGCGGACCACCATCACGTCGCTGAAAATTATATTAGCGGTATGGCGAATATCGGCCCGGTAGGCCGGCATTTAGAGAAGGTGCTGGGAACGGATGTCGATTCCGTTGTGCATTTGTCCAACACTGCAGACTTCTTAAACGCGCAAATCCCAGCGGGCAACCTGTACGCAACGGCTGAAGAAGCCAGTCGTTTTTTCCAAATGCTGGTGCAACAAGGGGAATGGCAGGGTAAGCAGGTGTTATCGCCGCTGACAGTCAACCGCCTTACACGGGAGGCGGCGCGCCCACAATTTGATCGCTCGCTGATTATTCCCATGCGATATAGTGCTGGTGCCATGTTAGGTGGCCGTCACATTGGCGTGTACGGACGTAATACACCCTACGCTTACGGGCACTTAGGATTTTCTAATATCCTTTGTTGGGCAGACCCCCAGCGGGATATCGCGGTGTCCATTCTCAATACCGGCAAGCCCGTTGTGGGCAATCATATACTGAGCTTGCTGGGCTTGGTGGACGGAATCAGCACGCGTTGCGCGCCATGCAAGAACATGGAGATATTGAACAGTAAAATGCCGCGATTTTCGTTGAACACCTAGTCATTTTATTGTTCACCGACTCTGTTATTATTGTATAACTAACTGGCACTAGTGAACTAAGCATCAGTGCTGATACTCGGTTCGCACACAAGCTGCTACGGTGATGTGTGATTGCCCTGGTACACGGCCAAAACAGGAAGACCATGCCCTCTACAATTAAGAAGCTCGACAAGAAATTGCAGGAAGCCTCCAGCTTTGATGAGTGGAAGTCGCTGGCTCAGGAACACGATCGCAGCTCTGGTCGGGCTCACTGGAAGAAGATCGACAAGACTAGCTTGTACGATTACGCCTCGATTCGTTCTCGACTTGAGCGCCTCAGGTATTTTCGCGAGAACAACGACAATATTGGGCTGCTGTTCACCCTCAATGAAGGGATACACGGCAATATGGGTGGCATGGGTAAGCCTGTGCTGTACTCCCGTGCAAAATTTGGCACCAAGGAGCTGATTGGCGACTACGTCGATGCCATTGTCGATGCCCTGGATCACCTGAGTAATTTGGACTGTGATCAGCCCGGCTTTGTGGAGCGCTTGGACTTTTTCCGTCGCGCGAATAAGTGTTACGGAAAATCAGCCTTGATGCTCAGTGGCGGGGCGATACTGGGCAATTTCCACGTTGGCGTGGTTAAGGCGCTGATCGAACAAGACCTTTTGCCCGACGTTATTTCCGGCGCCAGTGCCGGCTCGCTGATCGCTGCCGTGCTCGGCACAAAAACTGACGAAGAGTTGGGGTATTTCCTCGATACCGATAACTTGTTGCAGGAATTGCGCTTAGAAATGGAGCTGGTCAACAACGACCTGTCCAGCACGACTCCTCGCATCAATCACCGCATGCTCAAGGAGAAGATCGCCAAGCTGGTACCGGATATGACCTTCCAGGAGGCCTTTGAAAAAACCGGTCGCCACATTAACATTTCGGTCTCGCCGTCTGATGTTCACCAGACTTCTCGCCTACTCAATGCGGTTGCCTCGCCCAACGTCTATATTCGCAAAGCGGTTCTCGCATCGTGTGCAGTACCCGGCGTATTTCCGCCAGTGATGTTGGAAGCGAAAAACGTCCACGGACATCCCCAGCCCTATTTGGCGACGCGCCGTTGGATCGATGGTTCCTTCAGTGACGACTTGCCTGCTAAGCGTTTATCCCGCCTGTACGGCGTGAACCACTTTATTGTCAGCCAAACCAATCCCATTGTGCTGTGGATGTTGCACGATGCGAAGTCGGATCAGGCGGGTGTCGTTAAGTCACTGCGGCACTTCACAATGCGTAGCCTTAAAGAGTGGTACAAGGTTAGCAACGGCCTGATTCAAAAATACTTTAAGTCCTCACCAAAGGTGCGACGGCTGGCGAATATGGCCAATGCGGTCATCAGTCAAGAGTACACAGGGGACATTAATATTATCCCGCGCTACCGCTTTTTTGATCCGCGCAAGCTTCTCAATGAGCTGACAGAGGATCAATTGCGCTTCTTTATCAAAGAAGGGGAGCGAGCGACCTGGCCGAAAATTGAAATGATTCGTACCAGTACCAAGATCAGCCGGAAGTTGGCAGATATTTTGGAACGCTATGAAGATGAAGAGATGGTGCGACTGGGTAAGAATCATCAACACCACCTCGGCGCAGAGATGCCGCGAAGCCGTCGCGCCTAAGTAATTAATCTCCCGCTAAGCCCCGCTTGAGCTTGAACCGCAGCGGGGCTGCTCGTACTATTTGCTCTCCTCAGGCCTGCCTAACAACGGAGAGTAGTATGGTCGAAGCTACAACCTTTACCCCCTATATATCAGCTTTTGGTGGCGCCTTAATTGGCTTGTCAGCCGTTTTGCTTATGTGGTCTGTGGGCCGTATTGCCGGGATATCCGGAATCGTTGCCGGGGCGGCCTTGGAACACGGTGAGGAGCGTAACTGGCGACTGATGTTCCTGCTGGGGTTATTCATTGGCGCGGGCGCAACAGCGGCGCTAAGTGGGGCACTAGACGATATTCAGCCCCTGGTGTCGACGCCGGTGCTGGTTGCCGCAGGCGTACTCGTTGGTGTCGGTACGTCTATGGGCTCAGGCTGCACCTCTGGTCACGGCGTATGCGGCATCTCGCGTTTTTCCTGGCGCTCGATTGTCGCCACGTGCCTATTCATGTTGAGCGGCTTTGTTACGGTATTTGTGATGCGCCACGTACTGGGAGAAGGCCTGTGAAGAATATTGTCATAGTGTTGGCGGGGGCCTTGTTTGGCGCCGGTATTGCGATTTCTGGCATGGCCAATCCGGCCAAGGTACAGAATTTCCTCGACCTCTTCGGGGTGTGGGATCCGAGTTTAGCCTTTGTTATGGGCGCAGCGCTTGTTGTTGCAACACCCGCCTATTTTTTCGTTTTTAAAGCGGGTAAACCGAAATTTGCTGAGCGTTTTCACCTGCCCGAACGCAAGGATATTGACCGCAAGCTTGTGGCCGGAGCCGTGCTGTTTGGCATGGGATGGGGCTTGAGTGGTCTTTGTCCCGCTCCGGCACTGGTAGCGATACTCAGCGGTATTGGTCACTTTGTTGTGTTTGCCCTGGCAATGCTTGCCGGCATGATCCTTCAGCGGCAGTTTATGTCGCGATAGCGCCTGTGGAAAGTGCCGGATTGAGTGTAAACTGCAGGCTCTTAAAAAAATAAGCGCCTAGCGCGATGGGAGTGCTCATGACGGTAAGTTTGCAATTTGAGCAGGATCTGGAAACGGTATGGAACCGGCTTCAAGACCCTGATTTTCGTGTGGAACGCAGTTTAGCGCTGGGTGAACTCAGCGCCGATTGCGAAATTGAGGATCACGGTGACACGCTTACCGTGCATATGACGCGTGAAGTGACGAGGGAGTTGCCGTCAGTGCTGGCTAAGGTTTTTAACCCGAAGCAAACGCTCAAATTTGTCGAAGAGTGGCAGGCCGATGGTGACGGATGGTCCGGTACTATTCAGATTACCGTAGATGGCCAGCCAGTGGTGCTGTCTGCAGAAATGTCGCTTCAGCCAAAAGGTAGTGGTTGTGAATACCGCGTCAGCCATCGCTGCAAGGCAAAGATCCCCCTGGTTGGCGGTAAAGTTGAGAAATTCGTCTTGTCCCAGACCGATAGCGGTGCGGTGGATGAGTTGAACTACCTCAAGTCAGATCTTGGCTGAGGCCTTCTCAGGCTGCTTGCTGGTGATCCAGTAATGCAGCCTGCAGATCCTGCGGCGCGCGCAGGCGTTTAATCTCTTCGAATAGCCCTGCGGCCTCTGGGTAGTGGCGGCGCAAATATCCCAGCCACTGCTTCACGGGCCCGCCAACATGGCGCGGCGCACAGTTGACCAGGCTGTCCTGAAATAGCTCGCGCACCATTGGAAATACCTGCTGCCAGTCTTTGTCTTGGTAGCCATCGCCGGTCTGCGCGGCTTTAATCGACAGGGCGAGGTCTGGGCGCGACAGAATTCCCCTGCCCAGCATAATATCGTTGCAACCACTGTCTTTTAGGCATTTTTCGGCATCTGTAGGGCTCCATATTTCACCGTTTGCGACAATGGGAATTGCGAAACGCTCGCCTGCCGGGGCGATTTCATGCCAGTGGGCGGGCGGCGTGTAACCGTCGTCGCGCGTGCGAGCGTGCACTGTCAGCTGCTGGGCACCGCCGTCCACAATGGCGGCGACGACATCCAAAAAGCGGCTGCGGTCGCGGTAACCCAGGCGGATTTTTACGGTCAAAGGACAGTGCTTGGGCAAAGCCGCTCGGATTTCACCCACGATGTTATGGATCAGCTCGGGCTCGTCCAGCAGCACAGAACCGCCTCGATGGCGATTGACGCATTTAGCCGGACAGCCGAAGTTTAGATCGACGCCCAGTGCGCCCAGCTCCGCCGCGCGCGCGGCGTTGTCGGCCATCGGTAACGGCTCGCTGCCCAGCAGTTGAACGTACACTGGAACGCCACTGGGGGTTTTGCCGTCGTGTTGCAGTTCAGGGCAGAGGCGATGGAACACCCTTGGCGGCAGCAGTTGGTTGGTGACGCGAACAAATTCGGTAATACAGCGGTCGATGCCGCCTGCGCTGGTCAGCAGTGCGCGCATGCGTGCGTTGACGACCCCCTCCATCGGGGCAAGATGAATTTGCATGGCGTGGATGCTCTGAGAAACGTAAAATAGGTGATCAATGTCGGCGCATTATAGCGAGCTTGCCGGCATCTTTGGGGAATTTACCATGGCAGTGACTAAACGTTCCGGCATATTGTCGATATTGCTACTGACCGTTATAGCCGGCGTAGTGCTGGCTGTGGTTCAGGCCTACTCGATAGCGCCGGATCCCGAGGCGCTGGCCGAAGAGTCAGAAATCTTTAACGCCGACGACGCGCAGTGGTTTGGTGAGGAGCCCGAGACCCGCAGAGTCGTCGTGGGTTTGGCCGTGCAACAAGCGCAGGGGGGCGAACAGGCCCTGGTTGCGGTTGACGGGCAGGAGCGCTTTGTGCGGTCGGGTGATACCTTGGCGGCGCCCTGTCTGCGCGTTGCAGAAATTCTGGACGCGAGCCTCTTGCTGGACAGTTGTGGGGCGTACCAGTTGTTGCCCATTGGCGGCAGTGGCTTCCACTATAAGCCGCTGGCGACTGGCAGGCCCCAGCCAGCAGCGAGGGTGGAGACCATTGATCTGCGTGGCAACAATGCTGTCACCACATTGGTTGCTGAATACCTTGAGCGCTTTTATACCTCGCCACTGTCGCTGCGCGGGGCGGTGAAAGTAGAGCGTAAGAAGTCGGACTCCGGTGAGCGGGAGTACTACCTTTACCCGGGCAAAGATGAACGCCTTTTTTCCCAGCTGCCGCTTCGTAGCGGCGATCGCTTGCACGCCGTCAATGGCATTGCGCTGAGCGATAGCGAGGCGTTGAGCGACTTGTATGAGCGTCTCGACGAGGTGGAGGCGATCACCATTACTTTGGCGCAGAATCAACAGAGCACCAAGATAGTATTGGTGTCCTTGCCGGCGACTGTTCAGGCAATGATTCGTCTCGCAGCCGAGTAGTTGCTTCGCAGAATTCAGTGCGCATTTTCTTGCGAAATGATTGACTTTCCTTAATATTTTGTCGGCCTCTCGGGTAGTATACTGAGCCAAACAATAGCGGCGACTCAGCTGCCCCGCAGCACTGTACGGAGAGAACGATGAGCGACTATAAAAAATGGGAATGTGTTATCTGTGGCTTCATTTATGATGAGGCAGAGGGTATTCCCGATGACGGTATTCCCGCTGGCACACGCTGGGACGATGTTCCCGAGGACTGGGAGTGCCCCGATTGTGGTATCAGTAAGTTCGACTTCGATATGGTTGAGGCTTAGCCACCTGCATCACCGACACTGCACTCTGCCGCTGATTTTCAGCAGAGTGCAGCACCCCTCAAAAATTACCTTCCACTGTGCGCCTCGCACATTGCCTCTGTTACACTAGGCCGGATTTGGCGCAAAAGCGTCGTTCAACTGTCCAAGACCAGAGGTAACTATGCAAATGATAAAAAAAGCCTTGTTATTATCTTCACTGTTGTTGGCGGCCGCCTGTGCTCCCGAAGTGGGTTCCGAGGCATGGTGCGCGGCGATGAAGGAAAAGCCCAAAGGTGATTGGAGTGTCAACGAAGCAAGCGACTACACCAAACACTGCGTATTTAAATAGTGATAAGCCTGTCCGGGCCGGGTAGCTTTGCCCGGTTTTGATGACGGTTTGATGAAAAGGGCATTGCAAGCCTGGCTGACTCAGGCTAAAACCTTGCAAAAGCGTCGTTCGTGGTAAGAAAAATGTCACACTGTTTCTCTACTATGCGTCGCTTAGCTACAACGGTAGGGATGATGTACAACTGTGGATAAATTGGCGGTAGTAAAAATTTTGCGTAGCTCCCAGTTGCGCTCCGCCATCAGCGCCTTGCTTTTAGTGTTGTTGATTGTGTTGCTGACCGAGCTATTTTGGAGTGTCGCCAGTATCTTGCGCACGCCAACGTTGCCCCCGGCCAGCGTTGCCACGGTTGATGTTGCGACAGGCAATGGCCCTGACTACAGTGTCCAGTCTTTGCTAGCCGTCCCCCTGTTTGGCGAGCCACCCAAGGCGGCGGTGGATGAACAAACGATCCAGAAGGATATCAAGCGCAGCCGTCTGAAAATTACCGTGCTTGGTGTTGTTGCCGGCAGCAAAGACAGCGGCGTGGCGATTCTGCGCCACGGCAGCAAGACTAAAGCCTACGGTGTGGGAGAAAAGATAGAAGTCGCCGGGGCCGTGAAACTGTTGGCGGTAATGCCTGACCACATTGTGATTGAGAACAACCGCAAGCAGGAAAAAATTGAACTGCAAAAACGCCGCGTGAGCCAGGGGATTAGCGCGACAGCCACTCCCTCAGCGGCGAACGGCGATGTGATCGACCTGAATCGTGCTGAAATTCGCGATCTTATCGGCGACCCGCGACAGACAATTCAAAATAGCCCGCTGCGTCTGGCGCGCTTTTTTGCCGCGAGCCCGGTAATGGAGGGCGAGCAGCTGATTGGCTACGAGATGAAGCCGGGGCGCGATCCACGCCTTTTTAAACTGCTTGATTTGAAACCAGGCGATGTCGTTTTGTCGGTGAATGGCCAGTCTTTGTCTGAGTTGCCGACTACCGAATTAATGAAGCTGATGGAAACCACGCAATCCTTCGAGCTGCTTGTGCAGCGCAACAATACGATTTTGAGCAAAAGATTGGATATATGAAAACTTTTCTCCTGAGCCTATCACTGCTGGTGGTACTGGCCGCGCCGCTGCAAGCCGCTTATGCCGAACGCTTCGAACTCGACATGCAAAATGTGGATATCGGTGAATTTATCGACACGGTTGCCAAATTGACGGGCAAGACCATTGTTGTAGACAGCCGAGTGAAGGGCAAGGTCAGCGTTCAGAGCCACAGAAAACTCGACGCCGATGAACTGTATCAAATCTTCCTGTTGCAGCTCGGGGTAGAGGGTTACTCTGCGGTTGAGGCCGGCGACGGTGTGCTCAAAGTTATTCCAAATCAGGCGGCGAAAATAGAAGGCATTGAGGTTCAGCGTTCCTCCGCCGCAGTGGGTCGCAGTGAGTCCATCATTACCCGCATCGCGCAGCTGCAAAATGCGGATTCCGACGAGCTGGTTAAGTCATTACGGCCGCTTGTCGACAATAAAGTCGGGGTAATCACCAGTTACTCCGATGCCAATATCATCTTGATTACCGATCGCGAATCCAATGTTCGCCGTTTGATGTCGATCATCTCGGCCGTTAACTCTGTCGACTCCCAGTTGATGGAGACCGTGGTGTTGCGTAATTCATCGGCGGAAGAGGTGGAGCGCGTTTTAAACAAAGTGCTGTCGCAACAAACGCGCAAACGGGGATCATCCAAGCCTGTTGTCGCGGCAGATCCACGGACGAATACGCTTATTCTGTTTGGTGACGACGAGGCGCGCAGTTACTTGCGCCGGCTTGTCGCTGACCTGGATAGCGAGGTGTCCAGCCAGTCAAATATCCGTGTTAAGTACCTGAAGTACGCCAAAGCGGAGGAACTGGCAAAAGTTCTGAAAAGCATAAGCGACACCATTGTTAAAGATGAGCAAAGCGCGGGCCGAAATGCGGCGCCGGGTGTATCTTCGTCAATTAACATTGAAGCCCACGAGCAGACGAACTCCATCGTCATGTCGGGTAGCCCACATATTATCTCTGACTTGGAAAAAATCATTCGCGACCTGGATATCCGTCGTGCCCAGGTGTTGGTCGAAGCCATCATTATTGAAGTGACGGACAGCAAGGCCAAAGAGTTAGGGGTGCAGTGGTTGTTCAGAGGGTCTCAAGAGGGCAGCACACCCGCAGGCGGCATTAATTTCGGCGGCGGTGCATCCGGTACCAGCGGCACACCGGGAATCATTAGTCTGTTGGCTGGCAGCGATGCTGCGGCGGCAGCGGCATCGACGGTCAAGGGCGCTGCCATCGGTCTGGGGAAACTGTCGGATGGCTTTAGCTTTGCTACCCTGGTCTCGGCGTTGGCGAGTGACTCAGAGTCAAATATTCTCTCTACGCCCAGCCTGCTCACCTTGGACAATGAAGAGGCATCTATTCTGGTGGGGCAGGAAATTCCGGTGATCACTGGTTCAACCGCCAGTTCCACAAATACCAACCCTTTCCAGACCATCGAGCGGCAAGAAGTGGGGACCAAGCTCCTGATGACGCCGCAGATTAACGATGGCGATGCTGTGCAAATGACCATCGAACAGGAGGTGTCCTCGCTCAGCCCGGCAACCAATGCTGCCGATGTTATTACCAATAAGCGCACCATTAAAACGACAGTACTGGTGAACGACGGCGCAACAATCGTGCTGGGCGGCCTTATTGATGATCAGGTCAATGAGCAGACGGCGAAGGTGCCGTTGTTGGGCGATATCCCCCTGTTGGGCAGATTGTTTCGCGCGGACAACACCAGCATGTCCAAGCGCAATTTGATGGTGTTTATCCGGCCAACGATCGTCCGTGACCAGGCAACACTCTCTGAACTCAGTGGCAGAAAGTACAACTTTATTCGCACCGAGCAGTTAGCTAAAGCTGCATCCGGTATTTCCTTGTTCCCATTCACCGAGCTATCGGTGTTACCAGAATGGTCCGGCCTGGAGCCGTCGCCGGTAGATTTGCTGCCTCGCGAAACCCTGGCTGAGCCGCCGGTTAAGGCATCGCCAGCCGCCGACACTGAACCCGCACCGCAGAATTCACCAGCGCCGCAACCACCTGCGCAGCAGGGCGCCGCTGCCAGCCCAGCAGAGGAAGCGCCGGTTACGGCCGAGCCCATAGAGTGGCGCAAGGACGAATGCAGTCGGCGGGTACGCGCTGGCTCGAAGATGCCGCGCCGCTGCGACGGCGCTGAGGATGGCCAAGCCTGATGTCGCGCCCGTTAAGTTACGCTTTTGCACGCACTAATCGCCTGTTAGTGGAGGACGGCGAGCACGGCCCTCAGGTGCTGGTTTGCCGCACCACGCCAGCGTCTGCCTTAGCAGAGGTTCAGCGCGCACTGAATACGTCTTTTTCAATGGCGCTATGTGATGAGGACGCGCTGCAAGAGAAGATTAACGAGGCTTTTCAGCGCCAGCAGGGCGATGCGATGTCGGCGATGGGCGATATCAGCGACGAAGTGGACCTTGACCGCTTGGCTGAGGAGATCCCCGAGTCTCAGGACCTGTTGGACGCGCAGGATGATGCCCCTGTTATCCGTCTGATTAATGCCTTGTTCGGCGAAGCGCTAAAGCGCGATGCCTCCGATATTCATATTGAAACCTACGAGAAAACCATGTCGGTTCGCTTGCGAGTGGACGGCATTCTTCAAGAAGTATTAACGCCCAACCGCCGCCTCGCGCCCTTGTTGGTGTCGCGCATAAAGGTGATGTCTCGCCTCGATATTGCGGAAAAACGCGTGCCCCAGGATGGTCGCGTATCACTGCGGATCGCCGGTCGGTCGGTGGATGTGCGGGTGTCGACCATTCCATCGAATTACGGCGAGCGTGTGGTGATGCGCTTGCTGGATAAACAGGCTGCGCGAATCGATCTTTCTCATTTGGGTATGCCCGAGAGAACGCTGGCGAAACTGACCGACCTGTTGCATCAGCCCAACGGTATTATCCTGGTGACCGGGCCGACCGGCTCCGGTAAAACCACCACGCTTTATGCCGGGTTGATGGCCTTGAACGACCGCAAGCGGAATATTCTCACCGTGGAAGACCCGGTGGAGTACGACATTGAAGGAATCGGTCAGACGCAAGTGCATGCCAAAGTGGGTATGACCTTCGCGAGGGGCCTGCGGGCGATTCTTCGCCAAGACCCCGATGTTGTGATGGTCGGCGAGATCCGCGACCAAGAGACGGCCGAAATTGCCGTACAGGCATCGCTAACCGGTCACATGGTGTTATCGACCCTGCACACCAACACCGCCATTGGCGCCATTACGCGTCTGGTCGACATCGGTGTAGAGCCGTACTTGATTGCGTCGAGCTTAAAAGGTGTATTGGCACAGCGCCTGGTGCGTCGTTTGTGTCAGTCCTGCCGCCAGCCAATAACGCTGGATGCGACGGAAGCGCGCCTGCTGGGCGATACCCAGTTAGAGGGTCAGCAAGCTTACAATGCCGGTGGCTGCGAAGCGTGCCAGCACTCTGGTTATCGCGGCCGCCAGGGCGTCTATGAATTGTTGGTGATCGACAGGGAGCTGGCGGAAATGATCCACAATCGCGCCGGCGAGCAGGAGATTCAGCGCTATGCCAGTGCCCGAATGACAACGCTGATGTCAGAGGGGCGGCGGTTGGTACTCGAAGGCCAAACGAGCCTCGACGAATTGTTGCGCAGCGTTCGCGAGGGTGCCGATGCCGGCCTTTGAGTACCGAGCACTCGACGCTGGCGGCGCCAGTCGCAAGGGCATCGTCGAAGCCGATTCGATCCGCATGGCAAGGCAAGCCCTGCGGGATCAGCAGTTATTTCCGGTAGAAGTAAAAGCCACGCGCGATAAATCTTCCGGTAAGGGCGGTCTGTCGTTGTCGCGGCCGCGCATCGGTATTGCCGATCTGGCGCTGTTCACCCGCCACTTAGCAACACTGATACATTCCGGAATACCGGTTGAAGAGGCCTTGGCGGCAACGGCAAAGCACAGTCGCAAAGAAGCGCTCAAGCGTATAATTCTGGAATTGCGTTCGCGGGTATTGGAGGGGCACTCGCTTGCCGATGGCCTGAACGATCACCCCCACGTGTTTAATTCTGTTTACCGTGCACTGGTCAGCTCTGGCGAAAAATCCGGTGATTTGGCAGAGGTGTTAAATCAGCTTGCAGAATACACCGAAGACAGCCAAAAGCTGCGGGGTGTGATTGTGCAGGCGGCGCTCTATCCCGTGGTATTGTGTTTTGTCGCCATCGGCGTCATTACCGCGCTAATGACCTATGTTGTTCCAAAGGTCACCGCGCAGTTTGAACACTACGATCAGACGCTGCCGTTTTTAACACGGGCACTGATTAGCATCAGCGACGGCCTCGCCAGCTACTGGTATGTGATGATTCTTGCGATAGCGGCCGTCGCGTCGGGCGTTTATCTATGGATGCGCGATCCGCAACGGCGCTTGCGAGCTCATCGCTGGGTATTGAAGGTGCCGCTTTGGGGACTGCTGATGCTGGAGCTGGACGCGGCGCGCATGCTGCGTACGCTGGCGATTTTGCTGTCGTCGGGGGTGCCGTTTTTGGAAACGCTGAAAGTGGCCTGTGCAACGCTGGGCAATGAGCATTTGAAACAAAGCATGGATCGCGTGCGCGAGCAGGTGCGCGAGGGCAAGAGCTTTAGCCGGTGCTTGCAGGATGAAGCGGAATTGCCCCCAATGGCGGTGTATATGATCGCCAGTGGCGAATCCAGTGGCGAGTTGGAGCAGATGGTTCAGCGCGCCGCCGCCAATCTGGAGCGCGAGCTTCAGGCTCGTGTGCAAATGTTTGTCAGCCTTTTTGAACCCCTGTTAATCGTGGTTTTGGGGCTGGTAGTCTTAGCGATCGTGCTGGCAATTCTGCTGCCGATACTGCAATTGAATAACCTTACTCAGTTTTAGGAGGTCGACGTGGAGTCGCGTGCATTGAGTTCTCGCCGCCAACAGGGTTTCACACTGTTGGAAATCATGGTCGTTATCGTCATCTTGGGACTCTTGGTGGCCGTTGTTGCTCCGAACGTACTGCAAAACCAGGATCGAGCGATGGTGGAGAAGGCCCGCGCGGATATAGCGGTGTTGGAACAGTCACTGGATATGTACAAGCTGGACAACCATGTTTATCCAACCACCGATCAAGGATTGATGGCGCTGGTTAAACGGCCTGAAACGGGCCCCTCGCCGAAAAATTATCGCAGCAATGGCTATATTAAGCGCCTGCCTGAGGACCCCTGGGGTAACCCCTATAATTACATCCAGCCTGGTGAGCACGGCCCCTACGACCTGTATTCCACCGGCGCTGATGGTGAAGAGGGCGGTGAGGAGTTAGCCCGTGACATCGTCAACTGGCAGGAGTAGTCAACGCGGCTTCTCTCTGCTGGAGCTGTTGGTCGTTATCTTTATTATTGGCCTGATGAGCGGTGTTGCCGTGCTGACTCTGCCCAGCAGAGGTGGCGAAGAACTGCTGCGAGAGAATCGCGCGGTAATTCTGCTGGCGCTGCGCACAGCAAGGGCAGAAGCGGTGTTTAGTGGCCGCAGTTTGGGCTTGTTGTGGGATGGCGATAAAGGCCGCTTTCTGAGCCGCAATGCCGACGGCTGGTCAGCCATTACCCAGGGGCCATTGGCCAAGCCTTTGGAGATAGACGACGACTTGCGCAGTGAAATCCTGTTAGCAGGCGAGCCATTAAATCTGCCTGAGGGTGATGACCGGCGCGTATTGACACCCCAGATACTGTTTTTGGGCGACGGCCAGACCAGTCCATTTCAATGGCGCTTATTATCTGCCGATGGCGGCTCTATCAGTGTTGATGACCGCTTGCGACCGGAGGCGGCGCGGTGAGGAATCAACGCGGGTTTACACTCCTTGAGATTATGGTTGCGCTGATGATTTTTGCTACGGCGGCGGTGGCCTTGAGCAAGAGCCTGAGCGAAGCGACCCTAAGCACCGGTGAGTTGGAGAAGCGCCAATTTGCCGACCTGCTCGCACAAAACCTGCTGATAGACATTCTTCGGGAGGGTTACGGGAACCGTAATCTGGGGGAGAAAAGCCTTGCGGGTTACGATTTTGTTTGGCGTCGGCGCTTGAGTGATACACCGGACCCCGCTATTCGCCGAGTGGATATCAGTGTTCAGCTCTCTGGCGACGAAGACACCTTAGCCAGCCGCAGCGCCTATATGCCGAAAAAGGTGGACCAGTAATGCGCAGGCAGGGCGGGTTTACCCTTGTCGAGCTACTGATTGCCATCGGCATCATGGCCTTATTGGGCGCGATGGCCAGCGCCATGCTGAATGGCGCACTGTCGAATCAAGAACAGGTCGCTAAGCGCCAATACCAGCTGGAGCGCCTTGCACTGGCCCTGCAGATGATGCGCCGGGATTTGGAGCAACTTACGCCGCGGATTCCCCGGGATGAACAAGGTGACGCGATGGGGGCAAGAATCGTCGCTGAACAGATTGGTGAAGACAGTGAGTTGGAGTTTGTTCACGGTGGCCGCCGTGTATTGCCGGGGCAGCGTTTAGCCAGCACCCTGGAGCGTGTGCAATACCGGCTTGAAGACGGGCAGTTGCAGCGCCACAGCGCGGGCGTTGCCGACCCAACACAGAATAGCCCCTGGCAAAAACGCGTGATGCTGGAGGGGGTGGATCGCTTTGTTGTCAGTTTTTATGACGGCAGTCGCTGGACCAATTTCTGGCCGCCCAGCACGCAGTTAAATGCCTTGCAGCCCAAGGGTCTGCGCGTCGAGTTGGATGTTGGCCCGTGGCCAGGCATCGAGATGAATGTTGTGCTGCCGGAGCTGGTGCCATGAATCTGCCGTCGACGCAGCGCGGTGCGGCGCTGCTAATGGTATTGCTGATGGTCGCCATTATGTTGGTGTTGTCAGTGAACCTGGTGGAATCAGTGCGCTACAGCAGTCAGCGGCTGTTGAATCAACGCTACATGGATCAGGCCTATTGGTATGCGTTGGGCGGCGAGTACATCGCTGCGAAGTCGCTGGAAGATGTGGCGGGCGAGGACGTTATCGCTCTGAATCAGAATTGGGCGCGCCGCGATGTTGTCTTCCCCGTGGAGGGCGGCTCTATCGCAGGGCTTATCGACGATCAGCAGGCTTGCTTTAATGTCAATCGCCTGCACCGGCCTGATGGCAGCGAACAGAGTGGCCAGAAGAGCGGCGCGCAACAAGTGTTTGAGTTGTTGCTGTTGAATGTGGACGTCGATGTGCAGCGCGCTGAGTATATCGGCCAGCGCTTAAGCGACTGGGTGGATAGTGACTTCTCGCCCGAGGGCCCTTTTGGGGCGGAAGATTTGAGCTACAGTGGTGAGGATTATCCCTACCTACCGCCCAATCAGGCCATTGATTCGGTGAGTGAACTGGGCTTATTCGCCGATTTTGACGCGGAGGAGCAGGAGGCACTGCGGCCCTTTTTATGCGCGCTGCCCGAGTTTGATACCCGCTTGAATATTAATACGCTGGGCGAGGAAGATGCCCCATTATTGGCGGCAGCTATTGGCAACCTGCTGGCCGTGGAGCAGATACAGCGACTTATTGCTGAGCGTCCTGCGGAAGGGTGGGCATCCGTTGAGAGTTTTATTGCCAGCTTGGGTCTTCCAGAGGGGCAACAGGTCGCCGCGGAGTTCCAGGCGGGGCTGGGGGTGAAGTCCAGTTACTTTCTCGGGCTGACCGATGTGTTTTACGAGCAGCGCCGACTGCGCTTATACAGTCGCTTTGTACTTCGCAATGGCAAAGCCTATGCCTATGCGCGGGAATATGGAGAAGTTTTTTGAGCGAACGATTACTGCTATCAATGCCGGCGCCCAATGAGCCTACAGTGCAATGGCTCCAGTGGGACACCGAGGCCGAGCAAGTGCTCGACAGTGGTGTTGTCGATGCGCAAGCCAGCGCACTTGCCGCACTGGCCGAGCGCTTCGCTTCGCTGCCTTGCTTTGTCGTGGTGCCGGGCGAGTGGGTGAGCTGGCAACAGGTTGTGCTGCCAAAAGGGGGCCGTGTTGGCTTATCGGCGCTACCATTTTTGCTGGAAGAGCAGCTGTGCAGTGACCTGGAAAACGTTCACCTGGCCTGTGGCGCGATCCGTGCCAATGAATCCACCGATGTGCTGGTGGTTGACCGGCAATACATGGATCTCTGGCACGGCCTGCTGGCCAACAGCGGTTTGAAAATTAAATCGGTGGTACCCGATTACGCCGCGCTGCCCGCCAATGTTGCGCTGATCGATGACACGCGAGCAGTTGCCCATATTGGGCAGCAGGCAATTGCCATCGCCAAAGATAACCTCAGCTACTGGTGGCAACTGGCGGCAGGTCAAGATACCTCCGCGCAAATATACCACCTGCAGGGTACTGAACTGCCTGCGGGTTTGAATGAGCAAGGCCAACAGGTCTTTGAACATCGCTTAGCGATGATTGCCAAACTGTGGCAGCCCTGGCCAATTAACTTGTTCAGCGGCGCATACGCGTTGCGCGATGAGAGTGCGGCGCAATGGAAGCAATTTCGCTGGCCAGTGCTACTGCTATTAACGGTGCTGTTCACCCATTTTATTCAGTTGGCCTTGGACGTTCGTGATAACCGTCGCCAGATCGAACTGTATGAGCAAGGCATGGTGGATATTTATCGCGATGTTTTCCCTGGTGCTCGAGTCGTGAACGCGCGTAGTCAAATGCGCAGTCAGTTGAATGCTCTGGAGGGCGTGCGCAGCGACAGTGACTTCCTTCCCTGGCTGGAGCGGATTGCCAGTGCCAGTAAAGGCAATGTATCCCTGCGTATTCAGCAAATGACCTATGCCAATAGCGCGATCAAAATTCTCGTCGAAGCAGACAGCTACGACGGCGTCGATCGCTGGGTAGCGGCACTCGCCTCTCAGGGTTTTGAGGTGGAGCGGGGCGCCTTTGGGCAGTTGGATAAGGGGATTAGTGGGCAGCTTGAACTGCGGGAGGCAGCGCAATGAACGCGTTGATGAATTGGTTTGAAAGCCGCAACGAGCGAGAGCGCACAATTCTGCTGGCGGGGCTGATTGCGGGTGTCCCACTGCTTATTTGGCTGGCCGTTTGGCAGCCTCTGATCAGTGCCAAGCAGCAGTCGTCTGAGCGATTAGAGCAGCGTCGAGAGGCGTATTTATGGATGCAAGATGCGGCAGCAAAAGTGCGCGCGGCGCAACGCAGTGGTCGTAAGGTCACAACGGTAACTGGCTCCACCCAGCAACAAATCACCAGCGCTGCCAGGCAATATACAGTTGCCATCAGCCGCATTGAGCCGCAGAGCGGCGGCCGCTATGCGGTGCAGGTTAGCAATAGCGACTACAACAATATTGTGCGTTTTATCGATGCTCTGGTCTCGTCGGGCATGCCCTTGCACACCGTCTCAATGAGCCGATTAGATGTGCCGGGTAAAGTGTCGCTGCGAGTGGTATTAGGAGGCGAGGCTTGAAGCGCTTAGCGATAATTGTTGTTTGCATACTGTTTTTTATCGTCGGCGTTGTTTGGCGAGCGCCTGCTTGGCTGCTAAGCGATGTAGCGGGTGAGCAGTTAGCTGGCGTTGAGCTGGGTGTTGCCAAGGGCTCGCTTTGGCGAGGGGAATTCAGTCATGTTGGTGTTCAGGGTGTCACGCTTCGCGGCGTAAGTTGGCAGCTGTCTCCTCTGCAGAGTTTTTCCGGCAAGCCTCTTGCTCTATCTATTGCTGAGCCCGCCAACGTGGCGTTAACGGCAGGTGTGAAGGGGGATGCCTTACTGATTTCGGGGCTGACTGCCACAGGGCGTTTGGCGCCTGTGCTCGAGGCGATACAGGTACCTGCGATGGGTTTTGACGGCGTATTCAATGCGCAGGCATCTGAGGCAAGTCTGACTGCTCAGGGGTGTCAGTCGCTTACCGGGAATGTGGAAATAGGGCAGCTAAGCGGTGATATCGACGGTTTGGAAAGCCTGGGGCAGATTCGGGCCGAGGTCAGTTGCGATGCCGGTAGACTGCGGATCGTCATCGATGAGGCGAATCCTCACCGCCTACGTGGCACCGTAACGCTTGATGCGCGCGGCGTACCTCGCGGTCAAATTAGTTTAACGCCACCACCGCAGAGTGATATTTATCGCAGCCTCAGCCAGATGTTCGGACGCCCGCGCAACGGGAAGGACTTCACGCTGCGTTTGTAAGGGATTGATCGTTATGCGGGCGGCTAGTCGCTTGCAGAAAGCCCACATTGGTTAAGGAGTTGCGAGCTTAGCGAAACATGCTCACGGTGGCTGGCTGTCACCGCCTTGAGCAGCGCGTCGCGCTCGGTTTGCCACTGACGGTAGGCGGCGGGCAGGGCGGTGTCGCCAAGATGCTCGGCTAGCGTGGTCTCGATAGCCCGCGTTGCCGTTAGCAGCGCGTGCTGATGACGATAGCTCTGCGCTGCGAGCACTTGAATCGAGCCGATAAACTGCCTGTGCAGCACCGCGGCGTAGCGCTGAGCGCGCGGCGTCGGTGAGCCTTGCAAGCACAGTGGTCTCCCATCAATACGTTGCTGAAGGAGTGCATTGGCCTGTTGCAGGCCGGCCAGTGCCTGGGCCTGGAAGTGCAGCATTTCACCGCCGAGCCCGGCGCGTAGCGTTTCCAGTATGGCGACAACGTCGGTGTGCGCGTCGAAGCCTTGCCCGCTCAACCACTGCTGTTGCAGGTGCTGCCAGCGCTGCAAAGCGCGAGTGGCCTGATCCTGAGTCGCATCTGGGTAAGCCTGGCGCTGGTCTGGTGAGCTGCTCCAAAGTTGGCGGTATTCACCGCCGCCGAGCAGTGCGTTGGCAAGCCGGTGGGCGAGTTGCTGCTGTTTGTGATCTCTCACCGCTGCCAGGGTGTTGGCGAGGTCGTTATCGTCTTCCGATTTCAGATAGGCAATGCAGGGTTCTACCTCGTCGAGAAATCGCAAGCTAAACACCAGGTCGGTGGCGCTATCGCGGTGTCGACCCAAAATACTATTCTGTTCAGCTAGCGTTTGCGACAGTGCGCAGCGGCGTAAACGCAGAAACTCCAGCAGGTTGATGTCGTCGCCATTGATCGGCAGCTTTACCGATGCCGGGTGAGGGTAGCGAGGGCGACTAACGCTAAGCGCCTCAGCCTCCCGCTCAAGCACTCGCTGTAATCCGTCAATATAGCGCTGCCATGCGGCGGCATGGGGGTCGTCGTGGCTGCTGCATGCGGCGACAATAGAAAAGGTCGCGGCCACGAGGCCGCGAAGGACCGCCCTCATTGACCCAAAATGGCGGTGACGGTATTGACGAGTTCCTCTGAAAGCGGCGTCACGGCCGACGGAAAGGTTTGGCCAATACCGGTTCGCGGGTCGAATACGGTCTTGAAGAAGTTCCAGCTTGGCGAGATTCCACTACTTTCCTGCGCGAGCTTTAGCAGCGGGTGGGGCGAATCGCAGCGTATACAACCGCGATGGAAAACAGGGAAACTCACACCAAAATTTGCGTGGCAGACTTTCGCTGTGCGTTTGCTGTCTGAATACTCCTGATTACCGAAGTCCGCCGTTGGTACACCGAGTACAAGTAGCCCTTGGTCTTTGTAGCGCTGGTATAGCGCTTCCAGGCCCTTAAATTGAGGTGTGTAGCCGCACAAACTGGCGGTATTGACGATGACGACCGCCTTCGCAGAACGAAGTGTGTCGCAAAGTTGCAATGTCCCCGCTTCGAGTGTTGCCAATTCGCTGTTCAAACTGGCCGGGCATTGCCAATGTTCCTCTGCGGAGGGCTTGGCCTGCACCGCTAGGCTGCCCAGCAGCAGTACGATGGTAGTGAGAAGTCTCCCTGGGCAGGCTAGCATATTGCTCGCTCCTTAAAATTCGGCATCTTCGTCGATGCTGCGATGGCAGTTCTTCGCTGCAGTCTGCGACTTGATTGGCACCGGTACAACCGCGGGCTTAACCGGCTGGGCCGCTTGCCACAATCGGATAAAATAGTCGCATAATCTATTAATCATTGTGTACCTCTTTGCTATCGGTTTGCGAGTTGTTACGTAGAGGTGTACGGAAGTTAGTGTAATTGCGATGTAAGGTGGCGCCGCCGATCACCGTGGGGAGGGTTATGCTGTCAAACATGCGCCTGGCTATGCTGGACCTAGAAACAACGGGTGCGTCTGCTTCGCGTGATGAAATCACCGAGATTGCGGTGATTATTCGCGACGCTGAAGAGCAAGATGCTTGGCAATCGCTGCTGCGTGTTGATCGCGACATTCCCTCTTTTATCCAGCGACTCACTGGCATTACGCCCGAGATGCTGGTCGATGCGCCCAGCTTTGAGTCGCTGGCGCCCCAGCTGATGGAATACCTTGACGGGGCTGTGCTGATAGCCCACAACGCGCGCTTTGATGCTGCATTCCTTAAACAGGCATTTCGACGCTTGGGCTTTGACTACAAACCCAAAGTGCTTTGCTCATTGAAGCTGGCCCGCAGTTTGTACCCAGATTGGCCGAAGCATGGTTTGGATGCGTTGTGCAGCCAAATTGGCTACGAGCGGGACTGTCGCCATCGCGCGATGGCAGATGTGCTTGCCATGAAGGCATTTTTAGAATTTGCGATCGCCGACCTGGGGGAGGAGCGGGTGACGGCGGAAGTGCACGCTCAGTTAAAAATACCGTCCCTGCCTGTGCATATCACCGCTGAAATGCTGGATGAGATCCCTGATCGGCCTGGTGTGTACCGCTTCTTTGGCGAAAATGACGCGCTGCTGTATGTGGGGAAAAGTATCGCTATGCGCAGCCGGGTGTTATCGCACTTTAGTGTGGGCGGCCGTCAAGGCAAGGCCATGCGCATGGCTCAGCAATTGCGCCGCATTGAGTGTAGCGAGACAGCAGGTGAACTGGGGGCATTGCTTCAGGAAAGTGCAGAGATAAAAACGACAATGCCGCTGCACAACCGCCAGCTGCGCCGCCAGCGTGAGCTCTGTGCTGCGAGCCTGCAGCCAGACGAGGATGGTTATATCGGCCTGCAGTTTTTAGCCGCAGATCAGCCGTTACCAGAGACGGAATTCTGTCTTTTTAAGCACCGCAAGCAGGCGCAGCAGTTGCTTCGTGACTTTGTCAAAAGCGATGGCTTGTGCCCACAGCGCCTGGGCTTGGAGCGAGGCGGCAGCTGCTTTTCATACCAGCTGGGCCACTGCGCTGGCGCCTGCTGTGGCGAGCAATCGCCAGAGCAATACAATGCGCTGCTTAAAAAGAAGCTTGCCCTGCGTTGTGTGGAGAGTTGGCCCTACGACGGCCCCGTACTTATTGTTGAGCCGAGTAGCGATGATAGTCGTGTCGACTGGCATCTGGTTGATCGCTGGCGTTATTTCGGTACTTTCAGCGATTGCCGCCCGGAGAGCGATGACTGCGAACAACGCGTGCTCGCGGCTCAGCCCTTTGACTACGATCACTACCGCATTTTGCAGTCTTTTCGTCAGCGTTTGACATGGCAGTCGCTAAAGCCGTGAAGCGCGTGCGCGGATGCCCTACAATAGCGCCATGTTTTTGCCTTGGTCGCCCTGCTGGGGTGCTCCTGAATTTTTGACTGACTTTGAAAAGGCCGATTATGAGCATTTCTTCTTTCCACCCCCCTGTGCGCACGTTGATGGGTCCGGGGCCCTCAGACGTTCACCCACGCATTCTTGAGGCACTTGGCCGCCCGACTCTGGGGCATCTTGATCCATTATTCGTCGGAATGATGGACGAGCTGAAGAGCCTGCTTAAATACGCTTTTAACACCGAAAACGAATTAACCTTGCCGATTTCCGCTCCGGGTTCTGCCGGTATGGAGGCGTGTTTTGTTAACTTGGTAGAGCCAGGTGATACCGTTATCGTTTGTATCAACGGTGTATTTGGCACCCGCATGCGCGAGAACGTGACCCGCATCGGCGCGACGGCGGTAACCGTTGACGGCGAGTGGGGGAAGCCTGTTGATCCGGCCCAGCTCGAAGAAGCGCTGAAAGCGCATCCCGAAGCAAAAGTCGTGGCATTTGTTCACGCAGAGACGTCTACTGGCGCCCTGAGTGATGCCAAAACACTTTGTGCCCTGGCGCGTCAGTATGACTGCCTGAGTATTGTCGATGCGGTTACCTCTCTCGGCGGCGTGGAATTGCGCGTTGACGACTGGGGAATCGACGCCATCTATTCCGGCAGCCAGAAGTGCCTGTCGTGTACGCCAGGTTTGTCCCCAGTCAGTTTTAGTGACGCTGCCATTGCGGCCATCAAGGCTCGCAAGCACCCCGTGCAGAGCTGGTTCCTGGATATGAACCTGATTCTGGGTTACTGGGGAGAAGGCGGTAAGCGCGCCTATCACCACACGGCGCCTGTCAATGCGCTGTATGGCCTGCACGAGTCGTTGGTCATGCTGCAGGAAGAGGGGCTGGAGAACGCGTGGGCTCGCCACCGCCGCATGCACAATGCACTCGCTGCGGGCTTGGAGAGTCTCGGTATGCGTTTTGTTGTGGATGCCGACAGCCGCTTGCCGCAGCTGAACAGCGTGTACATCCCAGAAGGGGTGGATGATGCGGCTGTGCGTCAGCAATTGCTCGCCGACCACAACCTGGAGATCGGCGCCGGGCTGGGTGACTTTGCAGGCAAAGTATGGCGAATTGGCCTGATGGGCTACAGCGCACGGATGGAGAACATCGAACTGCTGCTGGCGTCATTGGCCGAGGCCATGCAAGCCCAGGGTTACGACTGTGACGCCCAGGCAGCGCTCGCGGCAGCACGCGCGCAGGCCTAAATTCGTCTCGGTTTATGCCGATAGTGCTCAACACAGATTCTGCTAGGCTTGAGGTGAAAAAATCGGTCTACAGGAGTTTGTCGCTTGAGCACTAGCGGACAATTTATCGAACAAATTCGCGCAGATCTGCTCCGCGCCATCGAAGACGATGCGGTAAGCCTGCCTACGCTTCCCGAGGTCGCGCTGGAAATTCGTGAAGCGGCCAGTGACCCAGACGTTGAGATTCCGATCCTGGCGGCGATCATCGAGCATGACAGCTCCATCGCCGCGCGTCTTATCCGGGTTGCGAATAGCTCATTGCTAAGGGGCCTTGAGCCCACCTACGATGTGAAGGGTGCGATTTCGCGAATCGGTCTGGCCTATACCTCGACCATGGTTACGACCCTGGCGATGCAGCAAATCTTCCTGTCGAACAAAGATGCATTGAACAAGCGGATGCGCGCAGTGTGGGTGCACAGCGCAGATGTTGCCGCCATTTGCCATACCCTGGCGAAAACACAGCGTCACCTGAAACCAGAACTTGCCACGCTTGCCGGTGTGATCCACCAGATTGGTGCATTGCCTATTCTTTCCTACGCCGTGGGGCGGGGGGTGATCCGTGACCATCCGCAGTTGCTCGACCAGGTGTTGATTGCGCTGACACCGGAATTGGGGCGGGTCATTCTTGAGTCGTGGGGCTTTCCCGACGAGCTGGTGATTGTCCCCGAGGCGCACCTGGATTTTAGCCGTCACTTGGAGCGGCCCGACTACGCTGACCTCGTCACGGTTGCCAATTTGCACACCTACGCCGGTACAGAGCACCCCTTTGGTCAAGTTGAATGGGCGGGCGTTGCCGCCTTTGAGCGCTTGGGACTACCGGTCAATCCCGGTGAGATGGACGAGAGCTACCAACAGCAGATCGAGCAAATGCAGGACCTGCTTAGGGCTTAATGCTACCTTGGCCTAGTCTTTTGGCTGGGCGTCGAATTGTTGCCCGTTCACCTCGCGGCTGTCGTCGCTCATCAAATAGAGATAGAGCGGCATAATGGCCTCGGGGGAGGGGTTATCGGTCGGGTTTTCACCGGGATAGGCGCTGCGGCGCATTTCGGTGTTCGTGGCCCCTGGGTTAATACTATTCACCCGAGTGCCATTTAAGTCGTATTCCTCGTCGGCAAGAATTTGCATCATCGCTTCGGTGGCAAATTTTGAAACCGAGTACGCGCCCCAGAAAGCGCGCCCTTTGCGCCCCACGCTCGATGAGGTAAACACCAGCGATCCATTTTTCGATGCTGCGAGTACGGGTAACAATGCTTGCGTCATCATAAACTGCGCGTTCACGTTGACCTGCATAACTTCTTCCCAGCTGTCCAGCGTGGTTTGGGCAAGTGAGCGCCGCTGGCCGAGAATGCTGGCATTGTGAAGCAGGCCATCCAGGCGGCCGAACTCCCGCTCTATGGTGTCGGCCAACTCCTGGTAGTCGTGTGCAGCGGCGCCCCGCAGGTGCATGGGGTAAATGGCGGCTTGTGGCGCCGACATGGCTTCGATTTCGTCGTACACCGCTTCGAGTTTTTCTATGGTTCTGCCAAGCAAGATGACCGTGGCACCGTGCTTTGCAAAACTCAGTGCTGCCGCGCGCCCGATGCCGTCGCCGGCACCTGTGACCAAAATAACTTTATCTTTCAAACACGCTGCATCGGCAGTGAAATTTACAGGTAGGCGTTGTGGCACGGATTGTCCTCTTAGGCTTGCAGTTGCTGAAGGGCGTCATCAAGTTGTTGGGCGTGGTCGATAATAATATCGGCCTTCCAGTCGCCAATATCCTCTCCCAAAGGGACATAGCCATAGCGACAGGCGATCGTTTTCATGCCGGCATTGCGTCCCGCATCAATATCGCGGCGGTGGTCGCCGACATAGATGGCTTCTGAGGGGCGAATACCGAGGTGCTTACAGGCCAGGTACATCGGCTCTGGATGAGGTTTACGGTTGCTCACATCGTCCGGGCAAACCGCGGTCGCGCAGCGACTGGTCAAGGCCAGCTGTTTCAGTAGCGGCGTGGTAAAGCGCGCGGGCTTGTTGGTAACAATGCCCCAGGCGATGCCGCGGCTCTCTAATTTTTGGAGCTGGCCCTCCATGCCGGGAAAAAGGCTGGTTTCCTCTGTCAGAGAGGCCTCATAGCGGTCTAGAAAGGCGTTCAGAAGTGGTGCAAAAGCCGGGTCTTCTGGCTCGAGCCCAAAGCCCAGTCGTACCACCGCGCGCGCGCCTTCAGAGACGCAGCACCGCACTGAATTGTAGTCTTGCAGCGGTCGCTGATGCTCGGCTAACAGGCCGTTGAGAACGCGGGTAAAATCGGCCGCGGTGTCGAGCAGGGTGCCATCAAGGTCAAATAAAACGGCTTTTAGCATTACAGCGACTTCTTAACGTGAACCATATAGTTCACATCGACATCGTTTTCATTCAGGCGATAGCGCTTGAACAGCGGGTTGTAGGTCAGCCCGGTCATGTGCTGTAGCTGAAGATCATTTTCTCTCAGCCAGTCGGCCAGTTCAGAGGGCCGTATGAACTTGCTGTATTCATGGGTGCCTTTGGGGAGCAGCCCGAGAATATACTCAGCGCCGACAATGCTGAGCGCAAAGGCTTTGGGGTTGCGGTTTATGGTTGAAAAATAGAGGTTGCCACCGGGTTTGCATAGTTTGGCGCAGGCGCGGATGACCGATGCTGGGTTCGGCACGTGTTCAAGCATTTCCAGGCAGGTGACGATGTCGTAGTGGCCGGCCTGGTCTTCGGCGATTTCTTCTGCGGTGGCCTGGAAGTATTCAACCTTGGCGCCCGACTCCAGTTGATGCAAGCGTGCAACGCTCAGCGGCGCCTCACCCATATCGATACCGGTGACTTTGGCGCCACGCAAGGCCATTGACTCCGAGAGTATGCCGCCGCCGCAGCCGATGTCTATCACGCGCTGCTCTGCGAGCGGCGAGCGTTCATCAATGTAGTTTACCCGCAGCGGGTTGATGTCGTGCAGTGGCTTAAACTCACTGTTGCGGTCCCACCAGCGATGAGCCAGTTCCTCGAACTTGGCGATTTCTGACGGATCGACATTGCTGTGTTGTGATGATGCTTGCATGCTACTCTCCACTGATTTTTTGCCGCCAGTACTGCGCTTTTTCGATAACTTCGCGGCTGTCCAGCGTGGTTAGTTCGCCATTATCCAGCATACGTCGGCCTTTGATCCAGCTGTGGCGCACGCAATGGCTAATATTGGTGTACACCAGTTGCGAAACGGGTGTGTAAATGGGTTGCTGTGGCAGGTCGGTCAGGTCGATTGCGATCACATCGGCGTGTTTGCCGAGTTCCAGGCTGCCGGTAATGTGGTCGATGCCCAGTGCGCGGGCGCCGTTGATAGTGGCCATTTGCAGAGCGTAGTGGTCCGG
This sequence comes from Spongiibacter sp. UBA1325, assembly GCF_002306875.1. Taxonomy (NCBI): domain Bacteria; kingdom Pseudomonadati; phylum Pseudomonadota; class Gammaproteobacteria; order Cellvibrionales; family Spongiibacteraceae; genus Spongiibacter; species Spongiibacter sp. UBA1325. Next base: position 271,674 of record NZ_DBTD01000006.1, read on the forward strand.
CACTGCAGCGGCATCTGCGGCGACTGCTTTGCCAAGCAGGGCGGCGGTGCGCAATTCGCCGAACATGTCCAGGTCGTTGTTGCTGGCCGCGCCATCGGTGCCGAGGGCGACATTAATGCCGGCATTGCGCATTTTTTCCACCGGTGAAAAGCCACTGGCTAACTTGAGGTTGGACTCGGGGCAATGAATCGCGTGGCTGCGGTGCTCGGCTAGCAGGGCGATATCGTCATCGTTGAGGCAGGCGAGGTGCACACACTGGCTGCGCGGCCCCAATAGACCCAATTTGGCTAGCCTTTCGATAGGTCTCAGGCCGGTTTGTTTGAGTGCGTCGTCAACCTCGTGCTGTGTTTCATGGAGGTGGATCTGTATAGCGCAGTCGAGTTCTTCGGCAAACATCACCACCTTGCTCATCGCCTCATCACCGACGGTGTAGGGGGCATGGGGGCCAAAGGCAATGTTGATAAGGTCGCTGTGCTTGTAGTCGTCGCGCAAGGCCAAACCCTTGCGAAAATACTCGTCGGGGCCGCTACCCCAGGCGCTGGGGAAGTCGAAGATGGGAAAGCACAGTTGCGCGCGTATTCCGGCGCGCCGTGCGACTTCGGCGGCGGCTTCAGGAAAAAAGTACATGTCGCTAAACGTGGTTGTCCCGCCGCGTAGCATCTCGGCAATTGCCAGTGCCGTTCCGTCACGAACAAATTCCTCGCCCACCCATTGGCCTTCGGCCGGCCATATATGCTCGTTGAGCCACTGCTGAAGGGGTTGGTCATCCGCCATGCCGCGAAACAGGCTCATGGCGGTGTGGCCATGAGCATTAATGAGGCCGGGCATCAGCAGCTGGTCGCCGAGCGCAATGTGTTCATGTGCGGAAAGGCCACGTGCCTCGGCCTCTGGGAGAATGCCGCTGATGCAGCCGTCGGTAATAGCCAGTGCGTGGTTTTCAAGCAGAGGGCAGCCTTCACTCATGGGTAATATCCAGCGAGCGGAGATCAGGGTGTCAATGCGGTCGAGGGCGGCACGGCTCATGGTGTAAGACATTCCTAGCGTGAAAGCGGCAAGTATACCTGTTCCTGTGTGCAGTTGTGACGATAAGACGCTGATATTCGGCCTTTATACGCTGTCTATGCACACTTGGAATATGCTAATATTCTCGCTTTGTTTCCCGCTTGGCCACCGCCAGATTGGTTGGGCGGCAGGGCAGTAAAAACGCGCATTGGGCGGCGCTGCTGCCGCTCAAGGGTCGCTGACAATAAGGATGCTTGCTATTCATGGCTGACAATGCAAATGAAATTCTGCCGGTAAATATCGAGGATGAGCTGAAACAGTCCTACCTCGACTATGCAATGAGCGTAATTGTTGGGCGCGCCTTGCCCGATGTGCGCGATGGCCTCAAACCGGTGCACCGTCGGGTGTTGTTCGCGATGAGCGAGCTGAGCAACGACTGGAACAAAGCGTATAAGAAATCTGCTCGTGTCGTTGGTGACGTGATCGGTAAGTACCACCCACACGGCGACTCGGCGGTTTACGACACGATTGTCCGCATGGCGCAGCCATTTTCCATGCGGTATATGCTGGTGGATGGCCAGGGTAACTTCGGCTCGATTGACGGTGATAACGCGGCGGCAATGCGTTACACCGAGATTCGCATGCAGAAAATCTCCCATGAGATGCTTGCCGACCTCGATAAAGAAACGGTCGACTGGGTGCCTAACTACGACGGTACTGAACAAATCCCTGCCGTATTGCCCACCAAAATTCCCAGTCTGTTGGTCAATGGTTCCTCGGGTATCGCCGTTGGTATGGCGACGAATATCCCCCCCCACAACCTGACCGAAGTGGTTAACGGCTGTTTGGCGCTGTTGGACAATCCCGACATTTCGATTGATGAATTGATGGAGCATATTCCAGGGCCGGACTTCCCAACGGCGGCGATCATCAACGGTCGAGCGGGCATTGTAGATGCCTACCGAACCGGCCGCGGCCGGATTTATGTGCGCTCTCGCGCTGAAGTAATCAGCAATGAAAAAACCAACAAAGACACCATCGTCATTACCGAGCTGCCCTACCAAGTCAACAAGGCGCGCTTGATCGAGAAAATTGCCGAGCTGGTAAAAGACAAAAAAATTGAAGGTATTGCCGAGCTGCGCGACGAGTCTGACAAAGACGGCCTGCGCGTTGTGATTGAAATGAAGCGCGGCGAAAGCGGTGAGGTGGTGCTGAATAATCTGTATGCACAAACGCAGCTGCAGAATGTTTTTGGCATCAATATTGTCGCCTTGGTGGACAATCAGCCGCGCATTCTCAACCTCAAGGAGTTGCTGGAGTACTTTGTTCGCCACCGCCGTGAGGTGGTAACGCGGCGCACTGTGTACTTGCTGCGCAAAGCGCGTGAGCGCGGTCATGTGTTGGAAGGTCTTGCGGTAGCGATCTCGAATATCGACGAGGTGATTGCCACGATCAAGGCGTCGGCGACGACGCAAGAAGCCAAAGAAAACCTGATCTCCCGCGGTTGGGCGCTCGGTGAAGTAAGTGCCATGCTCGAGCGAGCCGGCGAAGATGCCTGCCGCCCCGATGAGCTGGAAGAGCAGTACGGCGTTCGCGATGGCAACTATTGGCTGTCGCCGGCGCAGGTTCAAGCCATCCTTGAGCTGCGTCTGCAAAAACTCACCGGGCTTGAGCATGAAAAACTGTTGGCCGAGTACCAGGAAAAGCTGGCAGAAATTGCCGAGTATTTGAGTATTTTGGCCGATCCGCAGGTGCTGCTGAACGTTATTCGCGGCGAGTTAGAGCAAGTTGTTGCGGATTTTGGCGATGAGCGCCGCACCGAAATTGTTGCCTCTCAGCTCGATTTAACCCACGAAGATCTGATCCCTGAAGAAGACCGTGTGGTGACTATCTCCCACGGCGGTTATGCCAAGTCGCAGCCGCTTGATGCCTACGCGGCGCAGCGTCGCGGCGGGATGGGTAAGTCGGCGACGGCAGTAAAAGAAGAGGACTTTGTCGAGCACCTATTGGTGGCCAATACCCACGACACTATCTTGTGCTTCAGTAATATCGGCAAAGTGTATTGGTTGAAGGTCTACCAAATTCCGGTTGCAGGCCGCAATTCCCGCGGGCGCCCGATGGTCAACCTGTTGCCGCTGGGTGAGGATGAGCGCATTACCTCTATCCTTCCGGTTCACGAGTATACCGAGGGCTACTTTATCTTCATGGCGACCGCCAACGGCACCGTAAAGAAAACGCCTCTAGAGGCCTTTTCCCGCCCGCGTAGCGTTGGTTTGATCGCGCTAGCGCTGGATGAAGGTGATGTACTGATCGGCACTGAGATCACCGACGGCAGCAACGATGTCATGTTGCTGACCAGCGGCGGTAAAGCGGCGCGCTTTGCCGAGGGCGACGTGCGGGCCATGGGTCGTACTGCGCGAGGTGTGCGCGGCGTGCGTATGGACGAGGATCAGCAGGTCATCGCGATGATCATTCCCAAGCCCGGTGGACGGGTGCTGACGGTGTCAGAAAACGGTTACGGTAAGCGAACCGATGTAGAGGATTTCCCCTGTAAAGGCCGAGGAAATCGCGGCGTTATCGCCATGACGATGAGCGACCGCAACGGAGCACTGGTTGGCGCCGTACAGGTATTTGATGGTGATGATCTGATGCTGATCACCGACCAGGGAACCTTGGTGCGTACCCGCACCGATGAGATCTCCTTGCTCAGCCGTAATACTCAGGGCGTGAAGGTGATTCGTTTGCGTGACGACGAGCATTTAGTCGGCGTACAGCGTGTCGCAGAGCAAGACGTAGACGATGTCGTTGACGATGTTGAACTCAGTGCTGAGGTGTCCGCTGGTGAGGCCCCTGCTGCTGATGACGCCGACAACAACAGCCCGGCTGCCGAATAAAGCGGATTACACATTTTTTTAAACATGGTTGGAGCGAAGTAAACAATGGCGCGTGTTTATAATTTTTGCGCAGGACCTGCGGCAATTCCCGAGGCAGTGTTGAGCCAGGCGAAGGATGAATTGCTGGATTGGAGAGGCCGCGGCTTATCGGTGATGGAAATGAGTCACCGTTCAGAAGAAATGGTCTCTATTGCCAGTGAAGCAGAAGCAGATTTGCGTGAGCTGATGGGGATCAGCGACGACTATGCGGTGTTATTCCTGCAAGGTGGCGCCAGCTCGCAGTTTTCAGCAGTGCCGCTGAACCTGTGCGAAGAGGGGGCCACGGTTGACTATGTGAACACCGGGCAGTGGTCGAAAAAAGCCATTAAAGAAGCCAAGCGTTATGCCAACGTAAATGTTGTTGCCAGCTCAGAGGCGGATAATTTTGCCAGCATTCCGGCTTTCGACAGTTGGCAGCTCAGCGACGACGCGGCATACCTGCATTACACCCCGAACGAAACCATTGGTGGTGTCGAGTTCTTCTGGACGCCTGAGGTGCAAGTACCGCTGGTTGCGGATATGTCATCGACCATCCTGTCTCGTCCCATTGATGTGAATCAGTTTGGTGTTATCTATGCCGGCGCGCAAAAGAACATCGGTCCGGCAGGCCTGACCATTGTGATTGTGCGCAAAGATTTACTCGGTAAGTCACGTGCGATCACGCCAACCATGCTGGATTACCAAACCGCCGCCGATAACGACTCCATGTACAACACGCCGCCTACGCTGGCGTGGTACTTGTCGGGCCTGGTCTTTAAATGGCTCAAGGCACAGGGTGGCTTGGAAGCAATGGAAGCGGTGAATCGCCGCAAGGCCGAAAAGCTCTATGGCTATATCGATGGAAGTGGCTTCTACAGTAACCCTGTTGAAGTGGCGAGTCGTTCGTTGATGAACGTGCCCTTTGTGCTGGCGGATAGCGGTCTCGACAAAGCGTTCCTAGCTGGTGCAGACGACGCTGGTTTGCTGAACCTGAAGGGCCACCGCTCGGTCGGTGGTATGCGCGCGAGCATCTACAATGCTGTGCCCGAGGCCGCAGTTGATGCATTGATCGATTACATGAAAGATTTCGCCAGAGAGAACGGCTAAGGTCATGACTACGCCCGAAGATAAGCCGGTTGATCTGAACTCATTGCGTCAAGACATCGACAGCATCGACAGTCAGATTCACGCCTTACTCAATCGACGAGCACGGTGCGCGCAACAAGTCGCCGAAGTAAAACAGCGTGAGTTTGAGGCCGCGAAGCAGTTCGAGTCAGACAAGGGCAGCAGCAGTGCCCAGCAGCTGCTGTTTTATCGGCCCGAGCGCGAGGCGCAGGTGTTGGCGCGGGTTAAAGAAGCAAATCAGGGGCCGCTGGCAGACGATACTGTTGCCTATATCTTTCGGGAGATTATGTCGGCTTGTTTGGCCTTAGAAAAACCCATGGAAGTGGCCTATCTGGGGCCGGAAGGCACGTTCACCCAAGCGGCGGCGCTCAAGCACTTCGGCCATGCGGTAATTAGCGTCCCCCAGGCGACCATTGACGGTGTGTTTTCACAGGTGGAATCCGGGCAGTGCCATTACGGCGTTGTCCCTGTGGAAAACTCGACTGAGGGGATGGTGTCTCATACCCTCGACGCCTTCATGAATTCGCCGTTGAAGATTTGTGGTGAAGTGGAACTGCGGGTTCGGCTCAATTTGTTGGTCGGTGAAGGTGGCAGCGAACAAGCGATTACGCGAATTTGTGCGCACCAGCAGGCATTGGCACAAAGCCGTCGCTGGCTGGATGCAAATTTCCCGAATGTTGAACGGGTCGCGGTCAGCAGCAATGGCGAAGCCGCAAGAATGGCTGCTGAGCAAAAAGGCATTGCTGCGATAGCTGGCGACCTGGCGGCGCAACAATACGGCCTGAACAAGCTGGCGGTAAATATTGAAGATCAGCCTGACAACACCACGCGGTTCTTGGTGATTGGCAAGGAAGATGTGTCTGCCAGCGGCCGGGATAAAACGTCGATTGTGGTGTCTGCCCACAACCGCCCCGGCGCCCTGTTCAAACTGCTCGAACCCTTCGAGCAGGCTAATGTCATGTTAACCCGCATCGACACCCGCCCGTCGCGGACGGAAACCTGGACTTACGTCTTTTTTATCGAGTTTGAAGGCCATCAGAATGACCCGAAAGTGGCCGATATTCTCGATACCATCGCCCAGCAAACGGTGATGTGTAAAATTCTTGGCTCATACCCCAAGGCGGCTTTGTAAGCCTTGGCACTCGATTTACAGAGGCACTAGCATGACCTGCGATTTTATTGCCCAGGCCAACGAAGGTATTCAGGGTTTACAGCCCTATCAGCCTGGCAAGCCGATAGAGGAATTGGAGCGCGAGCTCGGTCTGAGCGACGTAGTAAAGTTGGCCAGCAACGAAAACCCGCTCGGTGCGCCTGGCTCGGCGCTGTCTGCCTATGCCGCGGCGGCAGCACAGCTCCACCTTTATCCGGATGCCGGCGGTTTTGCTTTAAAGTCGCTGCTGGCGGAGTCCCTCGGTGTGGAGTCCGCGCAGCTGACCCTGGGCAACGGTTCAAATGACGTGTTGGACCTGCTCGGCAGAGTATTTCTGGATGCCGAGAGCAGCGCTGTGTTTTCGCAGTATGCCTTTATTGTCTACCCCATTGCGGTGCAGGCGGCTGGTGCCCAAGCGCGAATTGCGCCTGCCAAAGACTGGGGGCACGACCTTGACGCGATGGCGGCGTTGATCGATAACACAACGCGGCTGGTTTTTATCGCCAATCCGAATAATCCGACAGGCACTTGGCTCAATGAGCAAGCCCTGCGCGGGTTTATGGCAGCGGTTCCCGAGAACGTTGTGGTGGTGTTGGATGAAGCCTACTGCGAATACGTGGATGAAGCGGCGTACCCAGATAGCATTGCGATGCTGGCGGACTACCCAAATTTGGTTGTCACTCGGACGTTTTCAAAGGCCTATGGGCTGGCCGGATTGCGGGTAGGTTATGCAATTAGTCACCCCGATATTGCCGATTTACTGAACCGTGTGCGCGCACCCTTCAACGTTAGTGTGCCGGCAATGGCAGCCGCGGCCGCTGCTTACCGCGATCACGAGTATCTGCAGCAAAGCCGCCAGGTAAACACCGCGGGACGAGAGCAGCTTGTCGCCGCTTTTGATGAGCTCGGCCTGCCTTATATTCCTTCGGTGGGTAATTTCATTACCGTGGAAATGCCCAGCGATGCTATGCCGTACTACCAGGCCTTGCTTGAGAAGGGCGTGATTGTGCGTCCGATTGGTGTTTACGGTATGCCGAGGCACTTACGGGTGTCGATCGGCCTAGAGCAAGAAAATCAGCGCTTTATTAGTGCCCTGAAAGAGGTGTTGGCTCCGGCGTGAAGATTGGCAAGTTAACCATTATTGGCCTTGGCTTAATGGGCGGCTCGTTGGCCAAGGCATTGAAGGCCAAGGGTGTTGTCGAACATGTTTGGGCAACGGGGCGGCGCGCTGCCTCATTAGAGCGCGGCTTGGCCCTGGGTGTGATTGATCACTGGACGCTGAATTTAGCCGAGGCGGTTCACGATGCCGATGTGGTACTGATTGCTACGCCTACGCTGGTTGCCGAGCAAGTGATGGCCGACCTCGCGCCGCTGCTCAGCGAGCGCACCATTGTTACTGATGTGGCCAGTGTGAAAGGAAATATTCTTCGCGCGGCGGAGTCAGTGTTCGGTGAACTGCCGGCGCGTTTCGTATTGGCTCACCCGATTGCCGGGTCTGAGCAAAGCGGGGTGGAGGCGGCAAAGACGGATCTCTTTGTCGATCATCGGGTGATCCTCACGCCGCTGGACAGTAATGATGCTGATGCCGTCGCGACGGTTCGCGAAATGTGGCAACACGCCGGGGCAGAAGTTGTCGATATGGCGGTTGATGAGCACGACGCCGTGCTGGCGGCGACCAGTCATTTGCCTCACGTACTGGCCTATACCCTGGTTGACGCGCTGGCTGCCAGTGGCAGCGCCGCCGATATCTTCCGTTTCGCCGCCGGGGGATTTCGCGACTTTACGCGCATCGCCTCCAGCGACCCAACGATGTGGCACGATATTGTATTGGCGAACCGCCAAGCGATTCTTAACGGTCTGGATACCTTTGCCGATCATTTGACCGAGGTTCGCCAGCTTATTGCGGACTCGGATGGCCCCGCGATTAAACAAGTCTTTAGTCGCGCCAAACAGGCGCGAGATGAGCACTTTCTCGGGCAGTACATGGTCGGGCGCAAGCAAACTAAATCTTAACGTACAGCAGAGACAATACTTGTGGAATTTCTAGCTCAACCCGGTGGTACGGTGAACGGTACCGTTCGGGTTCCTGGTGATAAATCGATCTCCCATCGCTCCATTATGTTCGGTGCTATCGCCGACGGCACAACCACCGTTGAAGGCTTTCTTGAGGGTGAAGATGCGCTGTCCACGCTGAAGGCGTTTCAAGCGATGGGTGTCGAGATAGAGGGGCCTGATGCCGGTCGCGTGACGATCCACGGTGTCGGCCGAGACGGCCTTCAGGCGCCAGCGGGCGAACTGTATATGGGTAATTCCGGTACCTCCATGCGCCTATTGGCGGGCCTGCTGGCGGGGCAACCGTTTGACGTGACGATGACCGGCGATGTGTCGTTAAGTAAACGACCGATGGAGCGTGTGGCGGCGCCGCTGCGTGAAATGGGTGCGGTGGTTGAAACCGCAGAAGGCGGGCGTCCGCCCTTAACCCTGCGCGGTGGCCAACAGCTTAAGGCGATAGACTATGTGTTGCCTATGGCCAGCGCCCAGGTGAAATCCTGTGTCTTGCTTGCCGGTATGTATGCTGAGGGCGAAACGCGTACCACCGAACCTGCGCCAACCCGTGATCACAGCGAGCGTATGCTGAAAGGCTTTGGTTATCCGGTGGCAGTCAGCGGTTCCACGGCAACGTTGAGCGGGGGGCATCGCTTGAAGGCGGTACATATAGATGTGCCTGCCGATATCTCCTCTGCGGCCTTTTTCATGGTGGCGGCCAGTATTGCTCCCGGTGCAGATTTAACGCTGCAGCATGTGGGTATTAACCCTACCCGCGTCGGTATTATTAATATTCTGCGGGAGATGGGCGGCGACATTACCCTGAGCAATGAGCGCGAGGTAGGCGGTGAGCCGGTTGCCGATATACGTGTTCGCTACGCACCGCTCAAGGGCATCGACATTCCGGAAGAGCAAGTGCCTTTAGCCATCGACGAATTCCCCGTGCTGTTTGTCGCCGCGGCCTGCGCCGAGGGGCGTACCGTGCTGCGCGGCGCGGAAGAGTTGCGGGTAAAAGAGAGTGACCGCATTCAAGTCATGGCCGATGGCTTGGTCTCTTTGGGGGTGAATGCGCAGGCGACGCCAGATGGCATCATTATCGATGGTGGTCCGATAGGCGGTGGCCGCGTGAATAGCCATCACGATCACCGCATTGCTATGTCGTTCTCTGTCGCTGCGCTGCGAGCGAGCGATACCATTCATATCGAAGACTGCGACAACGTCGCTACCTCCTTCCCCAACTTTGTTGAGTTGGCGACGCAAGTCGGTATGCGGATTGAGGTGTGCAAATGACCCTTCCCGTGATTTGTATTGATGGCCCCAGTGGTTCGGGCAAAGGCACGCTCTGTCAGATGCTGGCACTCAAGTTGGGCTGGCATTTACTCGACAGTGGCGCGTTGTATCGCCTGGTGGGGATGGCGGCTGATAAACATCAATTGGATTTTTCCGATGAACAGGCGGTGGCGGCTTTGGCGGCGGATTTAGATGTTGCCTTCCTGCCTGGCCAAGCCGGTGAGCCGAGTCGAGTGATGCTAGAGGGTGTGGATGTCAGCGGTGAGCTTCGTACTGAAACCACTGGACTGCTGGCGTCGAAGGTTGCGGTGCTGCCCGCTGTTCGACAGGCATTGCTGCAGCGCCAGCGTGACTTTGTGCAAGCGCCAGGCCTGGTTGCCGATGGCCGTGATATGGGAACCGTTGTTTTCCCGGACTCACCATTGAAGGTGTTTCTCACTGCCAGTGCCGAGGAGCGCGCACGTCGTCGCTACAAGCAGTTGAAAGACAAGGGCGATAGTGTTAACCTCGCGACCCTTTTAAAAGAGATCCAAGAGCGTGATCGGCGTGACTCTGAGCGCGAGCATTCACCGCTTAAGCCAGCGGACGATGCGGTGCTGATAGACAGCAGCTCACTGGGGATCGAGCAAGTTTTTGAGCGGGTACTCACGGAAGTGAGTGCGCGTTTTTCTGCGTGTTGAGCGCAGTAGTTGTTTCTAAGGGTGTTTCCGGCGGTGTTAAAGCCAGCTAGTCGTCGGAAGGACTTTAAAAAACTGACCCGCGTTAGCTGGTAATGCGGCGATATGGTGGTTATACCACTGCTAATTTCAGGTAATGACTAATGAGCGAAAGCTTTGCTGAACTGTTTGAAGAAAGTTTAAAAACGATCGATATGAAGCCCGGTTCTATCGTAACCGGCGTAGTTATCGATATCGACAGCGACTGGGTAACCGTACACGCTGGTCTGAAGTCGGAAGGGGTTATCCCTCGCGATCAATTCGTTGCTGAAAGCGGCGATTTCTCTCTGCAAATTGGCGACGAGGTGCAGGTTGCACTGGAGTCTGTCGAAGATGGTTTCGGTGAAACCCGTCTGTCTCGCGAGAAAGCAAAGCGCGCCGAAGCATGGACCGCACTGGAAGCTGCCTACGAGGCGGAAGAAACAGTAACCGGTATCATTAACGGCAAAGTAAAAGGTGGTTTCACCGTCGACATCAACAGCATCCGCGCGTTCCTGCCCGGCTCATTGGTTGATGTACGCCCCGTGCGCGACACCGCTCACCTGGAAGGCAAAGAACTCGAATTTAAAGTGATCAAGCTGGACCAGAAGCGCAACAACGTTGTTGTTTCTCGTCGTGCGGTTCTGGAAAGTGTTAACAGCGAAGAGCGCGAAGCACTGCTGGAATCTCTGCAAGAAGGCATGGTTGTTAAAGGTATCGTTAAGAACCTGACCGACTACGGTGCATTCGTAGACCTCGGCGGCATCGACGGCCTGCTGCACATCACTGACATGGCTTGGAAGCGCATTAAGCACCCAAGCGAAATCGTTAACGTTGGCGATGAAATTGATGTTCGCATCCTCAAGTTCGACCGTGAACGCAACCGCGTATCACTGGGTCTGAAGCAACTGGGCGAAGATCCCTGGGTGGCAATCAAAACCCGTTACCCAGAAAACAGCCGCGTGAAAGCCAAGGTCACTAACCTGACTGACTACGGTTGCTTTGCTGAGATCGAAGAGGGTGTTGAAGGTCTGGTTCACGTTTCTGAAATGGATTGGACCAACAAGAACATCCATCCTTCTAAAGTCGTACAAGTAGGCGACGAAGTAGAAGTGATGATCCTGGATATCGACGAAGAGCGTCGTCGTATTTCTCTGGGTATCAAGCAGTGCCAGCAGAACCCATGGGATGCCTTCGGTTCTCAGTTCACTAAAGGCGATCGCATCAGCGGTGCCATCAAGTCGATCACTGACTTCGGTATCTTCATCGGTCTGGACGGCAACATCGACGGTCTGGTTCACCTGTCAGACATCTCTTGGAACGAGAGCGGCGAAGACGCGGTTCGCAAGTTCAAGAAAGGCGACGAGATCGAGACTGTTATCCTGTCTATCGACCCCGAGCGCGAGCGTATTTCTCTGGGTATCAAGCAGCTGGAAGAAGATCCCTTCTCTGACTACGTTGCCGTCAACGATCGCGGTAGCATCGTGACCGGTACTGTTAAAGAAGTTGACGCCAAAGCCGCAGTTGTTGTGCTGGCCGAAGAAGTTGAAGGTGTGTTGAAAGCGTCTGAAATCAGCCGTGACCGCGTTGAAGATGCGCGCAATGTGCTGAAAGAAGGCGAAGAAGTTGAAGTTAAGATCATCAGCGTAGATCGCAAGAACCGCGCTCTGAGCCTGTCTATCAAAGCGAAAGACATGGAAGACGAGAAAGAAGCGGTTAAAGCCCTGCGCGAGAAGGAAACTGAAGCTGCCCCTGCAACTATCGGTGACCTGATCAAAGCTCAGATGGAAAGCAAGGACTAAGTCCTAATGCTGCGGGCATTCTCTTGTGAATGCCCGTAACATACTGGCTTATAAGCAAAAAAGTGCTAAGCTAGGCTTGATGTCGGAATTGACGGGATTAAGCAATGACCAAATCTGAGTTGATAGAGCTGATGGCTGAGCGTCAGCCGCAGTTATCTCACAAGGATATTGAACTGGCTGTGAAGACCATGATTGAGCATATGTCTCAAGTATTGGCGACTGGCAGCCGGATTGAAATTCGGGGATTTGGTAGCTTCTCTCTGCATTATCGCGAGCCTCGCATGGGCCGTAACCCTAAAACGGGCGAAACGGTTCAGTTACCGGGAAAATATGTTCCACATTTTAAGCCGGGTAAAGAGCTTCGTGAGCGAGTAAACCAGAGTTTGATCTCGAGCTAAGGCAGCGTAGCTAGCCTTCTCTAAACAGAAACGGTATGGTCTTTGGCCATACCGTTTTTTTATGGGTGTCATGTCAGATGCAGATCCTTAAGTCCATCTTCCTATTGCTGCTCATCGTTGCTGTTATTGCATTTGGACTGCTTTTTAGCATCGAGAACACAGCGTTGGTCCCGCTCAATATCCTCATTATGGAGTTGCCGGAACAGCGTATATCGACTTGGATGATCGCCGCCTTTTTCACCGGCGGTGTCTGCGGGATGTTATCTGCATCGCTGTTAGTGTTGCGCTTGCAGGCGAGCAGAATGCGTTTGCGTCGCAGCTTGCGGCAGCCTTCAACCCCGCCTGTGGAGGCCGGTCCTAGCCGCTAGCAGCAATGGAGCTATTGCTACCCTTTACCTTATTGTTCTTTGCCACAGCGCTGGGTTGGCTGTTGGGGAGGCGCTCGCAGAGTCGTTCGGGGGGGGCGGGAAAAGGTCGTGATGACGCCTATTACCACAGCCTGCGCTTTCTGCTCAGTGAGCAGCCTGGCACCGCTGTTGATGAATTCATTCAGGCCATTGCCGTCAATGAGCAGACCCTGGATACCCATCTTTCCTTGGCGCGATTAATGCGTGGCAAGGGCGAATTGGAAGCGGCTACGCGGATTCACCAGAACCTGTTGGCGCGACCAAACCTTCCCAAAAGTGGCTTGCAGCAGGTGCATCTGGAGCTGGCTAAGGATTACATATCCGCAGGCTTACACGACCGGGCTGAGCGACTATTGCGGGACTTGGTGGCGGAGGCGAGTGAGAACGAGGCCGAGGCACTCGACTACCTCCAGCAAATCTATCAGGCCGAGAAAGACTGGGAAAAGGCGATCGCCGTTGCGAGACGACGCTTGCCCAAGCGTGGTTGGCTACTTAAACAAAAAGCTGACAGCGATCCGCAAGTTTCGGTGGCATTGAGTCACTATTATTGTGAGCTCGCCGACGAACGCGCCTCTGCTGGAGATTGGACTCAGGCGAAATCGATATTGCAAAAAGCGCGGGAGGCCGACGCCGAAAACCCGCGGGCGGCAATGTCATTGGCGAAGTTAGTAATGGACGAACAGCCCGAGTGTGCGCTGAATTTATTGCACGCTGTCGCGGAGGGGCAACCCGCTTATGCCAGCGAAATACTGCCTCTGTTTCGCGATGCTTTCAGTCGTCTTGCCGATGCGCCGTCATACTCTCAGGCGCTGCGTGCGCTGGCACAGGTGACGCAGAGCTCTACCTTGCACAACGAGGTGGCGAAAGAATTCGAGAGCCTTGAGGCGGCGCGAGCCTACCTTAAAGACGCGGTGTCTCAGCGGCCGACGATAAAATTACTGTTGGCGCTGCTTGAGCGGGAATTGGATGCAAGCGAATCCGGGCGAGAAATTGTGTCCGAGTTACATAGTTTATGTGCAAGTCGGCCCAGTTATTGTTGTCGACATTGCGGCTTTTCGGGTCGGAAACAACACTGGCTGTGTCCCAGCTGCGAGCAGTGGGGTACTATTGCGCCCATCCGTAGTAGCCAAGGCGATTAACTTTCCATGACCACGCATTCTCCTGTACTGGTTGCACTCGATGTCGCAACGGAAGAAGAGCTTCTTAAACTTGTTGATCAGCTTGACCCCAGCGAGTGTCGCGTCAAGGTGGGTAAAGAGCTGTTTACCCTATTTGGACCTAAGGTCTTGGATATCCTGCACCAACGCGGTTTCGAGGTATTCCTGGATCTGAAATTCCACGACATTCCCAACACTGTGGCGGCGGCTGTGAGAGCGGCGGCTGAGCGCGGTGTGTGGATGGTCAATGTTCATGCCAGCGGCGGCTCGGCAATGATGAAGGCGGCGCGCGAGGCCTTGCAGCCCTATGGTGACAAGGCGCCGATTCTTATTGCGGTGACGGTACTGACATCCATGGGTGAGAATGAGCTGTCAGAGCTGGGCGTCGAGCGCAGCGCCGCTGAGCAAGTGAGCCATCTCGCCCGTTTGGCCCAAGACAGTGGCATGGACGGTGTGGTTTGCTCTGCACAGGAAGCCGAGAAACTCAGAGCAGAGCGTGGGGATGGTTTCTTGCTGGTTACGCCGGGTATTCGCCCCCGCGATAGTGCTAGCGATGATCAGCAACGCATTGCCACGCCGGAGGACGCCGTGCGAATGGGCAGCAACTATTTGGTTGTTGGTCGTCCAATTAGTCGCGCCGCCGAGCCTTTGGCCGCGCTACGTGATATTAACCGAGCACTCGGTGTCTGAGCTCACTCGGACGTCGATCGGTGATAATGCCTTTTCAAATTGAATTACGAATACAGGGAATAGAGCAGTAATGGCGGTAATTGATGTATTTAATGGCGATGCTGACGGACTGTGTGCGCTGGTGCAGTTAAGGTTAGCCGACCCCCAGGAAAGCCAACTCGTCAGCGGTGTTAAGCGGGATATCGCCTTGCTCGATCGAGTAGAGGCTGGTGAGGGGGACCGGGTAACCGTGTTGGACGTGTCGCTTGATAAAAACCGGGAAGGGTTAACGGCATTGCTGGCCAATGGGGCAGAGGTGTTCTACGTCGACCACCACTTTGCTGGAGATATTCCGGAGCACGCGAAGCTGTCTACAAAAATCAATACTGCTGCAGACGTCTGCACGAGCTTACTGGTAAACGGGCATCTGCAAGGTGAATACGCCCTGTGGGCAATTGTCGGCGCTTATGGCGACAACCTGCGCAAGAGCGCGCAAACCTTGGCTGCACAGCAAAATGTTGCCGAGGCGGACCTCGAAAAACTTGAGAATCTGGGAATTTATCTCAACTACAACGGCTACGGTGCCAGTTTGGATGATCTCCATTTCACACCCACAGAGCTGTTTGCAGAGTTGCTGCCGTTCAGCAATCCCCTCGACTTTATAGCCGATTCGGCAGGCACGTTTAGCAAGCTGGAGTCGGGCTACCACAGTGATATGACCGCCGCCGCGCAATTGCCGCCGGTTCGCAGCAGTGATATTGCGGCGGTTTACGTATTACCCAATGAGCGCTGGGCGCGCCGCGTGAGTGGTGTATACAGCAATGACCTTGCCAACGCTCACCCGGACCGGGCCCATGCGGTGCTCACTGAAAAAGCCGATGGTAACTATCTGGTTAGCATTCGCGCGCCGCTCAACAACAAACGCGGCGCTGATGAGTTTTGCCGTCAATTCCCAACAGGCGGCGGACGAGCCGCGGCAGCGGGGATTAACGACTTGGCCGGTGATACGCTCGAACATTTCTGCGAGCAGTTCGAGACATTCTACCGGAGCCTAGCTGACTAAAATGCTCACCCTAGATGCTTGGCTGACACTGGCAGTGATCGCCGCCTGTTTGACGGCACTGATTTTCAGCCGGCGACCCGCTGACATGGTGCTGTGTGGTGGTGTCACCGTGCTGTTGCTGCTGGGCGTCCTAACGCCGGAAGAAGCGCTGGCGGGCATGTCCAATGAGGGTATGGTCACGGTGGGCGTGTTGTTTATTGTCGCCCAAGCCCTGTCAGAGACCGGTGTGGTGAGCTGGATTTCCAACAACGTGCTGGGGCGCCCCAAATCGGCCGGTGCTGCACAGCTGCGTTTGATGACGCCGGTGGCGGTATTTAGCAGTATTTTGAATAACACGCCGGTAGTCGCGATGTTAATCCCCGCGGTGCGGGACTGGGCAAAGCGCAATGGCTTGTCGGCCTCACAATTGATGATGCCGCTGAGTTACGCTGCCATTGTTGGCGGTACCTGTACCCTGGTTGGCACCAGTACCAACTTGGTGGTGAACGGCATGATGCTGCAGGTACTCCCTGAGCAAGGGCTGGGCATGTTTGAACTGGCCTGGATCGGTGTGCCCTGCACCGTGCTGGTGATTCTGTTCATACTGTTATTTTCTAGGCGGTTACTGCCTGATCGTGGTGGCCAGGACGAGCGCTTTGGCGATACTCGTCAATACATAGTCGAAATGTTGGTCGAGCCGGGCAGTCCAGTGGTGGGGCAAAGCATCGAAGAAGCGGGACTGCGGCAACTGCCGGGTATGTTTCTCGTCGAGATCGTGCGTGCTCAGCAAATAATCACCGCTGTTTCGCCTAATGAAAAATTGCTTGCGAATGATCAGTTGGTATTTGCTGGAGACGTCCGTTCCGTCGTTGACTTAAAAAATGTTCACGGTTTAAAACTGGCGGAGAAACAGGTCTTTAAGCTTGAGGCCGGCAATCTAAACCGCTGCTTGGTTGAGGTGGTGATTTCACACAACTTCCCCCAGCTTGGCCGGCGCGTGCGTGATATGCGCTTTCGTAATCATTATGGTGCCGTTGTTATCGCGGTGTCCCGCAATGGCGAGCAACTAAAGGGAAAGTTAGGGGATATCGAGCTGGAGGCGGGCGATACGCTTTTGCTCGAAGCCCATGAGGACTTTGTTAGTAACCAGCGTTATTCGCGCGATTTTCTATTGGTGAGCGCCATTGAAAATTCTCGCCCTGTTCGTCATGAGCATCGCCTGCGTGCTTCGCTGATCATGTTGGGGATGGTCCTCAGTGTCGCATTTGGCTGGTTATCGATGCTTAAAGCCGCATTTTTGGCAGCGAGTTTAATGATCCTGACACGATGCATACAGGCGAATGAAGCCCGCCGCAGTATCGATTGGCAGGTGCTATTGGTAATCGCGTCTTCGATTGCTTTGGGTGGGGCGATGGAGAAAACCGGCGCGGCGTCAGCCATAGCGGAAGGCCTCGTTAACATCGCTGCGGGTTCGCCGGTCGCGACATTGGCGGCAATTTTTCTCGTGACAGCGTTGTTCTCCGCGGTGATTTCCAATCTTGCTGCCGCGGTTATTGTGTTCCCCATCGCCCTGGCGGCCAGTCAGCAGCTAGAGGTCAGTCTATTACCTTTTGCGGTAACCTTGATGATGGCCGCATCGGCAAGTTTTGCCACGCCGATTGGTTATCAAACTAACCTGATGGTCTACGGCCCTGGGAACTATCGCTTTACCGATTTTTTCAAAATGGGGGTGCCGTTAACGGCGCTGGTAGGCGCAATGACGCTGCTGATCGTCCCACTCGTCTGGCCGTTTTAATCGCTGTTCAGCGCTGGCAGTATCGCTCAGTAACGCCCGTAACGTTGTTGTTTTTTTCGAGTGTACGATGGTTGGTCACGGCAACGGCGACATCAATATTCGTGAAGCCATTTTGTACCAGTAGCTGGCAGGCCGCTTTGGCAAGGCTTTTGGCTTTGATGCGCTCGGTATTCGCGCTGAGCATCAGCCGGTTGTAGCGGAGCCATACGGCCTTGTGAGTAGCAAAGGCCGGGGTGTTCTCAAAGTAACGTTGCATCGCCGTATGGCCGTCGCTAAAGGTGGGCTCTGCCATTCCTGAATACGGCAGAAGCAGCGCCATCGTTATTATCAAATATTTCATTCCTACCTCAGCAGCTCATTGCCATGGGCAGTGTACCGCGTTAATGCCTGAACCGGGAGCCTCCACAGTGGAGACTAGTCCAGGGCTGCTATGGCATTGATTGCTTTTGTTGTGTCGTTATACTGATCCCCACCACTGAACAATAACAATAAACCGTTGTGGAGTGACTATGTCTCCTAGATTGCTATCGGCCGTGCAGGGCTTGGCCTGCGCCGCTATTTTGTTTCCTCTGTCATTTAGCTTGCATTCCGCGACCTTGGAAGAGGTCATCGTGACAGCGCAGCTGCGAGAGCAGAGCCTTCAAGATGTGCCTGTTTCTGTCAATGCGGTATCCGGCGAGAAACTGTTGGAGGCAGGGTTGAATAAGATTCAAGACCTCCAAGCCTATGTGCCAAATCTGACCATGTCAGAGAACGGTATTGGCACAGCCATATATATTCGCGGTATCGGCTCTGGAATTAATCAGGGGTTTGAACAGTCGGTGGGCATGTATGTGGATGGCGTTTATTACGGCCGCGCCCAGTTAGCGAGAGCGCCGTTTTTGGACCTTGCCCGCGTTGAAGTGCTGCGAGGCCCGCAGAATATCCTGTACGGAAAAAACAGTATTGCCGGGGCGATTAGCATTATCACAGCCAGCCCGGGAGGCGAATTCGAGGGTTTTGTGTCCGCGGTCTACGAGCCGGAGTTTGATGAGGAGGTTATCGATCTTGCCCTGTCCGGGCCCATCAGTGACGCGATAGGCTTGCGCTTTGCAGCGCGAAAACGCGAGTTTGGTGGGTATATAGAAAATCTCACCTTGGGTCGAGACGAGCCTAACTATTCAGAAGAAACCGTCCGCCTCAAAGTGCTGTGGGAAGCCTCAGACGAACTGAGCCTGAGTGCGAAAATCGAGATTGGTAGTTTTGATGTGCTCGGTCGCCAAGTGGAGATCATTAACGACCAGCCTTCCGAAAGCACTAACCCGCTGTTTACCGGGCGTACTTACGCTGAGATTGCCGATAGCACCCAAGTGCCGGGAGTGTTGGATATCAATAGTCACGACTCTGTACGCAATAACTTCCAGGACTTTAAGCGCTCTTCAAACGGTGACTACAGCAACAACGACACCATCAATGTGACCGTCAACGCCGATTGGTTTCGCGGTGGTCATCAGTTTACTGCGACGACGGCCTACGTTGCCTATGAATACGACGATCTCTGCGACTGTGACTTTACCGCCGCCGAGGGCTTTAAGCTGGTGCTACAGGAAGACTATGAGCAGTTCAGTCAGGAGTTTCGTTGGATGTCCCCCATCGACGGCAACTGGGAATACATCGCTGGCTTGTATTTTCAGAAGAACTCGCTGTATTTTTTCGACAGCATCATCGTTGACTCAGACCTGATCGTGCAACTGCTCAACGCTGCTGATGCCACAGAAGGGGGCGCTCGGGGTGATCGCGACCCCAACCCCTTGGGTGGCTCGCCGGAGGAAATTCTCGGCATTGGTGATGCCGGTAATGCGATAGCGGGTTTAACCTCTCCACGTGATTTTAACAGCGACTCCCTGCTGGGCTCAGGCTTTATGCAAGCGACCTGGAAGCTGCGCGACGACCTGCGCCTAACGTTTGGTGGGCGATACACCTATGAGCGCAAGACCGGTAGCCGCAAGTTTCGCTTCGGCAACCTAGACTATAGCGACCGCCCTTTCGGCGAGACCGATACCGTTGCGGCGATCAGCTTTGCCGCCGAGCGCCATGACCTTAGCGGCAAGCGAACGGAGTCCCAGCTATCGCCGTCCATTAACCTCCAGTTCGACGTCACCCCGGATGTGATGACCTACATCACCTGGAGCCGGGGCTTCAAATCTGGTGGATACGACGCTCGTTCCAACGCCTCGCCAAGTGCAGAGCCGGTTCCGCGCAACCCCAATGCTCCGGCGGATCCGAGTCCTCGTCCGGTATTGATTGGTACCTTTGAGTACGAAGAAGAAGAGTCGGAAAGTATTGAGCTTGGCGCAAAAATGTCACTGTTTGACGGCGCCGCAGAGTTTAATATCGCACTGTTCAATACCCGCTACGACAACCTTCAAGTCAGCATCTTTGACGGCACACTCGGCTTTAATGTCGGTAATGCCGCCAGTGCGGTAACTCAGGGCATAGAGCTCGACGGGCGCTGGCAGGTGACCGAGACTCTGATGTTGGCCGGCGCTCTGGCACTGCTTGATTTCGAGTTTGAAGACTACGAAAACGGTCAGTGTTTGGCGGGCCAGGCTCCCACCGCTGCTGACGGTATTAACTGTGATTACAGCGGCATGACTAACCAGTACGTTGCCGATTGGGCTGGCAATCTGCTAGCGGTATGGCGGGTGCCCATCAGCGATACGCTGGGTATGGCAATTAGCCTGGACGCGATATTTACCGACGACTACAACCCGGCGCAAAACCTCGATCCTGCAGTAGACCAAGAGGGCTATGTGAAATGGAATGGGCGCATTGGTATTGGCGCTATTGATGAAACCTGGGATGTCGCCCTCGTGGGTAAAAACCTCACGGATGAAACCATTATTACCTATGCCAGCGATACCCCCACGTCCTACACAATATTCGGTTCAAAGGGGCACTACGCCTTTCTCGAATCACCCCGCAGCATTGCCTTGCAGGCGAATTATCATTGGTGAGGGCGGCATAAACAGCGGGAAACAAAAAAGAGCTACATCCTTCGATGTAGCTCTTTTACTTGTTTGGCTCCGCCTGCCGGGCTCGAACCAACGACCCAATGATTAACAGTCGTGTTTGTACGGTTAGTTGGCACTAGAATACTTTTATTATCGATGAGATGTAATGAGTTTGGTTTTGCATAATTCAGGGTGTTACTGTTAGTGAATGTGCTCGGTGTGTGCTCCGAGCACCTTGCATGTGTAGTCCTTTCCCAGTGGTTATTCAGTAAAAAAAGAGCTTGCTGATTCTACATATGGGGAATATAGTTGATATATATCTTATTTGTAGCGATTGCGCGCAGGATTGATATGAGCTCTGAAACCAAAAATGAACGCTTTCGGAGGCTCGCTGAGTCTAGGGGGAATCGACTGATTCGAGAGATCTCCTTGCTGGGGAATCTGGCGAACCGTAAGAATTACGCCTATACGGCGGAAGAAGTTGAGAGGCTATTCGATCCGATCCTGCACGAGCTGAAAGAAGTTCGTGCACTGTTTGATAACGAGTCTACATCAGCTAGGAAGGTGAACTTCTAATGACGGCAAGCGAATACGGTTTCTACTTTGAAAAGCAGGGGTTGTCGGGCGAAGAAGGCCCAATCGATCCGTCTCAACAGTATTTTGAGGGGGCTCATGCCGATCACGCAGTTGTGCGCGAGACAGGGCAGAACACCCTGGATAATCGGGGTACTAGCGCTGTAGGCCCAATCCAGATGGAGTTTGAGCTCACGACTATGGCGACTCGCGACATTCCTGGGATAGAAGGGTTGCGCGAGCATCTTGATGCGGTTGCCGAGCAAACTGTAAACCAGCAAGGCCACGACAGGATGGAGGCGGCAGCACGGCTTGCAAAAGAGGAAGCCATACCGGTGCTCCGGATTTCCGACTACAACACGACAGGACTTACCGGGAGTGAGGCGCTTTCATCGAGTGGCTCTCCTTTAAGCCGTTTGACTCGTGGGAAAGGTGGTTCGAGTGATGATGAGCGTGGGGGCTCATTTGGTATAGGGTCGGCGGTGGGGCCAATGGCTTCTAATCTGTGCACCGTGCTTTATACAACAATGCCTGAGGATACTCGCGATACAGTCTTGGCAGGGTACACCCGACTTGCGACTCATACGCTGGGAAAAACGAGCTATCGAGCGGAGGGTTACTTTACAAAGTTGGCTTGTGAATCCGACTTCGAGTACCAGAGACCCGCTATCAGAGTAGGCCCCTTCTCCGAGCGAACGGAGCCCGGTACAGATACCTATGTGCTGGGGTACCGGATGGCTGATAGCGATCCAAATTTAGAAAGAGTACGTGATGCAGTAATTGACAACTTCATGGCTGCGATAGATCGAGGGCGCTTGGTCGTTAAGGGAATCACGAAAGAAAATGAGTGGACGCTGGATGCCGATTCATTGGAGAGGTTTGTTAGAAATCGTCCAGAGGCCAGGGCATTCTATGAGGCACTTCAAGACCCTGAACCAGCCGAGGCCACGCTAAGGAAGGTAGGGAAAGTTAGGCTGTATATTAATGTCGATGATCGCCTTGAGAAGAAGCTGCATACCATAACGATGCGTAGGCCTCTCATGAAAATTGACTTGTTCAAGCACAATTCAATTTCAGCAAAGTATGCCGCAGTGCTTGTATGCGACAGCGAGGAGGGCAATAAGTATCTCAGGCGGTTGGAGCCTCCGCAGCATCATGTCTGGGATGCTGCTAGAGATCCGGTCAGTGGCGCTGCGGTGATTCGGGACATGAAGACTTTCGTGCGCGATTCTCTCAGAGAGAGGATTACAACGGAAATTGGAGACGTTGTAGAAATTGAAGGGTTATCGCGTTTTCTTCCAACAGAGAGTATCGATACAAAGGTATCTGGTGCTGCTGCAGCTCCTACGTCAGAACCAGACAGCGAAGGGTCTGAAACTGAATCCAGTACGGTGACTGGAAGAGTGAGATCTGGAAGTCCGACGGTGATTCCCCCGAACACCAAAATTCAGGTGAAGATTCAGCGGCCAGCGACAAGTGGTGGTGAAACAGAAGTCCAGCAAGGTAAACCAACAGGTGGAACCGGGGAACGGAAGACTAAGGATGCTGGGCTGCCCGGCAAAGGTACTGCAGGTGTAGGCACATCACGCATTAATGGCAATGAGTTGCAGTTTCGAAGCTGGAGCACCAAGAGCAGTGATCCGGACACTGCAGTAATGGCCTTGGCAATTACCTCCCACGAAGACGAATGCGGAGACCTAGAACTGCTGGCACTTGGCCCGGGAGGCGAGCCAGAGGAAGGTTTTAAACTCCCGATATCACGGGTCGTACTTCATGGCGTAGGAAAAACTACTGAACTGAGCTTTTCGGAAAATACGATAACCAAGCTTTCACTGCAGGCCGGACAAATGACACGTATTGATGTCTATATGCCAGCGGGTGAGCGCTATCGTCTGGGGGTGGCGTAATGGCAAATCGTGGCTCTTATCCCCACCCCGTTATTGATGGGGCCGATGACGTTTCGTCAAGTTTTGAAGTGCTTAATGTGCTTGTTGATCCAAGCCAGCAAGACATTGAGATAAGTTACGAAATTCGTACTGATGATCCGGATGTTGTAAAGCTAATCGACAGCGGTTCTGCAATTCATAGCTTGAGATGGCGATGCTCTTCAACTATCTCTACTGGCGAAATGTCTCCTCAGGAATTTCAGCGTACGCCGCAGGGATTTCGTCTTCGAGCTTGGCTTGATCAGGAGCGAGTAAGAGGGGACGTCGTTGCCGATGTGCGATTAATTGTCGCAAAAGATGTTCCGGGGCATAGTTGGCAGAGGCAGCATGCCGACTACGCTGGGGCGACCTTTGACCTTAAGCCTGGAGATGTCCTGGCCGATGCAGGATCTTTCCGATTTAATGCGGAAAAGTTTTATGACCCCCTAGATCCGCCGATTGGCAGTTGCTTCAAGTTCGTTCGAAGCTCGAGCCTTCACAAGAGAATTAAACTGGCGTTCGACAGTAACGAATTTGTCAGTGTTCAAATTCCTCCGAAAACTTTCGATGAATTCAAGTTGTTTAGTCATCGTCCTGATCTCCAGGTTGCGTTGGTTGTTCTGCCTGCTCTAATGGAGACGCTGGACTTTATTAAAAGTACTAGGGATCAAGAGCCACTGGATGACAAAGCTTGGTTTGTTGCAATTGATAAATTAGCGACCGATCGTGGTGGCTGGGATCTGAGCAATCTGGAGCTTGCTCAGAAAATCCTTGAGAGCCCTATAGATACAGCGATTCGCGCAGGCCTGGCGTTTGAGGAGGATGATTAATGACGAAACCAATTCCTGAGGCAAGAGCGCTTTCGGAGTCTGCGCTCCTGGACCTTGCTAGTGCACTTCAAGAGGCTTCAACTCCAGTGGCTTTCTTGGCTAGTGCAGATGCCATCATTGTAAAACCAGATAACCTTTTGCCGCTTCCGGTGAGTCTCGGCGTGCCAGATACTTTGAATGTAGAGGGCAGCAGGGCAAAAGATATAGACAACGCGCCCCGTGTACACGATTATCTTGGGGAGATTGACCGAGCAAATGCATCTGATGCACGTTTGTGGACATATCTGGCGTTTGGCACATATCGGGATTACATGGAGAAACGGTGGCCGCTGGTCGACGCTGGTAACTGGAAAGGCCGTGTCAAAGACAGGTGGTTACTCCCAAATGGTTTTGTGACGAGGGGGCGTCTTGTTCGTCACGGGATTGCTAGGCTCTGGTGGGTTTCTCATCTGACCTTCACGCTTGGTGCTGAAGATGGGATAGCTAAAGATGACCCATACGCGTACACCAAAGAGGTCTTCAGAAGAGAAGATCGATTGAATGCGATTTTTGATCGAGAGGTGGGTGCTTTTCCTACAGTGATGAAAGCAGTCCTAGATCATGCAGCTTCGCTAGGTGCCCGGGCTAGTGACAAGTATCTGCAACGTGTAATGCAGTATTTGACATTGATAAGCGGTTATCGCGACGTAGGAATGCTTGATATTGCGGGCCTTCGTGAGCTTGTGGAAATAGCGGCCTTGCGAGCATCAGCTGAAGGTAATTCATAGACCGACTCGTGAATACTCGGGATAGGGGTTTCCTCAGAGGTTCTTAACTAGTTGGTAGACAATTTCAGCCAGTTGATGCGCCAGAAATGGTGGGACGGCATTGCCTACCTGTACGTACTGGGCCGTGCGTCCTCCCTCAAAGAAGTAGTTGTCGGGGAAGGTCTGAATACGTGCCGCTTCACGAACGGTCAAGCTTCGACATTGGGTCGGGTCGTAGTGGATGTAGTAATGCCCATCCTTCGATATATGACTTGTTATCGTGGTTGCCGGTCGTCCTTTTGCTTGTACACGGAAACGGTCTGCAAAGTCTCCTGAACGCCAGTTTGCATGGTTTGGCGCTAAGCACTCGGGGAAGTCTTTTGCTTTTGGTATTTCGTTTTCGCTGCCCTGAAAGGCGTTGGCCCAGCACGAAGCGAATAAGTACCGGCCTAAGTCAGTTGCCATGTGTCCTCGCGTCTCGTGATTAAGAAGAGAGGGTGGTCGGTCGGCTAGAATCCAATCACTCAAATCGGTGTGGATGCGTTTGTTGATAGTGCGCTTCGGATAAGTCGTTGAGCTGGTTTTTGCATGAGAAGGCATTGATTCAATGGCTCGATCCAGCTCCGAACGCAAGTGCTTGTATTTTACACCCTTGATTTCGGATTTGATTCGGTTGGATTGTACTTTGAGGCAGTCCAACCACAAAGTATCGCTGTCCTTCTCTTTAGATAATCGGCTTCTGAGCCGAGGAAGACTACTTAAAACATGATCTGTTGATGGGGCTTTGGTTAGTGGTTTTTCAAGGAAACTCGGTTCTGTATGGATGTCAGTCGCTACTCCGAGCAAGATAACTCTGTGTCGGGCCTGAGGGATGCCAAACTGCTCAGCTTTGATAACAAAATCCGTTTCGTCCTCGTATTCGTTCCCAAATAGACCTGAGTCGCCTGGAGGGCAAACGAAAGAGTAAATTCTGTATTCTCTGCCAGCTGCTTGTTGTTTGTCCGCCGCAGCCTTCCGAGGATTCCGTAGGTCATCGCGGATTGCGGGGAATATCCGCTGTCCTCCAACCCTAGAGGTCAGGATGCCTTTGACATTTTCCATCACGAAGACGTCAGGCTCAATGATGCTCAACACCTCAAGGTATTCCTGATATAAAAAATGCCGATGATCTGATTCCGGTTTGTAGTCCTTGATGCCCTTATTACGGGATCGACCTGCCAGTGAGTAGGCTTGGCAAGGTGGTCCGCCAATGACTACCCACTTCTCGCCATGATGAGCTTTTTTCAGCTCCTTGAGTCTGGAGTGGATTTCCTGGTTGTCTTCTCCAAGGGCTTTCGGAGCCCCAAGGGTTTCGGAGCAAGCCTCAGCCCACTCAGTCTTCAGGGTGGATTGCAGTTCATCTTTGCCTATATTCTGAGATACATAATCAAAATAGTGCTCAACCTTCCGAGGCTTGTGCCTGATGCTGCGGAAGAGTGCTCTGAGAGTTAACGTCTTGTGCGCGTTTGCTTCCTTTTCGACAGACATCCGGATATTGAATGCGTTACTTTTGGAACCGCTAGGAGTGAAAGCTGAGAAGCCTTCTCCTAGACCGCCGGGTCCAGCGAAAAGGTCTATTACGTTGATCTTGTTGGCCATCGGTGAGTAGCTTGTAGATTTAATGATGGTGAAGCATACCAGGACACCAGCTAAAATCTAGGAGAATCATGGTTGATATCGTCGACAAGTCTACTCGTTCTCGGATGATGTCAGGTATACGTGGACGGACTACCAAAATGGAGGTTCTTGTCAGGAAGTCGCTTTGGCGTCGTGGCTTTCGATATAGGATACCCAAGGACAGGAATTATCTGGGGTTGCCTAGGATTCCTGATTTGGTGTTCCCAAAGCACCGTGAAAGGCTAGCCAGTTCAGTGCACACAGCACTTTGATGAGATTGATAATCCGAGCGCATGGAGCATGTTCTCGGTTTTTTTTGTGTCTGGACGGCGCAGGCTTTTCGGAAATGTGCTTACACCCTGAGTTTTTCTGATACAAAAAAGGGGTCGCACTTCCGTACAACCCCTTTATTTGTTTGGCTCCGCCTGCTGGGCTCGAACCAGCGACCCAATGATTAACAGTCATTTGCTCTACCAACTGAGCTAAGGCGGAATAGCTGTCTCAACAGCTGAGGCCGCGCATATTAAAGGCCATTCTTTGGGGCGTCAAGCTTTTGGCCAAGAAAATTTTAAAAAGCATTTTTTCTAGCGTTTTCCTCTGCTTAGCCATCGCTTGAACGCGCTTCTGCGTACTCCCTTAACAATGGTGTAAACTGGCCGCTTTGCCAGCAATTCCAGTGTTGAGGAGAGTTATGGCTAAGCCCTTTCAAGTTGTTTCCAAGTTTGCTCCGGCCGGAGATCAGCCTTCTGCAATTAAGGGCTTGGTGGAAGGGGTGAACGCGGGTCTGCATGCGCAGACGCTGCTGGGGGTAACCGGTTCGGGTAAAACCTTCACCATTGCAAATGTGGTGGAACAACTGCAGCGGCCGACTATCGTAATGGCGCCCAATAAAACCCTTGCGGCTCAGCTTTACGGCGAGTTTAAAGAGTTTTTCCCGAATAATGCGGTGGAGTATTTCGTCTCCTACTACGATTACTACCAGCCCGAAGCCTATGTGCCGGCGTCAGACACGTTCATAGAGAAAGACGCGTCGGTAAACGACCATATTGAACAAATGCGTTTGTCGGCGACAAAGGCGCTGATGGAGCGTTCCGATGCCATTATTGTGTCGTCGGTATCATCGATCTACGGCCTGGGGGACCCCGAGCTGTATTTTAAAATGGTGCTTCACCTGGTGCGTGGTGAACGTATCGACCAGCGCAAGCTGCTGCGTCGCCTTGCCGAGTTGCAATACACCCGCAACGATATGGCCTTCCAGCGCGGCACCTACCGCGTTCGTGGCGATGTGATTGATATTTTTCCTGCCGAGAGTGAAAAGGATGCGGTGCGGGTCGAATTGTTTGACGACGAGATCGACAGCATCAGCGGTTTTGATCCGCTGACGGGCGAGTCTTACGGCAAGATGCCGCGGGTCACTATTTACCCAAAAAGCCACTATGTAACGCCGCGAGAAACGCTGCTGTCTGCAGTTGATAAAATCGAGCTAGAGCTTAAGGACCGTTTGGAACAACTGCGCAGTAATGAGCTGCTCGTCGAGGCGCAGCGTTTGGAGCAGCGCACCCGCTACGACCTGGAGATGATTCGCGAGCTGGGCTATTGCAACGGCATCGAAAACTACTCTCGGTATTTGTCTGGCAGAGAGCCCGGGGCGGCGCCGCCAACCTTGTTTGATTATTTGCCTGAAAATGCCTTGGTCGTCATCGATGAGTCTCACGTGACCATTCCACAAATTGGCGCGATGTATAAAGGTGACCGCTCCCGTAAAGAAACGCTGGTGCAGTATGGTTTCCGCCTGCCGTCGGCGCTGGATAATCGACCGATGCGCTTTGAGGAGTGGGAGCGCCTTGTGCCGCAGTTAATTCTGGTGTCAGCAACACCAGGGCCCTATGAAGAAGAGCACGCGGCGCGTGTCGTTGAGCAAGTCGTGCGCCCCACAGGGCTGGTTGATCCCGCCGTTGAGGTCCGTCCGGCCAGTACCCAGGTTGATGATCTGCTGTCAGAAATCAACGTGAGAGTGGAAAAGAAAGAGCGGGTGTTGGTCACTACCTTAACCAAGCGCATGGCCGAGGACTTATCTGAGTACCTCGACGAGCACGATATTCGCTGCCGGTATTTGCACTCCGACATCGACACGGTCGAGCGCGTAGAGATCATCCGGGATTTACGCCTCGGCAAATTCGACGTGCTTGTCGGTATCAACTTGCTGCGAGAAGGCTTGGACATGCCGGAAGTGTCGCTGGTGGCGATACTCGATGCAGACAAAGAGGGCTTTCTGCGCTCTGAGCGCTCTTTAATACAGACAATTGGCCGCGCGGCGCGAAACTTGAACGGCAAGGCAATTTTGTATGGCGATAATATTACCGGATCCATGCGCCGCGCTATTGACGAGACCGAACGCCGTCGCGAGAAGCAGCTTGCCCACAACGAGGCACACGGCATTGTGCCCAAGGGCGTGCACAAATCCGTTGAGGATATTTTAGAAGCGGCGGCGGCGCCGGGGTCAAAAGCCAATCGTCGTGGACGTGACCAGCGCAAAGTAGCTGAGCCCGCCGGTGATTATCTGCTCGATGCAGAGAGCCTGGCGCCGAATGAACTAGCGAAAATGCTTAAAACGATGGAACAGCAGATGCAGGAACACGCTAAAAACCTCGAGTTTGAAGCGGCGGCCAAACTGCGCGACAAGCTTCACGAGATTAAGGAGCGCATGTTTATTAGCTAATTGGCGGCCGGGCTTGTCTTCCCCGAATTGCCTGCTTATAATGCGCGGCTCTCAACAATACGACCGTAGCTCAGTTGGTTAGAGCACCACCTTGACATGGTGGGGGTCGGTGGTTCGAATCCACTCGGTCGTACCAAATTTAAAGGCTCGCCTATGGCGGGCCTTTTTCATTTCTGGCTTTTCTTCGGGACTAACTGGACGCTCAGCCTGGGTATTCATAGCCAAAACCTATCATTTTAATATTAATAATCGATTTCATCTTTTTTCTGTCTGCAGGCTTACTAGTCGTGCCTGGACCGAAAAGCGCGTTGTCGCGTTTTGCGGAATAGGGAAAGAATGCTGC
This sequence comes from Spongiibacter sp. UBA1325, assembly GCF_002306875.1. Lineage (NCBI taxonomy): Bacteria > Pseudomonadati > Pseudomonadota > Gammaproteobacteria > Cellvibrionales > Spongiibacteraceae > Spongiibacter > Spongiibacter sp. UBA1325. The sequence goes on from NZ_DBTD01000006.1 coordinate 300,949, forward strand.
TGAACGCTGATTGACGACCTTGGTCAGAAAGCTGTGCTAGGTTCAAGGGCAGGTGGTGTTGCTAAAAAAATGAATACGCTGACTTAAATAATGGAGATCGACGATGACTGGTTCTTCTACCTCGGGCGGTAAATGCCCGGTAATGCACGGCGCGAATACACGCCAAGAAACGCAGGTTGCATCCTGGTGGCCCAATTCGCTGGATCTGGACTTGCTTCACCAGCACGACCGCAAGAGCAATCCAATGGCTGAGGATTTCAACTATGCAGAGGCGTTTAAGCAGCTGGATCTGGAGGCGGTTAAGAGTGACCTCAAGGCATTGATGACGGACTCGCAAGATTGGTGGCCTGCCGACTGGGGGCACTACGGTGGTCTGATGATTCGCATGGCCTGGCACGCTGCTGGCACCTACCGCATTGCCGATGGACGTGGCGGTGCGGCTACCGGTAACCAGCGCTTCGCCCCCCTAAATAGCTGGCCTGATAATGCCAATCTGGATAAGGCTCGGCGCCTGTTGTGGCCAATCAAGAAGAAATACGGCAACAAGCTGTCTTGGGCAGACCTGATGATTTTGGCCGGCAATATGGCTTATGAGTCGATGGGGCTGAAGACCTATGGTTTCGCCGGCGGGCGCGAAGATATTTGGCACCCGGAAAAGGATATTAATTGGGGGTCTGAGAGCGAATGGCTTGGCAAGGGCCAAGACCGTATGAATAGTGATGAGCGCGGCGCGCTCGACAATCCCCTCGCGGCAGTGCAAATGGGCCTGATTTACGTGAACCCAGAGGGCGTTGATGGCAAGCCCGACCCGCTAAAAACTGCTGAAGATGTTCGCCTCACCTTTGCGCGCATGGCAATGAACGACGAGGAGACCGTAGCACTCACCGCTGGCGGTCACACGGTGGGTAAATGTCACGGCAATGGCGACGCGGAAGCCCTCGGCCCCGAGCCGGAAGGTGCCGATGTTGCTGAGCAGGGCTTGGGCTGGCGTAACCCCAATGGAAGCGGGGTAGGCCGTGACGCTGTGACCAGTGGTCTTGAGGGGGCCTGGACAACCAACCCCACCCAGTGGGACAACGGCTACTTCTACCTGCTGTTTACCTACGACTGGGAGCTGAAAAAGAGCCCGGCTGGCGCCTGGCAGTGGGAACCAATAGACATCAAGGAAGAAGACAAGCCGGTTGATGCCAACGACCCGTCGCAGCGCCATAATCCGATTATGACTGATGCCGATATGGCGATGATTAAAGACCCCGCCTATCGCGTTATTGCCGAGCGGTTCTACAAAGACCCGGCGTATTTTTCCGAGGTGTTCGCCCGCGCTTGGTTTAAGTTAACGCACCGCGATCTAGGGCCAAAAAGCCGTTATCTGGGCGCTGACGTGCCTGCAGAGGACTTGATTTGGCAAGACCCAATTCCGGCGTCAGAAACCCGCTTGTCTGAAGGTGACGTGGAAGCCTTGAAGCGCGCTGTACTTGCCAGTGGCTTGACAGTATCTGAGTTGGTCGCCACCGCTTGGGACAGTGCGCGCACCTTCCGAAACTCGGATTGTCGCGGCGGGGCGAATGGTGGCCGTATTCGCTTGGCACCTCAGCGTGACTGGGCGGGCAACGAGCCAGAGCGCCTTAACAAAGTGTTAACTACCCTCGAGAAGGTTCGCGAAGCGCAGGGCGTATCGGTGAGCATGGCAGACCTCATTGTACTGGCCGGTAGCGCGGCTGTTGAACAAGCCGCACAAAACGCCGGGGTGGCAGTCACTGTGCCGTTTTCACCCGGGCGCGGTGATGCCACCGCAGAGATGACAGACATTGAGTCTTTCGCGGTATTGGAGCCGCTGCACGACGCTTTCCGAAATTGGCTGAAAGCTGACTTCACGGTGTCCGCCGAAGAGTTGATGTTGGACCGCAGTCAGTTGCTGGGGCTCAGTGCACCGGAAATGACGGTCTTGATCGGCGGGATGCGTGTGTTGGGCGCGAATGCCGGTGGGAGCCAGCACGGCGTGTTTACCGACCGCGTGGGCAGTTTAACTAACGAATTCTTTGTCACGCTAACCGATATGCGTTACGCCTGGAAGCCGGTCAGCGACAACCTGTTCGAGCTGCGTGACCGCGCTAGTGGCGAGGTGAAGTGGACGGCGACACGCGTTGACTTGGTGTTCGGTTCGAATTCGATTCTGCGCTCCTATGCCGAGGTTTATGCCCAGGACGATGCCAAGGAAAAATTTGTCCGCGACTTTGTCGCGGCGTGGGTGAAGGTGATGAATGCGGATCGATTTGATCTGCAATAACTGCTGCTAGACCCATGCTTTGGCTTGAAGACGCGCCCCGGCGCGTCTTTTTTGTTGCTCACAGTACTGCGGCTTGTGCGGCCTAGCTATTGCTGCGTCCGGCATCGCTTGGCCGGTTCATATTCTTAAAGCGCTCGGCCTGATCGGAGAAATCCACTCTTTCAGCATGGCATTGTTCGAACCAGCCTTTAACGCTGCGCCGGCCTCGCTGTAAGTAGCCGTGCAGGCTTGCGCGGAGGTTCGCAGGAATAAGTGCGTACAACACCTGGTCCTGCTCTCCGTCAAAGGCAAAACGAATCGCGTTGCTGCTTTGCTCGCTCAGTCGCTGATACAGGTCGGTGGGCGGGCAGGGGTTGTCGCAGGGCACCACCAAAACCTGCGTGTGGGATGCGCCCTCAAGCCCGGCCAGGATTCCTGCCAAGGGACCGGGGAAGTCGGGAAGCGTGTCGGGCAGGGGGCGTCCATAGTCCCGGTAGCGGTCGCTATTGCGGTTGCAGCTTACCAACACTTCATGGGCATTCTCGGCAAGCGCATCGACAATGTGGGCGATGAGCGGTCGGCCTTGCCAGTCCAGCAGGCCCTTGTCTTTGCCCTGCATTCGGCGCCCCTGTCCGCCAGCCAGAATTAACAGGCTATAGGGTTGGGCGGCATTGGTTTCAGGCATTGGGGAAAACCCTGTTTTATCCATGAGTTCGGCGTGTTCGCTGACTATGTTAGAGCTGTGCTGTGCTATCATGCCAGCGTTTTTTAGCGCTGTCGGATACTCTCCCTATGACAACCCTGCTTGCCATCGATGCTTCAACATCGGCGTGTTCTGTTGCGCTGATGCATGAAGGGCAGGTGTACGAAGATTTTCGTATGCTGCCTCGCGCCCACACGCGATTTTTACTGCCCATGGTGGATGAGATGTTAGCTGCGCATTCACTGCCGCTCGCGCAGATGGATGCACTGGTTTTTACGGCGGGCCCGGGTTCTTTTACGGGCTTGCGGGTGGCCATTGCCACGGTGCAGGGTTTGGCCTTTGCGGCGGAATTGCCAGTAGTGCCGATTTCAACCCTGGCGGCGATGGCGCAGTTCTACGCTGAGCGAGAGGGCGTGGCCGAAGGCACAATGATATTACCGGCGCTGGATGCGCGCATGGACGAGGTGTATTTCGGTCGCTATCAGTACCGCGATGGCGTGGTTGCACCGCTAAACGCCGATCAGTTGCTGCCACCTGAGCAAGTCGACAATACGGCTGCGGGCGCAGCGGGTATCGGCGATGGCTGGACCTATGCAGAGCGCTTTGGCGATGCCCCGCCAGCCACTGTTGACCAAACGATCCTACCGAGTGCCGCCGCCGCGCTGCAGCTGGCAAAGCCAGATGTGTTGGCAGGGAAGGTGTTGCCTGCCGAGCAGGCCCAGCCGGTTTATTTACGCGAAAGCGTGGCATGGAAGAAGCAATAATCAGTACCTTATAAACAATAGAAAATCAGTCACAGTGTGGGCCGGCCCGAGGCCCTGCTCACACTACAATTGCACTGGCATAAACAGCCTCAAGCAAATTCGATAGATAGGAAAGCGTGTAATGGATGCACTGCAAGCGGTGATATTAGCGGCAATTCAAGGCTTAACGGAGTTTTTGCCGATCTCCAGTTCCGGGCATTTAGTCCTGCCGCAAACCTTGCTGGGCTGGGAAGATCAGGGCCTTGCTTTTGATGTTGCCGTGCATGTGGGGTCGCTGTTGGCGGTGCTGGCGTACTTTCGTAAAGACGTTAGCACACTGCTTACCGCCTGGACGCAAAGTGTGGTGGCACGGCAACACAGCGCCGACAGCCGGCTTGCATGGATGGTGATTGTGGCAACACTGCCCGCCGTGGTTGCCGGGCTGATCTTTAACGATATTATCGAGCAACACCTGCGCGGCGGGGTGGTGCTGGCAACAACGACGTTAGTGTTTGGCGTGATTCTCGGTTTGGTTGATCGCTACTCGAGCCACAGCCGCAGTATTGCTGATATCGGCCTGCGCATTGCGTTGTTAGTTGGCTTCGCACAAGCGCTGGCGTTGGTGCCGGGCACGTCGCGATCGGGGATCACCATGACCGCGGCACTGTTATTAGGCTTGGGACGCAGCGATGCCGCGCGCTTCTCCTTCTTGTTGTCCATGCCCATTATTGCGGCGGCGGGTAGTTATAAATTACTGGAATTACTGCAGCATGGCAGTGATGTCGCCTGGCAGCTGCTGGCAATTGGCCTGGCCGTTTCGGCGGTAACAGCCTACGCCTGTATCAGCGTATTTATGAAGTGGGTGGAGCGAGTCGGCATGATGCCCTTTGCCATATACCGAGTGGTACTGGCGATAATTATCTACGCTGTCGTGCTAGCCTGATCGAGCAGCATAGCAACGCGGTGAAACAAGACGGGTGACGGTGATGAAGGCAGCATTTTTAGGTTTGGGGGTGATGGGCTTCCCGATGGCGGGGCATGCCGCGAAGGCCGGGGTAGATCTGCGCGTATACAACCGCAGTGTGGAAAAAGCCCAACGCTGGCAAGCGACTTATTCCGACTGCGTTGCCGCGAGCGTCGCGGACGCGGTGGCAGATCGGAACGTTGTCGCAGTCTGTCTGGGCGCCGACGCTGATGTGCGCGAGGTGCTGTGTGGCGAACAAGGCGTGTTTGCCCATATGCCGCGTGGCGGTGTTGTGGTCGACCATTCCACCACCTCTGCCGAGCTGGCAAGAGAGATGGCGCAGGCCGCTGCACATGCCGGCCTGCAGTTTGTTGATGCACCCGTATCGGGTGGCCAAGCGGGAGCGGAGTCCGGCAAGCTCACAATAATGGCGGGCGGTGAGCCGGCAGCTTTCGCCAAGGCTGAGCCGTTATTACAGTGCTATGCGGCGCGGTACCGTCTTCTTGGCGCGGTTGGCAGTGGTCAGTTGGCGAAAATGGTCAACCAGATCTGCATTGCCGGCCTGCTACAGGGGTTGGCGGAAGGAATGAACTTTGGTCAGCGCGCGGGCTTGGATATGTCGGCGGTTGTGGATGTGATCAGCGCCGGTGCCGCCCAGTCCTGGCAGATGGATAATCGAGCGGAGACCATGCTGACCGGGGAATTTGACTTTGGCTTTGCCGTGGACTGGATGCGCAAGGACCTGTCGTATGTACTCGACGAGGCGCGTCGGCAAGGCAGCAGCCTACCTGTGACGGCCTTGGTCGATCAATTTTACGCACAGGTGCAAAGCCTGGGCGGCGGTAGGAAAGACACATCAAGTTTGCTGTTAGCACTGCAGGCATCGCAGCAACATGCACGTTCTTCCAGCGACAAGGGTTAGCGAGTGATCGGATTGAATATGGATAAACAAACGTTTAACCAGCAGTTGATGGCATTTTTAGATGCCAGCCCGACGCCGTTTCACGCGGCGAGCAATATGGCTGCAGCGCTGGATGCTGCGGGTTTTATCGCGCTGGATGAGCGTGATGATTGGTCGCTTGAAGCGGGCAAGGGCTACTATACCCTGCGCAACGGCGCTTCAATTGTGGCGTTTCGAGTGGGTCTGGGTGATGTTGCCCAGCAGGGCTGGAAGATGGTCGGTGCCCACACTGACAGCCCCTGCTTGAAGGTGAAGCCCAACCCGGTACTGCACAAGAAGGGGTATTTTCAGCTCGGTGTGGATGTGTACGGCGGCGCGCTGCTCAACCCCTGGTTTGATCGCGACCTAGGCCTAGCAGGCCGCATTAGCTACCGCAGCCAGGATGGCGAGTTACGTAATCGCCTGATTAACACCGAGCGAGCGATTGGTTGTATTCCCAGCTTGGCGATTCATTTGGACCGAGAGGCCAACAGTAACCGTAGTATTAATGCCCAGACCGATCTGCCGGTATTGATCAGTCAGCCTGAGAAAGCCCCCGACTTCAACGCTCTGCTCAAACAGTTGCTGATTGAGCAGGGCGGTAGTGATGTCGACACGGTTTTAGACTACGAACTGAGCTTTTACGACGTGCAGGGCGCTGCCCTAATCGGGCTTGAGCAAGAGTTTATTGCCAGTGCGCGTTTGGACAATCTGCTGTCTTGTTTTATCGGCTTGCAAGCCTTGCTGTCGGCACCCTCCGATCAACACAGTGTGCTTGTCAGCAACGACCATGAAGAAGTTGGCAGTATGTCGAGCAGTGGTGCTCAGGGGCCCATGTTGGAGTCGGTGTTGCGCCGTATTGCCGGAGATGAAAGCCGCTGGCAGCGGGCCATTGCTCATTCTTTAATGATCTCGGCAGACAATGCGCACGGTGTTCACCCCAATTTCAGTGACCGCCACGACGCGAATCATGGGCCGCTGCTGAACCGCGGCGCCGTAATAAAAATTAACGTCAATCAGCGCTACGCCACCAACAGTGAAACCAGCGCGGCCTTCCGACATCTATGCCAGCAGTGTCAGCAGCCGGTGCAGAGTTTTGTGGTGCGCAGCGACATGGCTTGTGGGAGCACGATCGGGCCGATTACATCCTCTGCACTGGGTGTGGCAACGCTGGATATCGGTGTGCCGACCTTTGCTATGCACTCAATACGTGAGCTTGCCGGCGCCGATGATGCGGTTGGATTAAGTCAGGTACTGGCAGCGTTCTACGCGCGGCAATAGTGCTGCGCGCAGAACGCCCCATGGCGCAAATGTGTTACTCGCCCTTGAAGCTTGGCTTGCGGCGCTCTACAAATGCGGCCAAGCCCTCTTGACCATCCGCGCTGCCCACACAGTGTGAAATTCCGCGGCTCTCCTGTTCGAGCTGGCATTCCAGTCCGTTTTCGTAGCTGCTCAGCAGCAGTGCGCGTGCGCGCGCATAGGCTTCGGTAGGGCCCGCTGCGAGTTGCGCGGCAATCTTGTCAGTTTCCGTAGCGAGGTCCTCGTCGGCAACCACCTTGGTGAGCAGTCCCCAGTCCAGTGCCTCGGCAGCACTGAGAACGCGGTTGGTGTAAATCAATTCCTGCGCGCGGCGCAGGCCGACCAAGCGCGGCAGCCAAGTGGTCGAGCCGCCATCTGGGCTGACCGCGATGCCGGTGTAGGCCATAGTGAACTTCGCCTTTTCGGAAGCCAGCACAATATCGCCAGACATCGCCAAGCTAAAACCGGCGCCGGCGGCAGTGCCATTTACCGCGATAATCAGCGGCGCGCGCATACGGGCAAAACGCGAGTTGGCGGCGTGCAGGTTGGCGGTAATTTCTTTAATCAGTTGCGGTGCCTCATCGCCCGCTTGATGAAAGCTTTGTACATCGCCGCCGGCACAAAACATTTTGCCATCAGCAGTGAGCACGACCGCGCGCACATCGGAATTGCTGTCACATAAAATGGCCGCTTGCGCCAGCTCCTGAGCCATTTGTAGATTTAGGCTGTGTGCCGCGTCGGGGCGGTTTAGCGAAATGCGAGCGATGCCGTTTTCAAGTTCGAAGCGCAGGGTGTCAAATTGGCTCATGTCAGTGCTTGCCTATTGTTGTGAATGAACGTGGCGCGGGGCCAGATAGTGGGGAAAGAAGGGTAGTGCAGCACTGTAGTCGGGTCAACGAGTATACTTTCGACGATTTTGTAATGTGAGGGGAAACTGTGCGGATCTTGCTATTGTCGGCCTACCACGCGAATAGCCACAAAGCCTGGGCTGACGGCCTGGTGACGGCGATGCCAGCACATCAGTGGACGGTGCTGACGCTGCCGCCACGCCATTTTAGTTGGCGATTACGCGGTAATAGCCTGAGTTGGGCAATGCTGCAAAGTGAACTGCTAAATGCTGACTACGATCTGCTGGTCGCCACATCGATGACCGATTTATCTGCTCTGCGAGGCTTATGCCCGTCGCTTTGCCGCTTACCGACGCTGGTGTATTTCCACGAGAACCAGTTCGCCTACCCTGTGAGCGCGCAGCAGCGACAGGGCGTTGAACCTCAGATGCTAAATTTGTACACCGCCCTGGCGGCAGACAAGGTGCTGTTCAATAGCGACTATAACCGCCAAACGTTTATCGAGGGCGCCGATAGGCTGTTGGCTAAGTTGCCGGACTTCAGCCCGCGCAGTGAGGTGATGACCCGGCTTAGCGACAGCGAGGTGCTGCCAGTGGGTATTGCGCCGCCAGCACCAGCCGCGCCGCGCTTGCCGAGCGAGCGCTTGTCGGTGTTGTGGAATCACCGCTGGGAATACGATAAAGGCCCGGAGCAATTGCTCTTGGTATTGCAGGCTTGCGAGCGCGCCGCCTTGCCTATCGATATACACATTATTGGCCAACAGTTTCGCAAACGCCCCAAGGCTTTCAGTGACATTGAACGCTTGCTTACCCGCAGCCAGTCCCTGGCCTGCGAGCATTTTGGCTACGTGGAAAGCCGTGATCAGTACGAAAAACTTCTGGCCGCCAGTGATGTGGTGCTGTCGACGGCGCTGCACGATTTTCAGGGTTTGGCGGTGATGGAGGCTGTCGCGGCGGGTTGCCGACCATTGTTGCCAGCGCGCTTGTGTTACCCGCAGTGGTTTGATGCGCCGTATTTATACGACAGCGCCCTGGATGCGCCCGCTGCCGAAGCGGAGTCGGCCGGTCAGGCACTGGCTGCATTGCTGGCCGAGAAGCACAGTGGGGCGCTACAGACGCCCGATATTTCCGACTTATATTGGCCGTATATCGCCGCGGAGTATCAGCGTCATTTCGATGCGCTTTGCCGCTAAGCGGCGGTGACAGCGCATCTAGCAGTCAGTATCATAGGCGGCTTTTCGTTTTCCGTGAATACAGGACAGCATCATGGCCAAGCCCCGGGTTCTCACCGGTATTACCACCACTGGCACGCCGCATTTGGGCAACTATGTTGGGGCAATTCGCCCTGCAATTGCAGAGAGTCAGTCCACCGAGCAAGACAGTTTTTTCTTTCTGGCCGACTATCACGCGTTGATCAAATGCCAGGATCCGGCGGCGGTACATCAGTCTGCCCGTGAGATTGCGGCTACGTGGCTGGCGTTGGGCCTGGATACGGATCGCACTACCTTCTATCGCCAGTCTGATGTGCCGGAAATCACGGAGTTAATGTGGGTGCTCAACTGTGTGGCGAGCAAGGGGTTGATGAACCGCGCCCACGCCTATAAGGCGGCGGTGCAGGACAATCAGGAAAAAGGCGAGGACGCCGATTTCGGTGTCACCATGGGGCTGTTCTGTTACCCGGTGTTAATGGCGGCAGATATCCTGATGTTTAACGCGCAGCGTGTGCCGGTGGGGCGTGATCAAACCCAGCACTTGGAAATGGCGCGCGATATCGCTCAGCGTTTTAACCATATTTACGGTGAAACATTTGCCCTGCCAGAGGCCGTTGTCGATGAAGACGTGGCGGTGCTCAGTGGCTTGGATGGCAGAAAAATGAGTAAGAGCTACGGCAATACCATTCCGCTGTTTTTGCCTGAGAAAAAACTCAAAAAACACATCAATAAAATCAAAACCAATCTGCTGGAGCCGGGTGAGCCCAAAGACCCAGATGACTCAACGGTTTTTCAAATTTGGCAGGCCTTTGCCAATGCCGAGCAAACGGCGTACATGCGCCGCGAGTTTGAAAACGGTATTGCCTGGGGCGAGGCCAAAAAGCAGTTATTTGAATTGATCAACGATCAAATTTCTGCGGCGCGCGAGCGTTACGATGCCATGCTCAACGACGGCAGTTACCTCGATGCTGAGCTGGCCAAAGGCGCAGAGAAAGCCCGCGCCGAGGCGGCAATGATGCTCGATAAAGTGCGCGGTGCGGTGGGTTTGTCACGCTTCGGCTAATGATGCGTGGCGTTTAGCCGCTGCGCTGCTGATGACAATGCCCAGCGCGATTGCAGCGGCACCTGCCCACGCCCCTGGCGGGTATTGCTCGCCAAGTAACGAGGCGGATATCAGCATGCTGACTGAGGCCGCCACGTAGCCCAGCTGGCTGAGCAGTACGGGGCCGCCGCGTTGCTGCAATCGGAATATCAGCGGCGCAGTTGCTGCAGCAATCAGTAACTGCGCGCTGCTTAGTGCCGGTGCCAAACCAAACTGAAAAAGGCTTTGTGGTCCACTGGTAGTGATAAGTAGAAGCAAGTAGCTGAGGCTGGCAAAACCGTGGCTCCACAGAGCGAGCTCGTCTGCCGCGGCGCCGGGTGGCCAGTCCCAGCTGCGGTAGATATTTCCCGCGGCAAGAAGCATCGGAATACACAATGCCAGCAGCATATATCCCAGCTCGGGCGCATCGACGGCGCTGCCGCGCGAGATGCTGACCACCGCGGCGCCCAACAAACCTAACACCACGCCCAATACGCCGAGACCGCTAGTGGTTTGCTGGCGCAATAGCGCGGCAAAAACGAGTGTGAACAGCGGTGACAGGGCAAACATCAATCCTGTATAGCCCGCCCCACTGTGCGGCACACTGATTACCAGCAATAGGTTCGGTGCAGCAAAACTGAGTGGCCCGGCGATAAGGCAGTAGCGCAGGTGCTGGCCGCGTGGGCGCTGTAAACGGCCCTGTAACCAGAGCGCAGGAAGCAGGGCTATGACGGCGCCAAGGGACGTGAGCATGGCCCAAAAAAGCGGGCTCAAGCCGTTAGCCGATGCCATCTTTGCCATCGGAAAGCTGAGGCCAATCAAGGATCCGGACATCAGGAGTAGCCGCGAGGCGTCCAATTTTTGCGGCGACTGTTGGGCCCCTTCCATTTCAGGACACCTCCGTAGCGCGGCGTCCGGCGTAGGCGATTGCTGACAGGGGTAAGCGCGGGCGCCGTGTCTCCTGGTTGCGCAGCGTCGCGGGTAAGTCGTTAGCTTGACCTAAATAGCCTACTGCTACCGCGACCTGCAGCTGCCAGTGATTGGGGAGCAACTGTGCAGAAACGGCCCGCTCGCGGTGGATACCTGCCATGGCATGCGTTTGCAGGCCAAGGTGCTCCGCTTGCAGTGCCAGCTGCATCCATGCCGCGCCACAGTCAAATTGGTGGTAGGGCAGAGCGCGAGTTTTCCCGCCACTTTGATGCTCAGGTGTTGATGCGATCAGGATCAGTGCGGAGGCCTGTTGCGCCCAGCTGCGATTGAATTCGTCGAGCACCGAAACAAAGCTTTGCCAGTATTCGTCGTTGCGCAGGCTGTAGACGAACCGCCAGGGCTGGCTGTTATAGGCCGACGGGGCCATGGCAGCCGCTGAAATCATCGACAGTATTTGCTTATGGTCCACGCCGCGGTCTGAAAACGCGCGCGGAGACCAGCGCCGTTCAATGGCGGGCAGCATATCCGCTGGGGTGTTGAGAGAGGGGGTGGACATATCAGTGCTCCTTGCTCTGGGGCAGTAGAGGGATCGCGATGGGGCGAAGAGGGGCCGCATCGGCGCCGCGCAGTCGCAGCCCGGCCGCGATGAATGCGAACTCGTACACCCGGTCCTTTGCCAACTCCTCAAGGTAGGCGAGTTCGATAATGGGAACCCCGCGTTGTGCAAGCAGGTAGGTGTGCACGGGGACATAGTCGCTGTCGAGCTCAGAGGGAAAGGCTTCCAGACTGAGGTTATCGGCGCCGACCACCATTACGCCGGCGTCTTCGGCGAGATACTTGGCCGCTTCCAGGCCGAGTCCGGGCGGAGAGTCCATGTAGGCCGCGGCGCGCTCGTAACGTTGCATGCGGCCGGTTCTTAGTAGCACAACGTCGCCTGGCTGCAGTTGCAGGCGTTGGCGAGCAAGGCTAGCGAGGATGTCGCCTTTCGTAATGCGGTAGCCGTCTGGCAGCACAGCCTGTTGGTGCAGAGCGGCGATATCCAGCATTACGCCGCGGGCGATGATGGGTGGGAATTTTTCAACGCCGCCACGTTGCCAGCCGCGATCGCCAAGGTATTTCGCCGCGGGGAAACCGTTCCATATTTTGCCATTGAGGCCAAAGTGACTCAGTGCGTCGATATGTGTGCCGGTGTGGCTGTACATGGAAATAGCCGAGCCGCTGTAGCTGACGTGGCGGTTTTTCTGCTTTCCTTGCTCAAGCGGGTCGTCAATGACGGTGCCGCCTGGGGTGTGGGTCATCCACAGTCGGTAGTGCGGGTCGCCGGCGGCCTGCCAGCTGGGCATGCCGATGTAATAGTCCACCGATAGGTCGTAGATGCGCTGGCTGGTCAGGCGCATAAAAATAGCGGCGCGCTGCTCGGCATTCATGGTGTTGAGCTGGCCTATTTCATCTGTTGCGCCCCATGGGCTTATGCCCACATCTCGTTCTGCGTGGGCGTGGCTTAGCAACCCGGCGAACAGCAGCAGTAGGGTGAGGCGTTTCATGCTTTGGTCTCCTGACGTAAAAACAGGTGGCCAGCCTAGCGCGCTCAATTGTTTTTATAATCCGCCTTATTGGAATAATATTGTTTCCAAATTAAATATAATTGGTGGCCTATGCTGGATGACATCCATGTTTTTGCTCAGGTGGTCGATGCTGGCAGTTTTACCGAAGCGGCAACACGGCTGAATATATCCAAGTCGCTGGTCAGCAAGCAGGTGAGTCGCCTAGAAGCGCGCTTGCAGCTTCGTTTACTCAATCGCAGTACGCGCAGTTTGAGCCTAACGGACGCCGGGCGCCGCTTTTATTCACGGTGCCGAGGTGGTTTGCAGGAGATTGATGCCGCCATAGAAGACCTCGCGCTTATGCGCGACGAGCCGGCGGGTTTGCTGCGCATAAACCTGCCAATGTCATTTGGGGTGATGCATGTTTCGCCCTTGCTGCCGGCGTTACAGCAGCGCTTTCCTGAGCTCGATCTGGAGGTCAATTTAGATGATCGAAAGGTCGAACTCATTGAACCGGCCTTTGATGTGTCTATCCGTATTAGCGATCTTGCAGACTCCAGCATGGTGGCACGGCGCTTGGGGCCCTGTCGGCACCTGTTGGTGGCTTCTCCAGAGTATGTAAAAGCGAACCCGCTGAGTGACGTGGCTGGATTAGCAGAGCATCGAATTCTAAGTTATCGCCATCAACAGTCGTCAACCGAGTGGCACTTTACCCACCCTGAGCACGGTCACCAGAGTGTGCGTTTGCGCCCGGTAGCAGAGCTGAATAACAGCCTTGCTATCAAACAGATGGCGGTGCAGGGGGGAGGCATTGCGCGAATGCCGAGCTTTGCCGTTGCCCAGGATATTTGCGAAGGCCGTTTGCAAGCAGTATTGGCGGGCTATCAATGCCCGGAGCTGTCAATCTTTGCCGTGTATCCGGTGCGGCGCTACCTGCCTCCGAAGGTACGTGTTTTTATCGATTTTATGTTGGAGCACATTGGTGAAAACCCGGCCTGGGACAGCGCCTTGACGCTCTCAAATCAACACTAAAAACGTGCAGACAGCGAGATGCCCAGGGGGCCGAGGGTGAGTGTTGTGCCATTGCGATGGCGCAGCGAGAGCTCGAAGCGCTCCGAGTCGGACCGAAGCTGCAACTTTGGCAGCCGCTGCGCGGGCACAATCGCTGAGCGTACGGTCTCCGGGGTCACGATAACCTGATCGAGCGACTGGCCGGCAAAATCGCGTTCAGTCTGAGCGCTGGCTGCGCTACTGAGCAGTAGTATTAACAGGGCTGTAAATATGGCGGTGTATGTCATCGCTGCTCTCCGAATTCGCGGTGTCGCTGGTTACTGACTATTGCGAAATTGCCGAACAGAGAAAATACGGGAAGCGCGGGAAGGTGACCTGGGTCTCGCTGTGTTTGGGTAAGCCGCAGCGTAGCTATGGAGTTATACCTAGGCAGGGTAAGACCCTGCCCAGGCTATTGGGGCTAGAAATTGACGCCAAGCTCAACAAAGACGCTGCGGGGCTCGCCGATAAAGTAACGGTAGTTGCCAAACGCATAGTCGGCGCGCTCTGCGTAGTCGACATCCTCAATGTTATTTACCCGTACCACGCTGTAGACGTGCTCACCGTAGTGCTGCACCCAGCGAGCATGAAGCAGTGTATGCCCGGGGTAGCGGAAGCGGTTGTCGGCTTCGAGGAAGTACTCACTCTGGTGCACGGCTTCAAGGCTGAGCACCGTGCTTGGGGTGGCCTGCCAGATGAGTTGTGTGCTGGCGAGCTGACGTGGGGCAGTGTCGAGTTCGTTGCCGGCTTTGGTCAGTGCATCGTTGTCGTACTGGTGCTTGCCGTAGCTGCCTTGCAGGCGCCAAAGCAGCTGCTCGGTGAGCGCCCAGTTCACTTCAAGTTCCAGGCCTCGGCTTTCTGTGCGCCCGCCGTTTATATTCTGGCGGTTGCTGTCTTGAATAATGACGTCGTCTTTTTGCAGCCAGTACACCGCACTTCGATAGCTGAAATTCTGCCACTCGCCGCGCAGTCCGATCTCTGCACTATTCAGCAGCTCCTCCTCCAGTTTGGATGTGAGCTGCTGATTTTGCAGGCGATAGAGTTCACTGGCCTGAGGCGCCCGAAAGCCGTGGGCGAGGTTGGCGGTAAAGCTGTGATGGGCGTTTAACTGGTGGACCACTCCGCCGTGGAAAGACCAATTTCTAAAACGTTCGCTTTGGTCGTCTGGCCGCGCGTAGCGACAGGCACCGTTGCCCGTTGCACAGGGGGTGCCATCGTCGGCGGTGTTGCCGCTAATCATGCGGTTGTCGTAGTCGTAAAACTGAATATCGTAACGCCCGCCGAAGTTCAGGCGAGTTGTATCGCTGACCTCATAGTCACCGCCAACAAACCAAGCGAAATAGCGGGCATCGACTTCGTAGTCGTAGTGTTTTCCCTGGGGGAAAGGGCCAAAGCCGGCGCTGTCCTGCTGCTGCTCCAGGTAGGCTTGGCTCAGTTCCATGTCAAAGCCGTTGTGCAGGGTAAGTTTGTCGCTGCTTTGCTGGTAGAACGCCGTTTGCACACCGACGCTGCGCTCGCCATTTTCTTCAAGCGGGGTGCCGGGAAGAAAATGCTGTAGAAAGCTCATATCGGTGTAGCGCAGATACGGCGTGACTACAAAGTGGCTGTCCTGGGTGCCATCGCGTTCAAAACGGCTGTAAAAGTGCACATTTTTGCTATTGCGGTATGCGTCGGGGTTGGGGTTTTCACGCTTGCGGCTGTCGTCTTTGTAGGCGTCTTTGCCGAGCACGTATCCCGCGGTTTCTTGTTGCAAGTTTGCCGCGGATAGCAGCGACTGCACCGACCAGACTGCGCCGCTGTAGTTGTGGCGTAGCGACAGCTTTTGCTGGTCATAGCCAGAATCATCTTTGTAACCGCCATCGCTGCTGCCGTGTGCGCTAATGCGATAGCCGTGCTTGCCCACGGTGTTGCTATGGCTAAACTTGAGACGGCCGTAGTCATTGGGACCGCCTTCCGCGGCGATCTGCGTTTCTGGTGTATCGCTGGGCGCCCGGCTGACAACGTTGATAACGCCATTGAGGGCGTTGCTGCCGTGCACGGCAGTACCGGGGCCGCGAATCACCTCAATGCGGGCCGCTTGTTCGCTGTTTACATCAAAAAGTTGGTTGACGTTGCAGAAGCCAGGGCCGCGCAGCGGGATACCGTCTTCAGCGAAGTAGAACGCGCCACAACTTCCCGCGCCTGTGAGCACCCCGGAGCGAATCGCGGTGAGGTGTTCCTGACCGTTGCCGCGGCTTATCCACACCCCCGGCGCACGGCTCAGTAGCTCGCTAATGTGGGTATGACCGATTCGGTCGAGGCTGTCTTGGTCTATCACGCTGATAGCGACGCTTAAATCCTGCGGGTCGCGCTCGGTTCGGCTAGCCGTAACGGACACTTGCTCCATCGTTGTGCTGGTGCTTGGTGCCTGATCCGCCCAGAGTAGAGGGCTCATGCCTGCCAGCAGCAGGCTTAGTGGGCGCAGTCTTACAAGATTCATTCGGTTCGATCCCGTTAGTGTCAGGGTGGCTAGTAGCAGGGTGAATATTACACGATTCGGATAAACAAGCCTTCAGATGAGGCAAGTACGTCGTCGCCATCACGGCACTCACCGTGGGCGATAATTTTGCGCTCACCGATATCTTCCAGCCACGTGTCGAAGCGCAGCGTTTTGTATAGCGGGACAGGGCGCCGGTAATTGACCTTCAGCGATGCGGTATAGCCCGGGGTGCCATTGCGCAGGCAGGCAAAGGCCAGCAATTGGTCGAAAACCAGGCTCGTCACGCCGCCGTGCACGCTATTTGGCGGGCCCTCGTGACGTTTGCCAAAGCAGATATCACTGACTACGCGGTCATTCTCTACCACAACTTCCATATCGGGAGAGTACGCATTGTAGCGGCCGGTGGCGGGGCCGTAGGGCAGGGCCTCGCGCAGCTCATCACCAAACTCCATATTGAAATAGGGCATGATCTTCTCGCCCTGGTGAGCACTGAGCTGATCGTTCAGCGCTTCCACCTGGCTGGCAAGTTCAGCGAGCCGCTCCGCATCGGCGTTAACGTCAATGCTGAGTTCTAGACTTTCCTGTAGCGCCCGACTTAGGCGAAGCAATTGCGATGAGGCAGTATTGGCCGACATGTGTCCGTCGTTCCTTATTGTAATGACTAAATAAAACAAGAGCCGCAGTGTAATAGCCACCGTTATGCTTGCAAAGTCCTTGCGAGGCGTATCTAGTGAGCGGTTGTTTTTATCGGTTGCTATATCGGGGCTTGTTAGTAGGTGGAGGCGTACTTAATGGTGCGACCAAGGGGAAGCGATGGCTCGCTGCATCATGTCGCGTCGATGAGAGCCGTTTTTTTAACAAACGCGCAATAACGCCGCTAGGGTAAACTGCTGATGGTAGTTCGTTGGGCGCAGACAATAAGGCATCTTTATGCATAACTTTGCACGGAATTTATTCAAACCCTTGCTCTTGTTGCCGGTAATTGCTATAGGCGGCTGTGCGGGCTTTGATTTGTCCGGTCAGTGGGGGCGCGAAAATGCGATCGCCGGAAATTATCAGCATGATTATGCTGAATTGCATATGAATGGTGTACGAAATTTATGCATGAATTTAGTGAAGGTCCATAACTTCAAAGGCTTTGATCATTGTATTGCTCAGATGGAAATGCATCATGTTGCTGATGGTCGCTTGATGTCTAGGAATCCTATGGGATATGACCAGAGTTCTCGTGATTATACGACTGCGCTTATTAGTGGCCTTAAAGCCGAAGCGGCTTTGAGTCGTGCCCAGATTGCGATGGTGCCGGTGTACTTAGAACCTGCCGTCAATGCTGTGCGTGGTCAGCCCGGTGCTTTTATCCTCAATGAAGTTAAGTATATCGACCACGGGCGTGCCCAACTAGCCCCGCTCGTACTCGGTGTTGCGGCCGTCTATGAGGGGCTGTATGGCTCCACTGGTGCCGCGCGGGAGTATTTGCAAGAGCTATCAGCGGTTGACGTGAGCGGCATGTTAGTTAGCTATATGGAGCCTGAAAAACGTGCTTGGTTGGCCAGAGGGTATATTGCGATTGGGGATTATATCTCGGCGCTTAATACGCTAACCAATGAGGAGGCCAAGACCGATAAACTGCTCTACGAGGCAATGATGAAGCTCAATCCAGCCTACTATTTAGTGGGCGCGTTGACGGGTGCATCAACCGATAAGTGGGATCGGTACTTCAGCTTGGAAAGCGAAGCGATGATGTGCCACACCCTGTACAAGTTGAAGGCAAAAAGTGCTGAGTCCTGCTATCAGCAATTATTGCAGCATGAATTTATTGATGTATTTGGCGGTCTGAAATTTGCCGCACTGCAAGAATACGGTCGGCTACAGTTATCCGCAGGCAACGACGACATTGCCATCAGCGTACTGAGCGAAGCGGTTGAGCTGCTTGAAGCGCAGCGCTCGAGTCTATCGCTGGATACCTCCAAACTGGGTTTCGTCAATGACAAGCTCTCGGTGTATCGCGATTTGGTCGCGCTGTATGTAACGCGAGACCGAGCTGATCGCGCAATAGAATATGCGGAGCGTGCAAAGGCACGGGCGCTCATTGATTTGTTGGCCTCCCGTGACGCACAACCTGAGCTGCAAGGTAGCGATCAACTGCAAGAACTTCTCGCCTCTATTAACGATGCGGAGACCTCTCTCACGGCGATTAATCTGAATGATGATAGTCAGCGTTCAGTCACCCGAGGATTGCTGCGTAAATACCAGAACAGCCTTCAAGAAATGGCGCCGGAATTTACCTCATTGCGGACTGTGACCTCGCCGCGTATTGCCCAACTGCAATCCTCCTTGCAGGAGGGCGAAGGCCTGTTGGAATACTTTGGCGAGGGTGACGATCTCTGGGTGTTTATCCTTAGCCGTCAAGGTGTGTCTGCGGCCAAGCTGCCGGTCACTAACCTCGACACCCAAGTAGCGGCGCTGCGCAGTGATTTGCAAAACCCCAACTCCACCCAGTTTGAGCGCAGCAGCCACCAGTTGTACGTCAGCCTAGTGCAGCCCGTAGAAGATGCTATACAAGGTTTTAAACGCCTTACAGTTGTCCCTCATGGAACACTGCATTACCTGCCTTTTGCAGCCTTGTACGACGGTGAGCGTTATTTGCTCGAGCACTTTGAAGTTCGCGTCTTGCCAAGTGCCTCGGTTCTCCAATTTTTGAATAAAGACTCGCAAAGCGAAAACCGTCGTATGTTGGTGCTGGGTAACCCTGATCTAGACGATGCCTCGATGGACCTGCCAGGAGCCGAGGTTGAGGCTATTAATCTCGGTCAGATGCGCCCCGATACCAATGTTTTGCTGCGTAAAAACGCCAGCGAGACCCTGCTGAAGGCTAATGCTGGAAATTATCGATACTTACACATCGCGTCCCACGGTATTTTTAACGCCGAAGACCCGATGGCTTCGGCTTTACTGCTTTCGGCGAGTGATCGGGACGATGGGTTGTTATCGGTCGCAGAGTTATTTGATTTGCGGCTAAATGCGGATCTGGTCACGCTCTCGGCCTGCGAGACTGCGCTCGGAGAAGTTACTGGCGGCGACGATGTGATCGGTTTTACCCGCGGTTTTCTGTACGCGGGGGCGGAGTCGATCGTCTCCAGTTTGTGGAAGGTAAGCGATGCGGCGACCAATCAGCTGATGCAGGCCTTTTATCAAAGTTTGCCGGAGCAGGGGAAGAGCGCAGCGTTGCGGCAGGCGCAGTTGGCATTGAAGGGTGGAGAGTATAGGCACCCATACTACTGGGCAGCCTTCCAGCTAACGGGGCAATATGACTGATTTTAAGGTGATAGCAATGATGATGGCTGACCGGCGTAAACAGATTTCTTTTATATCAGTATGGATCACGCTGTTCTGCGTTCATGGCAGCTATGCACAAGAGATGGTTGGGGTCGGTTATAGCGACTCCCGGGAGAGGGCGGTGCAGCTTGCATATGTTGATTTGGCTCAGCAGCTCTTTGTGCGAGTGGAGTCCACAACCGAAGTTCGGCAAAGCTATGAGGGTAGTAGTTTTTCCCAACGCTCGATTTCAGAGACGGATATTCCCCTTTTGCAGGTTCCCGTTAGCTGCGAGGCCACGAGTAAGGAGTACGAGTGTCACGCAGTATTTGACTCTGAGGCCGCACGGCCACGCTACCAAAGCGCCCTGGCGCAATCTGAAATTGGGCTACGTGATGACTTCGTCCGCTATCAATCAGCAAGCGCCGATGCGAAGTACCCCGCTGGAAAAGCTTTGGCCACAGCCTTGAATAATTATCAAAAGCTTCGCCGCGTCGCTGGATTTCTGGGCTTGGGCTCCGAGTTCAACCACCGTGATATCGCCTCGGTTGTGGAAAAATGGCAGTCGTCAGCGCGCTTTAATGTCTCGTCGTTGCGCGCTGCCGCTGCGCTGATTGTTGACGACGTTGCAGAAGCGAATGTGAGCGTCGCGCCGCCGTTTACGCCGGATTCGCAAGAGTTGACCCCATTTGGGCGCGCATTTCTCAAGGAGCTTGAGACGCAGCTAGGCGCCAGACTAAAAAAGCAGGCACCGCGCTATAAACTGCTTGGCAGTTATATGGTGACCGATAAGGGTATGGACCTTAGTTACGAACTAGTCGATCTGCAGGGCAATAGCACTGTGCAAGTAAAGCAAATTCATCTGCTTCCAGCGGCGTATTCCACCTATGAGACCGAGCCCAGTTCAATAGATTTCGACCAGCTATTGCGCAAAGGTTTAGCTGTCTCTGGCGATTTTTCGGTTGCGGTGGCCACAAATAAAGGTATGCGGAATTTGGCTTTTGAGGCAGGGGACTCGCTGGAGCTTTTAGTGAAGCTAAATCGTCCCGGTTATTTTTATGTGGTCGGTTATAGTGCCGAAAGTGGCAGAGACATACAGTATTTATTGCCGGTTTCTTATGGCAATGGTCGCGAGCAATTTGTTCAATATGTATCTGCCGAGCAAGTGAACAGGTGGGTGTCGTTGGGCGAGTTCGAAGTTTCGCCGCCGTTTGGCACAGAGCGACTTCAAGTGTTCGCTTCTGAGGACACGCCAGTGGACAATCTGCCTCTATATTTTTACGACGCGACTAGTGGCTACTTCTTGATAGGAGAGCAGAAAACAAATCAAGTACGTAGTGATCGGACTAGAGGGTTAAAGAAGATTCGCAAAGCAGCGAAAGCAAAGGCCGAATCTTTCTTGGTTTTTTCTACTTATGAATAAGTTGGCTATGTTTATTAGCTAACTTAGGAAGAGATGGTACCAGAGGCCGGACTCGAACCGGCACGCCCGTGAAGGCAAGGGATTTTGAATCCCTCATGTCTACCAATTTCATCACTCTGGCATTGAGGAGGCGGGATTATAGCAGCCTTGTTTAATCGGTCAATCCATCGACTAAAAAAATTGCGGTTTTCGCGCTAAATGTCGATGAATGGAGTCCGACAGCGATTTCCGTTAATCTTGCGGCCTTTATTTTTAGTGATCGAGAGTATGCAGCGCCGCGACTTTTATTTTGATCTGCCTGATGAACTGATTGCGCGTTATCCTGCCCAGCAGCGCGACGGGAGTCGCCTGTTGGTGTTACAGGGTGACGGCAGGCTCGAGCACCGGCAGTTTCCTGATTTACTCGACTATCTGCGCGAGGGGGATTTGCTGGTATTTAACGACACCAGAGTGATTCCCGCGCGGCTATTTGGCGCAAAGGAATCAGGTGGGCGCATTGAGATATTGATCGAGCGCTTGATCGATGAACACCATGCCCTGGCCCATATACGGGCGAGCAAATCGCCGAAGGCGGGCAGCCGCTTGTTCCTGGCTGAGGATGCGGAGGCGCCAGTTGGCAGTGATGCGGTTGAGGTGCTTGGCCGCCAAGGTGCCTTGTTTGAGTTGTGCTTTGATGCGCCGTTGTTAGAGCAACTCAATACCTATGGCCACATGCCGTTGCCGCCTTATATCGACCGTGCGGACGACGCAGAGGATCAGCAGCGCTACCAGACGGTGTACGCTAAACGCGATGGTGCGGTAGCCGCGCCGACGGCGGGTCTGCATTTTACCGAGGACTTTCTCGCGGCATGTAAGGCAAAGGGCGTTGAACAAGCCTTTGTGACGCTGCATGTCGGGGCGGGAACCTTTCAGCCGGTGCGCGCAGATGACATTCGCGATCACGAAATGCACGCCGAGTATATTGAAGTGTCGGCCGCCGTCGCCGAGCAGGTCAGGGCAACTCGCGCCCGCGGCGGGCGTGTGGTCGCCGTGGGCACCACCAGCGTGCGCAGCTTAGAGAGCGCTTCCCAGGGTGGTGAAATTGCGGCATTTTCCGGTGATAGCCGAATTTTTATCTACCCTGGCTATCAGTTTAAGAGCGTGGATGCCTTGTTTACCAACTTCCACCTTCCGGAGTCCACGCTCATTATGCTGGTCAGCGCCTTAGCTGGTCAGGCGCCGGTGATGGCGGCCTATCGCGAAGCGGTGGCCGAGCGTTATCGCTTTTTCAGTTATGGTGATGCCATGCTGGTTTTCCCCACTTTGCAGCAGGAGTCCCTAAATGACTGATGCCTCTTCTCCCTCTGATGCTGGCAGCGGTCGCGATGACTGCCGAATGCAGTTTAGTCGCAGTGCGCAAGATGGCCTGGCGCGACGCGGCGAATTAAGCTTTCCGCGCGGCAAGGTGCAAACGCCTGCCTTTATGCCGGTAGGTACCTACGGCACGGTAAAAGGAATGCTGCCGCGGGATATCCATGAAATCGGTGCGGAAATCATATTAGGCAATACCTTTCACTTGATGCTGCGCCCCGGTACAGAGGTGGTAAAAGCCCACGGTGATTTGCATGACTTTATTGGTTGGGAAGGGCCGATACTGACTGACTCGGGTGGCTTTCAGGTATGGAGCTTGGGCAAGCTGCGCAAAATTAGTGAAGAGGGCGTGTCTTTCCAGTCGCCAGTCGATGGCAGCAAGGTGTACATGGATCCGGAGCGCTCAATGGAAGTGCAGCGCGAGTTGGGCTCCGATATCGTCATGATCTTCGATGAGTGCACGCCGTACCCTGCAACAGAAGCGGAAGCGCGCAGCTCTATGGAGCTGTCATTGCGCTGGGCAGGGCGCAGTAAAAGCGCCCACGAGGGCAATGATGCCGCCTTATTTGGGATCATCCAGGGTGGCATGTACCCCGAGTTGCGCCGCGAATCCCTGGCGGGTCTTCAGGACATTGGCTTTGATGGCTATGCCATCGGCGGGCTGTCGGTTGGCGAGCCCAAAGAGGAAATGCTCAAAGTCTTGGATAGTCTTGCGGATCATCTACCAGAGCAGCAGCCCCGCTACCTGATGGGCGTTGGCAAGCCCTCCGACATTCTTGAAGCCGTGATGCGCGGTGTCGACATGTTTGACTGTGTGATGCCAACCCGCAATGCCCGCAATGGCCACCTGTTCACTTCAACGGGAGTCATTAAGATTCGCAACGCGGTTCATCGCCACAGCGACCAGCCGCTCGATGCGAATTGTGACTGCTATACCTGCCAAAATTTTTCCCGAGCCTACCTTCATCATTTGGATAAATGCCGGGAAATATTGGGCGCCCAGCTCAACACCATTCATAACCTGCGGTACTATCAAAACCATATGGCGGCAATTCGCCAGGCAATAGAGCAAGGCCGCTTGGCCGAGTTTGCCGAGGAATTCTACGCAAGTCAGGATGGTAGGGCGGATGTATAAGCTGGTGTTTTTTGTCCCCGTCTCGCATTTGGAGGGGGTGAAAGACGCGGTTTTCGCTGCCGGTGCGGGGCGCCAGGGCGAGTATGAACACTGCTGTTGGCAGACGCTGGGCTATGGTCAATTCAAGCCTGGTAGCGCTGCCCAGCCGTATATCGGCGAGTCGGGGAAATTAGAGGTTGTACCCGAATATCGCGTAGAAATGGTGTGCGAGGCCTCGGCGCTTAAGAATGTGGTTCACGCCTTGCGACGTGCTCACCCATACGAAGAGCCGGCCTTTGATGTCACCGAAACAGTGGATGGCCTGTAGTGGGCCGAGAGAGTAGCTATGTTGTATGAACTGGGTGACCGTCGAGTCAAAATGCTCGGTAATGGTCACTTTGTGGCGGACAATGCATCGCTGATTGGCGATGTTGTGCTGAGCCATAATGTAAGCATTTGGTTCAATGTGGTGATCCGCGGAGACACCGAACAGATTCGCATTGGTGCTGGCAGCAATATTCAAGATGGCAGTATTCTGCACACCGACCACGGTTTTCCGATGAGTATTGGCAAGGATGTGACGGTTGGCCACAAGGTCATGTTGCACGGCTGCACGATTGGCGATGGCAGTTTAATCGGCATGAATGCAGTGGTTCTCAACGGCGCCAAAGTCGGAAAAAACTGCCTGATTGGTGCCAATGCGCTGGTGACAGAGGGTATGGAAATACCCGACGGTTCGCTCGTGATGGGAATGCCGGCGAAGGTTAAGCGCGCACTGAGCGACGTGGAGCAGGCAACCCTGGCGCTCTCGGCTCAGCATTATGTGGAGAATGGTCAGCGTTTTCTCAGCGAGTTGCGGCCCCAGAGCTTGGCGTCGGCAAAGTGTGACGGCGAGGAATTTAACGATGAGTTCTGAACCATCAGAAGCCCCAGTCAAGTCGCCCTGTGTCTCGGTGTGCGCACTGGATGAGCAAGATGTCTGTCTGGGCTGTTACCGAACGGTGGACGAAATTCGCGAGTGGTCGTCGGTAAATGATGCGCAGCGCCGAGAGATTATCCGTATGGCCAATGCGCGCTGTAAGGAACGCTACGGCTAATTGTCGGCGCTATGCGCGCCGACGGTTGCGACCTTTCGGGTAGGCTCTTACCAGCTGAATCAGGTTGCCCTTCATTTCCATAATTTCAAAGCAGTAGCCCTCAACCGTAACCCCTACCATTGCCTCTGGGAAGCTCTCCAGCGTTTCCAATAGCAGGCCGTTCAGTGTTTTAGGGCCGTCGGTGGGCAGCTCCCACTTGAGGGTTTTATTAATGTCCCGCACGGTGGTGGTGCCGTCGATCACAAATGTGCCATCGCTTTGGTGGGTGATGTCGTCGGTGTCAGTGCTGAGGTTGGACGTGAACTCGCCGACAATCTCTTCAAGCAAATCCTCTAGCGTGACAATGCCCTGCATCACGCCGTACTCGTCGACAACAATGCCCATGCGCCGCTTTTGTTTTTGAAAGTTAAATAGCTGGGTGTGCAGGGGCGTGCCTTCCGGAATGAAGTAGGGCGCGCGGAGGGCGCGTAGCAGGCGGTCGCGCTGTACTTTGCCGTGCTCATCAACGCTGTTAATGATGTCCCGCTGATGGAGAATGCCGACAACATTATCAATGTCGTTTTGATACACCGGAATGCGGGTAAACTCGGCGTCGCGCAGCTTTTCGATGATAGCCGTCGTGTCGGCTTCAATATCAATGCCGTAGACCTCATTGCGCGGGATCATAATGTCGTCCACGGTGATGAGTTCTAGGTCCAAAATATTCAGGAGCATGCCGCGGTGGTGTTTCGGGATCAGGTGGCCGGCATCGCCGACGATGGTCCGCAGCTCCTCCATACCGATGTGTTCGCTGCCGTCATTCTTCTCAACGCCCGTCATGCGCAGCACCATATGGGTGATATGGCTAACTAACCAGATTACCGGGAACAGCAGGCTGCGCAGCGGTAGCAAGATATGGCTGACGGTATAGGCCACCATTTCAGATTTATACGCGGCAATAGTCTTGGGGATGATCTCGGCAAAAATCAGGAAGACCAGGGTCAGCAAAATAGACGCGGGAACAACGGCGTTGTCGCCATAGAGACGAATCGCGAGCACGGTGGCGAGCGCAGCGGCAAGATTGTTGATGAGGTTGTTGCCGATCAATATTGTACTGATCAGGCTGTCGGGGTTTTCCAACAAGCGTGCAGCGCGCCGGGCACCGCGGTGGCCAGTTTTCACTTTGTGGCGCAGGCGGTAGCGGTTCAGGGACATCATTCCAGTTTCAGAACCGGAGAAGAAACCAGAAAAGAAGATCAGCGCGGCCAATATTCCAAATAAAAGACCCAGCGGTGCCTCGTTCAAAAAGCCCTAAACTCCCGAGAAAAAAATCAGTGCCAATCTTGAAGAAAAACCGCCTGCAGCACAAGCCGCCAGGCTCATAAGTTAGGGGCTGGTAATCAAGCTCAGGGCGATTTTGGTGCCAAGATAACCCAGTAGCAGGAAGGCGAAGGCCCACAGTGTCCAGCGAATCGCTGTGCGGCCACGCCAGCCGAGGGCGAGCCGCCCACCAATAAGCACGCCGAGCAGCAGCCATGCCATGATGGAAAACAGCGTTTTATGGGCAAGGTTCTGACCTAACAGGTCATCGACGAATACCACGCCGGTGCCAATGGCCGCCGTTAGCAGCAGGAAGCTCGCGGCAACCAGCTCAAACAACATGCTCTCCATGGTTTGCAGTGGCGGCATAAAGCTGGGCAAGCCGCGAAGCTGGTGCTGGCGCAGCATGCGGTCCTGGCTGGCCAGCACCAGCGCCTGAACGGCGGCGATGGTGAGCATGCTGTACGCCAATATTGATAAAATAATGTGGCTGTACATGCCTGCAGAGTGCTTTTCGCCAACTTGCTGACCCGGGAGAAGTAACTCCAGAGTAATGGCGAGAATGGCCAGGGGGAACAGCGCCAGCAGTAGGTTGTGTATTGGTCGGCGAAGACTGGCCCCGAGAGTGATCGCGCAAATCAGGCCGGTGAGGAGCGAAAACAGCTGCGACAGCCCCAGGTCTGCGCCCATGGGGGTGGCAATGGCGCTTACCGCTGCCACAAAATGGGCTGTAATAGCTATCGCGCCGAAGCACAGTGCGCCGCGGCTGAGTTGTTGGCCGTTGCCAAGGCGAAGGCGCCTCGCCTGCGCGCCAGTGGCAAAGAAGTATAGAAGGACTGCTATCAGGCTGCTTGCAATGTTCATGTACTCGGCTTTGCCGGATTCCCTGTCTGCGTTTTGGGTCTGGGCAGTGACTCGGTTATACTTCCGCGTCTTTCTGTCGGCCCGCTGCGTTCTATGCGTGGGCTGATTGTAAGCGTGTTCACTGCAGCCTGTCGATACGGCTTACAGTACAAGCGCATTTCCGACTTCAGAGAGTTGATGGCATGTTTGAAAATCTCACCGAACGTTTATCGCAAACCCTGCGCCATGTTACCGGTCAGGCTCGCCTTAGCGACGACAATATAAAAGATGCGATGCGCGATGTGCGCATGGCATTGCTTGAGGCTGATGTCGCGCTGCCTGTGGTGAAGGACTTTGTCGAGGCGGTGCGACAACGCGCGGTGGGTCAGGAGGTAAGCAAGAGCCTGAGCCCGGGGCAAATGTTCGTGAAAATCGTCCAGCAAGAGCTGGAACACATCATGGGCGATAAAAACGAAGGCTTGGATTTTTCCACTCAGCCGCCGGCAGTCATCCTAATGGCGGGCCTGCAGGGTGCGGGTAAAACCACCTCGGTTGGTAAGTTGGCAAAATACTTAAAGGAAAAAGAGAAGAAGAAAGTATTGGTCGTGAGTGCCGATATCTATCGGCCGGCGGCCATCAAGCAGCTGGAGACCCTGGCCGGAGATGTTGGTGTCGATTTCTTTCCGAGCACCACCGAGCAAAAAGCCGTGGATATCGGCAAGGCAGCGCTCGCCGAGGCAAAGCTGCGCTTCTACGATGTGGTGATCGTCGATACGGCGGGTCGTTTGCACGTCGACACCGACATGATGACAGAGATTCAAGAGTTGCACGCGGCGATTACGCCCACAGAGACGCTGTTCGTGGTTGACGCCATGACCGGTCAGGATGCGGCCAATACCGCCAAGGCCTTCGGCGAAGCGCTGCCGCTTACCGGGGTTATTCTCACCAAGGCCGACGCGGATAGCCGCGGTGGTGCGGCGCTTTCGGTGCGACATATTACCGGCAAGCCCATCAAATTCTTGGGGGTGGGTGAGAAAACCGACGCTCTGGACCCCTTCCACCCGGATCGTGTGGCATCACGAATTCTGGGAATGGGGGATATTCTCTCCCTGATCGACGAGGCGGAAGCCAAGCTCGATAAGCAGAAAGCCGAAAAATTGGCGAAGAAGATCAAAAAAGGGAAGAAGTTCGATCTTGAGGATCTTCGCGACCAGCTGCAGCAAATGCAAAACATGGGCGGCCTTACCGGCATGCTGGATAAGTTGCCTGGGATGGGCAATATGGCGCAGATGGCGCAAAGCCAGATCGATACCAAAATGTTTACGCGCATGGAAGCCATCATCAATTCGATGACGCCAGCCGAGCGCCGCAATCCGGATCTTCTCAATGGGTCGCGCAAGAAGCGCATCGTGGCGGGTTCCGGCACCCAGATCCAGGATCTGAACCGCCTGCTTAAACAGCACAAGCAAATGGCCAAGATGATGAAAAAAATGGGTCAAAAGGGCGGCATGACCAATATGATGCGCGGTATGGGCGGGATGATGCCCCCCGGTGGCGGTGGCCGCTTCCCCGGAATGTAGTCCGGAGCTGCCGAGAACTGCACTATAATCAAGCGCTTGCCCGCATTTTACGGTGACGGCCTGGCAGGGTGGTGGGGTGATCATCACCGCAGAGGGAAAAAAGTGTATCAGCTGTTTCAAATGCATACACTTTCCCTTATAATTCCGCGCCTTTACGGCTCCGGGTCGTTAACAGGATCAAAAATTCGCAGTAGCGGTCAACGCCGCTGCCCAAAAGCTAGGAACTGATACAAGAATGGTCACTATTCGTTTGGCACGTGGCGGCTCTAAAAAGCGCCCCTTCTACCACCTGACAGTCACTGACAGCCGCACTTCACGTGACGGTCGTTTCATTGAGCGCGTTGGGTTCTTTAACCCTGTTGCCCGTGGTAACGAAGAGCGTCTGCGTGTAGACACCGCTCGCGTTGAGCACTGGGTTGCTCAAGGCGCTCAGCTGTCTGACCGCGTTGCTAAGCTGATCAAAGAAGCACCTGCAGCCGAGTAAGCTGGGTGTCTACCTCGTCTTCACCAGTCGTCATAGCGAAAATCTCGACGGTATACGGGGTAAAAGGGTGGGTAAAGATACATTCCTTTACCGACCCGCTTGAGAATTTTCTGGAT
This sequence comes from Spongiibacter sp. UBA1325, assembly GCF_002306875.1. NCBI lineage: Bacteria > Pseudomonadati > Pseudomonadota > Gammaproteobacteria > Cellvibrionales > Spongiibacteraceae > Spongiibacter > Spongiibacter sp. UBA1325. The sequence continues at coordinate 329,627 of NZ_DBTD01000006.1, forward strand.
TTCTCTGACTACCAGCTGCGCAAAAAGGGCCGGTGGCAGGAGATCGAACTCGACGAATGTCGGCGTCATGGTAAGGGCATCGTAGCCCATATTAAGGGTGTCGACGACCGCGAGTTGGCTCGGGAGTATTGCGGGCTTGAGCTGGGGATTTTGGCAGAGCAGTTGCCAAGCCTGGCTGAAAATGAGTTTTACTGGCACCAATTAGTGGGTTTGAAGGTTATCGCTTCGGAGCAACTGTTGGGTGCGGTGGATCATATGATCGAAACCGGCGCCAATGATGTAATGGTGGTGCGACGGTGTGAGGGAAGCCTCGACGATCGAGAACGGTTGATCCCTTACTTGCCGGGTGATTTTGTGCAGGATATAGACCTGCAAAGCGGCACGATTACTGTCGATTGGGACCCGGAGTTCTAACGCGCAGTGAACGTGGCGCGTGATGGGGGCAGAATGGATATCGCAGTGGTAACCCTGTTCCCAGAAATGTTCGGCGCGATCAGCGATTATGGTGTCACCGGACGAGCAGTACAAAAAGGGGTGTTAAACCTTAGCTGCATCAACCCGCGGTCGTTTACGGAAGATCGCCATCAAACGGTTGATGATCGCCCCTACGGTGGCGGCCCAGGTATGGTGATGATGCCAGAACCGTTAAGCAAGGCGTTGCAGGCAGCGCGCGAAACGGTTGCCAAGCCGGCGAAGACGGTATATCTGTCGCCGCAGGGTAGAAAGTTAGATCAAAGCGGCTTGCAGGAGCTGGCGCAAGAAAATGCGTTGATCCTATTAGCCGGGCGTTATGAAGGCGTTGATGAACGCTTGATTGAACGTGAGATCGACGAAGAGTGGTCTATTGGTGACTATGTCATCAGCGGTGGCGAGCTAGCTGCGATGGTGATGATAGACGGCTTGAGTCGTTTGCTGCCGGGCGTGTTGGGCCATCAGCAGTCGGCGGAACAGGACTCCTTCGCAGAGGGGTTGTTAGATTGCCCACATTACACCCGACCCGAGGTGTATGGGGAAGATGTGGTTCCAGAGGTATTGCTTAGCGGCAATCACGGAGCCATACGACGCTGGCGCTTAAAGCAGGCGCTGGGTCGAACGTTTGTACGGCGCCCGGACTTGCTCGAATCGAGAGAGCTGAGCGACGAGGAAAACACACTGCTGGCGGAGTACCTTCGCGAGCGTAACGACTAATTGACAGCTAGCTGTGAAGCTACCAACTTTTATTTCAGGAGCATGCCATGAGCACCAACAAAATTATCGCCGAGCTGGAAGCGGAGCAGACCGCCAAAGAGCTGCCGGAATTCAGCCCCGGTGACACCGTTGTCGTTCAGGTAAAGGTTAAAGAAGGTAACCGCGAGCGTCTGCAGGCCTTTGAAGGTGTTGTTATCGCCAAGAAAAACCGCGCGTTAAACTCTTCTTTCACCGTTCGCAAGATTTCTCACGGTGTTGGCGTTGAGCGCACTTTCCAAACTTACAGCACGCTGATCGACAGCATTCAGGTTAAGCGTCGCGGTGATGTTCGCCAAGCTAAACTGTACTACTTGCGTGAGCGCAGCGGTCGTTCAGCTCGTATCAAAGAGAAGCTGGCAACCAAGTCGTAATACGGTTTTCGCATCTCCGAAAAGGCAGCCACTGGCTGCCTTTTTTGTGTCTGGCTGGTGGCGCCGTCCATTGGCGAGATAGAATCTGGCTGACGACCGAGGAGGAGTTCATGGCGCAGCAGGCCAGTGATCAGGATCAGCCAACCATAGACCGCTACATTGACGCGCTGTGGCTAGAGAAAGGGCTTAGCGATAACAGCTTGCAGTCTTACCGCCGCGACCTATACCAATGGTCCTATTGGCTCGCTCAGCGGGGCAGTGGCGTGCTGCTATGTGGTCGCGCCGATGCGCTGGATTATTTGGCCGAGCAGCGCGGCAAGGGCAAATCTGCCCGTAGTACTGCACGTTTGCTTTCTTGCCTGCGGGGGTTTTACCGTTATCAGCTGCGGGAGGGGCGCCTTCAGGAAGATCCGCTTGTCAATATTGAAGCGCCCAAGTTAGGGAGGCCGCTACCTAAATCCTTGGGTGAGGCTGATGTTGAGGCCTTGCTTGCGCAGCCCGACGACGATATTGCGATCGAGCAGCGTGACCGGGCAATGCTGGAGCTACTGTATGCTGCCGGCCTGCGAGTCAGCGAGCTGGTGAGCTTGCGGTTTTCGCAGTTGGGCCTGGAGCAGGGCGTGGTGCGAGTGACCGGCAAGGGCAACAAGGAGCGCCTGGTGCCAATGGGGGAGGAGGCTCTGCACTGCTTACAAGCATATTTGCGTGGCGGACGGCCACAGTTGTTGGCGGATGGCGAGTCGGACGTGGTGTTCCCCAGTCGCCGGGGTCAGGTGATGACCCGACAAACGTTTTGGCACCGCGTGAAGCTTTACGCGCAGCGCGCCGGCATTCGCTCAAGTATTTCACCGCATACGCTGCGTCACGCGTTTGCCACACATCTGGTGAATCATGGTGCTGACCTGCGGGTTGTTCAGCTGCTGCTCGGTCACAGTGACTTGAGCACCACGCAGATATACACCCATGTTGCCAGAGAGCGAATGCAGGCTTTGCATCGCGCGCATCACCCGCGCGGTTGAACTTGGCGCTTTCTCTGGGTTCTCAATGGTATATGATGACCGCCTTCACACCTTCCGTACGGAGATTTTTCGTTGACTATGTATAGCCCCCGAGTATTGATTTCGCGCGCTCTATTCGCGTCAGTAATAGCTGCTTCAACTTTTTTTGGGGTGGCCTACGCCGAGCCTGCCAAGACCGCGACCTTTATTGATAAGGCGGCTGAGCAAGCGATTCGCAGTGCGTTTAAGAGTTCTCGCCCCGATTTACAGGTCAGCGGCGTAGAAAGTAGCGAGATGCCCGGGGTGTATCGCGTTGAAATGACCAATGGGCCGACGGTCTATGCGAGCGCCGACGGCAAGTATATTGTTGCGGGTAAAATGTATGAGCTGACGGCGAATGGCATTGAGGATATCGCCGAGCGCCGCTTGCAGCCCCAGCGCAAGGCCTTGCTCTCCAAAGTGCCGCGGGAAGATATGATTATATTTAGCCCGGAAGGGGAAACAAAAGGCGCGCTGTATGTATTTACCGATGTGGATTGTGGCTTCTGCCAAAAGCTGCATAAAGAGGTGCCCGCCCTGAATGCCAGTGGTATCGAGGTGCGCTATCTTGCCTATCCCCGTCAGGGTGTTGGCACGCCAACATTCAACAAAATGGTATCCGCCTGGTGCGCCGACGACCGCGTCGCGGCGATGGATGCCCTCAAGGCCCGCCGCCCCATTGCGAATAAGCAGTGCCAAACGCCGATCATTGGCCAGTATGAATTGGGTCAGCAGCTTGGCGTGACCGGGACACCGGCGATCGTCACTGAGGACGGCGCCCTGATTCCCGGCTACCGCCCGGCTGATCAGCTGATTCCCCAAGCGCTGCGCTGAGAAATCGTCAATAAGTAGGAATAGAGGGGCTCTGGTCGTATCTCTGGCGCTTCAGCATGGCGCTAGGCCCCCATCCTGACATAAAATGGGCAGTTCGTAGCGCCGCGCTTATGTGCGGCGCGCTAATAATTGAGTTTTAAAAGGAGTGGCGGTGAGTCCGGTCAGAGTAGGTATATGTGGTCTGGGTACCGTTGGCAGCGGTACTTACGCAGTATTAACGCGCAACGCAGCGGAGATTGCTGCCCGTGTCGGTGCCGATATTGTGGTAACTGAAATTGGTGCGCGTCGCGACAACCCCAATTGTGATACGGGTGATGTGGCCATTAACCGCGACATTTTTGCCGTTGCAGAAAACCCCAATGTCGATATTTTGGTTGAGTTGATTGGCGGGACCACTGTTGCCAAGGAATTGGTATTGAAAGCCATTGCCAATGGCAAACACGTGGTGACCGCCAACAAGGCCTTGATTGCCGAGCACGGGAACGAAATTTTTGAAGCGGCTGCCCAACAGGGCGTTACGGTTGCCTTTGAAGCCGCAGTTGCCGGCGGTATTCCCATTATCAAAGCACTGCGCGAAGGCTTGGCAGGGAATAAAGTGCAGTGGCTCGCGGGCATTATCAACGGCACTGGAAACTTTATTCTCACTGAAATGCGCGACAAAGGGCGCGACTTCAACGACGTACTGGCCGAGGCTCAGGCCCTGGGCTACGCCGAGGCAGACCCGACCTTCGACGTTGAGGGCATAGATGCCGCACACAAGTTGGTGATTTTGGCGTCTCTGGCCTTTGGTATCCCGCTGCAATTTGACAAGGTATATACCGAGGGAATTAGCCGGATCGCCCAGGAAGATGTGGTCTACGCCGAAGAGCTGGGTTATCGCATCAAGCATTTGGGTATTGCCCGCGATACCGAAAAAGGCATTGAACTGCGCGTTCATCCCACACTGATTCCAGAAAAGCGCCTGATCGCGAACGTAAACGGTGTAATGAACGCCGTACTGGTGCAATCGGATGCCGTTGGTCCAACCTTGTATTACGGTGCGGGTGCCGGTAGCGAACCCACGGCATCAGCGGTTGTCGCCGATGTTGTGGATGTCGCGCGTACACTCAGCGCCGAACCACACCACCGGGTGCCTTTCCTGTCATTCCAGCGCACGTCATTGAGCGATCATCCTGTGCTGCCGATAGACGATGTGGAAACCGCCTACTACTTGCGCATGTCGGCCCTCGATAAGCCCGGCGTACTGTCTAAAGTGGCGCAGATTCTCAGCGACGACGGCATTAGCATTGAAGCGCTGATTCAAAAGCAGCCAGCCGAGGACGCGAATTTAGTTCCGGTGATTATCCTTACCAACCGCACCGTAGAGAGCAAGTTGTTTGCCGCAGTCAGCCGTATTGAAGGACTGGAAGGTATTGTTGGTGAAGTAACGCGTATTCGCGTTGAGTCACTGGCAGGCTAAGTATCGCCGCTACACTGCGCCTTCGGGCGCAGTCCCCACATTCCATGAAGAGTTAGTAACGTGAAATACATCAGCACCCGTGGCCAGGCGCCCGCCCTCAATTTTGAAGACGTACTGCTTACCGGCTTGGCGCCGGATGGCGGTCTTTACGTGCCGGAGTCCCTGCCGACCTATAGCCGCGAGCAAATTGCGGCGTGGTCGTCGTTAAGCTACACCGAGCTGGCCTTTGAAATTGTTCAGCCCTTTGTTGCGGGCAGCATTCCCGATGCCGATCTCAAAGCGATTATCGACGATAGCTATTCGGACTTCAGGCACCCGGCCGTAGCGCCACTGGTGCAGCTGGGTCAAAACGAATGGGTGTTGGAACTGTTCCAGGGGCCGACCCTGGCTTTTAAAGACTTTGCATTGCAGATGTTGGGACGCCTGCTGGATTATGTGCTGGAGAAGCGCCAGCAAAAAGTCGTTGTAATGGGCGCCACGTCAGGTGATACCGGTTCGGCGGCGATTCAGGGTGTAAAACGCTGTGAAAACGTCGACATTTTTATTCTGCATCCCTACCAACGCGTGTCGGAGGTGCAGCGCCGCCAGATGACAACAGTGCAGGGCGACAATATTCACAACATCGCCCTGAAAGGGCACTTTGATCACTGCCAGGCCATGGTGAAAGCGAGTTTTGCGGATCAGAGCTTTTTGCCTGAGGGGCGCCAGCTGGTAGCGGTGAACTCCATTAACTGGGCGCGCATCATGGCGCAGATCGTCTACTACTTCTACGCCGCTTTTGCATTGGGCGCGCCAGATCGCAAAATCAGTTTCTCTGTGCCGACGGGTAATTTTGGCGACATCTATGCCGGCTACCTCGCCAAGCAGATGGGACTGCCCATCGACCAATTGGTGGTGGCAACGAATCAAAACGACATTCTGCACCGGGTGATTAGCGGCAATCAGTTTGAAAAGCACGATTTGCAGCACACATTGTCGCCCAGTATGGATATTGTCGTATCCAGCAACTTCGAACGGATGCTGTTCGACTGCTTTGACCGCGACGGTGCGGCCATCGCCGACCTGATGCAACGAATGAATACCGAGACGGTATCTCTTCCCGCCGCCGCGTTTGAGCGCGTGCGCGAACTGTTCGCCAGTGCCAGTGCCAGCGATGAAGAAACCGTGGCCACCATCGCCAGCGTCTACGACGACAGCGAGTACCTGCTTGACCCGCATTCGGCAATTGGTGTTAAAGCCGCGCGCGATTGCTGGCGCGACCTCAGCGTACCAATGGTGACGCTCGCTACTGCGCACCCAGCGAAATTCCCTGAAGCGGTAATGAAAGCCGGTTATCCCAGTGCGCCCGCGTTGCCGCATCATATGGCAGACCTTTTCGACCTTGATGAGCGTTACGAAGTGATCGACAACGACATGTCGAGCGTTCACAGCTTTATGGCAAAGAATATTCGCGCCTAAACGTGAGTCGCTTCCCGCGTATCGTTGAAAGAGCCGCCGTCGCAGATGCGACGGTGGCGCTGCCATCATTACCGCCCCTTTTGTCTCGGCTGTATGCCGTGCGCGGCGTAGTGTCCGACGAGCAGGCCAAGCTCGGTTTGGATGCCTTGCCTGCACCCACTATGAAGGGCATGGACGCGGCTGTATCAGCGCTGGTTGAGGCAATCAGTGAGGGTAAGCGCTTGTTAGTGGTTGGTGACTTCGACTGCGACGGCGCCACCAGTACAACCTTGGCGTTGCTCGGCTTGCGAATGTTGGGCGCCGCCGACGTCGATTTTTTGGTCCCCAATCGCTTTGAATACGGCTATGGCCTGAGCCCGGAGATTGTTGCTGTCGCAGCCGAGCGCCGCCCTGATATCATCATCACCGTCGACAATGGCATCTCCAGTATCGACGGTGTTGCCGCGGCGGCGCAGGCCGGTATTCCCGTTATCGTGACCGACCACCACCTGCCCGGCGACCAGCTGCCAGACGCACTGGCGATTGTGAACCCCAATCAACCCGGCTGTGACTTCCCAGATAAATCATTGGCTGGCGTCGGTGTGATGTTTTACGTGCTGCTGGCATTGCGGGCGGCGCTGCGAGAGCGCGGTAACTTTCGCGATGGCAAGGGGCCCAATCTTGCTGAGCTGCTCGACCTCGTGGCGCTGGGCACGGTCGCTGATGTGGTGCCGTTGAGTCAGGCAAACCGGGTTTTAGTGGAGCAGGGCTTGCGGCGAATTCGCGCCGGGCGCTGCCGCCCGGGAATTAGTGCTTTACTCCGAGTTGCCGGGCGGGAGCCCGCGCGCTTGGTCGCCAGTGACCTCGGTTTTACCGTTGGGCCGCGTTTGAATGCGGCGGGCCGGCTGGATGATATGACGGTGGGCATTCGCTGTCTGCTGGCCGACGATGCGACGCAAGCCCTGAACTTGGCCGCCGAACTGGATGACCTCAATCGAGAGCGTCGCAGCATAGAACAGAGCATGAAAGACGACGCCATGCGCGCATTGGCGCATTTGCAGCTAGACGCCAGTAAGGTTCCGGCGGGATTGTGTTTGTATGATCCAACGTGGCACCAGGGCGTTGTGGGGATCTTGGCCTCGCGGATCAAAGAGCAGTTTCACCGTCCGGTAATCGCCTTTGCCGAGGCCGACAACGGTGAAATCAAAGGCTCTGCCCGTTCTATTCCCGGCCTGCATATGCGCGATACTTTGGACAGGGTCGCAAAACGTCACCCGCAGATGTTAAGTAAGTTTGGTGGCCACGCCATGGCGGCGGGGTTGAGCTTGGCGGAAAAAGACTTTGACGCCTTTAGCGATGCCTTTGTTGACGCCGTTCGTGAGCAGCTTAGTGACGATCAGCTCGAGGCGGTGGTTCACAGCGACGGCGAGCTGGGCCCGACAGAACTTAAACTCGAAAATGCAGAGCTGCTGCGCAGTGCCGGGCCGTGGGGTCAGGGCTTTCCCGAGCCATTGTTTCACGGTGTATTTACCCTGGTTCAGCAGCGCCTTGTCGGCGAGCGGCATTTAAAAATGACGCTCGCACCTCGCCATGACAAGCAGGCGATCATTGACGCCATTGCGTTTAATGTCGACCTCAACCTGTGGCCAGACCCGGCGGTAACGGAGGTGGAGGTGGTGTACAAGCTAGATAGCAATCTCTGGCGTGATCGCCTGTCACTGCAATTACTGGTTGAGCATCTGCGCCCCTGCGCTGGCGCATAATGCCGGCCAGCTTTCCGCCGCGCGACGCATCGGGTAAAATGCCCGCCTTTTCACGTGGTCCGGATACTATCCATGCTAGAAATTAATCCCCTGCGCAATGCCCTTAAGGATATGACTGAGCGTACCAATACGCTTAGGGGGTATCTTTGACTACGCTAACAAGAAAGAGCGCCTAACTGAGGTCGAGCTGGAGCTCGGTGATTCCGCGGTGTGGGACGACCCTGCCCGTGCCCAGGAGCTTGGCCGCGAGCGCGCCAACCTGGAGGGAGTGGTGGGCGCCATCGATGAGTTAGATGCAGGCATTGGCGACGCATCTGAACTGCTCGATATGGCAGCGGAAGAGAACGATGAAGACACCATTGAGGCCGTGCAGGGCGATATAGAACGCCTGGAAGGGGTGCTAGCCAAACTGGAATTCCGCCGTATGTTCTCCGGTGAAATGGACCCCAACAACTGTTATTTGGATATTCAGTCAGGTTCCGGCGGCACCGAAGCCCAAGACTGGGCCAATATGGTGCTGCGCATGTATTTGCGCTGGTGCGAAGACAAAGGCTTCAAAGCAGAACTGGTTGAGGTCTCTGACGGCGAAGTGGCGGGGATCAAAAGTGCAACTATCCATATTCAGGGCGAATATGCCTTCGGTTGGCTGCGCACCGAGACCGGCGTTCACCGCCTGGTTCGCAAGTCGCCCTTTGATTCGGGCAACCGCCGCCACACATCGTTTTGTTCGGTGTTTGTCTCGCCGGAGATCGACGACAATATCGAAATTGATATCGATCCTTCGGATGTGCGCACGGATACCTACCGCGCCAGTGGTGCAGGTGGTCAGCACGTTAACAAGACCGACTCTGCGGTTCGCCTAACGCACGAGCCTACTAATACCGTTGTGCAGTGTCAGAGCGAGCGCTCCCAGCATCAAAACCGCGACAACGCTTGGAAAATGTTGAAGGCCAAGCTCTATGAAATGGAGCTGCAAAAACGCAATAGCGAGGCCCAGGCACTGGAAGACAGCAAGTCAGATATTGGCTGGGGCAGCCAGATACGCTCCTACGTGCTCGACGACCAGCGTATTAAAGACCTGCGCACCAATGTACAAACCAGCAATTGCAACAATGTGCTCGATGGCGACCTTGACCTGTTTATCGAAGCGAGCCTGAAATCTGGCTTATAAGGCCGGCACCCTAGCCAATGAGATGACGCGGCCCGATTGCGGGCCCGACCAAAGGAAACACAGATGTCTGAACAGCAGAACGACACGCAAGCCCAGGAAGCCGGGCAGGAAGAAAATCGCCTGATTGCTGAGCGCCGCGCCAAGTTGGCGGCGATTCGCGAAAAGCGCAATGCCTTTCCTAACGACTTCCGACGCGATGCTTACGCCCAGCAACTGCAAGAAGAGCTGGGTGAGCACGACAAGGCGGCGCTTGAAGCGCTGGACAGGCATGCCGCGATTGCCGGTCGTATTATGGCCAAGCGTGGCCCGTTTATGGTGCTGCAAGATATGTCTGGCCGAATCCAGACTTATATCGATAAGAAAAAACTGCCTGAAGCGCTGACTGAAGAGATTAAAAGCTGGGATATCGGCGACATTATTTTTGCCAAGGGGCCGGTGCACAAATCTGGTAAGGGCGATCTGTATGTGTATATGGAAGACGGCGGATTGCTAACCAAGTCGTTGCGTCCACTGCCCGACAAATTCCACGGCCTTCAAGACCAGGAAATGCGCTATCGGCAGCGCTATGTCGACCTGATTATGAACGAGCAGTCGCGTCGCACCTTCGCGATTCGTTCTAAGATGATCAGCTCGATCCGTAATTTTTTGCAGCAGAAAGACTTTGTCGAAGTTGAAACCCCGATGATGCAGGTGATTCCCGGTGGTGCCACTGCGCGGCCGTTTGTGACGCATCACAATGCGCTCGACCTCGATATGTACCTGCGTATTGCGCCCGAGCTTTATCTCAAGCGCTTGGTGGTTGGCGGGCTCGAGCGGGTGTTTGAAATCAACCGTAACTTCCGCAATGAGGGCTTGTCGACGCGCCACAACCCCGAATTCACTATGATCGAGTTTTATCAGGCCTATGCTGACTACAAAGACTTGATGGACCTGACTGAGGCAATGTTGCGCCACGTTGCTCAGGAAGTATTGGGCACCACGTGCTTGCATTACCAGGGCAGCGACTACGACTTTGGCAAGCCGTTCACCCGACTGTCGGTCTTTGATGCCGTGCTGCAATACAACCCGTCGATCAGCGCCGAGCAGTTAGCCGATATGGAGCAGGCCAAAGCCATTGCCAAAGGCCTTGGCATCGAGGTTAAGGACTCCTGGGGGCTGGGCAAGATCCAAATTGAGATCTTTGAAGAAACGGTTGAACACAAGCTGGATCAACCCACGTTTATCACCGAATACCCCACCGAGGTATCGCCGCTGGCCCGTCGCAGCGACGACAATCCCTTTGTGACTGACCGGTTTGAGTTTTTCGTGGGTGGTCGCGAGCTCGCCAATGGCTTCTCCGAGTTGAATGACGCAGAAGATCAAGCTGAGCGATTCATGGCGCAAGTGGCCGAGAAAGATGCCGGCGACGACGAAGCAATGCACTACGATGCTGACTATATCGCCGCCTTGGAATACGGCCTGCCACCGACCGCTGGAGAGGGGATAGGCATCGACCGACTGGTGATGCTGTTTACCGATTCGCCGTCAATTCGCGACGTTTTATTGTTCCCCCACATGCGTCCGGAATCACAAGGCTAAGCCCTAGGGTGCCGGCTTGCCGGCACCCACTCCTTCCCATTGCTTGCACTTTGCGACCTGATTCTCAGCGATAACTTCAAGCTAGACAGCAACTTGCGCAGCTATGCTATAGTGTTGCCAATAAAAATTTTGGGCCTGGAGTGTGGCAATGAGTATCGAAAACGTAGATCTGTTTGACGGTTTGTCGCCAGATGAACTCAAGCTTTTGCGCGATACCAGTATTCTTCGTGAGTTTGCAAAAAACACCGTACTGATTCACGAAGGTGACGTGGCGGACTCTCTGTATGTCGTCGAAACCGGCCGGGTAAAAGTCTACTGCAGCGACAAAAGTGGTAAAGACTTTGTGCTGAATATACTTGAGTCGGGCGACTATTTTGGTGAGCTGGCCCTGCTGGACGATGATCGCCGGTCGGCGTCGGTACGTGCCATGGATGCAACGCAGGTGCGCATTATCTACAAGGAAGATTTCAAAGCCATTATGGATATGCATCCGAACATCACTCGTATTTTGAACAAGAATCTGACGCGCCGTATTCGCAAGTTAACCAATGATGTGAAAAGTCTGGCTTTGCAGGACGTCTATGGCCGCGTGGTGAAGGTGCTCACCGGATTGGCCGAGCCCCACGGTGAAGAAGGGCAAATGAAGATTAATGAGAAACTCACCCAACAAGAGATCGCCGACAGAGTGGGCTCGTCACGGGAAATGGTGGCGCGTATTCTCAAAGACCTGACCATCGGTGACTATATCGAAGTGGAAGGTCGACATATCATTCTCAAGAAGAGGCTGCCAGAGAGCTACTAGGGTCTGCTCATATTCACCAGGATGATGAGCTCGATGCCAGCGGCGCCCATAGTGGCGCCGTTTTCGTTTCTGTTGCAGTAAAACAAATAATAATCAGGGGGTAATATGCGGGGCTTAGGAGCAATACCGCTCGCTTTAATCGTGGTGATTGTCAGTGCCTGCGGCGGTGGCAACAGTGGGTCGTCGCCCAGCCAGGCTGAGCAGGGGGCGGCGAATCTTATACAGCGCCACAGTGTTGATACACGCTGCGATCTTGCGGCCTATCCGTCGGCTGACTGGTTGCAGTGCGAGCTGGAAAATCATGCGCGAACGCTGGAGGCCAATGTCGAGCAGCTCGCCCCAGGTTTTGTTATTCGTTCTCAAACGCAGGAAAACGCTAACCGCTTGGCGATGCTAGCCCGCATTGCCGAGGACCCGAGCTGGAGCTTGCCACCCACTCAGGGCACCACGCCGCTTACGCCGCTTTGTTCTGCAGGAACGGGGCCCTGCGTTGGTGACCCGTTCCGCTACCCCGGTGTCGATGGCCCGGATGGTCGGACCTTCTACGAGCAAGAAGCCGTTGTCGAGCCCGTCGTCTATTACGATGAAGGGTGCGCACGCATCAGCGGGCGGGTGTGGCGGCCACGCGCGCTGCAGGCTGGAGAGCGGGCGCCTGTTGTCGTGATTAAAAATGGCTCCGTGCAGGCAGGCGAGCAGCTTTACTGGTGGGCGGCGCAGGCCCTAGTGCGAGCGGGGTATGTTGTACTGACCAGCGATCCTCGCGGGCAGGGCGCGTCGGACATGGCAACGCCAAATTCGGCGGAGCAGGGCGGCAACATTAATGGCCATGTGTTTTACCAGGGCCTGGTCAACGATATCGACTTTATTTTATCGCGCCCAGCGCTGCACTACCCCCATGAAGTGCGTTGCGCGGGTAGTTACCCAACCGAGACTCGCGCGTTTAACCCCTTTCACGCCTTTGTCGACCGTGAGCGCATTGGGATAGCTGGACACTCCTACGGCGCTGCTGGTGTGACCTGGGTGCAGGCCTACGGCGCGCCGGGTGCTGAAAACTGGCCGGGTCTGCTGAGCTCGGAAAACCCGGTCGATGTGGTGGTGGCCTGGGATGCCCTGGGTTATACCGACACTGGCAATAACGCCACCATCACCAGTGTGCAGCTGCCGCCTGGCAGTACCAATGCCATTACCGACGCCTTCGGTGGTAGTGACTTCCCGGCAGTGGTTGCCCACAAGCCTGCGCTGAGTTTTAAGTCGGAATACGGCTTTACGCCGATACCATTGGTCACCGATCCGGATCGGGATGGGCATAAAAATGCCTTTAAACAATGGCAGGCGGCGTCTGTTCCTGTGGTGAGTGTCACTATTGCCGGTACGACGCACTTGGATTACTCATTGGGGCCGACCTTGCCCGCAAGTTCTTGGTGCCCAAGTACGGATAATAATCGCTGTGAGGGCGGTTGGGCGCGCCCGATGATTACCGAATACACTGTTGCGTGGTTTGATCGATGGCTGAAAAAGCGGGGAGAGCCGGGCTATGCCCAGGCGGAGGCGCGCCTGTTAGATGACGCGCGCTGGGCTGAACGAATGAGTTTTCACTTTGCTTCCGCCCGCGACTTCCCTTTGCGCAGCGGTGAAAGGGAGTCCTGTGAAGATATCCGTTTGTTATGCGGGAGCGGCGAGTAACCCCCGTCGGCTCACTCGCTATCATCCACGGTGAGGGCGACTTGCCCCTCGGCGAAACGCCCGCGCAAGCGCTGCCCTTGCTGAAGATCGGCGGCGCGTCGTACTGCCCGGCCTTGTTGGTCGAGAACAATCGCATAGCCACGGCTAAGCGTCTGCTCGGGGCCCAGTTGTCGTAACTGGGACTGCAGTGCCTGTAATTGTTGTGCGCGGCGTCGCATTTGCTCTTGTACGCTGCGCTGCAGCCTTGCTTGAAGTTGTGTCAGGGCATTGAGCCGTGTCGCTTGTTGCCGATCGGGGCTGAGCAGCAGCATTTGTTGTTGTAGGCCCGCGAGACGCGCCAGGCGTTGGCGCTGGCTACTTTGCCACTGGCGTCGCAGTCGCATTTCAAGTTCATCCAGCCGTTGCGCTTGCTCTCTAAGTCGGCTCCGTGGGTCGCGAATGCGTCGGTTCAACTGTTGTAATTGTTCACGCTGATGCTGAAGGCGTCGCCGCTGCGCCCGAACCAGGCGGCCGCGCAGCAGCTGGACCTTCGAATTGATCTCGCTTTGATCAGGGCTGAGTAATTCCGCCGCAGCCGACGGCGTTGCGGCGCGCACATCCGCGACAAAGTCGGCAATGCTGAAGTCCACTTCGTGCCCCACGGCGCTCACCACAAGCAGTTCCGATTGGTAGATGGCCTCGGCCACCACCCGCTCGTTAAAGGGCCAGAGGTCTTCCAGTGAACCGCCGCCGCGTGTCAGCAGGATCAAGTCGAAGTTATGCGACGCTGAACGGGCGAGCTGATTCGCGTGCGCGATGGCACGTTGTATTTGACCGGCCGCCTGCTCGCCCTGCACCAGCACAGGCAGCAGGGTGACCTTCATTGCCGGCCAGCGCCGGTTGAGCACTGCGACAATATCCTGCAGGGCGGCGCCTGTGGGTGAGGTGATAATGGCAATGTGCTTGATAGCCGGCGGCAGGGGCTTTTTCAGCGCCGGGTCGAACCAGCCGGCTGCCTGCAGTTCTGCCTTGAGTGCTTCGAAGGCCGCTGCCAGCGCACCGGCACCGGCGGGCTGCATGTGCTCGACAATAAGCTGGTAGTCGCCGCGCCCTTCATAGAGGCTGACTTTACCGCGAACGACCACCTGCTGGCCCGGTTGCGGTTGAAAATTCACCCGCATATTGCGGTTGCGAAAGAAGGCGCAGCGGATCTGTGCGCGCTCATCCTTTAGCGTGAAATACCAGTGACCGGAACTGGGGCGCGACAGGGTGGAGAGCTCGCCAGTAACACTCACCTGAGCGAAGCAATCTTCTAAAAGTTGCTTGGCGAGGCGGTTGAGTTGGCTGACGCTGAGCTGTTGTGGGGGTTCTTGTGTAGTCATTGCGCAATCATATCAAGATATAGCGCTATTGCGGGGTCAAATTGGTTTACTCGGGGGCTGTCATCACTTAAAATTGCCAAGATTCTAGCCACCGGCATTGGAATCATTCTATGTTACGTATCGCACAAGAAGCACTGACCTTCGACGATGTTTTGCTTCTTCCCGGCTACTCCGAAGTAACCGCCAAAGACGTCAGTCTACGCACTCGACTCACTCGCAATATTACCCTCAATATTCCTCTGCTTTCTGCTGCAATGGATACGGTCACCGAAAGTGGTCTGGCCATTGCGCTGGCGCAAGAAGGTGGTATCGGCATCATCCACAAGAGCATGACCATCGAACAGCAGGCTTACGAAGTTCGAGCGGTGAAAAAACATGAAAGTGGTGTGGTTAAAGACCCGATTACTATCGATGCGGCGGCTCCCATCAGTGAACTGTTTGAGCTGCGTCGCCGTCACAAAATTTCCGGCGTACCGGTGCTCGATAAGGGCGACTTGGTAGGTATCGTCACCAGCCGTGACGTGTTGTTCCAAGAGCAAATGGATGTGCCGGTCTCAACCATCATGACCCCCAAGGCCAAGCTGGTAACGGTTAATGAAAACGACGATATGTCGGTGGCCCGGGAGTTACTGCACAAGCATCGCATTGAAAAAGTTCTGGTTGTGAACGATGCCGGCAAGCTGACCGGGATGATCACCGTTAAAGATATGAACAATGCGCAAACCTACCCCCTGGCCTGTAAAGACAGCTCTGGCCAGTTGCGGGTGGGCGCCTCTGTAGGAACCAGTGCTGATACTGACGACCGCGTGGCGGCGTTGGTTGCTGCGGGCGTGGATGTACTCGTGGTAGATACCGCTCACGGGCACTCGAAGAACGTACTTAACCGGGTTAAGTGGATTAAACAACACTACCCTCAAGTAGATGTGATTGGCGGCAATATCGCCACTGGCGAAGCGGCTTTAGCCCTGCTGGAAGCCGGTGCCGATGCCGTGAAAGTCGGCATTGGTCCTGGCTCAATTTGTACCACGCGAATTGTCACCGGCATTGGCGTTCCGCAAATCAGCGCTATTGCCAATGTGGCGGCGGCACTTAAAGACAGCGGACTGCCGCTGATTGCCGATGGCGGTATCCGCTTTAGTGGCGACCTGTCAAAAGCCGTCGCGGCGGGCGCCAATGCGGTGATGATGGGCTCAATGTTTGCCGGCACAGAAGAAGCGCCGGGCGAAGTGGAGCTCTTCCAGGGCCGCACGTACAAGTCTTATCGTGGTATGGGCTCGCTGGGCGCCATGACCAAAACCCAAGGCTCCAGTGACCGTTACTTCCAGAGCGCTGAAGACGGCGCGGAAAAGCTGGTTCCCGAAGGTATTGAAGGTCGCGTTCCCTATAAAGGGCCGCTGGCGGCTATCGTGCATCAGCTGATGGGCGGTTTGCGCAGCGCCATGGGTTATACCGGCAGCGTGGACATCGAGACCATGCGCAGCAAACCACAGTTTGTACGTGTGACGGCTGCAGGCATGAATGAGAGCCACGTTCACGATGTTAGTATCACCAAAGAAGCACCAAACTACCCGACCTGAGTGTCGTAATGGGGCGCCGCCTGCGGCGTCCCCGTCCCACCTTTTACACTACCCCTCAGTCTGAATAGAGAGAACGCCGTGTCCAGCCCCGATATTCATGCCCACCGAATTCTGATCCTTGATTTCGGTTCTCAGTACACGCAGTTAATTGCGCGCCGTATCCGCGAAATCGGCGTGTACTGTGAGATTCGCGCCTTCGATATTGAAGACGCAGAGATCGATGAATTTCGTCCATCGGGTGTGATCCTGGCCGGTGGCCCCGAGTCGGTGACCGCGGCAGGCTCGCCGCGTGCGCCGCAGAAAATATTTGAGCTGGGAATCCCAGTACTGGGGATCTGCTACGGCATGCAAACCATGGCCGAGCAGTTGGGTGGCAAGGTCGAAGCGTCGCCGGTTCATGAATTTGGCTACGCACAAATTCGAGTGGAAACGCGCGGCCAGTTAACGGCTGATATTGCCGACCACATGGACAGCGAGTCGGGTAAGGCGCTGTTGGATGTATGGATGAGCCACGGTGACAAAGTGGTGGCGCTTCCCGACGGGTTTGAAGTATTGGCGTCGACACCATCGTGCCCCATTGCCGCCATGCAGTGCGAAGAGAAGCGGTTTTACGGTGTGCAATTCCACCCGGAAGTAACGCATACCCTGCAGGGCCAGCGTATTTTTGAGCACTTTGTACTCCAGCTTTGTGGATGCGAGGCCTTGTGGACGCCGGCAAATATTATTCAGGACGGCATTGAGCGCGTACGTGAGCAAGTGGGCGACCAAAAGGTCCTGCTTGGCCTCTCTGGCGGTGTCGACAGCTCGGTGGTCGCGGCGCTGCTCCACAAAGCGATCGGTGAACAGCTGACCTGTGTCTTTGTTGACAACGGTCTGCTGCGTAAAAATGAAGGCGACCAAGTCATGGAAATGTTCGCCAACAATATGGGTGTTAAGGTCATCCGTGTTGACGCCGAACAAACCTTTTTAAGCAAATTGCAGGGCGAGGCCGACCCCGAGAAAAAACGTAAAATTATCGGTAATACCTTCATCGAAATTTTTGACGAAGAAGCGGCCAAGCTTAAAGACGTACCGTTTTTAGCTCAGGGAACCATCTATCCCGACGTTATTGAGTCGGCGGCATCAAAAACCGGTAAAGCCCACGTCATTAAATCTCATCACAATGTCGGGGGCTTGCCCGATGATATGGCAATGGAGTTAGTCGAGCCGCTGCGTGAGCTGTTTAAAGATGAGGTGCGACGCATCGGTTTGGAGCTGGGCCTGCCCTATGACATGGTCTATCGCCATCCATTTCCCGGCCCTGGCCTCGGCGTACGTATTCTCGGCGAAGTTAAAAAAGACTATGCCGATGTGCTGCGCGAAGCTGATGCCATCTTCTTGGAAGAGCTTCACAAAGCCGACTGGTACCACAAAACCAGCCAAGCCTTCGCGGTATTTATCCCCCAGAAATCGGTGGGTGTCGTCGGTGACGCGCGTCGTTACGAATGGGTGATTGCACTGCGAGCAGTGGAAACCATCGACTTTATGACCGCCCGCTGGGCGCACCTGCCTTACGAGCTACTGGAGACGGTTTCCAATCGCATCATTAACGAAATCGCCCATGTCTCTCGCGTGGCCTACGATGTGTCGAGCAAGCCTCCTGCAACGATTGAGTGGGAGTAAGTTCGTTTTGTGATGGCGGCACGGGCGGGCTGTTCCGCTAGTGCCGCGGTTTCGTTAGCTCGGAAATCCATTTGTTGCTAAACAGCTTATAAGCAAAACCTGTCTGTTGGTCTTTGCTACTATGAGCCCTCAAGATTTATCGCGTATTATCGAAATGGCCTGGGAGGATCGGACTCCCTTCGAGGCGATAGAAAACGACTACGGTTTATCAGAGGCGGCGGTAATACAGCTGATGCGGCGCTCCCTGAAGCAGTCTTCGTTTCGTCTCTGGCGCAAGCGTGTCTCCGGTCGTAAAACCAAGCATGCTAGTTTGCGATCACCGGCGGTGACTCGTGCGTACTGCCCAAGTCAATATCGGCATCGCTAAGTGAGTACGGTGATAATTGTGGCGTTTGCGGCTGTGTATACTGCGTTTTGACAGACTTCTAGCCACCAGGGCTAGCCCGAGAGGATGGATTCGTAGGGGGAGAGCACATGCGTTTGATATGGGTGCTGGTGTTCGCGACGGTTGCACTGGCCTTTGGCTTTTCTAACAACACCAATGACGTTGCACAGGGTAGCGATGAGCGATTTCTTCACGCCTATGAGAATCGCCAGTCGAATTTGCAACTGTCTGGGCAGGGCGTGGTAGAAAAGTTGTTAAGCGATGATCTCGACGGCAGTCGCCATCAACGGTTCATTTTACGTCTAGCTTCCGGGCAGACTCTGCTCGTCGCACACAATATTGATCTTGCACCGCGCATAAACGACCTTAAGGTCGGTGATATGGTCGCTTTTTATGGCGAGTATGAATGGAATCGGCGTGGCGGGGTCATTCACTGGACGCATCAGGACCCGAGAGGCAAGCACCCCCACGGTTGGTTGAAACACCGCGGGGTGACCTATCAGTAAAGGCTATTTCGAGTCCATTTGACGCTGTTTGTGGAGCAATTCCATTAAGGCAAATGCGACCTCTGAACCGGCATTTTGGTTCTGCCCGGTAACCACTATACCGTCGACCACAACGTGATTGGCGAGCAGGTCGTAGAATCTTGTGCTGGATTCAAAGGCCGCACCAGCAGCTCGTAATGCAGACTCTGGGTGTTGTGGCGTTTCGGTGATACCGAGCTCTTCGATTTGTTTGTCGGTAACGGCGGTGAGCGACAAGCCTTCTACCAGCAGCTTGCCATCAGGGCGCCGTGCCTTTAGCAGGCCAAGCGGACCGTGGCACACTGCGCCAATGGGCGTTGCGGCGGCGTAAGCTTGTGTGATTTTTTCACCGAGTACCTCCGAGTAACCCAGGTCATATGCAGCGCCCCAGCCCCCAGCTAAAAAGACAATATCGTAGTCACTAATATTGACGTCGGCGATCGCGATGGAGTGCTTAGCTTTTTGTTGGAACTCGGCATCGTGAAGATAGCGTTGGTCATCTTCAGAGATGATGTACCACTTAAAGGAAATCGGGTCGATGGGAACCTCGCCACCGTCAATACTCGCCATATCCACAGAGAGGCCATGCTCAGTGAAGCGGTAGTAAGGCGCGGTCATTTCTGAGCCAAATACGCCAGTGGCTTTGCCACCCTCGCCAAGGGTTGCTTGGCTAGTGGTAATAATTAGCGCTTTGGCTTGCGGCAGGGGGGCCACATTCGCTTCGTAGTGTGGGTGGTAACCCATTAGGTTGAGAGGGGTGTGCGTAGCACAGCCACTGAGTAGCAAAACAAAAACAGCGGCGAATAATCGCAGGGTGAGTGTCATGTTGTCTCCTGTGGAGCGTGTAACGGTAGTCGTAGTGGCGAGCGCGAGGAGGCTAACGTGTATGGTTTGCTGCTTCAAACCCCTAATACAAGTTATGCTAAAGGCTGTGCAGCAGCGCACATTGCTGAGGTGATGTGACGAGCTTTCGTTGCGCAGCTTTTGGAATTAGCGAGGTTAGGGAGTGACGATGCATCAACGATTTCAGGCGGTAGGACAATCAATGCGCTTGCCATTTCTGGTTCTCACGCCGGTGTGCCTACTGCTGGGCTACGCGAGTGCGAGCCTCCGGTTGGCGCGCGTCGACTACTTCGATTTTAGCCTAGTAATGGTCGCGGGACTGGCCGCACATATCAGCGTAAATCTCTTCAACGAGTTTTTTGATTTCAAAAGTGGTTTGGATGCAAAAACTCAGCGAACGCCCTTCAGTGGCGGCAGTGGTTCGCTAGTCGTCCAGCCTGAAGCGGCAGCAGCCGTGTTGTATGCCGCGTGTTTCTGCCTGGCCCTGACAGTATTGATCGGTGGTTATTTTGTTGCGGTAACTGGCTTTGCGCTGCTGCCACTTGGCCTTGTGGGAGTTGCCACAATTATCAGCTATACCCAGTGGATTAATCGCCACCCTTGGTTATGCTTGCTTGCACCTGGCTTGGCGTTTGGCCCGCTTATGGTGATGGGAACGGATTATGTTTTAACAGGGCAATATTCCTACACGGCTTTTTACCTTTCGCTGTTGCCGTTTTTTCTAAGCAACAATCTACTTTTACTCAATCAGCTGCCGGATATCAGCGCCGATGAGTCTGTGGGCCGCAGGCAATTTCCGTCGGTCTATGGTGTGAAGGCAAGTATTGGCGCGTACGGGGCATTCATTGCGGCTAGCCTGATAACGGTTCTGGCCGGCGTCACTCACCTCGGCCTGCCGTTTGCGTCGCTGCTTTGTGTGATTCCTCTACTGCTTGCGCTGCCGGTACTGCACGGACTTCGGCATGGTTTGCCAACGCCAGCCGGTTTAACGCGAATACTGGCAATGAATGTGGCGTTGAGTCTGCTGACGCCGCTGGTATTTGCCGTTTCGATTATTATGGGCTAGAGGCTGCCGGGAGGCTTGAGAGTATGTTTGCTTTTACAGCGAATGCCCGCCGTCGGCAGCTGTTAAATGCCGCTGCGTCTCATAAAAAAATGCCGCACTCGCGACCAGTAGACGCGGCCTTGCCTGCGGTTGTCGAGCGCTATTTTGATCGCTGTTTTGGGACTGCATCCCGCGACTACGCCGCAGTGCGATTACAACAGCGTGGGCGTTTGCGCAGCGATGTGAACCGTCAACGTTGGTGGGTATTCTCTGCACAGCAGCACTCCACATTGGTGTTTCCGGGCTTTGACTGGCAGGCAACATTGCAATTGGCCTTCGGGTTGACACTAAAAATTCGCGATAGCTACTACGACGGCGCGGCCTATTCCAAGCTGAATTTTATAGGGCTGCCTTTGGCCCACGCCGGCGGTAGCAATGAGCACGCCGAAGCAGCGCTTCAACGGTATTTGGCTGAAGCGGTTTGGTACCCACAGGCGCTTTTACCAAGCGATTGTCTGGTGTGGCAGGAGGGGGAAAAGGGCTCGGCTGTCGCAGTACTCAGTGATGGCAGCCACACGGTGAGCATGCGCTTTCACTTTAATTCTGAAGGGGAGGTCGCGCGGGTGTCCACCCCCGAACGGTTTTGCTGGGTTAACGATGGCTATGAGAAACGCCCCTGGGAGGGACGCTTTTGCCATTACCAACGCCGGTCAGGTATGTGGGTGCCGACGTCTGCCAGTGCCGCTTGGCACGTCCCTCAAGGGGTGGAAGAGGTTTGGCAAGGTGAGTTGACGGATGTGCAGTATATTTTACAGGCTGACTTATAATATACGAGTGTATATACAAATGTATTGACACTTGTCGGTCAAGGCGTATAGTCGCAGTGGTCAATTATTGAGCAAAGTGGTGTAGCAAACCATGCAAGTGACCACTGAAGAGAGCAGGCAATGAAAACAGGAAAAGTCCTCCACGGCGCGGCGCGGCTCGCTTTTGATAGCGTAGACGGTGTGAATACCATCGTAGAGCAGATGTACCGTAATATCAGCGCGACACCGCTGCCATTTGGTCGCGCGCCAGAGGGGCCTGCTCCCGGTATTGCGGGCTTGGTGCATCGAGTGATTCGCGGCGTTAACGGCGGGGTTCGCAGCACCACTGATGTGGCGCTGTCACCACTGACAAATTATTTAGATGGACACTTTCCCCCCGGGCCGCATCGAGCGGCAGTGATTGCGGCGCTTAACGGCGTATGCGGTGACCACTTGCATCGCAGTGGCAACCCCTTAGCGACCCCAATGACGCTGAGAGTGATGCTGGGCCCGGACGCACCGCCAAGTGATGTCCCTGGCGCGGCATTATTTGAAACCTGCCGCAGATCCGTTGAGATATACCCCAGTGCCGCGGCCCTGAGCGACAGCGAGTTTACCGCGGGTGGCCATATTTTATTGCTGGCCCATGGCCTGTGCATGAATGAATTGGAGTGGACAGCGAAGCAGCACAACCACGGACATATGCTGGCTAAGGAGTATGGCTACAGTCCGGTGTTTGTGCGTTACAACAGCGGTAAACATATTTCACAAAATGGGCGTGAGCTTGCCCAACACCTTGAGGGGCTTGTCGAGCGCTGGCCTGTTCCGGTTCAGTCGATAACCGCCTTGGGCTTCAGCATGGGCGGGCTAGTACTGCGCAGCGCAATGCACAGCGCTCTTGAACACGCGCAGCGGTGGCCACAGCTTTTGGATAAGGTGGTGTACATAGGTACACCTCACCACGGCTCTGCGTTGGAGCGGGGCGGCTATTGGCTGCAGAGAGCAATGGCATTCAGTCCCTATACTGCGCCGCTTGCTGCGCTGGGCCGCATTCGCAGCGACGGTATTACAGACTTGCGCCATGGAAATATTGTCGACGCCGATTGGCAGTTGTATGACGAACATCAGGACAATGCCGATCATCGGGTGCCGCTCATGCTTCCACCAGGCATTGACCATTACGCGATTGCCGGGACACTGTCTCGGTCGTCGGCGGGCTACCTGCAGCGCAGTGATGGTTTGGTGCACCCCGATAGCGCTTTGGGGAGACACCCGCTGGGGGCAAAAACGCTAGGCTTTGCCGCAGACCGGCAGCGGGTGTTTTGTCAGCTGGATCATTTGAGTATGCTCAGTGACGCTCGCGTTGCCGACCAATTGAAAGAGTGGCTGCGCTTAAGTTGAACTGGGTGGCCTTGAACTAATTGGCCTTGAAATGAACGGTCTTGCGCCGAGTATTGGAGCCGGCGGTATTTATGTGCCCCCGCCCCGCCATAACAAAGGGAGTGTTGTGATGATAAGTGGGTCGTGCCTGTGTGGCGAAGTGCAGTACACAGTCGAGGGAAAATTCGACCATTTTTTCCTGTGCCATTGTCGCCATTGCCAAAAGGATACCGGGTCAGCCCACGCGGCAAATCTGTTTTCCCATGGCGGGCAGCTAACGTGGCGTCAGGGAGAGGCATTGGTAACGAGCTTCACCTTAGCGGGGAGTCGTCATTGTAAAAGTTTTTGCAGTCGTTGTGGCTCGGCGCTGCCATCGCTGCAGCTTGAGGGGGAGCTGTTGGTGGTACCAGCGGGAAGCGTAGATGAGCCGCTACAACAGCGCCCCAATGCCCATTTGTTTACGCGTAGCCGCGCGTCCTGGGATGCCGATTTAGAACAGTTGCAGGCGTTCGAGACGCTGCCGGGGTAGAATACGTCGCCATAATCTCTATCACGAAGTATGATATTGAGTGAAAGGCTTAGAGAATAAGATACCGCCGCCAGCAGTGGCCCTATTGGTGGCCACTGCTATGTGGGGGCTCGCTGAGGCGACGCCGAATATGCCCGTTGATAACACGACGAGGCTTGCTCTGGTGGCTCTGTGTTATTTGCTGGGCGCTGGATTCTCTCTCGGTGGGGTGATGTCATTCCGGCGCGCAAAAACGACGGTGAACCCCTTGAAGCCTGAATCGGCCTCGGCACTGGTCGACACAGGCATTTACCGCTACACCCGCAATCCAATGTATGTTGGCTTTGCGTTATTTTTGTTGGCGTGGGCAGTGTTTTTGTCGTCGCTGTGGGCCCTGTTGGGACTGCCGCTGTTTATTGCCTATATTCAGCATTTCCAAATTCGCCCGGAAGAGCGCGCTTTAGAAGGGATTTTTGGCAGTGAATTCTTAGACTACAAACGCCGGGTTCGCCGCTGGTTGTAGCGGTGTTGTCGCGATAAATATAAAGGGTGTTAGAAGCTTTGCACGACGACGAATACTGGATGCGACAAGCCCTGTTATTGGCAGAGCGTGCGGAAAAACTCAATGAGGTGCCGGTTGGTGCGTTGGTGGTGCGCGACGGCGTTGTCTTGGGTGAGGGCTATAACAGCCCGATTTCCGGGCATGATCCCTGCGCCCATGCGGAGATTATTGCCCTGCGCCAGGCCGCCGCTAACGTTGAAAATTACCGCCTGCCGGGCGCGACCCTATACGTCACCATTGAGCCCTGCGCTATGTGCGCGGGCGCGATCATTCACAGCCGGGTGGCGCGACTGGTGTTTGGCGCCAGTGAGCCTAAGGCAGGGGCGGTGAGTAGCCATTTGCAGTTATTTGATCAGGCGCAAATGAATCACCGGGTTCAGTGGCAGGGCGGCGTGCTGGCTGAGCAGGCGAGCGCGCAGGTGCAGGCTTTTTTCGCGCGCCGCCGCGAAGAGAAAAAAATAGCAAAGCGCGCGGCGAAGGCAAGTAGCGGCGAGTAATCGGGCAGTTCCGTGTGCGAACAATTACGATTGCTAGCAATAGAAGGCGTCGATACTGCTGCGCAGTGCATCCATATACTGGCGGGCAATGTGCTCGCCAATGTCAGTGTGTTTTCCCAGCCAACGCACGGGGGCGCCGCAACCACTAATTATTGCGCAGGCGTCGGTGCCGGTTCCTGTGGCAATTTGCCCTGATACCGGGCTGCGAATATTCATGTCTTGCAGCACCGCAGCCTTGGCTTCGCTGATCAAGCTGTGGAGCTCCACCATGCCCGCCGTTGAAAAACTCAGGTCGGCGATAACAACGCTGTTGATAGTGCCGACCGGCATGGCTTGGGTGGGCTTCCAGTCGCAGGGGTCGCCGGCGCGGCGTGCGTTGCTCAGTCCGCAGCTAACATAAACAGCAAGCGCTTCCCCGTAGATGTGGCTGTGTGACTGGCGCAGTGACGCCATTGAGGCTGCGGTCATCATACCGACACAGGTGTCGGGAAGTTGAAGGCGCTGCTGAGCTTGCTGGAGACTTTGTTCCGGGGTGTGCAAAGGGGCATTGGCGTCGCGCTCGACGCGCAAGTTGATAAGTGACCGCGCGCTGACCAGTCCACCATTCAATACTGCTGAGCTTAAACACGGTCGTGGCTCGGGCCACTGAAGTGTAAAGTGAGCCGAGCTAGTGTGAGACTGCCAATTGTCGCTGGGTGTTTCCAAGATTAACCTGCCGAATATTTTGAGGCAGGTATTGTCAGTGAAGGCGCACAGCGTCTCAAGGATTTGTGCGCTTATTTCTGGCCGAGTAAGAATACGCCAAAGTCACCTTGAGGGTCTTTCCAGGCCCGGTGAATTTCCATATCTGCCGCTGATGCCAACTCGGCAATACTTTGTTCGCTGTACTTATGCGAATTTTCCGTATGGATGACCTCGCCGCGGTGGAAGTCCATCTTTTCACCTGCCACGTTAACGGTTTGCTCTCGGCAGGCAACCAGCTGCATTTCGATACGGCTGAGTCCTTCGTTGAAGATGGCCCGGTGTTTAAAGCCATCGTCAACATCGAAGTTGGCGTTCAAATCGTGATTAATGCGCCGCAGAATATTCTTGTTGAACTCTGCCGTGACACCGCGCTTGTCGTCATAGGCGGCCAGCAGCCGCTGTCGATCTTTTATCAGGTCGGCGCCTAACAGCAATGCACCTGTTGGGCCGGCCAGGGCTTTTAGTGAGCGAAGTACGCCCAGTGCTTCAGTGCGGTTAAAGTTGCCGATGGTCGAGCCGGGAAAGAACACGAGGCGGCGGCCAGACTGGCAAAGCGTGCTGACTTCATCGAGGCAGGCCTGGGCGGTGAAGTCTCCGGCAACTGGGTGAACCCGCAATGCCGGGAAGCGCTCTTTCAAGGTTGTGATCGCGTGCTCCAAGGCGTCGACGGATATCTCCAGCGGAATGTAGCGAGGTAAAGTCGGTAACTGTTTGAGTAGCAGCTGTACTTTTTGGCAACTGCCGGCGCCAGGCTCAATGATTTCGGTGTAGGTGCTTAGCGCCTCGGCGATACTCTTACCGCTACTGCGCAGGATGCTGTATTCGGTGCGGGTTAGGTAATATTCGTCAAGCAGGCAAATTTCTTCGAATAGGCGCGAGCCGCGAGCGTCGTAAAAATACTTGCAGGGCAGCGTCTTCTGAGCTTGTCGCAGGCCGTGAATAACGTCGTGTAAAAAGGTGTGGTATTGGTCGTCCAGCGTGCGTTCTTTGGCGAGTGTAGAAGGCATAGCAGTTCCTGTTGTCATTATGGTTTATGTCAGGTCGCGAGCGAGTCGTAGGCCCGCGCATTGCCAATATTGGTGTGGGTAGAAAAAATTGCGGTAGCTGTGGCGAAGATGGTCGTCGGGGCTGAGGCAGGAGCCCCCGCGTAATACGAATTGGCCAGACATGAATTTGCCGTTGTATTCCCCCGCGTCGCCAGCAAAGGGCGTGAACCCCGGGTAGGGTAGGTAACTGCTGTTTGTCCATTCCCAGACATCGCCAAACATTTGCGCCAATGGGGTGTGCTGAGCTGCCTCTGGGTGATAGCGGGCGCGGTTTGCAAAGTGTCCTGCTACTGGAAGGGCGCGACTGGCATGTTCCCATTCCTGCTCGGTAGGCAGGCGGGCGCCCGCCCAGTGAGCGTAGGCGGTGGCTTCATAAAAATTCAGGTGGCAGGCCGAAGAGGCGGCTTGCAGAGGGTGTAGGCCTGCCAGGCTGAACTCCCACCACTGGCCATCACGCAGATGCCAGTAGTGCGGTGCTCCTCGCCCGGTGTCTTGCAGTTGCGCCCAACCGTCGGATAACCAGTGCTCTGGTCGTTGGTAGCCCCCATCGGCAATAAACTCGGCGAATTCACCGTTGCTTACCGGCCGGTTAGCAAGCTCGAAGGGGTTAAGCCAAACCTTGTGCTGGGGGCGCTCGTTGTCGAAGCTGAATTCGCTGCCGGTGTCGCCGATACAGACCAGCCCGCCGTCAAAACATGACCAACTGAGCGCTGTGTGTTGCGACTCCCCAGTGTTGGTTGGGATTGGCTGATAGGCCGGGTACAACGGGTTTTGATGAAAGGCATGTTTGATGTCCATAAGCAGCAATTCCTGGTGCTGCTTTTCGTGCTGGATGCCCAAGATCAGCAAGGGGCCGGGGTCGTGCTGAGGACGGCGTATAAGGGCACGTATATGCCGATCAACGTGGGCGCGATAACGCGTAATGTCAGCGAGTGAAGGCCGCGACAGCAGGCCGCGATGGGGGCGACTAAACTGTTTGCCAATCGCGTTGTAGTAGCTATTAAACAGTTCGGCGTAACTGGGATGGAAAGACTGATAATCCGGTAATTGGGCTTGCAGGATAAAGGTTTCAAAGAACCAACTGCTGTGTGCCAGATGCCATTTGGCCGGGCTGGCATCGGGCATGGATTGCAACTGGCAGTCTTCATCACTCAAGCTCGCAACGAGCGCAAGGGTTTCGTCGCGGCATTGCTGGTACCGGTGCTCAAGCGATGTAGGTTCTGCAAGGTCGCCGTGATCCGACCTAGGGTGATCGAGCATTCGTTGCTCCCGCGGGGTCGCTCTTCTGTTATAGGGGTAACTTAGTTACTCGCCAAATAGCCACTAGTCACTTGCAACACTTACAACTAGCCACTTGCTAAATAACCACTTTCTAAATAGTCACCTGCCAAGGCTACACATTGGTTACAGTGTAGAGCACTTTCCCCATATGCGTGTTGAACTACCCATATGTTGGGCTTGCAGCCAGCCGCCCTGTGGCGATGCCTGCCAGCAGCGTAGTTGGCGCGAGCCCAATCGTCCGCGCCACCAATTGGCAATTAAACAGTGAGCTGAACCTGTGGCAGGGTCCTCAAGGGCGCCGTATGCGGGTGTGAAGTAGCGGCTGACGACATCAATGCCCGGTCGATGACTTCTGGCCGTTATCAGTACGCAGTCTGTTGTCAGCTGCATAAGTGCCGCGGCATTGAGCTGCACGTCTTGCACGGCTGATTCACTGTGCAACTCGACGATAAGGCTGCCGGGCAGAGAAGTGCTTCGTGCGCACCGCAATATCCGTTGCCCGATCAGCGCAGCCAGTCCCTCAGGTGGGTTGCAAAGCCGGTAATTATTACTGGGCAGCGCCAGGCACGTTTCATCGCGTAATCGCGTGGCGCGAATGTGTTGCTGACAGGCGGGGAGATCGAAATGCAATGGCTCTTGCTTACCGAGTGACCACAGCCAGTGGGCAGCACAGAGCAGGGCGTGCCCACAGAGCTGAATTTCCCCAGAAGGGCCGAAGCTGCGAAGCGTGATAGAGCTGTTGCGGTGTGTAGTCGGCAGCAAAAGCGCACACGCCGTCGCGCCGGGCCGAGCAAGATATTGCGCTGCCGTTGCGTGAATGTCTGCCGTTGGCTGAACGGGTACGACCCAGGCTGGATTTCCGGCACAGTTGGGGCCGGTAAATGCGTGAATCAGTTGGGGAGGGAGTGATGTGATTGACGAGCGCATCGTCAAAGTGTGGGTTATCTTATCGCGAAGGGCAAATACCGCTCGGGGCCACTGGTGCAGCCCCGAGCGGTAGGCTGTTATTTAACGAGCTCGCGACCGATGATGAGCTTCATAATCTCATTGGTGCCCGCATAGATGCGCTGCACGCGCGAGTCGGCAAATGCACGCGCCACTGGATACTCCCACATGAAGCCGTAACCGCCGTGCAATTGCAGGCACTCATCAATGACCTTGCATTGCAGGTCAGTGGCCATCAGCTTGCATTTTGCGGCAGCGACGGAGTCGAACTGCTTGTTGATATGAAGCTCCAGGCAGCGATCCATATAGGCTTCGGCCACCGTAATGTCGGTATCCATTTCCGCCAGCTTGAACTGGGTATTCTGGAAGGTGGCGATACTCTTGCCGAAAGCTTTGCGCTCTTTTACGTACTCGACAGTTTGTTCCAACACTGACTTAGCATTGGCAACGGCGTTAATGGCAACGCTCAAGCGTTCCTGAGGCAGGTCCTGCATGAGGTACACAAAGCCCATGCCTTCTTCGCCAAGCAGCTGGTCTTTGGAGACGCGCACATCCTGGAAGAACAGCTCGGAGGTGTCCTGAGCCTTCATGCCCACCTTCTCTAGGTTTGCACCTTTGCTAAATCCGGGTGTTCCCGACTCCACCAAAAACAAGCTAACGCCCTTGGCGCCAGCGCTGGGGTCGGTTTTGGCAACCACAATCACTAGGTCAGAGAGCTGCCCGTTAGTGATGAAGGTTTTGGAGCCGTTGATAATGTAGTCGTCACCATCTTTTACGGCAGTGGTTTTAATGCCCTGCAGGTCGGAGCCGGCACCGGGCTCTGTCATGGCGATGGCGGTAATGATTTCGCCGCTCACGCATTTGGGCAAATACTTCTCTTTCTGTGCCTCGTTGCCGTAGCTGATGATGTAGGGAACGGCGATATCAGAGTGCAAGCCCCAGCCAATACCGGTCAGGCCACTGCGGCCCACTTCTTCGTCGACGATGGCGTTGTAGCGGAAATCTGCGCCGACGCCGCCGTATTCCTCTGCCACGGTGGGGCTAAGGAAGCCTTGCTCGCCGGCTTTAATCCACAACTGACGGTCGACATGGCCATCTTTTTCCCACTGGGCGTGGTAGGGCGCTGCCTCAGTTTCCAAAAATTTACGCACCGAGTTGCGGAACATTTCATGTTCTTCTTCGTAAATATATCGTGGCATGCCGCTCATGGCTGACCTCCTTTGTGATAGATTTTGACCTTATTTTCCTACATGTTAACAGGGAAAACTTTAAAAGCCACTAGCTCCGCATACGCGCAGGAAAAGGGCTTGGATGTAGTACAAAAGGAGAAAAACGTGACCTTGTGGAAGCAAAATAGTGATGTTGAAAAAGCCAATGAGATGATGAAAAACACCATTGCCGAGGTGTTGGATATTCGCATTGAGGCGATTGCAGAAGACTCGTTGACAGCCAGCATGCCGGTGGACCACAGAACCCACCAGCCAATGGGTATTCTTCACGGCGGGGCGTCCGTGGTACTAGCCGAAACGGTCGGGAGTATGGCCGCGATGATGGCTGCAGAACCCGGTAAGGCCTGCGTCGGTTTGGATATCAATGCCAACCATCTGCGCAAGGTGGTAAGCGGCCGCGTAACGGCGGTTGCCAAGCCCATTCATATTGGCCGCACCACCCACGTTTGGGATATTCGCATCTGCGACGAGCAACAGCGTGATATCTGTATCT
This sequence comes from Spongiibacter sp. UBA1325, assembly GCF_002306875.1. Taxonomy (NCBI): domain Bacteria; kingdom Pseudomonadati; phylum Pseudomonadota; class Gammaproteobacteria; order Cellvibrionales; family Spongiibacteraceae; genus Spongiibacter; species Spongiibacter sp. UBA1325. The sequence continues at coordinate 359,877 of NZ_DBTD01000006.1, forward strand.
CACGGTTGACCATGGCCGTGATTGATATGCAGGTATAATGGCGGTTTTTGACGTGTATCTACCATGACCCCGGAACGCTACCAACGGCTCAGAGCCGTGCTGGATCGTCGCCAGCCTGATTTGACGGTCATCACCGACAATGTCCACAAAGGGCGTAATTTATCGGCGATAGTACGCACCGCCGATGCGGCGGGCATCGCGGAGATGCACGCAGTAATTGACGATAAGGACTACAAGGCTTTCCGCGGCACCGCGATGGGCAGCCACAGCTGGGTAGCGGTGCGCCGCCACCGCGATATTGCGGCGTTGATTACAGGGCTTCAGGGCGATGGTTATCAGGTCCTTGCCGCCCACCTTGACGCAGACTCGGTGGATTACCGCCAACCCGACTACACCCGGCCCACGGCGATATTACTGGGGGCGGAAAAGCGGGGCGTAAGCGCTGAAGCGTGCGCCCTGGCTGATGCGCACATCACGATTCCGATGATGGGCATGGTGCAGTCGTATAATGTGTCAGTGGCGGCTGGCATTATCCTTTCGGAGGCGCAGTATCAGCGCGACCAGCAGGGTTTGTACGATCGACCCCGACTGGATGAACAGACCTACCGGCAAACCCTGTTTGAATGGGCTCATCCGCAAGTTCGCGACTTTTGTCGTGAGAATGGCTTGGAGTACCCAGCGTTGCGCGAGGAAGATGGTGAAATCGCCGAGCCTGCGCAGTGGTATAAGCGCATTCGTGAAGGCTGATTTTCATCCCTCTGGGTGATGCCTACCGTTGCCATTTAACGCCATAGTGCCTGCCATAATAATGGGAGAGCACGATGACTGATAATGCTAAGGCGAATGGTAGCCCGGTAAACGCTGAGATGGATGCGGTAATGAGCGGAGAGCTTTGGGCGGAGTTCTGCGATCAACTCAAAGACGCTGGCCAGCAAATTTTGCGCCCTGAAGCCCCGCAAGATGCCCTGCACCGTGCCGAAGGATGGCGCTACCTCACGCGCTTAACGCGCATTGCACTGGATATGTTTGTCGAGTGCAGTGATCCGGACTTCCCCGACTTTTATCGCCCCTCGCACGAAACCGCCAAAATTGGTGCGGACAACCCGGATAACTACTATCAACGTGCTGAGATCAATGGCGCTCACGACTATCGAATTCGCGGAAGCCGCGGCAGTGTCGCGTATCTGGGCTTCATCGCGATTGCTGGCGGCTATGAGGAAGAAGACGGCAATATGCGCTCGGTCGCAGCGTTGGATACCCATGGCGGTTTGGAAGTGAATGACGATGGCAGCATCGACATTATTCTGTCCCGTAAACCTCACCCCGGTAATTGGTTGGCAATCACCGAGGACACCGTGGCAGTGCTGGTGCGCCAGACGTTTCTTGACCGGAAAACCGAAGTCGCGGCAGATCTGATTATTGAGCGCCTCGACCGCAACGGCGTTAAGCCAGCGCCCCTGGATGCTGCAGAATTTGCTCGAAAACTGCGCAGCACGGCGGCCTTTGTCAAGGGCACCGCTACCCTGTTCGCCGACTGGGCCGAGGGCTTTAAAGCGCAGCCCAATAGCCTTCCTGCCGCCGACCAAGCCTACTGCCAAAAACTGGGTGGCGACCCCAATATCTATTACTACCACGGCTATTTTTGTCTGGCAGACGATGAAGCGCTTGTGATCGAAGTCGACGATATTCCCGATTGCGACAACTGGAATTTCCAGCTCAACAATTACTGGATGGAGTCGCTGGAATACCGCTACGTCGATATCCATGTGAATAAACATACCGCGCAGTATCGCGACGATGGCAGCGTGCGCATAGTCGTCGCGGCTCGCGATCCGGGCTGCGCGAATTGGTTAGATACCACGGGGCACCGTGAGGGCACCATGGCCTTTCGCTGGATTGGCGCAGCACACATCACCGACCCGCGCTGCAGCGTGGTAAAAATCGACACACTACAATAACAATCGCGAAACGAGTAAGGAAAGCACCATGACAGAGCAGGCAATTCCGCAGGTGGATCTCAGTGTTGATTCGCTTTTACAAGCAGCCACCGAGGCAACGGGCGGTTTACGCGATTTTGGCGACGAGTCATTTCGCGAGCCAATGGCGGTGTTGGTAAAGGCGTTAAACGAAGAAGCCAAGCTCAATGCTGCCGGTCGCTTCGGGCAGTATCAACGCATTCTGAATATTTTGATTAACCGTCTGAGAATGGAAGCCTGGATTAGCAAGCACCCGGAAATTCTCGACGAGAAAGTGCTGTCACCGGTGGTGATTATCGGTTTGCAGCGCACGGGATCGACATACACCCATCGCATTTTGGCCAGTGACCAGCGTTTCTATGCGCCACTTTGGTATGAAGTGCGTAACCCCGCGCCAGCGCTGGATTGGGATTTTAGCGGCAAGGATCCAAGGATTACCTCGGCAGAGCAGGAGATTGCGGCGATGCTGGAGGCTAACCCAGAGATCGCGGCCATTCACCCCATGGATCCGGTGGGTGCCGATGAGGATATTTTGCTGCTGGAGCACAGCTTTTACAGCACAATCCCCGACGCGTTTTGCAATGTTCCCAGTTACGGGGAGTGGAACGACAGCCACGACAACACCCCAGCCTATGAATATTTGAAGCGCATGCTGCAGTTTTTGCAGTGGCAGAAAAAACGCAACGGCCAACAGGCTGAACGCTGGTTGCTGAAAACACCCCACCACTTGCATCATATCGCCGTCTTGTTGAAGGTTTTTCCCGACGCCAAAATCGTGCAGACCCACCGCGACCCGCTGCAAACCATTCCGTCGGCAGCCAGTATGAACTACAACCTGTGGATTATGGGTAGCGACGATGTGGACCCAACCGTGGTAGGCGAACAATGGGCGAAGAAATACGCCCGGGGTACGTTGCACACGATGGCAACACGGGAGCAATATCCCGACGCCTTTCTCGACGTGTGGTACAAAGACACGATTAGCGACCCGCTGAAGAGCATGGAGTCGGTGTATCAATTTATTGGTATGGCATTCACCGATGAGGCACGCGATGCCATGGAGCGTTACCGTGAGGACAATAAACGCGACGCACGTCCCGCCCATGAGTACACGCTAGCGCAATTCGGTTTTACCGAGTCGCAGTTGAAAGAGATGTTTGCCGACTACCGCGCCAAATACCTTTAACGCGGCGACTAGCGTTGGCGGCGGCAGAGTTCTATCCAGTAGTTCACTGCCGCTTTGTCGTGCCGCTTTTTTGGCAGGGCGAAGTAAAAGCGGCGGCGCATATCCCGACGCGCCAATTTAAGTGGCACCAGGGTGCCGTTGCGAAAGTCATTTTGCAGTACCACCTGTGATAGGCAGCCAATACCCAGGCCCGACTCCACGGCGCTTTTTATCGCCTCGTTGTGGCGAAATTCCCGGTAAATATTAATTTCCGGCAGCAGCCCTGCCAGTGCTCTGTCGAAGGTGTGTCGCGCGCCTGAATCCGGTTCGCGCAAAATCCACCGAGCACTTTTTATGTCTTTGTTACTAAGGCTTTGCTGCTTGGCAAGGGGATGCGCGGCGCTGCAGAAAACGATCAGCTCATCCTCCATCCAGGGGATCAACTCCAGCTCTCTGTGCTGAACCTCCCGTTCGATCATGCCAACGTCGACCTCGTAATTGAGGACCTTCTGAACGATCTCGGGGGTATTGGCCGTGTCGAGTTCAACATCCGCATCGGGGTAGTGGCTCAGGTAGTCGGCGAGATAGCGCACCACCAGATGGTTGCCAATGGTAAAGCTGGCGCCGACCTTCAAGTGCCCGAACTCGCCGTGGCGTTGCAGCAGTTGCTCAAACTGCTGTGCGTGCGCGTACAGTGTTTCCGCCTCTTTGCGCAGGCTGTGGCCGACCGGGTTTAACGACAGTTTGTTGCCCTGGCGCTCAAACAGCGACACGCCGTAGTTTCGCTCCAAGGCTTGCAGCGCTGCGCTGGCCGCAGATTGAGACAGGCTAAGCTCAGCCGCGGCCTTGGATACGTTTTCATGGCGGGCGACGGCGAGGAAGATACTGAGTTGGCGCAGACTGTAGTTCATAGGCTAAGCGTAGCGTGTTCGCGCTATTCCCGCTATCGAAAAAATCGATACTGAGTATAGCAATAAGCCGTTTTACTTGTTGGTGGGGCAGTCGTATCATTGCCGCCAATTCTGACTGGCCGGTTCGGCTGGTCTACTTTTGACGCTATCTCAAGTGTGGAGATCACTATGACCGAAGTGAAGGCTACGAATGTTCACTGGCACGACGGCGAAGTTAGCCGTGAAGACCGCAATGCACTGTTGAAGCAAAAAGGTGCCACGCTGTGGTTCACCGGCTTGTCTGGCAGCGGCAAGAGTACTGTTGCCGTGGCGTTGGAAAAAGCGCTGATGCAGCAGGGTCACCTTTGCTATCGCCTGGATGGCGACAATATCCGCATGGGTATTAACAAGAACCTGGGCTTTAGTGCAGAAGATCGCGCAGAAAATATTCGCCGCATTGGTGAAGTGTCGAAATTATTTGTCGACACAGGCGTAATCGTACTGAGCAGTTTTGTCAGCCCTTACCGCGAAGATCGCGATGCGGTGCGCGCGCTGCATGACGAGAGCGATATGGCGTTCATCGAGGTATACGTGAACGTGCCGTTGGAAGTGGCTGAAGAGCGCGACCCCAAAGGCCTGTATAAGAAAGCCCGTGCAGGTGAGATCAAAAACTTCACTGGTATTGATGACCCCTACGAGGCACCGGAAAGCCCAGAACTGGTTCTCAATAGCCACGAGCTGAGCCTAGACGAAGAAGTAGAGGTTCTGCTGAATATGCTGAAAGAGCGCGGCATTATTTAAGCCCAATTTGATCAGCAACTGAACGAGAAGACACCACCAAATTACGGAGTTTTATGATGATTAAGCCCCATGGCGCTGATGAACTTAAGCCGCTGTTTGTTTACGACACCGAGAAACACCACGCACTCAATGCCGAGGCGGAAACCCTGCCTTCTATTATTGTAAGCTCTGCCGCTGCGGCTAACGCGGTGATGCTGGGTGCCGGGTACTTCACCCCGCTGACTGGCTACATGAACCTGGCAGACTCTCTAAGTGTGGCTGAGAAGCTTCACACCGCAGAAGGCCTGTTTTGGCCCGTGCCCGTTGTTAACCTGGTGCAAGATGCGCAAGGCATTGAAGCGGGAAGCCGAATCGCGCTGCGCGACCCCAATGTTGAGGGCAATCCCGTATTGGCGATTATGGATGTAGACGCTGTTGAGTCGGTTAGCGACGAGCAGATCGACTTCATGGCTGAGAACATCTTTGGCACCTTGGATGCTGAGCACCCCGGTGTGAAGACCTTCAAGTCTTTGGGCAATACCTTGCTGTCAGGCCCGATCCAAGTGCTTAACTTCAGCTACTTCCAGGCTGACTTCCCGGATACTTTCCGCACGGCAGTTGAAATTCGTAACGAGATTTCAGAGCGTGGCTGGGAAAAAGTGGTTGCTTTCCAAACGCGTAACCCAATGCACCGCGCGCACGAAGAGCTGTGCCGCATGGCGATGGAAGACCTGGGTACCGATGGCATCCTTATTCACATGCTGCTCGGTAAATTGAAGGCCGGAGATATCCCCGCTCACGTGCGTGATGCGGCGATCCGCAAAATGGTTGAAGTTTACTTCCCCAAGAACACGGTAATGATTACCGGCTACGGTTTCGACATGCTCTACGCCGGCCCACGCGAGGCGGTATTGCACGCGGTGTTCCGCCAGAACTGTGGCTGTACGCACTTGATTGTTGGCCGCGACCACGCCGGTGTGGGTGACTACTACGGTGGTTTCGATGCGCAGACAATTTTCGATGAGAAAGTACCTGAAGGGGCGTTGGAAATTGATATCTACCGCGCCGACCACACAGCTTACTCGAAGAAGTTGAATAAAGTAGTGATGATGCGCGATGCACCGGATCACAATAAAGAGGACTTCGTATTGCTCTCCGGCACTAAGGTTCGTGAAATGCTGGGCAATGGCATTGCGCCACCACCAGAGTTTTCACGCCCTGAAGTTGCTCAGATTCTGATGGACTACTATCAGATCGAAGGCTAATTACACGCCTTGAAAAAAAGCCCCGCGGTGATGTCACCGCGGGGCTTTTTTATTTCGGGCAGCTGTTCGCGTGGCGGCTAAAAATAGAAGCCGACGTTGATGTTAAAGCGCGTGTTGCTGTTGCCGGCATTGGCGGCCATGCTACTGCCAATAAACGGCTGGTTTTCACCGTGTATCAAGTCGATGTAGGTGAATAGGCTGCCCTTGCTAACTGAGGCTCCCAGGACATGCATGCGCGTGTCGTCGAGGTCGGCGGACTTACCACTGACGACGCTGTTGTCTAAGTAGACCGTGATAGCGTCAATGCCGTCGACAGGCGCATCAAAGCGATAGGCGATATTAGCACTGTGGATGTCGGCCGACGCGGCGATAGTATCAAAGAAGGAGTAGGCACCCACCACCATAAGCTCCGATCCATCGTCCGGGTTGTATTCATAATGACCGCTGCTGAGCTGCAGATTCCACGCTCCGAACTGGCCATTCATATGCAGAGCGAAGGCGCTGTAGTCGCCTGCAGAGGTCTCCTGGTCGTCATGGAGCTGGCCGTGCAGGGCAGAGAATCCGACTTGCAGGCTATCGTTAGGCTGATCCAGCAGGTCGCTCGCGACCCGCCACACCAGCGTGTTGGTTTCGGCCAGTGCACCCGAAGCGCTGGGGGCGTCATAGATGCCCTGGCCGGCCTGGCGGCTGCCGACAATGTCGTAGGAGTAGCGGTCACTGCGATTGTCAACGTAGCCGTCAATGCCGCCCTGTTCATCATTCTTAAACAGCGCAATTTGGCTTTCTAGATGCTCGCCTTGGTAGAGAAATTTAATGCCGAAGTCGTAGTCATCTTCCAGCCCCAAATAGTAATTACTGCTGAAGAAAAAACTGTGGGAGTTGTAGGGAAGGTTGCCGAAAGGTAGCTGAGTAACACCCAGCTGTGCTTGCCACTCAGGGTTTATTTGATAACCGAGCCAGGCGTGGTGGACCACTTCCATATACTCGTAGTAGCGCAGCTCGGCGGAAAGCAGGATATTGTCGACACTGCCATCAAAATTGATGCGTACCGTGTCCAGGTCGATGTCGCCCACACGTTGGCGGTTGCCGTCGTCGTAGTCTTCAAAGCTGTATTGGAAGCGCACCGCGCCGCCAACAGTAATATCACTTTCCGCTGTCGCCATTAGTGGCAGAACGCAGCATAAAGCGGCACTCGCTAAGCGCTTTTTCATGTGAGTGTCTCCTGACTTTTGGGGTCGATGGTTGTGTTATCCGCGCGGGCCATATCTAGATACAGCAGGTGAGAGTTATATTGCGAGAGGATGTCGCTAATAATTTGCTCGCGTGTGTAGTCCATGATGTCGTAGTGCTGAGCACCTTCTGTCAGGTGAACATCCAGGCGGTAGAAATGGCGCTGCTTGCTTTCATCCATATGGAGATCGGAAACCACAAACCCCGGCGCGATATGACTGCTGAGAAATACACCGTAGCGGAAGGTTTCCTCATCGCCGTGGTAGACCTTGAGTTGAATACTATCGGCCTCGCGTTGGACTCGACATTCACGGTCGTGTTTTGCCAACTCTTTACTCACAGCACTGAAGGCATCCAAAACCTCTGAATTGAGAAATGCTTTGGCTTTCTCTTTTCCTGGGAAGGTCACCATACGCTTCAAGCGAACCTGCCAGGGGACTTCGCCATTGGTCACACTGAGGTCGGATTGGTTGCGGGCGTCCAGCTTTAGGGCTTCCAGTCGCAAGCCTTTGAACAGGCCATAGCAAATAATCAGCATGATAAAGGTGAAGGGCAGGGCGCTGGCAATGGTCGCACTTTGCAGGGCCGATAGCCCTCCAGCCAGCAGTAACACAGCCGCTACGACCCCTTCCGTTACCGCCCAGAATACCCGCTGCCAGACCGGCGGTTCGTGATTGCCGCCTGAGGTGATGATGTCGATGACCAATGAGCCGGAATCAGAAGAGGTCACGAAGAAGGTGATTACCAGCAATGTGGCCAGCAGCGACGCCACAGTGCCCAGTGGTAGGTATTCAAAAACCTTGAAGACGGCAGTTGTGACATCGCTATTGACGGCTGCCGAAATGGCGCCGTCGGCAATGCCAAAGTCCAGTGCGATTGCGGTGTTGCCAAACAGCGTCATCCACACGAATGTGAAACCGACTGGCACGAAGAGCACACCCATCACAAATTCGCGAATGGTTCGCCCTCGAGATACGCGAGCAATGAACATGCCGACAAAGGGGGACCACGCGATCCACCAACCCCAGTAAAAGAGTGTCCATGCCCCCATCCAGTCGGTGGGCTCATAGGCATAGAGGTTAAAGGTTTTATTGACCAGGGTGTCGAGGTAGTGGCCGGTATTTTGAACGAGCGCCTGGAATAGGTGCTGTGTCGGGCCACTCGCGGCCATATAGACCATTAGCACGGCGGCCAGCATCACATTGAGTATGCTGAGCCGGCGAATGCCGGCATCAAGACCGGCAACAACCGAGACAGTCGCGAAGCCGGTAATCGCGACAATCAGGCCAATTTGTACCGGGGTTGAGATAGTGAGCCCAAAGAGGTAGTTGAGCCCGGTGTTTACCTGCATCACACCGAGCCCCAACGATGTTGCCACGCCAAACATGGTTCCGAGCACTGCGAAGATGTCGACAGCGTGGCCCAATGGTCCGTTCATGCGCTCGCCGATAATTGGAAATAGCGCGGAGCGTAATGTGAGTGGCAAGCGGTGGCGAAAACCAAAATAGGCCAGTGACAAACCGACTACCGCGTAAATCGACCAGGCGTGCAGCCCCCAGTGAAAGAAGGTGGTTGCCATCGCTTCGCGAGCGGCTTCGATGGTTTGCCCCTCGCCTTGTGGTGGCGAGCTCATGTGCAGCACGGGTTCGGCTACGCCGTAAAACAGTAAGCCGATACCCATGCCTGCGGAAAATAGCATGGCGAACCACGAGCCGTAGCTGAAGTCAGGCAGGGAGTGTTCTGGCCCGAGACGAATACTGCCGTAGCGGCTAAGCGCCAGATACAAAGAGAAGAATAAAAAGATTGCCACGGCCAAGAGGTAAAGCCAGCCGAAGCTATCAACAATCCAGCTTTGGGTGCTGCTGAACACTTTCCCGGCTATATCGGGAGTACTAGCGCCAAAGATAACAATGGCAAAAATTAGAATGACCGAACCGAAAAAAACCGGGGGGTTAATTTGGGAGAGGTCAACACGGCGTCCTGGTTCTGACATGGGGAGCGGGCTCCTTGTTCGGTTTTCCACGGATGCCTGGCGAACAGGTATTCACCGAGACGGTTTCGCGCGAGCTGATGTGTCGCGTATTGATATTGCCGATGACTGACAATGGCTGTCTGCGCAATACTCTTAGAGTGTAGCTTGAATACGGCAGCGCGCAGTGTAACGCGAGTGGATAAAATTTTCAGATAGGGCGGTTAGGGACACAAAAAAAGGGGCCTGGGGCCCCTTACAATATTGCTTCTGCTGCGATTAGCGGTTCGGGCTATTCACCTGTAGCTCTACGCGACGGTTGCGCTCACGGCCCTCGTCGGTGGAGTTGTCGGCAACGGGTTTGCTTTCGCCGTAACCCACCGCGCGCAGGCGGCTGCTTTCAATACCTTTGCTAATCAAGTAGTCGACCACTGACTGGGCGCGCTCTTGCGACAGGCGCTTATTGTAAGCATCGCTACCCACAGAGTCAGTGTGGCCCGCAATGATAATGCTAACGTCTGGCTCGTTGTTCAGGGCCTTGGCGACATTATCCAGTACGGTCTTCGAATCAAGCATCAGACGAGCTTTGTTAAATTCGAAGTGTACGCCATCGATATCGACTTTTTGTGAGATCACACAGCCGCGGGAATTCACTTTCATTCCGGGCAGCGTGCTTGGGCACTGGTCGATCTTGTTGGGTACGCCATCGTTGTCGCTGTCGAGCGGGCAACCGCGAACATCAACGGGTACGCCAAGGGGAGTGCCTGGGCACTGGTCAATATCATTGGGCACGCCATCGCGGTCATCGTCGATAGAGCAGCCGTGGACATTTACTTTGGCGCCACGTGGGGTGTTTGGACACTTGTCACGGAAGTTGGGAACACCATCGCCGTCGCTATCTAACGGGCAGCCGTTAGAGTCAACGGGCGTGCCGCGCGGTGTGTTGGGGCATTTGTCGATGCGATCGGGCACACCATCGCCGTCACTATCATAGTTGTAGGGCAGTGGCTCGTCGCCAAAGGGTACCGAGACACCCAGCATAAAGGCGTAGGTGTAGAAGTAATCGTCAACGAGGATGTCTTTCTCGTTGATTTTGTCGATCTGGTAGCGGGCTTCTGCACGCAGTGCCGCGCCGCCTAGGTCATAAGTAAAACCTGCAACGGCATCGTTGCCGAAGTCGGATTCGATGTCCCCAACGAATTCAATTTCGTGGTAGGTCGCGCCAACGCCGAAGTAGGGCTGCAGGGCACTGGCATCCAGCTCGAAGGCGCCGAAGGGGAAAAAGAGAATATCGACACCAGCGGCGGCGCGCTCATAGACATCGTTCTTGCTGGTCTTAAGCTCGCCGTAGTTCATGTGGGCGTCGATCATGATGTAGCGGTTGATCGGTTTACCGATACCAATCTTGCCTATACCGCCATTGTCGTAATCTTCGTCGTCGGCAACGGTTGCGCCGAGCATAACGTGGCCACGCCAGCGGTCATCATACACCGATTCTTCATCACTGCTGTCGGCGAGCAGGGGCGAGGTCAACGCCGTAGCAGCCATCGCAAGCGCAAGAGTACGCAGTTTCATTTAGTTTCTCCTAGTAACTACCCAATGGCAAAGCGCGGCCCAGAGGCCGCGCTTCATCCTTTTTTATTATGGTGCCAAATCTCCGAAGAGGTTTATGCAATCGTCGTAGAACGTCTCATCGAAGTTTTGGAAATCTTCGATGTTGAAGCCAAGCAATGTATCCAAAAGGCCGCCGACTACGGAGGTAACAGGAGCAACCAAGCAGGCGTCAACAACGTCAACAAGGTCGCCAAGGCCTACAGGCAGTGGGCCGCCAGTCAACAGGGCATTGGTCAGTGTGCCTAAGCCTGCGCCGAGGTCGGGTGCCGAGGGATCCAGCGTACTGAAATCACCGGTTATCAAAGCTTCCACAATGGCTTCGGCAGGGATGGTGCCGCCGTCATCATTTTGAATAAGCGTAGCAAGCAACGGATCAGCTACTAAGCTAACGCCGTAGATAACAGGCAAAATGATTCCTGGCGTTTCAAAGCCAACACCGGGAAGCGAGCTTAGGGTCAGTACGGGCTCCAGGACGCTACACAGCTCATTCGAGAAAGTGAGCAGATTGTCATCAGCCGCTGGCAGTACCAAAACGCTCGCGCCATCGACGGATTGCGTTTCGAATGTACTATCTGAGTCGGTATCGGCCTGGGCCTGAACACAGACAGTACTGAGACGCAGCAAACCGTCGGAGCGCAAACGACCTTTCTGGTTCGGGTCGAAGCTTGCCGCCGCAGCAGCGGGCGTCAGAATAAAGCCACCCGTCGCGTCGGTAATATCTTCGAGAGGAACGCTGTCGGTCACCGCTGTCTGGCAGGCTGCGGGATCTGCAAAGTCGCCACTCCAGAAACCGGGGATAGCGGTAAATGCAATGCGGCTTTGATCGGTGACTCGCAGCAGGCGGGTTGTTGAGTCATTGCCTGCGCCAAGCAGATCGCCCTCGGTGGGCAGCGCTGTCGAGGCTTGCAAATTGCTGAAGTTGGCATAGGCCTCGAATTGCTGGCCGCCGCGAACAAACTGTTCGCCGTCTTCCAGAGACTCAACCAGGTCATCGCGACCGACACAGGCGAATTCGTCGTCTGCAAGGGTGTCTGGTTCAGTCGCATTGGGAACCATGAACAGACGCAGCTCAGTCAATGCGCCGGGGTCAACAGCGTTCACGGGGCGAGTAACGGAAACCGGCTCATCACTGCCAAAGTAGGTCAGCTTGAGTTCCAGTGGGCCCTCTGCGGCGCCAGCTTGGGCAGTAAGCGTGGTGTTAACTGAGGTGTCGGGCACAGGAAGCGCCGTTGTGGGAACGCTAGACTCCCACTCGATCAGACCGTTGGGGCAGGCCTCAAAGGCGCCGGTGCCGCCGGCAAGTTCGGTGAACTTACACAGTGCGCGGTACTCGATTCCGTCCAGGAAGCTGTTCACATACAGCGTATCTGGGCCATTGGTGTCATTATTCAGGCCGTCTACACGTTCGATTTTCAGTTCATCAACACGTGGACCAACCAGATTCAGCTCGAGCGTGTCAGCCAGGTCGGGAACGTTGTTGCCAAAGTTACCGGTTACCACGCTGGTCAGGGCAATACCGCCAGACGCTTTCAGGTCGTCATAGGTGGCGCCGTCAACGGTTACCGCAAAGCCTTCTTTGGGATCGACTTTCGGGTCGGTGCTGTAAATAAGGTCACCGTCACGTGCGCTCCAAACGTCATTGCCGTTGTCGCTGCACTGGTAAACCTGCAGGGTTTGACCTGGGTTTTGCACGTTGTTGTAGGTGAGGCGCGCTACGAACTGCAGGCGCTGTGCCGCAGGCACGCTAATGCTGTTTGAATCCAGGCCTTTACAGCTGGCAATTGAATCCTGTGCTAATACACCGCCCGCATCGCAGGCCGCGGTATCTGGGTTGATGATTGCACAGATATCCACCTTGGCAAAGGTTGCTGGCTTCATCGTTACCGTTAGCTCACGAATGCCATCCGATGTTGCACCGACACAGCCATTGGGATTGCTGTCGGCGTCAACGGCAAACAGGGTTACCTGACGCTCGGCATTATTGCCATCGCTGGTGAAGGGGCTTTTGTAAGTAACGGGAACCGAACCATTGAGCGCAACAGGTTGGTCGGCTGATGGTTCAGCCAGCGTTGTATCGCTGCTGCAAATATAGACGGTATCGGTAATATTTTCGGGAATCGGCGTATTGGTGAAGTACTGCAGTAAGCGGTAGTTCGTTGTTTCCGAATCGTTTTCAATCAGCGGGTCGAGCAAAATTAGCTCTTTGCCCACAATCTTGGGGCTGCCTGCCGGCGTGGGTGGAACCACGGTGAAGGGCAGGGTCTTGCTGAAGGTTTTGCCGGATTTAGTAAAGATACCGGTTACCGTTGCATTGATGGTCGCATCGTCAACGCCCATCTGCACCCGGTTAAGAATATCCTGTACCTTGCCGTCTCTAACGGTGTCGCGGAATTTCGGAGAGCCATCGTCATTGACGTCGAGCTCAGCTTTTTCGGGAGAGCCAAGATTCGCACTCAACTGCCAGCGAACCTGGTCGGTAATAACCATTTCTGGGCCGACGTTCTTGTTAATACCGTCGGAGCGCAGCGCGAGCATGCGTACAGAAATGCGACTGTTACCGGTGCCCGGTAAGGTCGAGACGTTGTTGACGAACTCCATGCGGAGGGTTTCAGGGTCTATGGTTAATCCCGGGCGGTCGGGGCTGCGGGCATCGCCACCGCCTCCACACGCTGCGAGTAAGAACGATGCGAAAACGAGCGACATCGCTATTTTTATGCTTTTCATGTATTCCCCTCCCGGAGAGTCAAGCTGGTACAACAGGAAATGGGTGTGCGCTTAAGGTTACGTAGTTTTACGGATGTTGTAGGTAAAAACAACAGTCGTCACCTCTAAAGTGAGATGTTAGAGCAAAAAGGCCAAAAATTTCTGTGACCTATGCACGTTTAGACTCTTGATTGGCGCTATTTTAGGGCTAAACGACTGCTATGTCGCTGTTACAAAAGCGATTTTAGGCAATGTCGCAAGCTGATGGAGAGTTTGCCTTACCGTGTGTGGTTTTGGCTCGTCCTATCGCGGTATTGCAGAGAGTGGGTATGGGGAGTTCGCCCCACTCTTGGCTTTTTGAGTGGGGCGAGGAAGGGGTTTATCGATAGCTCTCTACCGGCGGGCAGGAGCAGATCAAGTTGCGGTCGCCGTAGACATTGTCGATACGATTGACCGTTGGCCAATACTTCGACTCTCTCAAGTCGTTAACGGGCCATGCGGCTTCTTCGCGACTGTAGGCGCGCGCCCAGTCACTGCTGATGATATCGGCTTGCGTGTGCGGTGCATTAACGAGAGGGTTGTCGTCAGCGGGAAGCTGGCCGGCTTCCACGCGCGCAATTTCCTTGCGAATGTGAATCATGGCATCGCAGAAGCGATCGAGTTCGGCCTTGGCTTCGCTTTCAGTCGGCTCGATCATGAGTGTGCCGGGCACCGGGAAGGACATGGTTGGGGCGTGAAAACCATAATCCATTAAACGTTTTGCAACGTCTTCTTCGCTGATGCCACTGCTTTCTTTTAAGGGGCGCAGGTCGATAATGCACTCGTGGGCGACGCGACCGCGTTTGCCCGTATAAAGGATGGGGTAGTGGTCAGCCAGGCGCTTGGCCATGTAGTTGGCGTTAAGAATCGCAACTTCCGTGGCGCGGCGAAGTCCGGCGCCGCCCATCATGCGGATATACATCCAGGAGATAGGCAGGATGCTGGCGCTGCCGTAGGTGGCTGCCGATACAGTGTCGTTTTCGCTATCCAGGCCATCAATCGGCTGTACAGGGTGATTGGGCAGAAAGGGAGCCAAGTGGGCTTTAACACCGATAGGTCCCATGCCTGGGCCGCCACCACCGTGGGGAATACAAAAGGTCTTGTGTAGATTGAGGTGCGATACGTCGGCACCAAAATGGCCTGGAGCGGCAAGGCCGACCAGGGCATTCATATTGGCGCCGTCCACGTAAACCTGGCCACCGTGCTCGTGAACGATGTCGCAAATTTCGCGAATGCCTTCTTCGAAAACGCCGTGAGTAGAGGGGTAGGTCACCATCAGTGCGGCGAGCTCGTCGCGGTGTTGCTCGGCTTTTTGCCGCAAATCCGCGACATCAACATTGCCCAGTTCATCGCAGTTGACGATCACCACACGCATACTTGCCATCGCTGCTGACGCGGGGTTCGTGCCGTGTGCTGAGCTCGGGATCAGGCAGATGTCGCGCTGCGCATCGCCGCGGCTTTCATGGTAGCGGCGGATGGCAAGCAGTCCGGCATATTCGCCTTGAGAGCCCGCATTCGGCTGCATGGAAAACTTGTCGTAGCCTGTGCATTCCACCAGTTGTTTTTCTAATTCATCAACCAGCTGCAGGTAGCCCGTTATCTGATTTGCGGGGGCAAAGGGGTGAATGCGCCCCAGCTCAGGCCAGGTAACCGGGATCATCTCGCTGCTGGCATTGAGTTTCATAGTGCAGGAGCCGAGGGCGATCATTGAGTGGTTAAGTGCAATGTCCTTGCGCTCCAGGCGGCTCATATAGCGCAGCATTTCCGTTTCGGAGTGGTAGCTATTAAAGACCGGGTGCTCAAGAACGCTGGTGTGGCGTTGCATATCCGCCGGTATTCCCGGCAATTCGCCGAGCTGACTGTCGATATCCGCTACGCTGGGTAGTGCTTGGTCTGCTGCAAATACTGACCAAATTTGCTCGATATCTTCACCGCGAGTGGTTTCATCCAGGCTGATGCCGAGGCTGTCGCGGTTGCGCCGGAAGTTAAGGCCCAGTGCCTCAGCTTTGTCGGCCAACTCACTGCTGCGCTCGCCACAGGCGACCGTTAGCGTGTCGAAAAAATGGGTGTTGCAGTCGAAGCCGAGCTGCTTGAGGCCCGATGCGAGTATGGCGGTAGAGCGATTGACGCGAAGTGCGATCCGGCGAAGTCCCTCAGGACCATGATAAATGGCGTAAAACACCGCCATAATGGCCAGCAGTGCCTGCGAGGTGCAGATATTGGAAGTGGCCTTTTCGCGGCGGATATGTTGCTCGCGGGTTTGCATGGCCATGCGCAGTGCCGGTTTACCGCGACTGTCTACCGACACACCAATGATGCGGCCAGGTACGGAGCGCTTATGCTTGTCTTTGGTTGCAAAGAAGGCTGCGTGGGGGCCGCCAAAGCCCATGGGGACGCCAAAGCGCTGAGCGCTGCCAACGACAATATCGGCACCCTGTTCGCCTGGGGGTGTGAGTAGCATCAGGCTGAGAAGGTCGGCAGCGACCACGCTAAGGCAGTCTTTCTCCTGCGCGAGCTGGCAAAGTCCCCGCAAGTCACGAATTTCACCACCTGTCTGTGGGTATTGAACTAGCACGCCGAAGCAGGGCTGCGCTTCCAGATCGCTAAAGGCGTCGCCGACGACGATTTCGAGGCCGAGCGCGTCGGCGCGCGTTTTAAGTACCGCGATAGTTTGTGGGTGGCAGTGTTGGTCGACGAAAAATACATCACTTTTGTTTTTCCGCGCAGCGCGTTTGCACATCGCCATGGCTTCCGCGGCAGCGGTAGCTTCGTCCAGCAGCGATGCGTTGGCGAGATCCAGTCCGGTGAGGTCGATCACCATTTGTTGGAAATTCAGCAACGCCTCTAGGCGCCCTTGTGCGATCTCCGGCTGGTAGGGTGTGTACGCGGTGTACCAACCCGGGTTTTCCAGTACGTTGCGCAGAATGACCTTGGGAGTATGGGTGTCGTAGTAGCCCATACCAATATAAGAACGGGCAATCGTGTTCTTGGCGGCAATACTGGCCAACTCATTGAGTGCATCTTGTTCGCTGACCCCGTCGGGTAGCGGCAGTGAGTCACGCAAGATGGAGGCGGGAACAGTTTCGCTGATTAATGTCTCTAGCGAGCTGCTGCCCAAGCTGTTGAGCATAGCGCGAACTTGCTCTTCGTTGGGGCCGATGTGCCGCTGTTGAAATTCACCTGAGTCACTAAGTTGCTTGAGAGAGTGGGTCATTATTGCAAGGCGCCTGCGTTCAAAAAAAGCGCGCTCATTAAAGCATATTGTGGTTGAAATTTCCCCGGCATTATTGCCGCCAGCTGCGATATTTTCCTTGGAGATCGCCGCATTCAGGCGGTTTATTGTGTGGTTTAGCGAATTGTGGAAATTGCGGTCGATAAGCTAAATAAATTCGTTATAAAATGCGGTAAACATAGCTCGCTCGTTAGGTGTGTGGGCCCTAGTCAATAGGAGAATAGAGTGATTCGCAGTGCCACGCTTGCCGTATTGATCGCCGCTGTTTGCAGTGCCTGTGTGATGGCCCCGAACTACCGGGGTGGCCGCACACCCGTCGAGCAAGGTGGCCAGCGTGTTGCCTCTCTGGAAACCGCGCTGGCAGATGCGTTGATCCAGATTGAAAAGCTCAAGGCACGAGACGGTGGTAGCGCGCTATCGGCAATGCCGCCCGATGCACAGACGGGCGCTTGTTATGCTCGAATGCTGTTGCCGCCAAAATTTATTGATCGCGAAGCCACTCGGGTGGTGAAGGAGTCCAGTGAAAAACTGGAGATGCAGCCCGCCAAAACGGAGTGGCGCGAAGAACAGGTTGTGGTGAGCGAGGCCTACACGCAATTAAAGGTGGTTCCTGCGACCTATAAATGGGTTGAAGAAAAGACGCAGGTGCTTCCCGCCAGGGTTCGCCAAGAATTGGTGTCTGAGGCTGTATACGAGACAGTAACAGAGAAAATTCTGAGCAAGCCGGCAGAGTCGGTGTGGCGCCCGGGGCGCGGTGCGGTAGAAAAGATTGATGAAGACAGCGGCGAGATTCTCCACTTGGTGGAGGTGCCTGCCAGGTACCGCCGAGTCGAGCGCCAGGTGTTGAAGCGCCCAGCCGTGTACCGCCGCGTTGTTGAGCCCGCCGTTTTCGAGACGGTGAAAAAGCGGGTAATCGACAAGCCAGAACACACCATTGAGGTGAAGGTGCCTGCAACAACCAAAACGGTGCGCGTGCAGCACGTTGTCGAGCCGGCAAAGGTCAAGCGCATTAAGGTACCTGCGGTGTATGAGCGCTACAGCTATCGTGAAAAAATTGCCGATGAGACCTTGGTGTGGCGGCAAATTCTGTGCAAACGCGACGCAAGTGAAGCCAGAATTCGCAATGTTCAGCGAGCCCTGAACGAGCGCGGCTTTGATGCGGGCTATGCCGATGGCATTCTCGGTAAACGCACACGTACCGCTATTCACAGTTTTCAGCAGGAGAAGGGATTGGCGACAGGCCGTTTGTCAGTCGAGACCCTGGACGCGTTGGATATTGCGGCACCCTAGCTAATGCTGTTCCCTTGCCGCCATATGCATTCGACTGCAAAATGCGGCTATGGAGAACCTTCAACAGTTACTTAATGAAGTAGCGGCATGCCGCCTTTGTGAATCGGCGCTGCCTCTTGGTCCGCGCCCGGTTCTGCGGGTCGCGCCAGAGGCTCGAATTCTTATTATCGGGCAGGCCCCGGGGCTAAAAGTGCACAATAGCGGGCTGCCCTGGGATGACCCTTCAGGTGATCGCCTTCGCGGCTGGTTAAATATCGATCGAGAGCAATTCTATCGCGACGCGCGCCTCGGTATTCTGCCGATGGGCTTTTGTTACCCCGGCAAGGGCAAGAGTGGCGATTTGCCGCCTCGCCCCGAGTGCGCGCCAACATGGCATGAGCGCCTATTGCAGCAGATGCCGCAAATAGAGGTTGTGCTGTTGATCGGCCAGTATGCTCAGAAACGCTATGCCGGTGATGACGAGAAAAACCTCACCGAGCGCGTGCGAAACCAATCGCTAGACGGGCGATTTATCAGTCTTCCGCATCCCTCGCCAAGAAATATCCGTTGGTTTAAGCAAAATCCTTGGTTTGATGAGCAGCTACTGCCATCGTTTCAGCGCCGAATACACCCCCTGCTAAGCGAGTCGTCGTGAGAGATAAAAAACAGTCAGTGATCATTGGGCCCTGGCGGCTGCATCACAGTAAGAATGTCTACGAGAATCCGTGGCTGCGGCTTGAGCATCACGAGGTGACTACGCCGGGAAACACGCCGGGCATCTACGGGAAAGTTTGCTTTAAGAACCGCGCGGTGGGCGTGATACCGGTAGATGAGCAGGGCTACACCTGGTTGGTGGGTCAATATCGCTATCCGCTGCAAGCTTACAGTTGGGAGATACCTGAGGGCGGTTGCCCTCTCGGCAGCTCCGCGCCGGCGGCAGCGCTGCGCGAGCTGGCTGAAGAGACCGGCCTGCGTGCGGCGGCGTTGTACCCATTGATGACGCTGCACACCAGTAATTCCTGCACCGATGAAGTGGCAGAGCTTTATGTTGCGCGGGGCCTAAGGCCTGGCGAAAGCGCGCCGGAGCCCTGCGAGGAGCTTGAAATCCGGCGTCTACCCTTGACCGAGGTAATAGACATGGCGCTTTCCGGTGAGATTACCGATGCTATCAGCGTCGCTGCGCTGCTAAAACTGCACGCCTTGTTGCTGAAGTATGAGGGCTGTTGGAGGACGTTGCTTGAGCGCCTGCCGCCCAGTGAGATATAAACAACGTTGTCGGTAATAGCCGCCGGCGGCAAGACAGGGCCCTTGATAGGCGCCTAAGAGGAGGTCGTATGAAACAGATAATGCGGTGGAGCAGGGGTGTATTTGCTGCGTTGGTTGTCATGCTGTCAACGCTGGCGGGTGCCCATGCGGAAGAGTCCACCAAGGGCTTCAGTCGCGAGCAGGTAATGGAAAAAGCCGGGTTGTTTTTCGGCGAAACAACCGAGGGGTTGGCAAAGGCGGTCGAAAAGGTTTTTGCCGAACAAGGTGAGCCCAACGCCATTATTGTTGGCGAAGAGGTCTCTGCAGCGCTGGGGGTTGGTGTGCGCTACGGCCGCGGTGAATTGCAAACCCTTGGTGGGGAGGTGCGCGCGATATTTTGGCAGGGGCCTTCCATCGGATTTGATCTCGGGGCAAATGCCTCCAAGGTTTTTACGCTGGTTTATCAGCTTGACGACGTCGAGCGTTTGTATCAGCGCTTCCCGGGCGTGGAAGGGAGTATATATGTTGCGGCCGGTGTCGGGGTGAATTACCAGCGCAGTGGCGACATCGTATTGGCGCCTATCCGCACGGGTGTTGGTCTGCGTAGTGGCGCCAATGTTGGGTATTTGCAGTACAGCAAAAAAGCCAGCTGGAACCCGTTTTAGGGGCTCGCGCTAAAGCCCGGTTTACGCCGGGCTGGTTTCATCGCTGAGCGCTGCGGTCGTCTTTTCGGCTTGCGCCAGGTAGCGCTGGTGAAGGCAGTGGCAATAGTCGCAGAGGGCATTGACCACAATTTGGCTTCGCAGCGAGATCACCAAGTCGAAGGCGTGCTGAGCATCGGGCAGTTCGGCGTAGGCCACGGGGTTTTTCGAGCTGGCCTTCAACTCTGCATAGAGCTCACGCGACTCTTTCACCGGTACAAGTGTGTCCGCTTCGCCGTGAATAATAAGAAAGGGTGGTGCATCTTCATGTATCCATGACACGGGTGAGGCGCTGCGCCACAGTTCGCCGCCCTCGCTACGCGTCTTCTTAATCACGCGCTCAGCCAGCCATTGTTCTAAACCTTCGTTGTGCCGCTGTGCCTTGCTGTTCAGAAAATCATAGACCCCGTAAAACGGGATGCAGGCTTGCACCTGAGTGTCGCGCTCTTCAAAGCCCGGCTGAAACTCGGCGGCGTTAGCACTCAGTGCTAACAGACTACTTAAATGACCACCAGCAGAGCCGCCTGTGGCAACGATAAAGTCGGGATCACCACCGTAGTCGGCGATGTGATCTTTGGTCCAGACCAGCGCGCGTTTGCAGTCGATAATATGGTCGGGGAAGGTTGCCGCCGGACTCAGGCGATATTGAACGGCAACGCAAATCCAGCCGTTTTCGGCCAGCTGTGTCATCAGTGGCAGGGCCTGCTGCTCTTTGCTGCCCAGGTTTTGCATCCATGCGCCGCCGTGTATTTGTAGCAGTACCGGTGCATTTTTGGGGCAATCCCGGCGGCGATAGATATCGACATGAAGCTTGCGGCCATTAACATCGCAATAGGGAATATCCTTCAAACGCTCGACCCGCGGGTGGCGGAACGCGAAGGGTTTTAGCAAGCGGTCGCTGTCGGGGGTGTAGTGCAGGTTATCGGGAGTCTGCGGATAATCGTCAGTCTCCAGCGCTTCGCAAACAGCCGCACGCATAATTGCCTCATTATTTCGCGCCCTGAAGTAAAACAAACCCAAGCTAAGCCAGCTTGCCATGGCGATCAGCAGTCCGAGGCTATCGGCGAGGCCGTCGAGTTCGCCGAATAACACAATCCCTGCCGTAAGCAGCACATTGATGGCTATGATATGCAGACCGAGTTCGCCCGCTAACATGCCAAAAATGAAGCTGACGATGCCCATGAATTCAGGTTTACCTTTCCAGGGGTGGTAGGCGTTCCAGCTAAACCATGCCCAGAAGAGTGAAAGTGTCAGCATTGCGAATGTGCCTCGGTTGATGTGTACGACTCAGCGCGGAGAATGCCCGTATTGAATGGCGGTAATATAATAAAGCTTTTCGCCGGTTGGCGTTGTGACGGAAATTTCATCATCTACTCGCTTGCCAAGCAAGGCTTTCGCCAGCGGCGAGTCCATGGAAAGTTTGCCATTGCTGACATCAAACTCATCCGGGCCAACAATACGGTAATGGCTTTCGTTACCGTCTTCATCCTCTACGGACACCCATGCGCCGAAGAAGACCCGTTCTCGGTCGCTGGGGAATTCGTCGACCACAGTGAGTTCATCGAGCCGTTTGCTGAGAAAGCGCACCCGGCTGTCGATTTCCCGCAACCGCTTTTTGCCGTAGATATAGTCGCCATTTTCCGAGCGATCGCCATTCTTTGCCGCCTCGTGCACGGTTTGGGTGACTTGTGGGCGCTCTACCTTCCACAGTTGACGCAGCTCTTCACGAAGGGCGCGCTCGCCCTCGGGGGTGATGTACCGAGAGCCTCGTTGACGGGGCGGACGATAGCGACTCATTTGTTGTCAAAACCTTAAGCGAGATGCTGAATCGCTCATAATATCGCGATATGGTGTGAGGCAGGAATTGTTAGGAGGGAATATGCGCACGTTAATACTCTTCATAGGCGCGCTATTGTCGGTGCAGGCCGGGGCTGTTGAGCTGCAGGGGCAGTTGATACAGGGCGGGCTTATCCACGGCAAAGTGGCACCTGGCAGCCGGGTGGAGCTCGGAGAGCACTCGGTGAAAGTGGCCGAAAATGGCGTATTTGTTGCCGGTTTTGATCGGGATGCGCCCGCAGTAATGACGTTGCGCGTGTGCCACGACGGCGACTGTGCCAGCCAGGAGCTTGCGATAGCGCAGCGCGAATACGTCGTGCAGCGGGTAAATGGGGTCCCTCAGAAAACCGTGACACCGCCGGCAGAGGTGCTGGCGCGTATTCGTCAGGAATCCGCTATGGTGGGTAAGGCGCGCCGGCGCAGTGAAGACCGGCAGGATTTTTTAAATACCTATCAATGGCCGCTAATTGGCCCCATCACTGGTGTTTTCGGGAGTCAGCGTGTCTATAATGGCACCCCCGGTCGACCACACTATGGTGTGGACGTGGCGAGACCCGTGGGGACAACTGTTATCGCGCCCAACAGCGGCGTGGTGACGCTGGTTCACAACGATATGTTTTACTCGGGGGGAACCCTGATCATCGACCACGGCCAGGGCATCTCTTCCACGTTCATCCATCTGAGTAAAATTTTGGTTGCGCCTGGGCAAGAGGTGGAGACTGGGCAGCCCATCGCCGAAGTAGGTGCAACGGGGCGGGCGACAGGGCCGCATCTTGACTGGCGCATGAACTGGCATGGTCAGCGTTTAGATCCAGCGCTATTGGTAGGGCCGATGCCCAGTGAGCTGGCGCCCGTCAGTGAATGAGCGCACCCTGGGCTGCGTTGTTGTTTTGATTTAGAGTGTTGAGAATGATTGATAAAAAGTTGTTGGAAATCTTGGTTTGCCCGGTGAGCAAAGCGCCAGTCGAGTTCGACGCTGAGCGCAATGAGCTGGTGTGCCGCGCCAGCGGTTTGGCGTACCCGGTGCGCGACGGTATTCCGGTAATGCTGGAGTCAGAGGCGCGACCACTGACTGCTGATGAAAAACTTGGCTAATTCACCCGTTGTCGCAGGCGTTGGCGCATACATCGCCTGCTGATTTCGCTATACTTTTTCCTTCCCGCCGGAAGCTGTCTTCCGGCGTTTGTCGTTATGTAGACCCCAGAGTGAGACCGTGTTCATGAAAAGCGCTGCTATCCGCGATGCCTTTATTCGCTACTTTGAAAGCAAGGGACACACCCCGGTGGCCAGTAGTTCGCTGGTACCCGGTAATGACCCTACGTTGCTTTTTACGAATGCGGGGATGGTGCAATTTAAAGACGTGTTCCTCGGTCGCGATAAACGCAATTACAGCCGCGCGGTCAGCAGTCAGCGTTGTGTTCGCGCCGGGGGTAAGCACAATGATTTGGAGAATGTCGGCTACACCGCTCGTCACCATACCTTCTTCGAAATGCTGGGGAATTTTAGCTTTGGCGACTATTTCAAACGCGATGCCATTCTCTTTGCGTGGGAATTCTTAACGTCGAAAGAGTGGTTGAATATCGATAGCTCACGCCTGTGGGTAACGGTCTATGCCGACGATGATGAAGCCTACAAAATATGGAATGAAGAGGTTGGTGTTCCGGCTGAGCGCATGGTGCGTATCGGCGACAACAAGGGCGCCAAATATGCCTCGGATAACTTCTGGTCGATGGGTGACACAGGTCCCTGTGGGCCCTGTACAGAAATTTTTTATGACCACGGTGAAGATGTAGCTGGTGGTCCTCCGGGGAGCCCGGATGAGGACGGCGACCGCTACATCGAAATCTGGAACAACGTATTCATGCAGTTCAATCGCGATGCCGATGGCACCATGACTGAGCTGCCTGCGCCATCAGTAGACACCGGCATGGGGCTGGAGCGCATATCTGCGGTGATGCAGGGTGTTCACAGCAATTACGAGATAGACCTGTTCGACAACCTCATTGCCGCGACGGCCAGGGTGCTGGGTGTTGATGACCGTCAACACACCTCGTTGCGTGTTATTGCTGACCATATCCGCTCCTGCGCGTTTTTGATTGCCGATGGTGTACTGCCGTCCAACGAAGGGCGCGGCTATGTGTTGCGCCGGATAATTCGCCGTGCAGTGCGTCACGGCAACAAGCTTGGTGCGACCGAGCCCTTCTTTTACAAACTGGTTGATGCCCTGGCAGTTGAAATGGGCAGTGCCTACCCCGAGCTACGTGAATTGCAGGGTGCGATTGAAAAAGCATTGCTCCAGGAAGAAGAGCAGTTCGCGAAGACACTGGACCAGGGAATGAAGATTCTCGAGGCAGACCTGAGTGAGCTTAAGGGGCAGCAAATCCCGGGTGAAACGGTGTTCCGTTTATACGATACCTATGGTTTCCCCGTGGACCTTACCGCCGATATCGCCCGAGAGAAAGACCTGACGTTGGATATGGACGGGTTTGAGGCGGCCATGGAGGCGCAGCGCCAGCGTGCTCGCTCAGCATCGAATTTCAAAATGGATGCCGACCTGCGGTTAGACGTGGACGGCGCCACCACCTTCACTGGCTATCAGTCGCTGAGCGACAACGCCAAGATTATTGCACTGCTGCGTGATGGTCAGCCCTGTGAGCGCGCTGCAGAGGGTGATGATGTTCTGGTGGTGCTGGATCGCACGCCTTTCTATGCTGAGTCCGGTGGCCAGGCAGGGGACTGCGGTGTTATTCGCGCGGAAGGCTTACGCATAGAAGTGCGCGATACCCAGAAGGCTGGTGATCACTTTGTACATATTGGCGTGGTTGCGACGGGAGCAGTTGTTGCCGGCCAAGCTGTAGATGCCGAAGTAGATGCCAGTATTCGCCAATCTACCGCGCTGAATCACTCGGCAACCCATTTGCTTCACGCCGCATTGCGCAAGGTACTGGGTGAGCATGTAGCGCAAAAGGGCTCGCTGGTAACTGCCGAGCGCCTGCGTTTTGACTTTGCCCACGGTGAGGCGGTAACTGCGGAACAGTTGCAGAAAATAGAGGCGATGGTGAATGACGAGATTCGCCGAAATACCGCGGTTGAAACCGTGGAAACCGATATCGACTCTGCTAAAGAGCGGGGCGCGGTGATGCTGTTTGGCGAGAAGTATGGCGATACCGTGCGCGTATTGAGCATGGGTGGCGACTTCTCTGTTGAGCTGTGTGGCGGCACCCATGTTCGTCGCACCGGCGATATTGGCGTGATGCGTATCGTTGCGGAATCTGGCATTGCTGCCGGTGTGCGCCGAATTGAGGCGATAACCGGAGCCGAAGCGCTAAATGAAGCGGGGCGCGATCGCAGCCGTCTGCAGTCTGCTTGTGCGGCATTGAAAAGTACGCCTGAAAATTTTGATGCCAAACTTGCACAGCTGCTGACTAGCCACCGGGAACAGCAAAAAGAACTTGAGCGTCTAAAGGCCAAGCTGGCAACCGCGGGCAGTCGCGATCTATTGTCTGAGGTGGAAGAGATCAACGGTATTAGCGTCCTCGCCGTTAATATAGAAGGCGCTGATGCGAAGACCTTGCGCGATAGCATGGACCAGCTGAAGAACAAGTTGGGCTCAGGTGTGGTGCTGCTGGCCAGTGGCGAGGGCGAAAAAGTATCGCTGGTCGCCGGCGTAACGAAAGACCTCACGGGTCGCTGCAAAGCGGGCGATATTATGAAGCAAGCTGCGGCGGCAGTCGGAGGCAAGGGCGGCGGTCGTCCAGATATGGCGCAGGGCGGCGGCAGCGATGTTGCCGCGATACCCGCTGCCTTGCAGTCGGTCAAAGATTACGTGAATCACGTATAGAGACATAGTTGCCGTTTCCTTTAATCTTGAGTTGGTGTTTAATGAGCGCCCTCCGCTCAGGGCGTTCATTTGCAGATAGAAAACATGAGTCTGATTGTTCAAAAATTTGGCGGTACTTCGGTCGGCACCGTTGACCGGATAAAGGCGGTCGCAGAGAAAGTTGCAGGCTTTCGGCGTCGCGGTGATGATGTTGTGGTAGTCGTGTCGGCCATGAGTGGCGAGACTAACCGCTTGATTGAAATGGCCAAGGCCATGCAGGAGCACCCCACCCCAAGGGAGTTGGATGTTCTCGTCGCAACAGGCGAGCAAGTCACGATTTCATTGTTGTGTATGGCGCTGCATGAGCTCGGTGTTGGGGCGAAGTCCTACACGGGCAGCCAAGTGCGTATTCTCACCGACGAGGCCCATACCAAGGCGCGGATCAGGGAAATTGATGATCACCGTATTCGCGAAGACCTGGCTGGTGGCAACGTGGTTGTGGTGGCTGGCTTTCAGGGCGTGGATGAGAGCGGTAATATCACCACCCTCGGCAGAGGGGGCTCAGATACCACGGGTGTCGCCTTGGCGGCGGCGCTAAAGGCGGATGAATGCCAGATATATACCGATGTGGATGGTGTTTATACCACCGACCCAAGGGTAGAGAGCCAAGCGCGTCGGCTTGAGCGCATTACCTTCGAAGAGATGCTGGAAATGGCTAGCTTGGGTTCGAAGGTGTTGCAAATTCGCGCCGTTGAGTTTGCAGGTAAGTACAATGTGCCGTTGCGCGTATTGCACGCCTTTGAAGACGGCCCGGGTACGTTGATCAGTCTTGAGGAAGAATCAGATATGGAAAACCCGGCGATTTCGGGTATCGCGTTCACGCGCGATGAAGCAAAGATTACGGTACTCGGTGTACCCGATACACCGGGCCTGGCCTACCAGATACTTGGGCCAGTTAGTGACGCAAATATTGAGGTGGACGTCATTGTTCAAAACGTCGCCGAGGACAATACGACTGACCTGACCTTTACTGTCGGTCGAAATGACGTCGCGAAAACAGAGGCAATTGTCCGCAAGCTGGTTGAAGAAACGGGTGCGCGAGAGGTGAAAACCGACAATAAAATTGCCAAGGTGTCGCTCGTGGGGGTCGGAATGCGCTCACACGCTGGCATCGCAAGTAAAATGTTTAAAACTTTGGCGGAAGAGTCGATCAACATTCAGCTGATCACCACTTCAGAAATTAAGATTTCGGTGGTCGTTGATGAAAAATATCTAGAGCTGGCGGTGAGGGCCCTCCATACAGCTTTTGATCTAGATAAAGCGCCTACATCGTAGAAACAGAGACGTGAACTGCTGCGCGCATACGGATACGCACGGGGTACGGATACTGGCTCTGGATAGGAGAAAGCAACATGTTAATACTGACTCGTCGTATTGGTGAGACGCTCATGGTCGGTGACGAAGTGACTGTCACTGTATTGGGAGTGAAGGGGAATCAAGTGCGTCTGGGTGTGAATGCACCCAAGCATATCGCCGTTCACCGGGAAGAAATTTATGACCGCATTCAAGGCGAGAAAGACGGTAATAAAGAATAGCGGGAAATTAGCCTAAAGGCCTTTGATTCTTCGCTCAGTATGGTATTATGCCGCGCGTTTCGTTGCTAACACGCTTTTGAAAACAAGGCCTTAGCAACGAACCTCCAACAGAAAGTTGGAACAATTCGGAGAGGTGGCCGAGTGGCTGAAGGCGCTCCCCTGCTAAGGGAGTATGGGGTTAATAGCTTCATCGAGGGTTCGAATCCCTCCTTCTCCGCCATACATAAAAGCCCCAGTCTAACGACTGGGGCTTTTTTTATGCTCGCATTTTGGGGTTTTGCTCACTCCTGTAACCGCGCGCGCTTTTTGGCACTGATTAGCGCTTCTTTTGGCACACCTCTCATCAATTCCGCTATGCTTTTAACACCCCAAGAAGCAGACATAAGGAATTGTAATGGAAGAGTATCGTGTACAGCTCTCGGATAAGAATAAGCCAGACGCCTATTTGCTGGTCATTGAGGCTGAAAAGCCACTCACGAAAGAAGAGATAGCTCGTGAGTGTTGGGGGCACCTCCGTGAGGAGCTCTTGGAGCGTTTGATACCCGACGCACCCAGACGTCAAGAACACAGTTACCTAAGTCAGCTACTTGACTATGGCATTCGTATAGAAAGCATTGAGCCAGACCCCCTGCCTTCGTCGTGATGGAGGTTGCTCCAATGTGTGGCTACCTTGGCAATGTGATTGATTCGCCGTTGACTCGGGCGTTGATGTTGATTTTGCGGGTGGATTTTGGGGAGTATCCGTTTCGGAATAACCCTGGCTCTGGGCCTGCGGCTAGCATTGATATTGTGTTGGAGCGCGACGGTAGGCGGGTGGTGTCGCCTGCGGTGTGGTGGTTGCTGTTGAACCCTTCAGAGGGGCTTAAGCCTTCCCGCTATACGAGCTTTAACACGCGCTCGGATAAGTTAAACGTTGCGGGCAGTGCGGGTGCTAAGCCTTTTCGTAGCAGCCGCTGTGTGATTCCTGCCGCGTACATTATTGAGGGTGAGGGTGCGAAGGGAGCAAGGCGCTACCACCGCATAGAACCACGCCATACGGCTTTTGCTCTGGGTGGGTTGTATAGGGAGTGGGTAAACCCTGAAACGGGCCAGCAGGTGCTCTCGTGCAGTGTGATTACGCTTCCGCCTCACCCTGCGCTGGCTGATGTTCACAGCAAGTCTACGCCGTTGTTCTTACCGAATGACCCTACGGTTATTGACCGCTGGCTGTCGCCAGCGGTGACCGATGTGGAGGAGTTTGCGCCGTTGCTGCAGCCCAGCTGGCCAGAGCCGCTGCGCTGCACGCCGATTGAGCGGCCGGGAAACCCGGTAGCGATTGGTGATGCGTTTGATGTGCCGCCTGGGTAGGCGGCAAATTCGGGCGGGGCTTCTATACTACAACTGATCAAGGAGGATCGTTATGTTGCTGCTTATGAGAAGGTCAGGGGAGGCCATTGTGGCAGACGGGAAACTGCTGCGGGTGAAGGCGGTGTCCCCCACACATGTTGAGTTTGAGGAATTAGACATTGATCTGAGAGTGAGCCATCGACCTCCGTTGAGGAAAAGGATGAGTGCTCGGGTGAATAGGACGGCTAGGGGAGGAAATCCTCCCCGTGATTAATGCGTTACGCCAAAATTAACTTAGCGCTTCTTTTTTGACTTCACTCGAATACGGAATGCTTTTTTCCCATACTTTGCAGCGTGAAGCACACGTCCGTTTTTCAAGCGGATTGTCTTTGTGAAGATGTACTCGCCTTCGTCTTTAGATGACATAGTAGACCCCATCGGCAGTTTTTCAGCCGATCAATTGAAGTAGCGTATTAACTAGGGGTCTTGCGCTAACCAATGGTTAGAACTACACTACGCCGCGATATCGCCAAATATCAAACGTAGTAAAGTCACCCCTAGAAGATCGTGTGTTACTTCGTTACCCACGTCTTTTTGTGACTAAATGCGCCGATGGTGCTCTCCTAAAGCACCACCGGCGCATTTATTTTCCTCAGCCGTAGTGCAGCAGCAGAGGTAGAAACCTTGTATGTCTTACAAACTGACGTAAGACTGTTTGGTCTGCCAGCAAGCTCTGAATACGGCATCAAAAATTCAGCGGCAAAAGTATCTGCTTGCCACTCTGAATCGACGAAAACTGGTTCATTCGCCGCTCTTAACCTCGCAAAACTAGGCTCAATGCCGCGGTGTAAGAGGAGGTGTCCAAACTCATGTGCGAGCGTGAAATTGTCTCGACCTACACCTGATACGGCACCGTCATATGTTGAAGCACTAATGACGATAAGGTTTGAGTCCGGATAAGTCCTAGCATGGTCGCCGTGCATAACTTTGTCTTCTTGAACATCAAAGTCGAAATCAGGCATTGCCGTTGGCAGTACAAACTCAATGAGTTTCGCCATATTTATGCCACCCGATATCTGAAGCAGATCTCTTACCTGATTTGCTAACGATCTAATATCGTTTATTGAGCGTGGCTCAACTCTGTAACCTCGTTTTCTTATCGCCAATAGTCTGTCTCCTGTTAATCTACATCAGCTGCCAGCTTCCTAATTTGATCCAGCTTTTCTGCTGGCAATGAGCCGAAATTTCTTGCAAGCATTGCCACCGCACTGCGTGCTTGTTCATTGCTGTTTGAAACATCAATAGTGAACTCAGACTGAGATTGAAAAGCTGCGTCCCAAATAAGCTTTTCTTCGTCTGTGCTCAGGCACATTGCTTTAACAACATTCTCTACAAATGGGTTAGTTAGTTTTTTCCTACCTTTCTCAATAGCCGACACATAAGAAGAGGCTACACCTAACTGATCAGCTAATGCTTTGAGTGTTAAACCTTTATCTATGCGCAGTTTTCTAATCTCTTTCCCATAGGGTGTGTTCATCATCCAGTCCTCCCGAGTTGGTCTCCATGTAGTTTTATTCGGTTGAATTAACTAACGTGATCCGCAATATGACCATCTCAGTTCTTATGTTAACCAAACAAGGTTAACATTGCAAGAGTTTTGGTTAATTTCTCTTCTTTCTCCAAAGCAACTACTCCTATAGGCCAGCAATACGGCACAGCCAGCTGTGTGGGCGGGCTATGCCAGTGGGACGTAGCTGCCGACCAAAGAGTTGATCGGCGGTTATTCAGGCGGGTTAATCGTTGTTTAGAAGCTGGTTAACTCGTTTTTTGGCCCATCCCTCAGCAAGGTCTTTACCAACCTTGATGATCGTAGCGAAGCTAGCTTCTTTGAATTCTCGCTGGATAGTCGACCAGATTTCTTCTCTTTTCATTAAGTCGATGAATTCATGGCCTTGCCAGGTTAATTTTCGGATTACCACTGCTGAAGGCGATTGCGACGTGCTTGATAAGTTTTTTTGGACGCTACCCTCTGCGAGGCCCGCTTCTATAACTAATTGCATGTTGTACAGGATCAAGTCTTTCTCGAAGCCTGGAACATCCAGAGGTGGCTCGTTTGCTTCTACTGCCAAAAGGATTTTCCTTACAAGCCCCATATCTCTCTTCATCTGAGTTTTCTCCCTTTGTTGATGCGGGTCGTCGCAATAGCATGGTAACCCGAATCAAATTCACACCCCACAAACCGTCGGCCGTTGCGCACGGCGGCGATGCCGGTGGTGCCGCCGCCCATGAAGGGGTCTAGCACGGTGTCGCCGGGGCGGCTGCTGGCGGTGATGATGTGTTCCATCATGGCGAGGGGTTTTTCGCAGGGGTGTTTGCCGGGGTAGTGCTGCACGGGTGGGCATACCCAGGCGTCGGTGTACCAGTTGGGGTGGTCGGCGTTGAAGGGCCGACGCGCGGGTTGGGTGGCGGTGTTAAGGCGGTGGTGCACCTCTTGTTGCAGGTCGGTGTGGGGGCGGGGTAGGTGGCCGGGAAGCAGCACCTGAAGCGCTTCATACTGGGTGGCGGTGGGTAGGCGCCATTGGGATCGGCCGAACCAGTGGCCCGCCATTTGGTTGCCCAGGGCGCGGTTGATGTCGCTTTGGGTTTTACCGGCGGCCGCCAATGCCTCGCGAAAGTAGCGAATGATAGGTTCGCAGGCGGCGGCGTTGGCGCGGTGCTGGGCGCTTGCCTCGGCGCAGTCGCGCTGAGTGGCAAAAATGATGCGCTCGGTGGCGGGGAAGTAGCGCCGCAGGCTGGCCTTGCACTGGCGCTTATGCATGCCGGTGGGTTTGATCCACACGATGTGGTTTTCCACCACCATGTGTTTGGCAATAAGCGCTTCGGTGGCGGCGGCCAGCTTTGGCCCTGCGAACAGGTAGAGGCTGCCGGTAGGGCGCAGCACTCTGGCACATTCCTTTACGACGTGCTCCAGCCAGTGCATAAAGTCGGCCTGGGTGGCCCACTGGTTGTCCCAGGCGTCTTTCTTTACCCGGAAGTAGGGTGGGTCGGTGGCGACCAGGTCTATGCTGTTGCTGGGTAGCTCGGCCAGCACGGCCAAGCAGTCACGGTTGTGTAGTGTGTACATGATGAGCACCTTTGTGGGCGCTCTTGGCGCTCAAGGTGCTCGGGGCACTCAAATTGTTAAAGAACTTGCACCGAGGGCATTTGATCTCGATGCGAACATACTGACCTTTTCCGAGCAGTCTGTTACAGCGACTGCAGCGAATTTCTTGCACGCGAACCTCCATAAATCTGGTAGGCTCCCCGTGCCCGTCGACGGGTGGGGCAGCCTTGGTTCACAGTGCCTGTTCACTGTGGGCGGGTGGCTTCGTGTTGCCGCACGTTGCTACTCGCTGTCCCTTTTCCTGTTGAATGAAAACGTTAACTACAAACGTTAGTTAAACAATGTGTCGGCGCGGCGCCCGCGCTTCCACAATACGTACAGCGCTAAACCGCGCATGACCTCGCCTGACCAAAAGCCATAGAACATGCCGCTGTTGTCCGACGGCGACTCCCACGGCGACCAGCTGCCCGACATAGGGTGCCCCGGTGTTGGCACCACAATGTAGTGGGCCTTTAGCTCTGCGGCAGCCAACTCAATAAGCCGTGACAGTCCAGCCGCCTCGCTGCCTGCCATGGCGGCAAAGCAGGCACCGGCCAGCCACAGCCCGGTCATGTGCGCGGTAATGCGCCCCTGGGGGGCTTGGGGTGGTTGGTCTGAGGGGAAGGTTTCAGGCAGGCGGCCGTGGGTGCTGGCAAAGTCAGCCAGGTATACCGCCCAATTGTCGACGTATTGCACCAGCTTAGGCGGCACGGTTTTCCCTTGGCTGACCAGCTCTTGCCATGCACGCGCTGCCCAACAAAACGCCCTGGGCTGGTAGCCAGACCACGCCGTGCCGTCGCCCCAGTGGTACATTGTCCAGGTATTGGCGGGGCCGTATTCCACGGCGTCCCACCTGTCCCAAATATAGGCCGAGGCACCCGGCCCCAGCACGCCAAATTCTTGGTGGTACCACTGCTGCGAGTCATACAAAAAGTCCACGCAGTTAAGCAGTTTTTGCATATCGTTGGCGGCAAAGTCCAGGGTGTAGATCAGCGGGGATTGATAACCAGGGTAGGGCAGCCCATGCCATGCGCCCAACTGCTCTGACCCTTCCTGATAAATGTTGCTGAAGGGGATAACGCCGGGGCAATAGGCCAGGGCATCGTCGCGGGTGTTAAGC
The DNA here is from genome assembly GCF_002306875.1 of Spongiibacter sp. UBA1325. Classification (NCBI taxonomy): domain Bacteria; kingdom Pseudomonadati; phylum Pseudomonadota; class Gammaproteobacteria; order Cellvibrionales; family Spongiibacteraceae; genus Spongiibacter; species Spongiibacter sp. UBA1325. The sequence goes on from NZ_DBTD01000006.1 coordinate 392,794, forward strand.
ATGGTGCAGTCGCCAATGTGCGCCGTGAAGGCCGCATTGCCGCTTAGCGTTAAGGTGTAGTAGCGGGTGTAGCCGTCGTTGCTGTTAAACAGGGGCGGCACATCGTTAATACAGTAGTAGGTGAAGCTTTTGTTGGTGTCGCTGGCGTTTTCCAGCAACACCGTGAGCTGATCCACCAGGGTGAACACGGGGCCTGCTGGGTCGGGGTCGCTGGGGTGGTTGGGCTGATACCCGGAAAGCACCAACGCCGCTGGGTTAAGGGTAAACGTGCTCCACGCGCCGTTAGTATTGGGCAGCACCCAGTACCAGCGCCAGCCGTCGTCGTCTTCGAAACGTAGGTCGAACTCGGCATCCGCGGTGTAGGTAATGCTGGTTAGGGGGGCGGCACCAGCGGTTAGCAGCCAAAAGCCAATGATGAAGCCGCCGGAATCGTCGGCAAAGTCAGCGCGCACTACCCGTGCGTCGCGGTCGCTGAGTACATTGGTTTGCACCTCGTCAAACCACGTGACGGCGCCGTATTCGGTAACCGCTGAACCGTTGGCCAGAATGTATGGCTCGCCCGCGCCATTGGCCAACCGGGCAAACTTAGCCAAGGGAATGGTGTGCGCTACCGGGCTGGCCGACACCGAGGCAGGCAAGGTGGCCACGTACTGGGTGTCGCCGGTGTGTTTGGTGTCGCCAATGGTTAGTACCACCTCGGCGCTCAGCGGGGCGCCGTTGGTGTCTAGCCCGCCAAAGGTTGTGCGACACAGGCTTGTGCTGTCTACCCTGAAAAATATCGACTGCTGCTCCAGGGTAAGGTCGCCGTCGCGGCTTAGGGTGGCCTCCACATAACCGGCCGCATTGCGAATGTAGCTAACCTCCGCGTCGCCGGGGTAGGTGTAGTCGTAAGAAATACCGTCGGTAAACGGCGTATTGGCGAAGGTGCTTTGCCGGAAGAATTTATCTTGCGAGTCGATGAGCGTGTATTCGTGGGCGGTAAACAACACGCAGTCCAGCGCCTTTTTATAGTCGGCGTCGTCGGTGAGTTTCCAGAGCAAATAGCAGGCATCGGCAAACCACACTTCACCGTCGGCAGCGTTACCCATTTGGTTCACGGGGCCGGTGAGGGGCACATGCAACGGGCGGTTATGCTGCACCTCGTTGCGGCCAATTAAATAGCCGCCGTGCTCCACGGGGTTGCGGGTAGCGAAGTTAAACTTGTGCACGCCGTTTACCCCGGTGTCTTGCAGCTGCACCGTGCCAAACTCTGCCGGGGTGTGGCCCTGCGATACCACGTCGCCGTTGCTGTCTACTTTTTTGCCCGTCCAGGTAATGATCCAGTCCACGGGGTATACCGTGCCGTCGTTGTCCCAGTCGGTTGAGTTGTCGGGGTTTAGGGCCTTCACCGAGGCTTTTATCGAGTCGTAAGCGAGCGCACCGTCAAAGGCGAACGTGGCTTTGTCTAAATACTCGCCCCAGTAGGGCGCCCCGTGGGGCACCAGTGTTTGGCCGTTGGTAAAGGTAAGTTCTACCCCTTTCCAGCCCGCGTGTGTTGGGTCTTGCGGGTTTAGCGGGTAGTTGGCCAGCACCGGCTCTTTGCCGTTAACAATCCAGTTGGCGATCCAGCGCTGCGGGGTATCGGGGATGGCTTGCCCGCGATAAAAATACGTTACATACGCCTGCCAATAGGCCTTGGCCTTGTTTAAATAGGCGGTATCGCCGGTGGCCATATAGGCATAGCAGCAGCCAATAATTAGCAACGACTGCCCCTCTGTGGTGGCGTCGCCATTGGGGTGGTACTCCATGGCGGTGTTGGAAAGGTAGTGGCGGTTGTTCGCCAGCACCCCTTCTTCGTTGATAACAAAAAAGTCTTGCGTGGGGTCGTTGGTGGTACCCGTATTGCGCTCTAAAAAGCGCCGGTGCCCTTGTAGTAGGCTTAGCGCGTCGGCCACGTCGGCGGTATGTAAACGCATTACAGCCAGCCCCCGTTATGAAACCCCAAGTACCGGCCATTGCCCTGGGCAACAATGGTAACCACGTCGCTATAGCCCGCCTCATACGCCAGCACTGGCGGCTGGCCGCTGGGCCATAAAATGCCGTTGGGCCACACCACGGCATTGGCGCCGCTGCCCTGGCGCAGCGTTAGCTCCAGAGTGGCCGCGCTGTGGTTAAGTGGCAGGTCGCCCTCCAGCAGCAGCGTGGTGGTGGCTTGGGTTAGGGTGATGTCTACCACCTCGTCGCGCTGAATATCTATTGCCACATTGGCCGCCGCGTTAATGGTGCGGAATGCCCGGCTGCCATTCTTGGGCAAGGTAATGGCTACCGGGGCCAGCTCGTCGTTGTTCAGCGTGCCGGTTAGCACGTAGTTTCCGCCGGGGGCAAAAAACGCCAGGCGTCCATCGTTGGCGGTGCTGAGCGGGTTTTGCAACGTCGAGCTGCCTGACTCATTGGCATACAACGTGGCGGGGCTACCATCGCTGCGGGTAACGGTAATTTGGGCGCCCGCTGCGGGTAGGTTGGCACTGGTTTTTATTAAGCCTGAAAAAGCCGACAACATTACTGCACACCTCCTAATTGCCAACGTTCAATGTTGGCGCTGAACGCCCGCACCAAAAACAGTTGCTGGCCTGATGGGTCTATCCACATTGCGCTGACAGGGTGCCCGCCTGATGGCGCCGTACTCAGGTTGCGCAACGGGGGCAGGGGCGGCTCGAAAGCCGTGGTAAAAACGCGCTCGGTAAAAAAGGGCGTGGTGGCGTCGACATAGCCGTAGGCGCGCTCGCCATCGGGTTTGGCAAACGCGGCCGTTACTGTGCCGTCGCCGTTGCCGATTAGCTCGTCGGGTGTGCCAAAACCGCCGCTAATTGTGCCTGGAGTGTTTAAACGGCTGCGTAGCCATTGTCCTGTGCCGCTGGTGTAAAACAGGTGCTGACCGTCGGGGCTAAGCTGTGGGGCCGCCACTTGTGGCCATACCGTTGGCATGAGCAGGGAACTGCTACTAAAGCCGCCGCCCAGTGCCGCAGGGGTAGTCAGGTCGCACTGCACTAGCTGGTTTTGTTGGGCCACATTGTCGGCGTATACATACCAAAGGCGCTGTTCATTGGCGCTTACCCACACCCCATGCAAATAGCTGTCGCCAGGCGTGGCCAAGGCGGCGCTGGTCGCTAATTCGGTTGCACCGGCTAAGGTGAAGGGGGCCGCCAGCGCCAGTTGCACCAGCTCTTTGCGGTTAGAAAAATACAGCCGTTGGCCGTCTTGGCTCAGGCAAATGCCTGGCCGTGGGCCGTTCACCTGGGAGCCAAACAGGCCAAATGCCGGAATGCTCTCAACCAAGGTGGCGGTGGTTATGTCCCACGGGGTTTGGTGGCGGCCTGCTGCAAACAAATACTCTGCAAAGGGGATGGCCGGGTGGTAAGCCTCGGGCAGTTTCGGCTGCATATGCAGCGTTCGGCTGAGGTGCAGCTGGCTCATAGCGGGTAGTCTCGCAGCAGCGCGCCCAGCACCTGGTTACCGCCATTGCGGGTGGTAAACACCAGCTGGTGCCGCTTATTGGGGGTGAGCACAGGGGTAATGTCGCCAGGCCATATAACCGATGACGGCCATGTGATGTCGCCACTGTTTAGTGTGAGGTCTACGATCCACAACACGCCGCCCACTGGCGGCACGTTGTCGAAGGTGAACACGGTGTTGGCGTTAATGGTTTTTTCAAACCACCGGCCCTGGCTCAGGTTGATGCTTTGCGTCGCCACGTTAACCACCATCGACACGTTTAAAATCATCTCGTGCCAGTCGCTATTGTTGGCGTTGGGTTCGCTGGCTTCTACGGCCGCTACATTGGTTAACAGCATCCAGATGCTGCCTTGGTGGAAGGCGCTATAGGGCACCGAGGCCGCGCCCGACTGCGCGCTCCAGCGGCCCACAAAGTTGGCGGCGGCAACGGCGGTACCCGCCACGTCGGCGGCGGCTCGGGTTTCGGCGGCAGCAAGGTCTATGGCAGAGGTAACGGTGTTGATCTGGTCGACTACGCTGTTTAGCTCCAGGCTGCCTTGCTGTATGTCGTGCGCCCATTGGTCGGCCACGTCGTCGTAGTTGTCGGGCGCCAGCTGTCGGCTCGGTGGGGTTAAGTCCACCGTGAGTTTGCTGATACTCGGGATAGTCATTAACTCAGGCCTCGCATTTCAATATTCATTTTTGAGAACTTGCTGTTGCGCAATTTAATGCGCGGCTGTTGGCACAGGCCGTAAACCAAGGTGCCGTAGCGGCCGGTGTCTTCCCCGGCCAGCACAATGGGTTGGCCGCGCACTGAGGCAAACAGCTCTTTAATGGCCTCGGCGCTGTGGGTGGGTAGGCGGGCATCGATGTCCAGGTAGTCGTTGTAGCCGCCGGGGGCGTACTCGCTCACGCCAAAACTGTCGAACTCCATCACGCTGTAGTCGTCGCCACCGATGGTGAAGTCCCATTCGCCATCGCCGATGACGGTGGCACGGCCGGGCACAATTTCGCCGCATTTAACGGTGCTGTCATTGGGCGCGGTAAGCCGAATGGTGACCTCGGCCGTGCCGTAGGCTGGCAGGCCGGTGATCAGTATTTTTTTGGTACGGCGCACCGGCTCAAATAACCAGTGCCACATACCGCTTTGGCTCAGCGGCGCAACCAGGTTTTGCGCCATGCTGTATACCTCGCCCTCGATGGGGTCGGTAACGGTAATGCTGAGCTGGGAGGCCTCCATGCCGAACAGGGCAATGGCGTCGACAATGGCGCCGGGGCGCAGCGTTACGCTGATCTCGCCGCTGTGGCTGCACAGCTGGCCGGTGCGTCGGTCGAACAAGCGGTGAATATTGCCCGCGCCAAGGCGCAGCCATTTGTCGCTGTGGTTGGCCCGGTCGTCCGGGTTATTGCCCTGGTTATTGTTTTGCAGGCTTTCGTATTCAAAGTGGGTAACGGGACTGTAGGCGGTTTCGCCCAGCACGTAGTTTTTGCCGCTTTGGTAGTTGGGGTGTTGCGAGCCTACCGGCGGCACGGCGTGAATAATGGCGCTGTCGTCCACGCTCATGTAGGGGTGTTGGCTGGGCGTTGGGCGTAGCAGGATCATGAGGCCTTCCCGTTAACAATGCCCTGGCCTTCCCACAGTTGCAGTTTGCGGTAAATGCGTTGGCTGTGGTTTTCGGTTAGGTCGGTGTCGTGGGCGATCTCGGCGAGCTGGCCGTGTATGTTTTGCAGCAAGTCGACCATTGGGCGGTTGTCCAATCGGCTTAGGGTGTCGGTGTGGTTGGCAATGTGGCTGGGGCCGGTAAATTCCAGCTCTGGGCCCGCTTCGCCCACCACGCGCAGGCCACCTGCAAACCGGCCGCCATTGGCAAAGCCGGGCACCTTAAGGGCACTGTTGTTAGTGGCCAGGTGGCTAAGTGCCTCGCTTAATGACCACACCGCACTTTGCACACCAACCACTGAGTTATTGACGCCCCAGAGCGCCTCCAGCTCTTGTGCGTGTTGTTGGCGCAGGGCCGTTAACTCGGCCATTTGCTGGTTGTGTTGGGCGTCGGCCTGTTGCAGCTGTTGGTCGATCTTTTCCAGTTCGGCGTCGGCCAGTTCTTCGGCTTGTTCATAGCGGGTAAGGGCGGCGGTTAAACTTTGTAGGGTGGCAAGGCCGTTATCGATGCCGAGTGTGGCCTCCACCTGTTGTTGGGCAGCGGCGAGCTGCGCATCGAGCGCGGCCAGTTGTTCGTTGTAGTAGGCGTCGTTGGCGGCGGCTTGTTGCGTTAGTACAGCGCGGGTTTGCTGCTCTTCGGTGAGGGTGCTGCGGGTGCGCCCGAGCAGGTCGCGCATTTGGTTTTGGGTACGGTAGAAGTCGCGCAGGTAATCGGTGCGGTTGGTGAATTGGCCTGCCGCATCTTGCCGCAATGTGGCGAGTATGGGGCTTAGGGCTTCTGCGCTGGGTAAGTCGCCGCTGAGCGCTTGGCTAAGTTGTTGTTGAGCGCGCTGGCGGGCATAGCGGTCGAAGGCGGCCAGGTTAGGTTGCAGGGTTTCTACCGAGCTGGCCAGTGCACTGGCTAAGCGCTCTAATTGCGATACCTGCTCGACCACCTGGGCCATTGCCTGCTGGGTGTCGGTTTGTGCTTGCTGGGCTTGGCTTTGTAGGCGGGCGCGCTCGTCGTTTGCCCACCGTTTTAGCCCGGCAAGTTCGGCCTCTACCGCGCTGCGCAGGGCAGACAGGTTTTCGGTGATGGCGGCTTTTTGCGCGGCCAAACTGTCGCGCAGTTGTTGTTGCTGAATGGCCGCCACGTTGCGTTGGTGGGCGGTGAGCAGTGCTGCAAAGGCATTGGCCTCGCCACCGAGGATGTCGGCGCCAGCGGCAATGTAGCCGTTTAGCTCATTCAGTGCGGCTTGGTAGCGCTGGCCTTCTTCGAGCAGCTTACGTTCAAGCTCTGGCATACCCTGGGTGAGGGTGTCTTGCAGGGCGCTTTGCAGCAGGGCGGTGGCGTCGCGGGTGCTGTTTTCAATACGGCTGAAGTAGTCGTCGAGTAATTTGCTGGCACTGGTGAGTGTGGTGAAGGCTTGCTGGCCTGCCTCGGTGGTGAGGTCGAGGCTGCGAACCAAATTAACCACCTCTGATCGGATGGCGGGCAGGGCAAGGTTTAACCCGTTAAACAGTGCATCTACCTGGCCTTGGGTGCGGGTAAATTGCTCGGGTTCGGTGAGGGCAAAGTCGAGAAAGCCGTTCACGTTTTCAGTTAGCGCGCTAAGGCCGCCAGCTGCCAACCCAAGGGCGTCAGCCATCGACATTAACTCCAGCGGTGTTTGCCCGGCCACCAGCCCCAGTGAGTCAACAGCGTCACGCAGGACAAATGTTTCACCCGCGACGCGAGTAAGCGTTTCAAATAGGCCTTCGCCGCCTTGTTGGAAGTCCTGTAGTGCTGGGGCAACCTCGCCCACGATGGTGTCGCCAAGCGCGCTAAAGTAGGCCGTTACGTAGGTGTCTACTTGTTCGCTGTCCCAGCGGGGGTCGATCTCGAAGGGGCGTATTTCAATATCGGCAATTGCACCATCGATGGAAAGCCCCAGCGATTGAATGGCGGCCTCAGTGCTGGCGACTACCGCGTTTACCGATTGGGTATACAACTGCGCCAATGCGTCGTCGGCGCGATACAGTGACTCGTTGCGGGCGTTATAGTCGTCGGACTTGCCGTCGCGAATGCTGTTATTGGTGGCGAGCATTCGGTCGATAAGCGCGCCAGCGATAACGTCGCCTACAGTGGGGGTGATAAAGGCATCTACGCTGTAAGGGGCATCAGGGTTTGAGAACAGCCCCTCAGTGACCGCGCCGAAGTTAGTCCCTTTAAAGAAGTTATCAACCTGGGCGACGGTTTGGTTAAAGCCAATGAAGGTGGCCTCTATATTGCGCAGCGATTGCGCCATTTGCATGGTGTAGCCCAGCTGGGAGTCGGCCAGTGTGGCGAGGGTGTCCATACTTGCCGATAGCGAGTCTGAGGCGTCGGTGCTGCCCAGCACGGTGCCGGATACCAGGCCCATAGCGCTGCGGTGTGTTTGGTCGGCGGTGGGGGCGGTGGCGCCGCGAGAGCCGCCACTGATCAGCACGCCAATACCTGCCAGCGCGGCGAGTGTGGCCGCTAACGCAGCCAAGTTGGCGGGAAAGGGGGTGCCCACCATCGACGACGCGGCAGCCGCTGTACCGGCAGCGGTTGCCTTGGCACTCTCGGCCGCCACTGTGGGGGCCACGCTGGCTACCGTTGCCGCCGTTGCGGTTTGTGTGGCCAGTAATTTGGCCGCCAGTGCTTTGCCTGCCATGGCGATTTCAAACACGCGAAAGGTTTGCTCGGCCGCTTGCAATGCCTGGTAGCCCTTGCTGCCTTGGTCAAAAAACCCTTTGGCGGCACCAGTGATGTCGCCGTAGGCGCTGATCTGGTTTTGCGCTTGTTTGGCATTGATCTTGGCGACGTCTTGCGCCGTTAACCCTTCCTGCGCTTTTAACTGGTTGAAGGCATCCTGACGGTCGGCCAGTTCGTCCAGGGCATCGGCTACGCCATAAAGGCTGCGCCCCAGTTCATCAAACGCTTCGAAGGCATTGGAGCTAAAGTCGGTGTTTAAAAACTGTTGAACGGTGCTGGCCAAGGCCTGCTGCTTGGCGATTTGCGCGTTAATTTTTTGCTCGTTGCCCTCGGCCAGCGCCTGAAGCAGTTCAGCCTCTTCGTGTTGCAAACCGAGTAGGTTGCGCTGCACTTGCTGTTGGCGAAGGTAGGCCTGGGTGAGTTCGTCGGCGTGGGCGTAGGCGGCGATAAAGCGCGCTTCTTCCAGGCTGTAGCCTTGTGCCAGCAGCTGGTTTTGGTGGGCGAGCAAGGCGGTTTTTGCCATGAGTGCCTGGGTGGCTTTGTCGCTGGCACTCTCGTTCTGGGGCGTGCTTGGGTCGTTGTTGGGGCGGTCGAAGTCGGCCAGCTGCTTGTGTAGGCGCGCCAGTTCTTGCTCGGTGGCTTTTACCTTGGCAGCGGCGCCCGAGGCGTGTTCGGTAACGGTGGCAAAGGCGGCGGCGCCTGCCTGGGCCATGTTTACGCCATCTAGCATGGCGGTGCCAGGGTCGAAGGTGTTCCAGGCCTCGGCGCTGGCTTCGGCCTCGGCTTTGAAGTCGGCCAGCTGGGCGGTGAGGGCGTTAATACGCGCCTGGGTGGCCGCTTTGTCGGTGCCTTCGATGGCGGCGGTTACCTCGCGAATGGCGGCCTCGGCGTCGCGGGCAGGGTCGGGGATCAGGCCCAGTTCATCGCGAAAGGCATACAATCCGGCCGCTGCCAGAATGGCCACTCCGGCCGGGCCACCGAGCAGGGCAACCGCACTGGATACTGCCCGGCCCGATGCTGCAAGGGTGCGGTTGGCCACCGTGGCCGCACTGGCGGCGGTGGTGTAGCGCTGCATGGCCAGTGTTTCGGTATTCACGGCGGCGCTGTGCACAGCCTCTGCGCGGCTAAGCGCGGTGGTTGCTGCGGCCAGCTCCAGGCGCAGGGTCGCCATGCGCTGCACCGATAGCTGGCGGCCTTTGTCATTAATTTGCGCTTTAAGGCGCTGGGCCTCCAGGGCAAGCTCGGCGCGAATCGATTGCTGGGTGGCGCGGTAGCCTGTGACCTCGGTGGCGGTGGCCACACGCTGGGCCTGGGCCTTTTGCAACACGGCGGCTGAGCGGGCTTGCTCGGCAGCGGTGCTGTTAAGGGTAACCACGCTGCCTTCCATCACCTTTAGGTTGTACGCCGCTTGCGCCACGGTGGCGCGACCAATGGCCTGCACCACTGGCCCGGCAAAGCGGCCAACCAGGGTGGCAGCAACGAGCGTGGCAACGCTGCCAATATGCTCCAGGTCGTCGGCGCTGAGGGCGTCCAGGCTTTGGGCAGCGCCTTGTATCGATTGTGCCAGCGCCCCCATGGCGTCGGTGTTGTCGTCGATAAGGCCGAGGGTACGGGCAATACTGTTTTGCAGTGATGTCCAGGCGCGATCCACTGAGGTGGGTATGTCGGCGAATTCGCGGGCGATCTCGGGCGCTTGTGCCAACAGGGTTTGGAAAATGTCTTTGCTGAGGACATCGCCTGCGTTTACCGCCGCTTTAAGTGTGCCGGGCAACAGGCCAAGGCCTTGCTCGATGCGCTTGGCCACTTCGGGCAGCTGGTCGAGGATGGAGTTCATTTCCTCGGCCTGAACGCGGGGCGAGTTCAGCGCCTGGCTAAATTGCCGCAGGCCGTTGGTAAGTTCTTCGCGGGTGGAGCCGCCAATAACCCCGAGCTTTTGCACGGTGTCGGTGAGCACTAGCATGTCGGTGTTGGTGGCGCCCAGGGCTTCTTTGGAGCGGCTAAAACTTTGGAATTGCCCGGCGGTAATGGCCAGGGCAATGCCGTTGTCCTGGGTAATGCGGTAGAGCGCATTGGCGGTGCTTAGGTAGTCGCCGGTGCTGCGGGTTGCGGTGACCACGCGTTGATCCAACACGTTGAATTGGTCGGTAAGTGCAACGAACTGTTTAACCACGTACCCCACGCCCAGGGTGGTAATGACACTGTGCAGGGAGCTGTACGACTGACTGAGCTGCTGATTGGCGCTGGCGGCTTGCTGGCTGGCGCGGGTGTTGCTGTTAACCTCGCGCTCTAGCTGGCTAACGGCAGTGCGGGTGCCATCCAGCCCCCGGATGACTACCTGGTCGCCTTTCAGTTCGAGTTGTAGGCCAAACTTAATGTTGCTCATGTTGCTCGGCAAAGGTCTCCAGCGCGTGGTGTTGCAGTGTGTTGAGGTCGTGCCACAGTTGGTCGGTGTTAGCTTGGTTTAGGCCCCGTAGTTCGGGTAAGTAGCGGGCGCGCACCTCCACTTGCGCCCAGTCCAGCCCCAGGCGCAGTAGTTTGCCGTCGGGGGTCATGGTGGTTAGCCATTGGCGGCTACAGGCCAAAAACAGCGTGAATACCGGCCAGTTTTGCTCGTAGATAACAATGCCTGCTGCGGCCTGTTGGGCCTGCTCGTCCAGCCAGGCAAGGTCGGCTTCGCTAGCGCCCATTGCCCTGTATTGCTGGCGAATGCGCTCAACATTGCTAACCCGGCGTGGGCTACCGTTTAACTCTCGCCAATTGCTTGCCCAGCCTCTGGCGAGGTCTCGGAGTTTTTTGTGCGCACTACCTCGCCTGCCTGGCTGTCGCGGTGGGCCTTGATCACCGCATCGCGAATAATGCGCTGGCCCAATAACAGGCATTTGTTGTGCTCGGTGCAGGGCAGGGGCTTGCCGGTTTCGTCGCTGAGGTCGTCTTTCCAGCCCACCAGAATGTCGCTGTAGAGTTCTATTTGGTGGTCAGCGATGAGTGTGGCGGCGTCGAGCGGGGCGCTATTGTCGCTGGCCTCTTGGGCTTTAATTTCCGCTACTTTGGCGTTCATGCGCTCAAGCATGGTTTTGGCGTCGTTGTGGGAGAGGTGTTTAAACACGCCGGTAAAACGGTGGCTAACAAAGTCACCGTTGCTGGGTACTTGCACATCTACCGGCCATTCGTAGGTATTGAGGCTGGCGAGAGAGAATCCGAGTTTTGCTGTCATGGTGTTGGTTTACCTGTGTTGGGCTTAGCGGGAGGCAAAGCTGTAGTCGTTCCCTGGTGCGGTGGCAACGAGGTCGGCGGTGAGCACGAGGTGGGCAAGGCCTTTAATAAACGTGCGTTCGCAGTTGGTGAGCTGGGCGCGGGGCGCAGCAAACTCAATAATGCGGCCCTCGTGGGTTACGTCGACCCCATGCTGCATGGCAAAGGCGCCAAAGGCGTTTTGCTCGGCGGCGGCAAACCAGTTTTTGCTGCTAATGTCTGGCTCGCGCACGGTGACTTTGAGCGTGGCGTTGCGGCTGCTGTGAATGACTTCTTCGGTTTGAATGAGGCCGTGGTATTCCACTGGCTGGCCTTGGTCAATTTCCAGCGATTCACCATCGAGCGCCTGGCCGTGCAAGGTGAGTGTGGGCACGGTGGTTTTTGTCCACTTTAGTGGCTCGGGCACGCTGGCAAAGTTTACGCCGGGCAGGCCACCACCTTGCTTAACCGGCTCTACATACAGGCCCATGCCGGTAAATTGCAGGTAGGGCAGGCCGGTGGTGCTGAACACCCATTTAACGCTGCCGCGCACACCCAGAATGGCGTGCAGGTGCTCTTTGGCCAGGTAGTACAGCGAGCCGCTGTCTACGCTGGTGTCGACGAGGGTGTAGTCCACGGCGGTGCCAGCGGTGACCACACTAGCGTGGGAGGCAATGTTGAATAGGGTGGCAAAGTGCGGAGGTACATCGACATTTCCGGCACCGGCGCCGACCAGGTATACCTTAAACTCCACCCGGCAGTAGCAGTTAATGCGCACGCTGCCTTGGTTGCCTAAAAACCCGACAATGTTGTTGAGTTTGGCAACGTCGCCGTCCAGCGCGGTAATACTAATGTCGTGCACCAGCAATGCCTCGGCGCCAGTGGGGGTGGCATCGGTGCCATAGTTGCCCTCGGGTTTTAGGGCAAGCACTTGCTCTTGTTCGCGCAGCAATATTGACATGATTATTCAGCCTCCTGGGTGGGGTGTTGGGCGGCCGGTTTGGTGGCCGAGCGGTGTTTGCCAAAGTTGCCGTTAGCGGGGTTAAAGGTGTAGCTGCCGCCACGACGCAGCGCTTGCAGCTGCTCTGGTGTGGGGCGCTTGGCCGGGGCCGCTTTGGACGTGGCCGTTGTTGCTTTTGGGGTGGGCTTAGTCACTGCTGGGTTCCTCGTAGCGGTCGGTTAGGTATTCGTCTTGGTGCCAGTGGGCGGCGTCGGAGAAGTCGAAAAGCTGCGACGGGCCTCGGGTAAACGGGGTGTCGAACCCCGGCGGTGTCCAGCCGTAGAGGGCGTGTTTAATTGCGGCGCGTACTTCGTCCATAAGGGCGTTGGTGCGTTCGCGGCGGCTGTCGTTGGCAACACGTACCACGGTGATCACGGCTATGTGGTACACCCTGTTTTGCAACACGCTGGTTTGGGTGCCGTGCAGGTCGTCGGCGGGCACTTCGCGCAGCGGCACGACAAACACGGTTGGCGTGATATTTGGCACTTTTAACTTGCCGTTTTTTCGCAGCGCGGCGAATCCTGCTGCGCCTTGTATGTCTTTAATGGCGGCGATGTTGGCCAGCCGCGCCTCTACGTCGCTGCCCAGCATTAGAAGCTGCCCCCTGGGAAGGTGGGGCGGTTGCTAACAAATACGGCCTCGCCCACGGCCTCGTTACTGCTGGAAAGGTCTTGATGGTTGGCGCTGAGGCGGATCTCGCCTTTGGCCACCGCCTTGAGAAACTTGAGCGCTTGCTCGTAGCGCTTGTTCACTTGTTCGGTGGCTTCGTCGTCGTACAGGCGGTAGCGGGCAACGTCGCAGGCGTAGGCTTCGATGACTGGCGGCACGGGGGTAAGTGGCAGGGGGTAGCCGCCACTGGTGAGGTAAATATCGATCTCGTTACCGGCGTCGGCAATGGCGGCGTTGATTTTAGTGGGGTCGATACCGCCGCTGCCGTCTGGGGCCAGTTGTTCCAGCTCGTAGGTGCCAAAGCGGTCTGCCAATGCTTGCTGGCTAAGGTAGGCCATGCTTACTTGGCCTCTACCTGGCGTGTGGTTTCGCTAACGACAAGCCGAGGCTCCTTGTGCAGGGCGGCGAGTTGTTCGTCGCTAAGGGTGGTGCGGCAAAGGGTTGATGGCTGGCGGGTGAAGCGCTGCCCCGCGCGGCGAAGGGTGGTAACGCCACGACGGGTATGCACGACCACAACGGCCTGTTCGGTGGCCGGGGGGGTGGGGGGTGTATCTGTTGCTTTGCTGGCAGCGGTTTTGGCCGCAGCCGGTTTGCGCGCAGCGGATTTAGCGGGCGGCTTTGCATTTGCTGGCGGCTTGGCGTTTGCCTGCGGCTTGGCTGCGGGGGCTTTGGGGTTTGCCACGGTGTGCTCCTTTAAAAAGCCCCCACCCGGCATCGGGCAGGTGGGGGCAAGGGTGAATGGAGGTGCTGCGTTTAGGCGGCGCTTAACCAGGGGTTCATAACCAGTGTGGAGCTGTTGGCCCATTCGTTGGTTTCACCGCCTGCAGCGAGGGTGCTGATAATGATTTTGCGGGCCGCAGCGTCGGTGGTGGAGTTGACCATGGTGTGGGTGTGGCGCAGGCCCAGGGGGCGGCCATGGTCGCCTTGGAGTTTTTGCAGGCGGGTGCGCGCCGCTTCGTAGTTGGCCGCGGTGAACGGCTGGTTGCTGCGCACAATAAGCTGCCAAAGGCCGGGGCCGACATTCACGCGGGCGTCTACGCCGAACATAAATACGTCGGTGGTAAACACCTGTGAGTCGTTCAGGTTGTTAATGGAGCGGAAGTCGTACTCGCGGCGTTTTTGAAAGATCAGCGGCTTAATGGCACGGCTTAAGTCCATAACGTACCAAGCGTCGCCGCTGCCCCCCATGTCGTTAGAGACCGAGATTTCCTTGCCGTTTTTATCCAGCACGGGGTGGTCGGTGTCGAACAGCTGTTGGCCGTCGTAGCAAATGGGGTTGGCTTCTAACACTTCCACCGACAACTCCATAGGGTGCTCGCGAGAGCTGCGGCCCATTTCCTGGAATACGGGTGCGTACACACCGTAGGTGTCGTCGTCGATCTGGTCGCGGTTTACGCCTTCGGTGAGTTCGAACTTGCGGTTTTTAATCGAGAAGTCGCCAGCTTCCAGGCTGTGTACCACACGGTCGCCGATCCATTCACGCATGCGAGGCAGGCTTTTAAGAAAGGGGTAAACCTCTAGCGCGGTGGTTGACGGCACAACCGTGCAGTATTTTTCGTAGAGCATGGCGTCGTCGCCAAGGCTGGCAAGCCCTTGCTGAAAGCTGGTGTTATAGCCTTGGAACAGGGCGTGTAAATTGGCAGATGTTAAATCCATGGTGAGTGGCCTCTGGTGTAAAGTGGAGTGGCAGCGCTACAGAGCGACGCCGCTGGTGGGGTCGAGCAGTACCCACACGCCTTGGTCGTCGATGTCGTCGACAATGCCTGCGATGCTGCGCGTGCCGGTGCCGTCGGTTTTTGCCACGGTTTGGTTGTCGACCAGGTAGCACGTTTGGCCAAGGTCGGTGAGGGTGATCTCGTCGGCGGCGAGGCTGTTTTCAAACCGGAAGTAGCCGCGCTTCACGTTTGCGGTGGCACCGCCGTCGGGGCCGTTGGTGTTGTTGCATTCGTGGTCAAAACAGCCGAGGGTAATTTTGCCGGTGGCGGTGGTGGCGGGTTCGGCAAAGCCGGTGGCACTGAGTACCGCAATGGTGCCAGCCAGGGCATGCACGCCACTGGCAACGGGGTAGCCACGCGAGGTTGACGCGCGGGATGGGGTGTTGCGATTTTTGGTTGCAGCAGTCACGGTGACGGCCTCCTGTTAGGCGTTAAAGAAGGGCGGCGCGTTTACGCGGCGGCCTTATTCTTTTTGTAGGTTTCAGGGTCTAGGCCCATGTTTTTGCACACGGCCAGCTCGGCGGCGGTGAGTTCGCCCTCGTCATCGTTGGCGTTAGGCTTTTTACCCTGGGTTTGGGTGCCCTTTAGTGCGGCGATGGTGGGGGCGTCTTGCAGGTGGGCCTTCAGGGCGGCTAAGCCTTGTTCACGCAGCCAGTTGGCGGTGGCCTGGCCAGCAATGCGGCCGTCGTCCAAACCTTCTTTAATGAGTGCCTCGACCTCGGTGGTGTCGCCGGAGGCTTTTAGGGCAGCGAGCTGCTGGGTGGCTTCCTTGTACACGCTTTTTGGCACGTACTGGCTCAGGTCGGGCTCGGCGGTTTGGGCCGCTTTGCTTTTGAGTGTGGCGACGGCTTCCACGGCATTGCCTTGTTCGTCTACATCCAAGCCTTCGCGCAGGGCGGCTAGTTCATCGGCGTTGGCTTTCAGGGCGGCCAGCGCAGACTCAATGTCGGCGTCGGTGGCGTTTTCTGCCAGGCCGAGGGTTTTAATCAGTTGTTCGCGTTTCACGGTGTCGTCCTCGTTTGCAGGGTGGGCCGATGCACGCGCAGCAGCCATTGCAGCTACTGCCTCGTCGATGGCTGGGGTGTTGGTTAATGCCAGGTGGTAGAGGTCGAGCACTTCGCCGGTGGCGGCATCGTAGGGGAATACGGGCGACAGGTAGCGGTACTCGTCGTTGCTGATGGCGGTGGCGGCGGCGGTTTTCCAGTCGATGCGGCCGTATAAACCGTCGTCGCGCCATTCAAGCGAGCGGGGGTCGACCCAGCCTGATGCTGGGGCGGGCTGGCCATTTTTTTCGGTAAGCAGGGTTTGGTGTTCGTAGTCGACAACGATGTCGGTGCTGCGGGTGGCCGCGCGGGCAATAAGGCGATTGGCGGCGTCTTCGGTTAGCAGCCAGGGGCCGTTACCCGACATGGCGCCGCGCGGGGCAGTAAAGGTTCCGGCGGGGATCAATCGCTGAAGGGCATTGCCGGATTGTACCTGGAGGGCACACACGGCCACGCAAACGGCGTTGGATTTAAGAGCGGCTGTCTTTTTCATGCCGCCATCGTGGCAGCTGACGGCAGGCTGAATAAGGTGAAGGGGTTCAGCCGAGCGTGTGGGGGCGTTTGCGCACGACGACACGGCCTGTGCAGGCAAAATGGCCTGGCGCGAGAATCGCCTTGTGCGGGCTTACAGCACCTTGGCAGCTACCGTTGCCGCCAGCAAGGGGCGTGCGGCCCGCAGGCGGGGATTTAAACGGGGTTTAAACATAAATTGGATGTAGTCCGTCAGCGACTAATTAGTGATTAGCTAAACTTAAGCAATATTGAGATTGGCTAACTCATTTAATAACGAGTTCACAGGATTTAACTTTTCGCCCTTGCATGAAGTTTAACCTGAGCTGTTTTTGATCAAAGATTGGCTCGTCGGCGAAGATAACGGTCAGTTGTATGCCGTACATTTCAATCATCATACCGACTGACTTTTCATTTTTTTCAATTGGTGCAATTGCAACAGTTTGTGTTATCTGAAGCTCATCGTCTTGAGACATTAGGAAGTCTATTTTGACGTAATTCCGTGATGGCGTCTTTGAATAGACGAGATTTGCTAGGAATTCAGTTTCACAATTAGATTCGTATCTAAAGAAGTCTGCAACTCCCAAGTAAGTTTTTATGGCCCACCTTGATAGTTTTTCATAGCAAATTATTTTTTTGTGTATGGCAAATTTCTTTGCGCTTAATGTTGTACGGCTATTAACTAAATCCCTGCAATAGATTAGTGCATGCCCGAATGAAATTGCCTCTGAATCGTATGGCGAAAGAAGTTCATTGTGCTTCTTACATAAGCAATTTCTGGTTAATGCTTTCTTAGAAACGGTCTTCTCTGCATCCCTGAAAAATGGCGCATTGGTGACCTTAATCATCTTGTCTTCAAATAAACCTTGAGAGATATAGTGTTCTCCTGATTGCGTGCCACAGCATGGCGATACATCTTTTGCCCAGCATTTCATGCTACTAGTCCTTGTATAGTTGAGCTTTATGATTAGAGGCCTTATGAAGACCAATGGTCAACTACTACCCCACAATGTGGCCTTCAATAATCCTAACGACTTCGTCGCGGTCGTTACCTGAAAGGCCTAGCCAGGGGCGGGCGGGAATGCCTGCCTCTTCGCGGCCGTATTGGTGGCTGGCGCCATAAATGCGGTCGGTGCCGAACAGTAGGCCGAAAGGCGTAAGTTGGTAGCGCAGGGTGTCGCGCATAAAGGTGCTTTGTACCAGGATGTCGGTCGGCTGGTTGCGCTGCTGTTTGCGGGCGAGTGTGGCCGGGGCCAGTGGCGCCCAGGCGCTGCCGTCGGGGGTTTGCTGGGCGTCCCAACGCAGGCGGTGGGCAAGGTCTAGGTATTCGCCTATGTCTTGCAGGGCGGGTTGCGGGTGGGCGATGTGATCGATGAGCTGCTGTAGCGCGGTGTCGATGTTTTGGTTGCCGTGGAGTACCAACTCCAGAGTTGCACCAGCCATGGGTGGCTCCTATACTTGGGGTAACTCATTGCGCGAGCAGCTACCGCCTTAGCGACCGATCCTACGCGCAGAGAGACCACGGTGAGGACGGCGCTGTGGTTTTTGTGTTTATGGCGTTCGCCGATACAGGCGAACCCCTTGCCGAAATTGGGCGAGTTCGTCTTTTCTGTTTTGGTCTGCCTGGTAGGTGGTAATGCCTGCCCAGCCGTCGCGCCCCCATTCAAATACGGCCACGCCGGGTTGTTCTTGCCCGGCAATGTCAAACTCTGCAACGTAGCGCCGCCGCAACACGGGCTTTGCTGTGGCGCCGTGCCATTCGGCGGCTACCCAGATTTCGTCGGGGTCTTTCAGGGCCATGGCGAGCAGGGGCAGGTAGCGCTCGCGGCCCTGCTTTACTATTTTCCATGTGCCTTTGCGGGTTTTAAACAGCTCTTCCGAGATCATTAACGGTTCGCCGGTAACGTCGGTAAACGTGCGGGGGGCGTTTAGGTCGGCGTTAAACTCTTGCAGAAAAGCGCGCGCGTAGTCTTGCTCGGGTTGCCCGGCTGGCAGCAGCTGGCCGTGGTAAGGGCGCGGCGCTGGCAGTGGCTCGGGTGTTTGGTTGGGGGGGAACAGGCGCTCTGGTAAGCCCCGCACGGGTTCATCGAGCGGGGTGGCGGTGGTGCTGCGCAGGCGGCTGGCGCCGGGGCGGTATTCAAAGCCGGGGTCGATGCCTTTGGGTACGCGCACGGTACGCGGGTTGGGGCCGTTCACGCCAACGGTGCGGGTTTCGTATTCAATGGCTGGGGGTGTATCTAACACTTTCAGCCCAAGGCGTTGTACATCGCGCTCGGACACCATGAACTTCTTGCAGGTACAGCCCCAGCCATTCTGTGGCGTCCATACCTCCCACCAGGGGTTGTCTAATAGAACGACGGTGTTGTTGAGCTTAAGGTGGTCTTCGCGGGGGTCGCTGCTGCCGCCGTGGCGATACAAGCCGTAGGGTCGCGCCTTGCGCAGCGCTGGATCGGCCATCTGTTGCTCCCGGCCTGCCTGGTAGCTTTGGCGCAGGTTGGTTTCGTAGATGATGCGGGTGCGCCAGTTGCGGCCACCGTTGTAGGCCCAGCCGTGGCGTTTAACGATGTCGTCAAACGCCTGGCGAAAATCAGCAAGGGTTTTGCCTTCTTCGATAAAGCTGGCAATGGCTTGCTGGAAGTCTTCGATAATGGCCATGCGGTTGGCCCCGGCCACCACGGCAGCGTGGTCGTGCTCGGCACCGTAGAGGTCTGTCCAGGCGCGGGTGGGCATGGGCACCTTGGATCGGTAGATGTCGATTTGTTGCTGAAAAGGCAGGGAGCCGTAGCGGGCGCTGGTCATGAGTTATATCGTGTACCTATTCACGTTAAGGAGAATGAAAATGGAATTGTCGAGTGACCAGAAATTTCAGGCGCTTACCCTGCGCTATCAGGATCAAGTTGAGCTGCATAGGATGCTTACAAACAATGTTTGGAAGATATTTGTTGCCTATTCCAGCTTACAAATGGTTCTGGGGGCATGGTTGGTTTCCTCCGAGGTTTTGTACGATGTGAGTTCAAGCTATTCGCTGTTGGTCATCGACTTCAGCATCACACTTATTGCCTATAAAATTTTGGGGCATCAGCATGAACGGCGTCAGGAAGTTACTCGCACCATTCAAAACCTTAATGAGGCTTTCGAGTTTAATGTGGAAGGGGTTTATCTCCCTGGTAAAGCATTGAACCCCGAGTACCACAGACGCTATTGGCTTAAGTGGTATCGCTATGCTTTGGCCGCAATGTTCGTCGCTATTTTCGCCATGGTTTTGTATGGGACTAATTAGCTCGTGCAAAATCAAACCCCCTCTAAAATGTCATAGCGCCCGGCCAGCTGTGCAGCGGCCAGGGCGTCGCCCATGGCTTGAGCGAACTGTTCGGTAGAGAGGTTGGGCAGTTGTTGCAGCAGTGTGACCTGAAGCGCTTCAAGGCTTTGGGCTTGCTCAACGGCGGTACGTATTTTCTCCACCCAGCCTTCTATAGCAAGGTCGCCGTCGGTTTGCAGGCGGTTAAGCTGGGCGTTGGTGGCATCGGTGGCTGGCGGGGCCGATTTTAGCGCGGCGAGGTTGGCGCGCAGGGCGGCGTTGTCGGTGTTGGGTGCGGCTGCAGGCGCGGGTGCAGGCGCGGGTGCAGCAGTGGGGCTTTGCAGTATGTCTTCTTGTTTGCTGGCTTGGGGAATGCCGCTTTTTTCGTGCGCCCACCACATGGGTATGCGCATGCCCATGTTAACCATTACCGGCAGGGAGTTGGCGAGGGTTTCGTAGTCTTCGGGTTCGCTGGTGTCGAGGAAGAACACCGGCGCACGGCGCAGGTCGTCTACGCCGTAGTTCATGGCGGCCATGGGCCAGAGGATGTCGCGTTTTATGGTGCTGGCGTATTGCCTAACGTCGCTGCGTAGCAGGCTCATTAGGCTGCGCTCGTGCACGTTGCCCAGGGCGTTGGTGTTGGTGCCTTCGCCTGTGCCACTGGTGAGGGTGCCGCCTAATATAACGCGGGCTTTGGCGCGCTCGCACCAGTTGATCATGCTTTCGAATACGCCTTCGTCGCCGCTGGCGGCGTTGAGGTAGTCGATTTTCATGCCGTCGGGAATGATGCCAGCCGCATTGCTACCCAGGCTAACCACGGCCCGTAGCAGGGTGGCTTTTTCGGCGTCGCTGGCGTTTTTGGGGTATTGGCCAACGCGGGCGGGCATGCCGTAAATTTCCAGCAGTTGGGCGAGGTCGCCCAGGGCGTAGTTTTGAAACAGGTAGGGCCAGGCAAGCATGCGGCACAGGCCGCTGCGCGCCACGTAGCCGGGTTTGGCGCGGTGGCGGTGTTGCGCCCAGCCCAGTGGCCATAGCTCGGCGCCGGTGTTGCTGTTGTCGCGCAGGGTAATGGTGTGTTGGTCGTCGGGGTGGAGCCTAAACCAGCTGTGTGGCTGGAGGGTGGGTTGTTCTATAAAGCGCAGGCTGTTGTCTTGTGCCCAGCTTAGTTCCAGGTTGGCCCAGCCATGCCCCAGCCCAGCGCCGAGGTCGATGATGAGGTCTTCCACTTCCAGGCCGTCGAAGGCTTCGGCGGCTTGTTCGGCGGCCATTTTTTCTTTGCGGCTGGCGCCCTCGGGTGGCTTGATTTGCCATTCCAGTTCGGCGGCAAGCTGGCGGCGTTTGGCCATGTCGCTGCCGATTTGTGGGTCTTTTTCTTCCATGTCGTCGAAGAGTTCGGACTGGGCTTTTAGGTTGCCTTGTTCAGCGCCCTCTAATATTTGGTAGAGCCGCGCGGGGGTTAAGCCCTTGCTGGGGTGCTCGGCAAATTCGCGCATGAGTTGCGCGCTTTGTGCGTTACCGGCACTGGCAGCAACTTGGGTGTCGTGTAGGGCGGGGGAGCGGGTGTCGATGCCTTTTTTGGACTTACGCTTTTTTTTGGCCATGGGGTGCTCTCTGTTAAAACGCGCCGCCGCCCAAGCCCAGGCTTAGGTCTTGGTCGGGGTCGTCGGTGCTGCCATGCCAGTGGCTTTTGGCGGCGGGGATGGGGGTAAAGTCGATGGCGACGGCGTCCATTAAGCTGGCGTAGTAGGCCATGGCCAGGGCAATGGCGGCGTCGCCGTGGCGGGTTTTGTCGTCGCCGGTTTTGCCGTCGGGCAGTTTGGGTATGCCTTTAATCACTTGCAGGGCGCGCAGGTCGTCGAGTACGTCGCGGTCTTTGGGTATGAGGATGTCGTCGTCTTCGAAGGCGGCTTTGAACTTGGGCATGTTGTCCAAATACCAGCTTTGGCTGAGCATGACGCATTCAATGCGGCCCGCGCCGTATTCATCCACGGCGGCCTCGGCCAGGTACTGGCCGTTGCCCCGCGCATCAAACGCACCGGCCTGAAAACGGGGCAGGCGGTCGATGATGAACTTCATGATTTGTTCTTGCTGCTTGAAGGGCACATTGCGCAGCTCCACCAGGAACGGCACTACCCGTTTAAGCGAGGCGGTAATGGCCATTGGGGCGAACACGGTGAAGTCGCCGGAGCGAGCAAAGTCTTCGCCGAAGCAGTGCGGGGTGTTGGGGTGCAGTTTGTTTAGCTCGGGCAGCAGGTGTTGGTTGCACCAGTGGGCAATGTGGGCGTAGCGCTGTGGCTCGGGCAGGGCGTTAAAGGCGGCGCTGCCCTCAAAGCGGAAGATGGGCGCGGCGGCCATGCGCGATTCGATAAGTGCGCGAGACAGGTAGGCGCCGCCACCGGCCTTGGGCACGCAGAAGTATTCTTCTTGGGCGTCTTCGGTGCTGGCGGTGTTTTTAAGTAGGCCTGCCACCCATTTGGCCTCGGCTTCTGGTGACCAGGTTTTGCGGGTGATTTGGCATATGCGCTTGTACAGCCCCTGCTGGCAAGCGTCCTCCAGGGTGATGCGGTGAACGCTGTAGTCTTTTTTACCGGCGCGGCTGTCTTGTATGAGTTCGTTAAACAGGTTTTCAACGCCGTTGTGGGTGCTAATTAGGCGTACTTTACTGCCCCACATGGTAAGGGCCAGGGCGGCTTTGAGTACTTCGGCGAGGTGTTCGTGGAAGGCGGCTTCGTCGATGGTGACGTTGCCTTGCATGCCCCGCAGGTTAGAGGGGCGTGAGCTGAGCGCCTGCACTTTGAAGCCGCTGGAAAAGTTGACGACGAAGGTGAGGATGTCTTTGTCTTCGTCTTGCAGGACGTCTTCTTGAATAGCCCCTGCGGCCTGGTCAAACAGTTTGGCCCACATGGCCACGGCGTCGATAAATTCGCGGGCCATTTCTTTGTTGGAGCCCACGTAAAAGTGGTTGCAGCCACCGGCAGATTTTTGGGCACCGGCGCACAGGGTGGCGTCGGCAGCCTCGGCCCAGGTGAGGCCGGTACGGCGAGATTTTTCGGCTATTTTGAGGTCGGATTCGTCGCCTACCCAGTTGCGTTGATAGGGCAAAAGGACGTCGTTTGCGTCGAAGTCCTTGTACCAGTCCGGGCTGTTAACGGTGCTGCCGCCCAGCAGTTTGCCTAAGCCGATGTCGGTGGTCATTTGTTAAGTAACCTCTGAATAAACGCCGCTATTACGATGCCTGTTGCAAGGTTTTCGCTGGCTTCTACGATGGCTTGTGCGATGCTCAGCTCGGTCATTTCGCGATTCCCAGAATTTTGTCTTTGATCGCCTGAACCCCTTCAGCACTTAGCCCGGCTTCGCGCCCCACGCTTTCGGTGGCAGCGGCAGCTTCTTCAGCGAAGGCTTTGCGTATTTCTGCCTCGCGTTTCACGTTCTCGCTGGCGGCTTTTTCGAGCCGCATGGCGGTGAGGGAGAGGTCTTTGAGCAGGTCGATAACGCCGGGGATAGACTCCTCCGACAGCTCGCTTTCCATCAGCTTGTCGGCCAGCTCGAACGACAGGGTGCGCAGCATTTCGTTAACGAGGTTGCCAAGCTGGCCCTGGGGTTGTGCGCCAAGCCGGTTGATCCACATTTCGGACACCTGGCGGGACTGGCGCAGGCGCTCGCCCACCTGTTCCATGCGCACGGCGTAGCGGTTAACAGCGCTTTTGGATACGCGGTCTTGGTGGCCCTCTGCCTCCAGAATGGCGTTGATCTGGTGGGTGGCGGCCAGTTGGGTAACGCGGGGGTCGCGCAGCAGCGCCTGTAACTGTTGCAAGATGTCGGGCGGCAGTTGCTCGATGGTGCTGGGGCGGTTGCGAGCCATTACTGGGGCCTTGGGCGCTGTACGCCGGGCACGGTGCTGCGGCCCAGGGCAACGTCTTCGCCCCGGTTGGTGAGCTTCACGATTTGCAGGTCGCCGTGTTTAGCCAGGGTGACCAGGCCTTGCTCCTGAAGCCAGGCCAGCTCGGTGCGCAGGCGGTCGAAGCCCATTTCGTGGCCGACCTGGCCGAGGATGCGCCGCAGCAGGTGTTCGTTTTGGCTGTAGCCGGCGTCTTGCTCCAGCACCAGCAATATGGACAGGCGCATATCCTGTTGCACCAGATTCGCGTAGCTCACTTTTTCCCTCCCTGATTTAACAGGTATTCGTTAATCAGCCCTAGTGTGCGGTTGATGCCCACCAGTTCGCCTTGCATGTTGCTCATGGCGGTGGCCACTTGGTTGACCTTTTCGTGTATGTCGCCAATGTCGTCGTGGTCGGGCAGGTGCTCTATTTCATGCTCCAGCTTTTCGATGCGGCGGCTGAGTTGTTCGGTGGTGGTTTCGACTTTGGCAATGGCACTGTTGGTGGCGCGGGTGCGTGATGTCCACCAGGCGTAGATACCCAGTGCGCCCATGAACAGGGTTTGCAATAGGTCGAAGACGAAGCGGTAGCCGTCCCAGTTAACGGCGTTCATGGCGGTTTAACTCTTCGTTAATGCTTTGGCATTCCACACAGTACGGTGACACCACGGCGAGCTGGCGCGCTTTGGGTATGGGCTGGCCGCAGTCTTCACATTCGGTGGCGCTGCGGCGCTGTGCCTGGTGGCGCTGGTGGGTGGCCAGGGCGTGTTGGCGCTCGCGCTCGGTGAGTTCGGCGGCGCGTTCGAAGTCGCGTTCATTCACAGTGTTGTTGTGTCCATTGTTTAACGGCGATAAGGCGTGCCCAGCCTTGTTTGCCCCATTGGTGTAGGGCAACGAGGTAGTGGGCCACTTCGCGTTGCTGGTAGTTGCCCTGGGGGCGTTGTGGTGGCGGCTGTGTGGCGAGTAACCCGGCGGGCACTTGGCAGAGCACCGTGGGGGTGGGCGGTGGCACGGGGGCAGCGGCGCAGCCACTCAGCAGCATTAGCAGCAGGCATAGGCGGTGCATTACGGCAGGCCCTCCAATGCTTGCCGCAGCACTGGGGCTACGGCGCCGTTGTCGCTGGCTGGGGCGTTGGCAATGCGCTGTTGCAGGCTGCGGTAGCGGGCGTCGGTGTTGGCCAGTTCGGCTTGCAGAGTCTGTACGGCGGCGTTGGCGGCCTGCTGTTGTTTGGCTAGCCGGTCGGCACGGGCTTTTTCGGCGGTGGCGAGCTGCTGCCACTGGCTGCGTTCGCTTAGGCTGGTTTGCAGTAGGTGTTGCAGTTGGCCGGTGCGCCAGGCGTGGTAGAGCAGGGTGGCGATAAGCAGCGCAACGGCAACAGCCAATGCGGTAGTTAGTGCGCGAAGCATGTGGGGCCTCCCTGCCAGCCTGCAGCGCGGTAGCGCGGTTCCAGGGTGCGCATAATGCGTTGCACGTAGTGGCGGTTTTCCTGCATGGCGGCGGGGCTGCGCGCGGAGTAGTGCTGGGTGTGGTGCCACCAGCGGTCGGGGTGTTGACCGGCGGCCTCGGCCAGGCGCCGGTCGCGGGTGATCCACCCTGGGCCACCGTTGTAGCCACTGAGGGTGAAGGCCCAATGCTCGCAGGGTGGAACGTCGCGCGCGTGCCACGGCTTAACGCGCTGGTGAATGTGGCGGTTGTAGCGCAGCAGCGCCCGCATGGCCCAGCCGGGGGTGTACGGGGCCGCGTGGCCGAGGTCGGGGTAGCGGCTGGTGATCCACTGCGCGGTGGCAGGGGTAAATTGGCTAAGGCCCTGGGCGTAGGGACTTTGGGCGGTGGCTTGCCAGCTACTTTCCTGGTGGATTTGCGCGGCGAATAATGCAACCGGCGCCTGCAGGCCAAATTCTTGCTGAGCAAGCCGGGTAAGAGGGCGTTGGTAGCCCTTTGCGGCGGCGGGGATCTGCGCCACGGCAGCGGTGCTGAGCAGGGTGACGGCAAGCAGTAGCCAGCGCATGCTTAGACCCCCAGCCCCAGGGCGAGAATGGCAGCGGCCACCAGCAACGCACGGCGAACGAGTGCGGCGGCAATGATTAGCTCGCCGTCGATTTCAATGGCGAGTTGATGGGGGCGGGCATAGTGAAAAATGCTGCGGTCGATCCAGTAGCCGAGGTAGGCGCCCAGCGACAGCTTGGATAGCGACCAGACTAATACGCCGAGTTGGTAAGGGGCGATAACGGCCACGACGCACGTGGCCAGTAAAGCGCTTAGCAGCCAGGGCCAAACGCGAAGGGAGTCGTGTTGTTGTGTGGCCACCTCTGTCTCCGTTTGATGGTATGGAGACTAGAGGTTAGGGGAGGCAGGGAGCTGGGGTTAGGTGAAGGGGTTCAGGGGTGGGGCGTTCCCCACTTAGTCTTGCTCTGCATCATCACTTGGGTCAAAGTTTCCTAACCCATATTTGCGGGCAGCTGCTGCCGCAGATTTCTCATCCTTGAACATATCTAAAATTTCTTTTTCGTCATCTGAGAGGTTACCCAGCAACCCGCCTGTTGAGAGTAAACCCATTTTTCTCTTTGTGATGTATGGGTTGTCGATTGCCATATTTAAATAAAGGTTTTGTTGCTTTTCTAGCAGCGTTATTCGTTTGGCCATACTTCTGGTGAGGTTTAACAACTCAGATAAAATATCGTCAGTTGTTCTAGATGGCTGTGTATTCAGGTCGGTTGGGTTTTCTTCTAATATGCGGTGAAAGCGCTCTTGAAAATCTGGCCAGTACGTATCGAAGGCTTTCTCTAATTTTTTTTCGCTTAAGGCTTCTTCACCCATCGCATTATTGATGGTCTTCACCAGTTTCAACATATCTTCGCGCACTGGGATTGTGTGATTGATTTGAGCCAATGGCCCCACAACCTCCTCCGGCTTGAGATCAATGAGAAAGGTGCACGCGAAGCTATCACTTAGGTGTTTCGCGATTGCGCCTGACTCAAAAAGTATCCAGGGTTTGTCTTTGTTCTCTTTGGATAAACAAATTATCCCTATGGAAGATTCGTGTAACGCTTTACGAATTTCGACGTTCCATGACGACCCTTTTTCAATGTCGTATTTTGACATCCACGGTTGCGTGGCTTGAATCACGCCTTCGATCCACTCTTTTATCAATTCGGCGACTGCACCACTACGTTCGCCCGACCAACTAATAAAAACCTTCATTTGCCGTGTTCCTTGTTGTTGCGCGGTGTGGCGCTGTGCCATTCCCTGTTGGGTAAGTATGGCGCAATACGGCGGCGCTGTTAATGGTTGGCGAGGGCGTTGAAGTCGATGGGGTGAAACGATTCGCTGGCGATGAATTTGCCGTTGTGGGTGTGGGTGATTTCCAGCATGCGGCTGACGGTGGTATAGGTGATGTGCTGCCTGGGGTTGGGCATGGTGGGTATGCTTAGGGTAATGCGGTTGCGGTGTACCCGGCAGCCGGTGAGCTGGAGGGTGCCGTTGTGGGCGGAGCCGGTGCGTAGTTGAAAGCGCTGCGGTGGGGGCTGCGCGGCGCTGCTGGCTTGCAGGCTAACTTTGCTAAGGGGCAGGTCGTAAACGGTGGCGACAGCGGCATAACACAGCTGCACCGGGGTAAAGGTGTGCTGGCGCTCGCCGTGTTTTTGGGCGGCGATTAACAGCAGGGCAAGGCCGGTGATGCCAAGGCTTTTGAATATTTCGCGTGGGCCACTTATACCTAGCCCAACAATAAGACAAACGAGGGTAATTACGCTGGCGGTTAGCATGGCACGTTCCTTGTGCTGGCTGATTTTTTTGGGGTGTGGCGTCCTGCCTGCCCGGTGTGACCTGGTGTTTTTGGGTGGGCTTAGTGTGGGGCCTGGCCTTCCATTAAACCGAGCAGGTCACTTGTTTTATAGCCGACTACGATGAATTTAACCATTACTTGTGGTGCGGTTTGGGTTGGCCGCAGTGGGTGGTGCGAGGTGGCAACGTATTTAAAAAAGCTGTCGTGGTTGCCCAGGCCGTCGGCGGCCAGGTGTTCTTGTACGCCGCCGGGGTTAACGGGAAAGCGCAGAAATTCGTAGCCCTCTATTGGGGTAATGCGGTAGTAGATGCTCTTTTGATTATCCCAGCTATGAGCTTCGACCTGTATGTCTGGATCGCCTTGCAGGCGGTTGCCTTGGGCGTCGAACAGCGCTGATTTGGTGGTGAGGCTAGAACGGGCTTTGCTGAGCAGTTCAAACAGGGCGATGGCGTCTGAGATCATGGTTCATTCCTGAAGTTGGTACCCACCATTTTCGCTTTCTTCTACACCGAGGCGCGCGGCGAGCTTTTGGGCTTTGCGGCGCTGGCGTTCTTTGGCAGGACGGGTGTGTTCGTACAGGGCGGTGGCGAGCAGGGCAAGGGCACTCAGGCCTAGCAGTGCGGTAACGGCCATGGGGTAGCTGTTGAAGGTGTATACGGCCAGGCTCAGCAGGGCAGCGGTAAGCAGGGCTTTGATGGTTGCGCCGAGAAAGGCAAAGAGGGCGTTGGCACCTAGCAGCAGGGTAAGGGCGATGAGTAGCAGCAGTGCAATGAGCATGGGACTTCCTTGTTGGTTTACAGCAGGCGTTGCTGGGGCGACGCTTCCTGTTCGCCTGCGGCTAGTATGACGTAAATTTGTCGTTCGGTTAAACCGTGTTTTAACGCTAACGAGCGCACGCTGGCGCCACCGGCGCGGGCTTGGCGAATGAGTTGGTCGCGAGCGTGGCGCAGGGCTTGGGTGCAGCGGGGAAGGTCGAGCGCTTCGCCGGGGAAGGTGGCCGCCAACGCGTGGGCGGCGCGGTGGCCCAGCAGGCGGGCAAGCAGGTGGCTGTCGGGCAGTTGCTCGGGTACGTAAACGCGGGTGCCACCGAGGTGCTCTACCAGGGTGAGGGTGGCGTTTAGGCCGATGGCATGGACAACGTCGGTAAGGCTGCTGGGCAGGTTTGCTGAGGCGAGTGGGTTCATTGTGGGGCCTGCTTGGGTTGGCGTTGGGTGTCGCGGCGGCGCTGTATTTCGAGTGCGGCAACAAGCCGCCAGAGTTGGTCGGCGTTGAGCCAGTCCACCCGTTTTAGGCCGAACATGTGCTCGGCCATGCTGTGGGCGTACTGCCAGCTTTGGTTTTTGTCGGCGAGTAGGGCTTCTATTTTGTTCATAAGGGCGGTGCGGTTTTTGGCGGGGCGTGGGCGCTTGCCGCCTTTTTTGGGCACAAAACCTTTGCGCGTGAAGTCGTCCATTACGCAGCGGAGTTCTGGTAGGGAGAGGTGCTTGGCGCTGGTTTTGCCGGTGAGGGTTTTTAGGGCCTGCCGGTAGGTGTCGTCGTCCAGTGCGAGCTGTTTGCGGGCAATGTGGATTTGCGCCAGCAGGCGCTGGCGTGGGGGTTTAGTGCTCATGGTTGGCCTCTTCTAGCAGTGTTAACCCTTCTACCTTTTTAAATTGGCGGATGAGGCTTTTGGCGGTGTTGAAGTCGGGCACGTAGTGCTCGATTTTTTGGTCTAGCTTGGGGATGAGTTTTTTGGCTTGGCGTACCCCTAGGTTTTTTACGATGGAGGCGCGCTTTTTGGGCGGGTAGAGCGCTCTGCTTCGTTTGCGCCATACCTGTTTGACGATGGGGCTGTAGATGTCGTCGTTTTCTGGAAGCATCCATTTACCTTTCCAGCTGCCGTCGATGTAGACGATGAGGGCGAGTTTGCTTTCTGAAACGCGGCTTTTAACGACGCTGATTTCATGCGGGCCGAGTTGGAATTTTTGCTGCCCGAACAAGCCGGATAGGTTTTTTTCAATGGCTGTCCATTGGTCTTTGGTGATGGCGTTCATAGTGCGGCGATGTCCAGTGGAATGGGTTGGTAGTTGTCGGTTTGGCCGATGCGTTTATAGATGCGCAGGTAGGCGGTGGTGCCGATGATTTGTATGGAGTCTTTGAGGGCTTCCATGGCGCTGCGCCAGCCGTCGTCGTCGATGTCGAGGCGGAGTAGGTCGAGCACGGCGGCGGTTTTGATTTTGCCTTGGCCGTCGGTGCGGAAGGCGCGGTCTACGAGGGCTTTTATGTGGGCGTTGGCGCCTTCGCTCCAGCGGAGGATGCATTGGTTGATGAGTTCGCGGGCGGCTTCGAGTTCTTCGGTGAAGGTGAGCCGCTCGGCATAGGTGCGGGTAATTTTGTATTGGCCGTCGTAGGTGGTGAGGGTGACGTTGCCTTTTTTGCCTCCCATTTTGACGTTGTATCGCTCGGCGGCAATGCTGACGACGTCGGCAACATCGGCGAGGGCGCGGGCTTTGAAGTCGCGCAGGCGCTGGTTGAGTTCTTGTGCTTCGGTGGCGAGGTCGCGGGCGACGGCGTCGCGGAGTTTGTCGTGATCGCGCACTTGCTCTTGTGGTACGAGGTGACCTGCGGCGTTGAGTAGGTAGCCGTTGGGGGGCTTATTCATGGTTGGCTCCTTGGGCGGGTTGGCTGAGTTGGTAAAGGGGGCGGCCGCGAGTGCAGCGCCCGGATGAGTGAATGCGGTTTTGCATGATGAGTTTGCAAATAACGGATTGCGCGGTGTGGTAGGGAATGTCGAACTGCTGCGCCACGCCGTGGCTACCAATGCGGCGGTTGTGAAAGGCGAGGTATTCGACGGTGCGTTGGGCGAGTGCCTCTAGCTGTTGTTGGCTGTGTTGGCTCATGGTGTTTGGCTCTGTGTGCGTTGGAGTACTTGGCCGTTGTTGTAAACGAGGCGCTCGTGCGGCTGCCCGCAGTAGGGGCAGTTGAGGGTGCTGTGCCAGGGGCCGATGTCGGCCGGTGGTTGCACGGCATGGAGTTGCTGCCGACAGCGCGGGCAGTTGTAGGTGGCGGTGGCTACGTTTTCTTGCTGGCAGCCTTGCAGGCGCTGTTGGTAGCGTTTGCGTTGGGCATGCAGTTGTGGGCTGTGGGTTATCGACATGACAGTTTCCTTCTGAAGTCGCTTTTGTGGTGTGAACGTTTGTTGCGGCGTTTGTGGTGCAGGGGTTCGATAACGCTGCCGTTGCGCTGGGGCAGGTGTTCGACTTGGCGCTGGGGTTGGTGGGCGTCGAGTTGTTGTTGTACCTGGCGTTGTTGGGGCAGCAGGGGCCGGTGGTCTTGCTGTAGGTAGAGTTGTTCTATGAGCTGGGGGTTGGGCAGGTATTGTTCCAGGCTTAGGCCATAGGCACGCAGGCCCAGCTCGATAAAACGGTCGGCGTAGTGTTCGAGGTAGTTAACGTTGTAGAGGGTCATGCTTTGACTCCGTTACGGGTTGGGCGTTGGTTGTTTGGGCAGGTTTGGCAGGCGCGATAGAGGGCGATGCGCGAGGGGTTGCTGCCGATGAATTTGGCGTTGCGGTGTTTTTGGCACTCGGCTTGTGAAATTTCGCCGAGCTTGGGGCAGTGCACGGCACCGAGGGTGCTGAGGATGCGGCTTTCCATGTTGGCGTGTGAGGGCGTGGGGTATTTGTTGCGCAGCAGCAGGCTGATGGCGGTGCGCGACACGCCAAGGCGCCGGGCAACGGTGGCTTGGTTGCTTTCTTGTACTTCGTTGGCGAGTACGGTGATGAAGTGCGGGGGCGTTTGGCCCCAGGCGCTTAGGTTGATGGTGGGTTTCATAGCAGCTCCTGTGGGTCGTCGGCGCACATGACTTTGTTGAGGTTGGGGTCGTAGACGGTTTTAACGCGCTGTACCTGGGGTGGGCGCGGGCCGGTGTTCATGTGGGGGATGAGGCAGATCACTTCGCGGCGGCCGCGGTTGCGGTCGCAGGGTTCGACGACTTGGAGGTATTTGGCGCGTTTGAGCGAGCGCACGTAGCTAACGGCGCTGCTTTCTTTAACACGCACTTCTGGGGTGGTGGCTTTTTCGGCAAGTTGTCGAGCGTCCATGGGGCCGAGGGTGCGCAGGCAGCGCCACATGTTTTCCTGGCCTCGGCCTTTGAGTACGGGGTTGCCTTGGCGGTCTAGCCGGGGGGCTTCGGCGCCGGTGTCTTTGATGAGTGAGTATTGGTTTTCAACAAATTGTTGGTTGGTTAGCTGGACGATGTAGCCACCTTTTAGCAGGGCGTGCAGGTAGGTTTTAACGGTTTCGTCGTCGGCGTCGGCTCGGCGTGCGATGGTGTAGATGGTGAAGTTGTCGCGGTGCTCACGGATTTGTTCCCAAATGCGTTGGCGTGCGGGTTTGCCGCCAATGAGTTCCATTTGGATGGGTTTGCGGCGTCCGCGCTTGGTGGTTGGCTTGTTCATGCGTGGCCTCTTGTTGTGCGGTAGTACTCGGCGATGTTTTGGTAGACGCGAATGCCGAAGTCGAATTTGCCTTCTGCGTTGGGCAGGGGTGAGATGACGCGGCGGTATAGGGCTGGGTCTAGGCCGGGGTGGTGGAAGTATTCGTTGGTGACGATGACTTCCACGGCGTAGGGTTTGCCGGGTTCGCTTAGCAGCACTTTTTCGCCGAAGTTGGCGTCGCGTATTTGGGTGTTAATGGCAGGCATGGTTTAGAGCCTCCGCTTGGGGGCTTCGCCGGTGTAGAGTTCGCGGCGGCCCCAGGTGTCGCGGCTGGCTTCGTCGATGCCTTCGGCGATGGCGGTTTCGTTGATGAGTTCGAGGTTGACGGCAATGCGCCGCACGCTGCCAGCGCTAAGGTCTACGAGCATGTCGAGGAGGTCGTCGGTGACGTTGATGGCGGGCGCGTAGATGCTGACGAGTTTGCGGGCGTCGTCGAGGGTGACGGGTTGGGCGGGCACCCAGGCGAGTACGCGGCCGTGGAAGCGTTCCCATTTTTTGAGTTTGGTGGGTAGTTGTTCTTCGCCAATAAGCAGGATGGGGGCTTGGCTGGCTTCGTAGATGTCGCGGATGAGTTCGACGTTGTTGCGCTCTACGATGTGATCCATTTCGTCGATCATTAGGGGGCGGCCTGACTGGGCCAGCTCTTGGGCGACTTGGTCGAGCATTTCGGGGATGGTGTAGGCGGGTTTGATGCCCATTTCAAAGAGGATGGCTTTGAGTGTGGCTTTTTTTGACCACACGGATTTGGCCTGCACGTAGAAGGCGCGGTGACGGTTGGCGGCGTAGATGGCGGCAACGGTTTTGCCAAAGCCGCTGGGGCCGAACATGCATACGAGGCCGGGCAGTGAGTGGGTGCGGGTGATGGCTCGCTCCAGGGCGACGTCGCAAATGCTGAGGTTTGCGGTGTCGGCGATGCCGTTGGCGGTGTGGGTCATATTGGTGCTTCCTTTCGTTGTGGGTGGCGGTTTAACGCCGGTTTAATTAGCCGTAGCGTTCGTTTTCTCGTTGTTGCATGGCGCGGTATTCGCGGGTGCTTGGGTAGCGCTGGTACCAGCTTTGGTGGTCGTCGGGGATGGCTTGGGTACCGTTTGCATATTGCTGGTGCAGGGCGTAGCGCTGGCTGGGTTGCATGGTGCTGAATACGGTGTGCTGGCCTGCGGGTGGCTCGGCGACAAGGGGCTGGGGAGCGCGCTGACGCAGTTGCTGTATGTTGCCCACCAGGGGAATGGTGGTGTCGCTGGTGTGTTGCATGGCGAGGTTGCCGCGACGTTCTGCGTGGACTTCTTCGAGTTTGTTTTCGAGGCGTTTGGCGCGGGCTGCGGCGCGCTTGTCGCGCGATTGTTCGACGTAGCTCATGGGCATGTAGTCGGTACGGTTGGCGTTCCATTCGGCTTTACTGATGAGGCGTTGGTCGGCAATGTCGTAGATCCATACCCATTGGGGGTCGTGGATGTCGAAGGCGACGGCGACTTCTTCGTCGTGGAATTCGGTTAGGTCGTGGCTGAAGTAGATGTTGTTCATCAGGCGCACTTCGCCGCGCCGCACGGTGCGTGTGACTTGGGGGCGGAATACGTGTGCGGCTTGTTCCTGGGTAAGGGTTTGCGCTTCCCAGCCTTGGTGTTGGTGCCATTGCCAGCATTCGTCTGGGGTCATGTTGCGACGGCGGCCTTGGGGGTCGGTGAATTTTGGCAGCGAGGCGTGGGGCTTGCTGTTGTAGTAGTTGATGCGGCTGTCGCAGAAGGCGATGAAGGTGTCCCAGGCGAGCAGGTGGGTTTTGCCGTTTTCTTTTAGGGCTTTGCGCGAGAGTTTGTGGTGCATGAGGGCTGCTTCGCGATCCATGTCTTTGCCGAGGTAGCCAGGCAGGGCTTTGGCGCCGTCGACCCAAAGGGTTTGGTGCACGCGTTCGATGACGCCGCGCGCTTGTGAGTTGTAGGGCAGGCTGTGGGTGACGTTGGCGCCGAGCCGGGCGAGTACGCCGGTGGATTGGTCTTTAAGCAGGGCGTTGCAGTAGCCGGAGCCGTTGTCGACATAGAGGATGGCGGGTATGGCTTTTTTGCAGCTGTCGATGAGGGCGTCGAGCACGGCTAGGCTGCTTTCGGCGAGGTCGACGCTGTAGCCGACGGCGCGACGGGTGGCGATGTCGATAAAGGTGGTGATTTCGGGCTTAAACGGGCGGCCGTGCAGGGGGTGGCTGACTTCGGTGTCGAAGGTGTGGCCGTCGGCACTGTAGATGTCGCCGGGTTGCAGTTGGTCGAAGGAGCGCCGCACGAAGGGCATGATGTTTTTAATTTCACGCGGCCCCATGCGGCCACGCTCGCGGGTGACGGTGCCGAGTTTTTTGAGCAGGCGGCGCACGGCGTGGATGCTGGGCGGCGCGTCGTTGTGTGGCCATTGGGCTATGAAGTTGCGGTAGGCGTGTTCGACGCTGGGTTTTTCGGGTAGCTGCCAGTGGGGCAGGAAGTCGTTGGCCCAGTCGGGAATGCTGAGCGGTTGTTTGCTTTTGGGGGCAAGGCTTTTGGTGCTGGGCGAGAGCCAGCGCTTTAGGCTCCTTACGCTGGGGTAGGGGCTGTTGCCTCGGCCGCGTCCGTCTTTGGCGAGCCGCAGGGCTTTGTCGAGCACGGGGTTTTGCTCAGCGAGGCTGCCAAGTGTGGCTTGTGAAAGTAGGGTGGTCATTGCGGCTTCTTTGGTAATGCCTTGGGCGTTCATGGCTTCGATGGCGTGTATAACGGTGGCTCTTGCGTCGGCGGCTTGGCGCTGGCGCTGGGTAAGGTTTTGCTCGGGTAGGGCGGGCGCGTGTTTGATAACGCGCTGCTGGTTGGTGGCCAGGAGGTCGCGGGCGACTTTGGCTTCCAGAGCTTTTTGGGCGTTTGCGGGCAGGCAGGCGATGTTGAATTCGCTACCGCCGCCTCGGCCAAGGCGTTTTTGTTGCTCCCAGCCTTCTTTTTGGGCGCGCCGGGTGATGGTGGAGTGGGCAACGCCGAGTGCATCGGCGATGTCGTGGGCGGTGAACCATTGTTTCATTCTGCCGCCTCCAGGCTGAGTTCGGGTTGTTGGTCTTTGGTGACGTTGCCGCGCTGGTGGGCGAGGTCTTCTATTAAGGTGGTGAGGGCGGTTATGACGTCTTGCTGTTCGCTTTTGCCGTGGTAGAAGGCAATAAGCTGGCCGATAACGGTGTGGGTGTAGACGCTGAGTTCGTTCAGTTCTTTGTGTTCAGCGCGCCGACCTGTGGGCATGTCGAGGGCGAGTTTGTTGGCGCTGTGGGCAATGTAGATGGAGAGAAAGTCGCACTGGCAGGCGTGCTCGAATGGGCGAATCATGACGGCTGGCATGCGGCCGGTTTCTAACCATTTGTAGAGGGTGTAGTGGCTTTCCAGGCCCATGAGTTCGGCGATGCGTTCAACGGACAGGTTGTGGATGTCGCGGGCGTACCGAATGCACAGTTCCATGGCGTGCCGAATGCTCTGGCCGCGTTGCCGTTTCCAATTGCGTTTGGTCATTGGGTGTTCCCTGAACGGTGTCCATCTAAAAAAATGTGCGCTGTGCCGCTATGCGAGCAGGACTGGGGGCGATAGGCTGGTGTCATGTCAGGCGCAGTTACGACGAGGGGTAATTTCGGTGATAGACTTAAACCCGCGTTTCTCCCCGTAACGGGTAGGCCATATGTCTTCGGGTTTCATGCCGAGAAAGTCGGCAATGATGCCTTCGGCCTTGGGGTAGGGTGCCCGGAATACGGTGTGTAGGCTGCGGTCATTCTCGTAGCCATGGTGCCGCGCAATCGCAGCCAGTGAGGTGCCTTGTTTTCGGATTGCCGCAAGTATGTCGTGGCGGTTCATGTCGCGAGGTGTGCTGGGTTGAGACTTGCGCATTTTTTTGGCCCTGAATTTACTGAGTTGTCGTGATGCGTTGTCACGCTGAGTTGTCAGGAAATTTAGCGCAGAAATACGTGCAATACAACCGAGAAAGCGTGCAAAACTAAGGAAAAGTGCGCAGAAATACGTATCTAATTGATAAGAAAAGGATTTTCTGAGTCATCTATAAGCACGCAAAGATGCGCGTTGCGCAAAAGAACGTGCCATATAAGGTTTGCATAAATGAATGGTTTGTCAGAGCGCCTAAAGTTAGTCCGCGACCATCTGGGTCTCAGTCAGGAGGAAATGGCTGCCCTAGTGGGCATGAAACGCCGGGGGTATCAGGATACAGAGCAGCGCGGCACGGCAAAGTCAGAGATGATAGCGAAGCTGGTGGAGGCCGGAATTAACGCCAACTGGCTGCTTTCAGGCGACGGCGCCATGTTGTTGGGCGACGCCGTGGCCCAGGAGGCGCCACAAGGCACGCGAAACTGTGCAGACGACTACCAGCCAGGGGACGACGAGTTCGCGTATATACCGCTCTACGATGCGCAGGTTAGCGCTGGGCATGGGGCGTCAATGGAAAATGCCAGGGTGCTGTCGCATCTGGCTTTTCGGCAGGACTGGCTTCAGGAGGCCGGTCTGAGCGCTGGCAACCTTTCGGCGGTGCAGGTTTCCGGGGATTCAATGCTGGGTGTGGTGGCCGACGGCGACACGGTGCTGGTGGATCATTCCCGCCGGGATGTCAGCCGAGAGGGGCTGTACGTGCTGCGCTTGGATGATCACCTCTATGTTAAACACCTGCAAAAAACGCTCGACGGCGTGAATATCATCAGCGCTAACAAGGTTTACAGCACAATTAGTGTGCCGCGTGATCGTTTAAATGACCTGGAAGTTATCGGCCGGGCAGTGTGGTCAGCAAGCTGGCTCGACTAAATGTGCCAATAATTGCGCCAATTCTTTAGCGGCGCGGGCAAGGTAACGCAAGCAGTGTTTCGGCTATCAAAAATGGCTGAAACGCTGTAACCCCGCGCCATCCGTCCCATTCAGCCCCGTCTAGTCCCGGTTAATCCCGCTTATATTCGGTGCCAATAACCTCGTTAACTCACAACTCCGTAGTGGTTGGCCGCGCTAAGACTTTACTTATGCGTTAGTTTGTGAACAAAGTTATTCCCAATAACCCCTTTAAAATTAATGGTTTACGCAATGTAAACAGTTAAATTGTTGATGCATTCTCATTCTCATCCCTGTTACTATCTCTGTGTAAAATTCGTACTACTGTTTCTAGGGGTAACAGCGGTGATTTCGCGATAGGGAAGCTGTTGAGCTTGGCACATTTGTCGAGTTCGGCACATTGCTATATCGATTCGCAGCTACTGGATGGTCGACAAGGAATACAAATGACTAAGCGTATGGTCGTAATGCTGGCAATCAGCGGCGTTGTTTTTGGTGGCGTGTTTGGTATGAAGTGGTTTGGCAACCAGATGATGAATGACTTCATCGATAATATGCCGACTCCGCCGGTGACTATTTCAAGCACTACGGTTACCCCGCAGCAGTGGGCTGCTCGTCTGAACGCGGTGGGTAGTTTGGTGGCGGTGAAGGGCGCCGACCTAACGGCTGAAGTTGACGGTACGATCACTAAAATTAGTTTTGAATCGGGGCAAAGCGTTGAGGCGGGCACCGAACTACTGAGTTTGGAATCGGTCGCCGAGCGCGGTGAGCTCGCTCGCTTGGAAGCGCAGGCAAAGCTTGCCGAGATTGAGCAGCGCCGGCGCGAAAAACTCTACAAGCGCGGAACGATTTCTAAGTCTGAATACGATACCGCGCTGGCAGAAACGAATGTGGCCAAGGCGGCTGTCGAGGCGCAGCGCGGACGTTTGAATTTAAAAACTCTGCGGGCGCCTTTTGCTGGCGAGCTGGGTATTCGTCGAGTTGCATTAGGTCAATACCTCCGCGCTGGTGACAAGATCGTTACCCTGCAATCTTTAGACCCCATCGAGCTGGATTTTTCACTGCCTGAAAAGCAGTTGGGCAAGGTGAACCCTGGCAGAACGATCGAGATCGTTGTCGACGCGTTGGGTGGCCGCCAGTTCAGTGGCGAGATTATCGCCGTGGAACCCAAAATTGATGCACAAACGCGTAACTTTGATGTGCGTGCGCGATTCGCCAATCCTGAAAAAGTGCTGAAACCGGGCTTGTTTGCAAAAGTTACGGTGAACCTGGGAGAGCCGACGCAGGTACTGGTTTTGCCAAAAACCGCTATTCAATACAGCTCTTACGGCGATTCCGTTTTCGTTATTCGTCAACAGGAAGGTGGCGACGCCGAGGCCCTGGATGTCATTCAACGCTTCGTTACCTTGGGAGAGGCTCGCGGTGATTTTATTGAAGTCATTTCAGGGGTTAAAGAAGGCGACGAAGTCGCCAGTACTGGGTTGTTAAAGCTGCGCAGTGGTCAGCCGGTTACGATTGATAACACGCTTCGTCCCGAGCCTAGCTTGATGCCTGCCCCCCCGCAGGGGTGATCGGCGATAAATAGCTTGATGGCCATAAAATAGGTTGATGGCCTCTAAAGAAGTTGATGACTCTCCCACGCCACTAACAAGGACAGGCGTCATGCATTTCACAGATATCTTTGTTAAACGACCCGTGTTGGCCATTGTGGTCAGCTTGGTGATCTTTCTACTGGGCTTGCGCGCAGCACAGGATTTGACCGTGCGTGAATACCCTGAAATTCAAAATGCGCGGATCAGTATCTCGGTGGTTTATCCGGGGGCAGACCCAGAGCTTGTCGAAGGTTTCATCACCACGCCGCTGGAGCGAGAGATAGCGTCAGCAGATGGTATTGATTTTCTTACCTCCAATTCTGCTCAGGGATTGTCCAGCATCTCGGCGAACCTGAAAATTGACAAGGACCCCAATGAGGCGCTGACCGAAATATCCGCAAAAGTGAATAAGCTGCGCAGCCAGCTACCGGAAGGCAGTGAGGACCCTGTTATTCAGTTAGCGGGTGCCGGTGACAACGCGGCGATGTACCTGTCGTTTTATTCCGAGACGCTGAGCAAAGCGCAAATTACTGATTATGTGGCGCGGGTTGTTGAACCGGAGCTATCTGCTCTTAGCGGTGTAGAGCGTGCAGTGATACTCGGCGGCAGGAATTACGCCATGCGGATCTGGTTTGACCCGGAACGTCTTGCGGCGCACAACATGACACCGGGCGAGGCCTTTTCAGCAGTTAAGCGGCAAAACGTTCTATCAGCCGTGGGAGAAACGAAAGGGCAGTACGTTAAAGTCGGCATTTCTGCAGATACAGATTTGAGCACAGTAGAGGCATTTAGAGACCTTGTGCTGCGCAGTGAAGGAACGCAGCTAGTGCGCTTGCGCGATGTCGCCGATGTGGTGTTCGGCGATGAGAGCTACGACTATGTGGCGCACTGGGATGCCGAGCCAGGCCTGTTTATCGGTATTGAGGTGCGCCCGGATGCGAACTTGCTCGACGTGACTGCGGAGATACGCGAAATGTGGCCGCGTATTCACCGCGCTTTGCCGGAGAGTATTGAGGCGAATATTTCCTATGACAGCACGGTCTATGTCAACGCGGCAATCAGCGATGTACAGGCAACACTGATCGAAGCGGTCATTATCGTTATTCTGGTCATCTTCTTGTTCCTGGGTTCACTGCGCAGCTCAATGATCCCGGCGGTGACTGTACCGCTGTCGCTGGTAGGCGCCCTATTTTTGATGTACTCGATGGGTTTCTCGATCAATCTGCTAACGCTATTGGCGATGGTCTTGGCCATCGGCATGGTGGTCGATGATGCGATTATCGTGCTGGAAAATATCCATCGTCATATTGAAGAGGGCATGGAGCCATCTAAGGCTGCCTTGGTCGGCGCGCGCGAGCTTCTGGGGCCGGTGATTGCGATGACAATTACCCTGGTGGCAGTGTATGCACCGATTGGTTTCTTAACCGGAATGACGGGAAAACTGTTTACCGAGTTCGCCTTTACCCTGGCGGGCGCGGTATTGATTTCCGGCGTTATTGCCCTGACGTTAACACCGATGATGTGCGCAAAAATACTGCAGTCGCACGATGAATCGGGTAGCAGTCGTCTGGAGCGTTTCCTAGATGAGAAGTTCGAGTACTGGCGCCAGGGCTATAAGCAACGACTCCACTCCGCGATGGATCAGGTCAATGTGATTGGCGTATTCGGTTTGGTGGTGCTGGTATCGTGTTATTTCCTCTACCAGAGCAGTGATAACGAATTGGCGCCGGCCGAAGACTTAGGCTTTGCTGGCGTCATTGCTGAGGGCGACGGCTATGCATCGCCAGAGTACTTTACCAATGCCTTTTTGGCCGCTCAGAATTTGGCGTTGGAGCACCCCAATGTGGATCATACGTTTGCCTTCACCATCTCAGAAAGTGGTGAAAGCAATAAAGGCTTTATCGGCTTGATTGGCACACCCTGGGACGCTCGGACCAAGACAATGGGGGATGTCGCTAACGACTTGAGTATGAGCATGGAGTCAGTGGCGCCGCTACGCCTGGCGACATTCCAGCCGCCACCGCTGCCAACTCCAGGGCAGGGCTATCCCGTGGAGTTTATTCTCAAGTCGACGGCTGAGCCGCAGCTGATGGCGGAAGTGGGCGATGAGCTGGTTAAGCGTGCGATGGCCAGTAAGCGCTTTTTCTACGTGGCCTCGCAGTTAAATTTCGATCGCCCCGAGGCCGAAATTATCGTCGACAGAGACAAGGCCGGTCTACTTGGCGTTGACATGCAAAGCCTGAGCTTAGATCTGAGTGCGATGATGGCGGGTGCAGAGGTGAATCGTTTTTCGTACATGGGGCGCTCGTACAAAGTCATTGCCCAGGTTGAGCGCGAGGAGCGCCTGAATCCTCAGCAATTGACCGGGTACTACACGCGTGCGGCAAGCGGCGACCTGATTCCAATCTCCACACTCGTCGAGGTTGTGCAGCGAACCAAGCCAAGATCAATACCCCATGCCCAGCAATTAAATGCGAATACGATTATTGCTGTGCCGCGCCCCGATGTTTCACAGGGCGAGGCGCTGGCCCTGCTTGAAGGTATTGCCAACGATATTATGCCCGCCAACTTTCAACTGGACTACGCGGGGAGCTCTCGGCAGTTCAAGCAAGAGGGCGGAGCATTGGTGGGAACCTTTGCCTTTGCCCTGCTGATTATTTACCTCGTCTTGGCGGCGCAATTCGAGTCTTTCCGGGACCCGCTGATCATTCTGGTGACCGTGCCTATGTCGGTATGTGGCGCGTTGCTGTGCATTAATATTTTTGCACTGACTAACGGT
Organism: Spongiibacter sp. UBA1325; assembly: GCF_002306875.1. Lineage (NCBI taxonomy): Bacteria > Pseudomonadati > Pseudomonadota > Gammaproteobacteria > Cellvibrionales > Spongiibacteraceae > Spongiibacter > Spongiibacter sp. UBA1325. Next base: position 433,403 of record NZ_DBTD01000006.1, read on the forward strand.
ATGCAGCTGACAACGTTCCCCGGTATGACCCTGAATATCTATACCCAGGTTGGCCTAGTCACCCTGATTGGGGTGATCTCCAAACACGGTATCTTGATGGTGGATTTTGCAAACAGGTTGCAGGAGCAGGGCGTGTCCAAGCGCGAAGCCATAGAAGAGGCCGCGTCGATTCGTTTGCGTCCTATTCTGATGACCACGGCGGCGCTGGTGATGGCGATGTTGCCACTGCTGGTTGCCAGTGGTGCCGGTGCGGCATCGCGTTTTTCGCTAGGTATGGTTATCGCCTCGGGAATGAGCATCGGCACGCTGTTTACCTTGTTCGTTGTGCCGGCCATGTACCACTACATAGGGCGAGACCACCGCGCCACGTCTTCCGCTGAGGGTGGCGTACTGGCCGAAGCGGGGCGCGACGGGTATGATCGCGCCTTAATTGAAAAAGAGGGTGTGTCGTGATCAAGCACAACAGCTATTTTGACGAAAAAGTTCAGTCATTGGGTTTTGAAGGAAAATCCCAGCCGGTCTCGGTGGGTGTTATGGAAGCCGGTGAATACCGCTTTGGCACCGAAGCGGCGGAGCGCATGCAAGTCATTACTGGCGCGCTGGTTGTATTGCTTCCGGGTTCCAGCGATTGGCAGCGCTTTAGCGCCGGGCAATCTTTCGATGTACCGGCCAACAGCGCGTTTGATTTGAAAGTGGAAGAGACCAGTGCCTACGCGTGTTTTTATGGCTAATCGCACTTGGTGCTATGTATAGCGTCCGGAGCGGCTTTCAAGTGCTCGAAAAGTGTTTGAAAGTGCTCCTGGACACTGTGAATATTGATATCCGCCAGCCCGCTAGATAAGCCAAACCACACGTACAAGCCATTTAGGTCTCGAAACATAGGCGGCAGATAATGCGGCGCTTCAATGATGCCTTCCTGGCAATAGGGGTAGAGACGGGGGACGTCCTCCAGGGACACCTTGCCTACAAACAGCATCGGTAGTATTTCCGGCACGTCACTGAGGATCGCGCTGCGAATAAAGTTTACCGTTTCGACAAAGCCCCTGACGTAGCTCAAATCTTTGGTGAAACAGGCGCCGCCTTCCACCATTCCACCGCGGAATACCCGCTGGGCAATTTTGTAGCTTTCCTTGTTGCTGAGGCCCTGGCTAACAAAGTGCCGATATACATCGAGAAAGTCGCCCCCTTGTTCTGCGATATCGATGGCCACTACACGGTCGCTGATTTTTCGCGCGCGCCCGGGAAAAGAGCTAAACGTCAGTGTCTCGATAAGCACTGCTAAGCCCTCTTGGAGGGCAGTAATACGGGGAGAGCCGACGCTGAGCCAGCTGGCCCATGGCTGGCGGCGACCATTTAACGTGGTGCCGACATGCACCCAACCTTCGTGAACCTCCAAAACTTGTATATCGAGAAGGGAGAACTGCGCGTGGCGATTGATTTTGATGCAGTCGCCCCCGGCTGAGGCATCAGACACGATGCCATCTGTTTCCCGAACGGTGAAAGCGGTATCTGGAAAAAAGGGCTTGAGTCGTTGGGAGAGCATTTCCACTGCGCCAGTCGCATCGATGACCTTGGGGTAGGGGGATGCAAGATGGTGGGCGGCGGGAAGGGAAAAAATGCTGCACAAGCGCTTACCCATGTCGATAAGCGGCAGGCTGTCACCCCGCAGACGATCGCGTGCGGAGCCATAAAGCCGCCGGCTGGCGGTCAGGAATGCCTTTTGGCCACGGTGCTCCAGTAGGTCAACCACGCTGCGGTACTGTTCGGCGGTTTGCCAAAGAATTTGGCCGAGGGCATCGCCGTGTCCCAGGGCACTATCGAGCCGTTGTTGGAAGTTTTTCAGTTGTGCATCAATCTCTGCCGCGTTAAAACTGAGAGGGTTGTTGCGCAGGTAGTCTTCACGGCACACGGTCGGCAGCGCGTTGGCGCCGTTCTCAAAAAAACGTTTCTCCACATCATGGGGCCACTTGATCGCATCGAGTATCAATATTGGCTTTTGAATGCGGATCAGCTCATCCGAGCGCGCGCGCAGCGCTGTTTTATAACTTGTGGCGTCTGATGTCATCACAGCCTCATTTTTGTAGCGTTAATATGCAGCGTAGACGACGTTTGCCAAAGCTTGCCATGTTGCTGAATTGTTCAAGTGATATTGGCACGCGGTGGTATTCAATCTCAGACTGCCAGTGGCCCTTGCTGCTGTCTAAGGATTGGCCACGACAGGTGTTGCTGTCGGGGTCATTGATATACACCGTATTTTCCTCTCCTCGGTACACATATACCCAGTGAGGCATGCGTTGGCGGTCGAGTGCCCACGTGCTGATCAGTGCGATAACGTGACGGTTTTCAATCAATAGCGACTGCAGGGCCGGTGTGTCGAGCTTATTGACCCGAATATCCGCCTTATAGTCCGTCAACTGCGCCATAAAATCGTCGTGAACCAGCTGCATAAGCTGGCGCTTGGAGGGCGAGCGAACGCTGTCGATGAAGGCGGGGGCCGTATCGCTAATAAAGAGCGTGGCGTTAAATTTTCGGCGCAGCGCCGCCAACATTAAGCCTTGTGGTGTGCAGCCACCGTGACCGCTACCCATATAGATGCTGGTGGCTTCCCGCCAGATTTGCAGCTCCTCGCGCCGGGAAAAGGGCGATGCCGGATCCAGGTCTCGCATGGCCATCATCAAGCTGGCGGGGCCGCAGGTAAAACCCGTGGTCTGCCGGTAGTAGTGGGGTGAGTGCGCGCGGCGCTGCGCGGGTGTTAGCAGTCGCTTTTCCATACGTACGGCACTGCAACCATCGGCGTAGTAGTCACTGACATGGCCAAAAGTGCGGTAGCCACGGCGGTTGTACAGGGAAATTGCGGCGGCATTGTCCTCTCTGACTTCAAGGCGAAGAAAAACACTTTGCCTGTCGCGGGCGAGTTGTTCTGCTGCGTCGAGTAATAACATCGCGACGCCTTTACCGCGTTGGTCGGGGGCGACGGCGAGTGAGTAAAGCCGGGACAGAAGGGTGCCACGGCGAAACAGTAGCAATGCATAGCCCAACAGTTTGTCAGCTTCACGACAGACGAGCAATTGGTGGGCGCCGTGGCGGATGAACGCTTTAAAGCTGCGCTGGGAGATCCGGTCACTACTAAAGCAGTGTCGTTCCAGCTCGACCAGTGCCGGCAAATCTATGGGGCTAGCGGGGCGAATACACGGCGACATGGGGCAGACTCGACAAATACCGCAGATGGCGGCGCATGTGCGGATCATACTGCGCATTATTTGCCGTCTACAACATAAAATAGTGCTTGTTTCGCTGTTGCACTGGTCGCAGAATGCCGCAGCTTTTGCCACCGCATAGACGGTCGCTGATCCCGCATGGGGAGAGCATTTTGGGAGCATGGAGCCGATGTCCCGTTTAGTTATTGTTGTCGATGATGTGCGCGACTGGGGGCCTTATTATCCCAGCCATTCGGTCATCAGTTTCGATGATTATCTTTGTCTTGGAACGACTCGCGAGCGCGTCAGGGTCGTTAATCTGTGCCGGAACTACCGCTATCTCGGTAGCGGCTACTATTGCTCGCTGTTGGCTGAAGCCCGCGGGCATCATGTTATTCCATCGCTGAAAACCCTGACGGAATTGTCGGCAAAGCCGCTGTCGTCTATTCAGTGGCAGGGCATGTTGCCGACGCTTGCCGCGCTTGCACCGGGGCAGCCGGGCGAGGTGAAACAGTTGCGATGCTGGTTCGGCGAGACTTTGGAGCCAGAATATGCCGACCTTGCGCGCTCGGCATTCCAACATTTTCCCTGCCCGATTCTTGAGCTGCGCATGGTGTATCGCCAGGGTTGGCGTATGGATAAATTACAGGCCGCGTCGCTGCGGGCCTTGTCGTCGAGCACTGAGCAAGACAGCTTCGCGGCGTGCTTTGAGCGCTTTAGTCAAAAACTATGGCGGCCGGCACCCGCGCAAAAGCGTTTCCGCTATGACCTGGCGATTCTGGTCGATACCGAGGAGGCGATGCCGCCTAGCGACGGCGCCGCCCTGCGGAAATTTATCCGTGTCGCGGAAAAATACGGTATCTGTGCGGAGCTGATTGGAAGAGCGGATTATTCGCGGCTGGCAGAGTACGACGGTTTGTTTATCCGCACCACAACGTCGGTAGCGAACATCAGTTACCGCTTTGCCAAACGCGCGGAAGCGGAAGGCCTAGTGGTTATCGATGACTCTCAGTCGATCTTACGATGCACGAACAAGATCTATATTGCTGATTTACTAAAGCGGAACGCGGTTGCTGTACCGAAGACGGAGTATTTGCGAAGTGGCAGTGAGTCGGAAGCGCAGCGCTTGATAGACGCACTTGGCTTACCCCTGGTGTTAAAGGTGCCCGATGGTGCGTTCTCTAAAGGGGTGGTTAAAGTCGACAGCCTGGCAGCGCTGTGTGCGGAAGCGCAGCGACTACTGGATAAGTCGGCGCTGCTTCTTGCGCAGGAGTTTATGTATACCGAATACGACTGGCGTATTGGGGTATTAGACGGCCAACCGTTATTTGCTTGTCGTTATTACATGGTGAAAAAACACTGGCAGATTTACCGTCACGGCAAGCGAAGCCAATCAGGTGGATTTGATGCGGTGCCGATCAGTGATGTCCCAGCCGACGTATTGCGTGCAGCGGTCAGTGCCTGTCAGCTTATTGGCAACAGTTTTTATGGTGTGGATATCAAGCAGCAGGGAAGTCGGGTGGTGGTCATTGAGGTCAATGATAATCCCAGCATAGACAGCGGGGTAGAGGATAAGCTACTCGGCGACTCGCTTTACGCGGCAGTTATTGGGGTGTTTTTACGGCGAATGGAAAGACGAGGGCTTGCGGCGACTAAGTAGTGATAAGGGCATCTCTCGATGCCCTTTTTGCTTCGCGCCTTAGTAGCCACACAGTGAGGCATAGCGGTCGCGATGGAAGCCGCTGTGCCCCAATAGTTGGGTCGCTACGCGAGAGCGTTTCAGGAAAAAGCCGATTTCGAGCTCGTCCGTCACACCGATGCCACCGTGCATCTGCACAGCCTCGTTTGTTACCAGCTCGAAAACGTCATTCATACGCGCTTTGGCTAAGCTGGCAAGCTGAGGCAAGTCCGCACGCTTGTCATCAATGGCAGAGAAGGCATCAAAGAGCACCGATTTTGCCAATTCAAGCTCGATATACATCAGCGATGCGCGATGCTGCAGGGCTTGAAAACTGCCAATTTTTACGCCGAACTGGTCACGCTCTTTTAAATACTCCACGGTGCGCTCAAAGCATTCGAGCGCGCCACCGAGCATCTCTGCTGCTAGGCAAACGCGGCCGCGATCAAGTACCGCCTCCAGAACTGGCCAGGCCTGGCCCAGCTCGCCGATAAGCGCATCGGCTGAGACGTCCACGTTATCGAAACTGAGGGCAGCAGCGCCGCGGCTATCGACCATTTTACGGCGCTGACGAGTTAGCCCTTTGGCATCGCCGTCTACGAGAAACAGGCTCAAGCCATCAGCGCTACCGGCTGTTCCGCTGGTGCGCGCAACCACGACCAGCTTATCTGCACTGTGCCCGTCGACAACGAAACTTTTATTGCCATTCAGGCGGAAACCGCCGTCGTGGGCTTCTGCCGCCATTGCGGTATCGAGTGGTGCGTGGTGGTGCCCCTCTTCGAGGGCGAGAGCGAGGGTGAGCTCGCCGCTGGCAACCTTGGGAAGCAACGAGGATTTTTGCTCTTCATTGCCGCCCAGCAGAATTGCCGACGCGCCGAGCACAACGGTGCTTAGCAGGGGGGATGCGGCCAGCGTACGGCCACTTTCTTCGATGATTGCGCCCAGGCCCATAAAGCCAAAATCCAGGCCATCGTACTGCTCGGGCAGGACAATGCTGGCCCAGCCGAGTTCACACATTTGCTGCCATTGCTGCTGGGAGTAGCCGGTTGGATCGTCACTGTCGCGCAACGTGCGCAGCGCTTCTACCGGCATGTTTTCGCTCAAAAAATCCTTGGCGGTGTCCTTGAGCAGGCGTTGTTCTTCATTAAGTACCAGTGCCATGTTGGGCTCCCTTAATTACTGCTGAGGCAAGCCAAGGACACGCTTGGCAATAATATTGAGTTGCACTTCTGATGTGCCACCGGCAATAGAGAGTGCTTTTGAGAACAGCCAGCCGCGCGTCGTCAGCTTTTCGTCTTCGTTAAAGCCGTCGCCGTCCCAACCGAGTGCCTGGTGACCAAGCAGCGCGAGTAACAGTTCTTCTTTGCGCTTACCTTCTTCCGTACCCACGTACTTCATAATGAGCGGTACATTGCTGTCGGCCTGGCCGCTCATGCGCTCTTCAAAGGTGCGGAAATGCGTCAGGCCAATGGCGCGGTAAGCCATTTCATGGCGCACCAGCTGGTCGCGTAGCGCCGCATCTTTGAGCTTGCCGTTTTCATCTGTGCCGACATATTCCAGAGCCGCTTGAACGGGGCCAAAGCTGGGGCCAGGGGTATCGCCACCGATTTCTGACATCAGCTTGCGCTCGTGCTTGAGCAGCGCTTTGGCAACCGACCAGCCCTTGTTCAGTTCGCCAATCAAGTTGGCCTTGGGCACTTTCACATTGTCAAAGAAGGTTTGGCAAAACTCGGATTCGCCGCTGATCAACTCAATCGGTGTTGTGGTGACACCCGGATCATCCATGTCGATGAGTAGGAAGCTGATGCCTTCTTGTTTTTTTGCGTCTGGGTCTGTGCGGACCAGGCAGAAAATCCAGTCTGCTTTGTCGGCATTGGTTGTCCAGATTTTCGAGCCGTTGACCAAAAAGTGGTCGCCCATATCTTCGGCGCGGGTTTGCAGGCTGGCCAAATCGGAGCCAGCGCCGGGTTCTGAGTAGCCCTGGCACCAGCGCACGTCGCCGCGCGCAATTTTGGGAATGTGTTCCTGCTTTTGCTCGTCGTTACCAAACTCGAGTACGGCGGGCCCAAGCATCCAAATGCCGAGGTCAAAAAGCGGGGTGCGGCAACCCAGTGCCTTCATTTCTTCTTTCAGGACTTTGGCTTGGCGCTCATCGAGGCCGCCACCGCCCAATTCGCTGGGCCATTCGGGTACTGTCCAGCCTTTGTCGCGCATGCGCTCAAACCACAGCTTTGCATCGTCGCTGGGGAACTGTTTGTTTTTGCCCGCCCACACTTGTTCTTCGCGGGTAATTGGCAGGCGCTGTGAGGCGGGACAGTTGTCCTCCAGCCACTGTCTGACTTCGAGGCGGAATTGGTCGAGATCGGCCACGTCGCTCTCCTATTTTATTGGGAATATGGCAGTGCCGCGGCAGCCGTGCCGGGCGGTTTCAATGGTTGCTCAGCTTAGCGAAAGGCAGGCGCAAGGCAAGAGCCAAACGCGTCATGCCGACTGACATATTGGGTCACTAATTTCATTTGCTTCTCCTACTTTTGGGTGTTTACGCCAACGCGACAGTTGCCGATGCTTGTCGGTTAGCCGTTGGCGCAGCGATACTGAGCGGCGAGTTCATTGAAAATAATTAGGAATAGCTATGACTCGATTTGAGAACAAGGTGGTAATGGTGACTGGTGCGGCGTCGGGGATTGGCCGTGCGGCAGCCCTCAGGGTGGCATCGGAGGGCGGCAAGGTCTTTTGTACGGATATTAACGAAGAAGCCTTGGAAGAACTGGTAGCGGACATTCAACAACAGGGCGGGGAAGCCATCGCACAGCGGTTTGATATTTCCGCCGAGGGCGCCGCCGAGGACTGCCTCGCCAGTTTGATCGCGCAATGGGGAAGGCTGGATGCACTGGTTAATATGGCCGGTATTTTGCGTTTTTGTAATGCCCACGAGACGCCCCTGGAGGTGTGGCAGAAAATCATCGCGGTAAACCTGACCGGGACCTTTATGCTGTGCAAAGCGGTATTGCCTGAGTTGCTCAAAACGAAGGGGGCGATTGTGAATGCCGCCTCAACGGCGTCGCTGCAGGGGTTGCCCTGGGGCGTTGCCTACGGTGCAAGCAAAGGCGGCGTGCTGGCGATGACCCGCAGTATTGCTGTGGAGTATGCAAAGCGCGGTGTCAGGGCGAACTGTGTGTGCCCCGGTGACATTAACACGGGGATGGTGGAAGGCCTGAGCTTCCCCGAGGATGCCGACTTTGACCTCCTGAACCGAATTACCTCGCTGAGCGGCGCGAAGGGGCCGGAAGTGGTGGCTGGCGCTATCGCATTGTTGGCCAGTGATGACGGTATTCATATTACCGGTGAAGAAATACGGGTAGATGGCGGTATTCTTGCGTGATTTTGCCGACAAATCGCCTTGTGTGGTGGGCCGCTGCTGTTTAGTCTTGCTGCGTTTAGTAGATGACTTCAGCGGAGTGACGTATGGCGACCTACCTTCTTGCCATTGATCAAGGGACGACCAGTTCCCGGGCTATTGTTTTTGATAATCGTGGCAAGATCTGCGGTGTTGGGCAGCAAGAGTTTACCCAACATTACCCAAAGGATGGCTGGGTAGAGCACGATCCCGAGGAAATCTGGCAAACCACGCTGGCGAGCTGTAAAGCGGCGATCACCGCAGCGGCAATCACGGCTGATCAAATTGCCGGTATTGGTATTACTAATCAGCGCGAAACGACGCTGGTATGGGATCGAAAAACGGGTGAACCCGTTTATCCAGCAATCGTTTGGCAGGACCGGCGAACCGCCGACTGGATTTCTCAGCTTAAGGAGCAGGGCCTAGAGGGAACTGTAAACAAGCGCACAGGCCTGCTGTTAGACCCTTATTTTTCTGGCAGTAAGCTTGCCTGGATACTCGATAATGTTCCGGGGGCGCGCCAGCGTGCCGATGCCGGCGAGTTGGCCTTTGGCACGGTTGACTGTTATCTGCTGTGGCGTCTGACCGGTGGGCGAGAGCACGCAACCGATGCCAGCAATGCCTCGCGGACTCTACTGTTTAATATTCATCGTCAGTGCTGGGATGAAGATCTTCTGGAAATGTTCAATATTCCTGCGTCGCTGTTGCCTGCGGTGAAAAACAGCTGCGACGACTTTGGCGTTGCCGACGCCTCACTGCTCGGCGCTGAACTTCCCATTGCGTCGTTGATCGGTGATCAACAGGCCGCGACCGTCGGGCAGGCTTGCTTTAAACCGGGCATGGCAAAAAGCACCTATGGTACGGGGTGCTTTGTCATGCTCAATACAGGCAACCGCGCATTAACCTCGACAAACCGCCTGCTGACGACGGTGGCATACCGCATTAACAATGAAGTCTGCTATGCCCTCGAAGGCAGTATATTTATGGCCGGCGCGGCGGTGCAGTGGTTGCGCGACGGTCTGAAATTAATCGGTTCGGCAGCTGAAACCCAGGCGCTTGCTGAGAGCGTTGACAGCGCGAATGGCGTGTTCATGGTGCCGGCATTTACCGGGCTGGGCGCACCGTATTGGGACCCCGATGCACGCGGGGCTATTCTCGGACTGACCAGGGACACGGGTATTGCGCATATTGCCAGAGCGACACTCGAATCCGTCTGCTATCAAACGCGCGACTTACTTGAGGCAATGGCAGGCGACGGCGCTGATATTCAGCACCTGCGTGTGGATGGCGGCATGGTTGTGAATGATTGGCTGGTGCAGCGCTTATCCGATACCTTGGCCTGTCATTGCCAGCGCCCTGCCGTGACAGAGACAACCGCCCTCGGCGCGGCATACCTGGCTGGCTTACAGCTAGGCTTGTACGCCTCATTGGATGAAATTGCGGATATGTGGCGCGAGGAACGCAGCTTTATGCCGGCCATGAGCGAGATCGACCGAGAGACTCGTTATCACGGTTGGAAGAAAGCCGTCGCTCGGGTTCGCAGTTAAACGCGGATACTCAGATCCAAGGCGCTTATCGGCACAGGGCGGCTGATGTAGTAGCCTTGGATGTAATCCACTTGCATGCTGCTTAACACGTCCATGGCGGCTTTTTCTTCAACGCCCTCAGCGATGACTTTCTTACCGAGGCTGTGGCTCATTTCGATGATGGACCGTACCAGCGCCTGATCGTTTTCCCGCTCATGGATAAACCGAATAAACGCCTGATCAATTTTGATGTAGTCCACCGGCAACTCCCTTACATATTCGAACGAGGTGAAGCCGACCCCGAAGTCGTCCAGAGCGATTTGTGCACCGCTCGACTTGATCTGCTCGAGCAGGGTGCGAGCATTGTCGATGTTTTCCAGTGCATCAGTCTCAACGAGCTCGAAAATCACGGCATCAGGTGTGACGCCCGTGTCATCAATAATTTGCGTGAGCCGTTCTGAAAAGTCGGGCTGTTCCAGTGTTGGCGCCGTTATATTGATGCTCAGTTGAATACTTACCCCCGCTTGTTGCCACGCTGCCAGCTGGCGCAGGGCTTTCTCGATAACCAAGTAGTCGATTTGTGGCATCAAGCCTGACTCAGTAGCAATGCCCAGGAATTTGGCAGGGGCGATAAAGCTGCCTTCGTCATCGAGCATTCTGACTAAGCTCTCACAATGACTAATGCGCTGGCTTTTTAGATCGATGATCGGCTGGTAAAAAAGGACGAGGCGGTTATTGTTCAGTGCTTGTACAAGCTGCTCTTTCAGTAAGTATTTTTCCTGCCGGTTTTCACGGCTGTCCTCTTCATCAGCATAGTAGACATGACCCTTGGCCTTATTTTTCATTCTTTGCATCAAGGACGTGGCATTGGAGAGTAATTCGTCCACAGTGCAGGCATCGCGTTCGTACTTGTCGACGATGACCGTCGCGTTAATAGACTCGGTATGATTGCCGAGGGTTATTTCAAAGTGACTGATGGCATCGAGCTGCTGCGGTGAGGCCGGAGGCTGTGAGGCAAGCAATACACAGTATTCCCCCGATCCGGTGCGCGCTAGCAAGCACGAGTTATCGAGGATCTGACTAATATGGTTCGCGAATTTGCGTAGTAGGTCGTCACCGCAGTCAAAGCCGAAGCGGTCGTTGAACTCAGAGAAATTGTCGATATCGACCATGATCAGGCTTATGGCTTGCTCGTCCTCAAGCAGGTGAATTCGACGGTCGGCCTCTTCAATAAAGGTACTTCGGTTAAGCAGTCCGGTGACTCGGTCGTGTTCGCCTAACCAACGTAGGCTTTCCTCGGCACGTCGGGTTTCGGTAATGTCTACGCCCAGAGACAGGATCAGCTTTGTACTGTCTAACTCAACAATTGAGTGAGTCCAAAGGAAGTCGTGAATTTGCCCGTCAGCCGCGAGGAAGGGCAGTTCATTTTGAAATTTGCGCTGATTTTTATCGGCCATATTTCGCAGTGAATTGCTGAGCGTGACATCGCGCTCCGGATCGCGAACCCACTGATTAATATTGGCATTGACGGGTAGGTTGCTGTTTAAACCGCTGAGCATGCGTCCCATCGCGTTGATGTTCTGAATCGTGCCATCTAAGCGGTGTGTAACGACGACCATCGGCGAGTTTTCCAGCAGCATTTCATTAAACTGCTTGGCTTCTGTTAGGGCGTGAACCTTGTCTTGAAGTTCATACTGGTGGCGGGCGATATCCTTGTTGAGCAGTTCCAGCGCATCGGTTACCTGTTCTGCTGTGTCGTGTAAGAGGTCAATTTCGTCGGCATAGTGGCGATGTCGTGGGACGGTGCTGAGAGCCTTGCGTGCCTCGTCAAATCGCGATGCAGATAAAAGAGGCAGGGTTTCAGTAATCGTATTGAGCTTGCTCAGAGGAGGCCGCAGCGTTAAGTAGACGACGATAATAACGAGTACCGACGTGGAGAGGGCGGCAATGAGTATCTCGCGCAGCGTTGCTCTCGCTAGCGAGGAAATATTTGATTCGTCAGAGATAATGGCCAGATGCAGGTTGCCACTCGGCATTTCAAAATAGCGTGCCCCAAGGTAGGCACCATTTGTCGACCCAAAGAATGTGCCCTTCGAAAGGAGGGTTGAGCCGCTCGTTGCCAGTATGCCCGCCAACATCTGGGCGCTTTTGTTGCCGTGACTGGAGAGTAGTGTTTGTTGGGCGACATCATCGCTTTCTGCCGATGAAAAAATAACCAGTTCAGCGCCAGTAATATCAAAAAAATCTTCAACCAACAGCGAGGCTGAGCGATTGATGTTTACAATTAATTCGTTGCCATCATCGTTTATTAGTGGAATAAAAACGCTTTGCGTACAGCTTGGGTTACAGATTATCGAGGCGTGCGGTCGCTGGTTTTCAGTAATACTCGCTACCGCGAGCTGAATGTCCTGCGCACTGGGCTGGTAGCTTGTGCCTTCAAGGTGTGCTGAGGCTAAGATGGCCCCGTTTATCGATATGAATACCACAGAATCGATGCCCGACATTAACGACGGCGGCGGTACATTGTTGTTGCTAATTGCTTCGATACTGGGGAGCTGGTAGTGATCGGCGCTGCGAAATAGCTCGCGGCTTGAGCGCTCAACAAGGGTTTTAAAAGTGGATTCCAGCCGCTGCAGGCGCTTGTGCACACCGGCTTCATAGTCATTTAGGGTGTTGTAGTAGGTGAGCGCCCCCCGACCAAACATGATCAGCGTGATCATAACGAAAATGATGGCGCACAGTTTTTGAAATAGGCTCAGCCCCTTCACAGTCTCCCGCAGTTGTGCGGAGTGCGGCAATTTTGAGTTCATTAGAAACGGTAGCCGACCATGACCGCGAGCATTTCGGTTCGCTCACGGGTGCCATTTGGGTTGTCTATGTCGGGAATGCCTCCGGTGCCGCGCATGCCTAACAGGTCGGCAGCAATCGTCCAGTTTCGCGATGGTGACCATTTGGTACCGACCACGAGGTGTTGTGTATCCGTCGCGTTGCGGTTATCACGATCGTTCACGCTGTATTCTACGCGGCTATGTAAGCTGATTTTCGGTGAAAGCCGGTATTCAGCCTGAAGGTAGGTCGCTTCAATATCGTTCTTGGCATTGCCCAAGCGCCCGGCTTCATATTTGACGGTGGTGAGGCTGTATTCCGCAGTAAATGACCAGTCCTGCAGGTTGTGCTGCGCTGACAGCACGTAACCACTGGCGTAAAGATTTAGACCGTCAGCGCCCATAAAGTTGGTGTCGAAGTCTAAGCCAACATTGTACATCGACAGAGCGAAGCGGCTGCGTCCACCTGACATCGCGTGAGAAAACTGCGCAAAAATGGGGTGATCGAGACTACCCTGTGCAATTAACTGAGAGGTTGATGTGCCGAGCAAGTTCTTAATAACATCTTTCGACAGGCGTTTATTCCGCCCTGCAGTCAGCGAAAAGCTGGTCGTAGAGTCTTCGGCGTCCCAATAGCTATAGAGTTGGGCGCCATCAGATGAAAACAACAGCTCTCTTAAGCCGTTGCCCTCGTAGTAGATCGCTTGCGGCATAAGAATGCTGGGCCGGGTAAATAAGACATCCCTTGTTTCATTGTAAAAACCGTAGGCATTGCGAACGCGCCCCACACGGATACCCAGTCCGGTGACATCATTTTCTATTGCTTTATAGTCAGCAAAAAGAAAATCCACGCGAAGGCTGCCGTTGTCGGTGGCGCCGGCATCTCTGCTAAGTAATTGCCCGGCAAAATTGAGAGAGTTGTTAAGCCGCCAATTCGCGTTCAGACCAATTTCGGTCAGTTCGGTAGACCCGCGTTGGCTGTCGCCGTAAAAATTGTTGCTATCACTGAGCAAGTAACCTTGTGACGCAAAGCCGTGAATTTGCCCACCCGGGATTTCCAGCGCTTGTGTCGCAGCTGGAATAAGGGCGAGTAGCGAGACAATTGCAAATTTATTCATGGCTGTAGTCCGGTGGGCACGATGGCGTAGTACTGCTGCTTATTTACCGATAATTCGCCAGGCGCATATCCAATGGCACCAGGAGTAGAGGTAACAACCCTCCGCAGCTCCTCAATATCTTTTACTGTGGTTGGCGGTGTCCCCACGCCGCTGAAAATCACACGATCCCACTGGTCTCTAAGAACATAGGGGTAGATTTTCAGTACCGTTTTGCAGAAGTTTTTATGCAATGGATGGTTGTCGGGTAGTACAAAAACCTTGATAGGTGTTTGGTTTTCCCAGCTACGCTTTCGCAAGGAGAATATCGCCCGCAGGGTGCTGGTGTTGAGCTTGTCGAGATTCACGCTTTCGTGTGCGATGAGCGTGACGGGGGTGCCCGCCGATGAAAAGTTGCAGGCGAGGAAAGACCACAGCAGCAAGGTTGCTACAAGCCAGCGGGGGCGATTCAGTGACCCTATGCCCACAGTGCTGTGGCCTCCGTATTAGTTAGGGTCGATTAAGGAGAGGAATCATCGACCCTTGGCTTCATGCACGAGTATTTCGGTTTCGGAGATGGTTACTCATTCTCGCGAGGACGTCTGTTAGGGTAAACCGAAATAAACGTCCTTCGTCCACCTACTATAGACCGCAACTACGGTTGTTGCATGGTGTCTAAGCGCTGGGCCAGCTGTGCATTGAAGCGCATGATTCTCTCGGCGTTCGCGCCGAGATCACCCTTGCCAACGCGTGATACGGAGCGCAGGTCGATTTTGCTGCCACCCTCGGTTTCTTGCAGCCGGATGACGATGTCGTCGGTAAAGCCAAACCAGAAACTTCGGCTTGTCGCCTCTATGTGGCCGGGTTGTTGGTAGTGTATTTCCCAGCCCATGTCCTGCGCGGTGATGATGCAGAGCTGCTGAGCGCGATCCAGCGGCAAGGCAGTGGTAATACCTGCGAGATCTGGGTAGGCCGCGCGCTGTATGTCAGCGACCTCTTGGGTGTAGCGCAGCGGGTTGTCGCCCGGCTTGCGTAACGACGCTGCTGCAATGAAGCTCGGCGGTGAAACCAGGTCAGTACTGATGTTGTGGATCAGAGGGCGATTACTGCCGGAAAGGATATTGAAGGCCATAAAACCGATGGCGGGTAGCGCAATAACGGCGGCGCGGCTAAGCCTTTTTTGATCATTTGCATCTTTGCAGCGACGGCTAAATAGGGCGGATAGTGTGATGGCGCTTAGCGAGAAAAGTGCCGAAGCGGCAAAAATCAGCAGCCCCACTCTAAAATGGGCGAGGTCGGCGCGCACGGTAACGGCGCTTGCTACCAGCATGATCAGTGATAAATAGGCGAGCTTCTCGGCCAGATAGACGATGCGCATTGTGTCTCCCGTGTCGCAGAATAGGTGGCTAGCACGCTGAGCGTAGTCGATACAAAGGATAATTAAAATGACTTGCAGGCGGTGTTTTTGCCACTGAATTCTTACCAAAGCGTAATTGCGTCGCGCTATGTTTTTTCACGATAGCGTGATTTACTGCTCTGGTTATAGATGTGTAACTCATCGCCAGTGGGCCGCTCCACTGGCGAGACTAATTTAAGAAGAAAGAGGTTTTTACGATGGGTAGAGTCGCCGGGAAAGTCTGCATTGTGACAGGCGCTGCAAGTGGAATGGGTAAAGCTGACGCAATCATGCTGGCCGCTGAGGGCGCGAATGTCGTGCTGACCGATCTCAATGAAAAAGATGGCCAAGCAGTGGCCGAACAGATCGGTGAGAAAGCGATATTTATCAAGCACGATGTGAGCAGTGAAGCGGATTGGCAAAATGTTGTGAATACCGCTGTGGAGACGTTCGGCCGCTTGGACGTGTTGGTAAATAACGCTGGCATGATGGCTCTGGGCAACATTGTAGAGTGCAGTTTGGAAGACTATCGCCGGGTAAACTCGGTAAATAGCGAAGGGGTATTCCTCGGTTGTAAAACGGCGATTCCCGCTATGGAAGCCAGCGGCAATGGCGGTTCGATTATTAATATGTCTTCCGTGGCGGCACTGCACGGTATGTCTTTCGTTGCCGCCTACAGTGCCAGTAAAGGCGCTGTGGCCGCATTGACTAAGGC
The DNA here is from genome assembly GCF_002306875.1 of Spongiibacter sp. UBA1325. Taxonomy (NCBI): domain Bacteria; kingdom Pseudomonadati; phylum Pseudomonadota; class Gammaproteobacteria; order Cellvibrionales; family Spongiibacteraceae; genus Spongiibacter; species Spongiibacter sp. UBA1325. The sequence goes on from NZ_DBTD01000006.1 coordinate 449,231, forward strand.
AGTGGCGCTGTATTGCCGAGAAAAACGTAACGGTATTCGTTGTAACTCCATTCATCCCGATGGCGTGAAAACCCCGATGGTATTCAAAGTTGCCACCGGTGCTGAGACCGCTAGCCGCGAGGAGATTGAGTCCTTGTCTACCGAGGCAAACCCAATGTGTGAGCCCGAGGATATTGCCGCGTTGGTAACTTACCTGGCCTCGGATGAGTCTCGTTTTGTCAACGCCGCAGAAATGCTGATCGACAACGCCGCTACGGCAACGCCACCCATCGGTATTTAATTTAGCAAGGGGCTCTCTGCCAATGCGCAAGATACAAATTTTTTTGTGGGCCTCTGGGTCTGCCGAGGACTTTTTTGACCGTGTATTGGCGGATGTTCCGCCCGCGCTGCTGGCGCTGGAGGGGCTTTGCCGCCTGCAACTAAACCTTGCCGATGGCGACGTTGCGGCGGCCGCTGAAAAGCGTATCGCCAGCGACGGCGTGGCACTATTTGATGCAATGTGTAGTTTTTATTGCGAGGCTGATGAAACGCTTGATCAAGCCATAGCGGTGCTCGCAAACGTGGCGGCTAAGGTTGCGGTGTATCAGGTGGAGGCAGAAGAGCCTCTACGAAATACCCGGTATCCGGTTGCAGCTGGGCAGCGCACCCCGGGTTTTAGTCAGGTGGCACTGCTGCGTTGTCCCGAATTTCTGACATACGAGCAGTGGTTGGGCTACTGGAAAAATACCCACACCCAAATTGCCATCGACACACAGTCCACCTTTCGCTACGTGCAAAATCGTGTGGTGTCGGGGCTGAACGAGGACGGTGGCGCCTATCAGGCGATCGTCGAAGAGTGCTTTCCTGCTGAGGCAATGACCAGTGCAGAGGCGTTCTACAACGCAGATGGCCAGCCCGAGCTCTGCCAGCAGCGTATGCAAGCCATGCTGGAGAGTTGCGCGAAGTTCATCGACTTTAACGAAATCGATGTTCAGCCCACCAGTGAGTACTGTTTTTAACCCACGCCGTGGCGGCTCAATCTTCTTTGGGTAGTTGTTTTAATATGGACTCGAGCTTGTCTGCCAAAAAGCGGCTTGCCGCGTAGTCCATGGCCCGACCTAGTTCCGCATCTACTACAATTTGAGCGAGGGGGCGCAGGCGCCATACTAACTCGGCAATTTGCGGAAACTCCTCTTTGGGCGGAAGGGGCTGTTCACCGTAGGGCTCGAGCACATGCTGAGTGACCAGTTTTACAAAGGAGTCTGCGACGGGCTGAACCTTGCCCCGCATTAGGGTGAGGATCTCCAGCAGATCCTCGAGTGGAATACCGGTTTTACACAACTCCTGGGCGACCTTAAGGGTGTTCATACTGGTCACCCGCAGTTGCGCGCCGTTGACCGAAAATAAGTCCAACTCAGCCGCTTTTTTTATTGCTGTCGGCGTCAGTTTGGTGCCAAACATTTTTACCATTTCGGTCATTGGCAGGTTGATTGGGTCTTCCTTCCCCCAGGGCGAATTTATCGCCGACTCCATTCCCAGTACTTCACTCAGGCCAATGCCTTGCTCCATTGCCGAGAGCAGTTCCCTGATTGAGGAGAGGGTATAGCCACGCTCCAACAGGTTACTAATTAGTCGCAGTCGCGAGAGGTGCTGGTTGTTGTAAATGCCTTTGCGGCCGCGCAGCGCCGGTGGTGGCAGGACACCGCGGTCCTGATAGGCGCGGATGTTGCGAACGGTGGTGTTCGCCGCCAAAGCCAACTCCTCAACACTGTATTCACGTTGCTCACTGTCGCTTGTGGCATTGGCCTCTGCCCCTTGGGGCAGGTATTGAGCGATGTTGTTCATGGTGTCTTCGGGGAAATGCATTGGCTTTTTGCTGCTCGGACTGGGTTGAAGGCTTGGCAGGCGTACATGAGCTGCCATGAAAATCTATTCTAATCAAAGGCTTGAGTAATTTCAGCCCCGGGTGCATGTCGGTACTGCACAAAAATACCGTCACTGTGTTGACAAGGCGACGGCCGCCATTTATGTTTCATCAAATAATGTAACATAATAAATTGCAACATAAGGGCGTGTCATAATGGGTAGTTTTAGCATATTACGCGCGGGCGGCATAGCGCTGGCCTGCGCCGTTCCGGTGTCTTCGTTTGCGGCGAAACTTGAGGAGGTGCTAGTCACTGCCCAGCATCGCGAGCAAAGCTTGCAAGATGTGCCCGTTTCCGTGAGCGCCATCGGCGGCGAAAAAATGCTCGAAGCGGGCATCAACCGCATGGAAGACCTGCAGGCCTACGTACCCAATCTTACCGTCACTGAAAGTGGTATCAGCACCGATATCTACGTGCGTGGTATCGGCACCGGCATGAACCAGGGGTTCGAGCAGTCGGTGGGGATGTATGTAGACGGTATTTATTATGGGCGCGCCCAGTTAGCCCGCGCGCCTTTTCTCGACCTTGCGCGCGTTGAGGTGTTGCGCGGCCCGCAAAATATTCTGCAGGGCAAGAACAGTATTGCCGGGGCGATCAATATTATTACAGCGTCGCCCGGCGATGAGCTTGAGGGGCTGTTTTCCGCGCTTTACGAACCAGAATTTGATGAGAAAGTGGTTGATGTGATGTTGTCGGGGCCAATTACCGACAATTTTGGTTTGCGGTTTTCTGCGCGCTTGCGGGAGTTTGGTGGCTACATGGAAGACCTCAATTTAGATATTGAGGGACCTCAGTACGACCAGGCCACGTTTCGCTTGAAGGGCACCTGGGATGTGACTGACCAGCTGCGCGCCGAATTAAAATACGAGCGGGGCAAGTTTGACACCGTGGGGCGTCACGCTGAGATCATCAACGATGAACCTTCGACGTCGAGCAATTTTGTCTTGGCGGGGCGCACACAATCGGAAATTCTTGATCGCAGCTTTTATCCTCCTTTTTTGGACGTTGATACCGACGACTCGGTTCGAAATAACTATCTCGACTACAAGGGGCACTCCAACGGGAATTACAGCAATAACGACACCAATAACCTGACGCTGAATGTCAGCTGGGTTAGCCCGGATGGTCATGAATTTCGGTCTATCACAGGGATTCTCGATTACCAGTACAACGACTTGTGCGACTGCGATGCCACTGCCGCAGAGTTGTTTAAGTTTGAGATGGAGGAGGACTACCGTCAGGTCAGCCAGGAATTTCGTTGGGTCTCTCCCGGTGGGGAGTTTGTGGATTATATCGCCGGGGTGTATTTCCAGCAGAATGACTTGCTGTTCAATGATGAGTTAATTCAAGACTCGAACCTGGTGGTAGAGCTGTTAAATGCCGCCGACTTCATAGAGGGCGGTGCTAGGGGCGATCTTGACCCCTTAACACTGGCTGCAGACCCCTACGAAATCCTGGGTTTTGGTGATGCGGGCAATGCCATTAGAGACATTAAAGGCCCCCGGGAATTTACCAGTAAATCCAAAATTGCCTCGGCGTTCCTGCAGGCAACCGTCAATCTGCACGATACCTTGCGGCTAACCCTGGGTGGCCGTTATACCTATGAAAACAAGAAGGGAAGCAGAAAGCTGACTATTACGGATCTTGATGGCAATGAATTGCCGCAGGGTGAGGTCGACACGGTGGCAGCAATCACCTTTGCGATGGAGCGCCATGACTTACAGGGCGAGCGCAGCGAAAGCCAGTTTTCGCCGCTGATAAATGTGCAGTGGGACTATTCCGATGAGGGCATGGCATATTTCACGGCGACAAAAGGCTTCAAGGCAGGGGGCTTTGATGCGCGCTCTAACCAAACGCCAGAAGCTGAATTGACCTATCGCAACCCCAACGCACTTGCACCGAATCAAACCATTCTCGAGGGCACCTTCGAATACGATGAAGAGGAGGCCCTGAGTTATGAGTTGGGCCTGAAAACCGGCCTGTTTGACGGTGCGGCAGAGTTTAATATTGCCGCGTTCTACACCGAATACAGCGACCTGCAGATCAGTATTTTTGATGGCAGCATCGGCTTCCAAGTGGGGAATGCCAAGGAAGCTGTGACCATGGGTATCGAGATGGACGGTCGCTGGCAGGTTACAGACTATCTCACTCTCGGGGGAGCGCTGGCCTTGCTCGATTTTGAATTCAAAGATTTCCAAAATGGTCAGTGTCGCCAGGACCAAGCGCCCGACGCACCCAATGGCCGCGACTGCGATTATACCGGGTGGTCGAACCAGTATGTGGCGGATTGGTCGGGTACCTTTATTGTGGGTTACGTTCGACCTATCAGTCCCACCATCGGCATTGGCGCTTCGCTGGATGTCATTTTCACCGATAAATACAACCCTTCCAGCAACCTTGACCCGCGCGTTGAGCAAGAGGGTTTCTACAAATTCAATGGCCGTTTGGGCGTGGGGGCCATTGACCAAAGCTGGGAGCTGGCGCTGGTTGGCAAAAACCTGACGGATGAGGTGATTGTCGTCTATGCCGCCGATACCCCACTTGCCAAGACACTGTTTGGCACGACCAGTCACACAGGGTTTATTGAGGCTCCGCGTTCAGTTGCCCTGCAATTCAGTTACCGCCTGTGAGCGCCGAGCGGCGCACGCTGAAAGAGGACAGATAATGATGACGTTGATGAAGAAGTTTACCGGCGCCGAGTGGCTGGCCGCAGTGTGTTTGATGATGCTGGCTACATTCAGCCACGCCGCAGAGTGGCGCGAAGAGAAGCGCGAGCAGGGGATCGCGGTATTTACCCGTGAGGTGGCGAACTCCGCTTTCAGGGAATTTCGCGGTGAGGCAAAGGTGGACGCGGAGATTAACCAGATTATGGCAGTGCTCGATGACACGGAGGCCTTTACCGAGTGGATGTACAACTGCCGGCAGGCGGTATTACTCCATAAGTCGTCGCTGTTGGATCGCTATCAGTACTTATTAAATGATTTCCCTTGGCCTGCCGCTGATCGCGAAATGCTGATTCGCAATCAAATTAGTCAGGACCCGGCAACCAGAGTGACGCGAATTAGCCTGGAAAGTGTCGCCGAGAATGAGCTGCCGGCGAGCAGTCGGGACGCTGTTCCAAAGGCCAAAGGTGTTAAGCGGGTTACCGCGTTGCGTGGGTACTTTGAGTTAACGCCGCAAGAAGATGGCACAACAAACGTGGTGTTTCAGCTGCATCTGGATCCTGCCGGCGGCTTGCCCTCTGGCCTGGTTAATAGCCTGATTGTGGACAATCCGTTCGAGACCTTAAAGCAATTGCGCGTTGTCGTTCAGCAAGCGCAATACCAGAATTTCAATCCGTTCTAGCCCAGCGGGCCAGACAAAAAATAAGTCAAAATTAATTTGACATAGATTGATGTAACATTAATTATACATCAATCGGTGTAACATAAATTGATGGCTCATCAGGAGGCGCAAACTATGAAAACAACAGTGATGCCCGTAAGACGTAATTTAGAATTTAATCTCCCCGCAGACCGGGTTGGCGATTGGCATGCCAAAGGGGTTCATGTCAGTCATTTCTTTAATGCGATGTCGCTGTTTTTTCCCGACGGTGAGCGCTTCTTTATCGACAGCGTGCGTGCGTATCGTGATGAGGTGACCGACCCGGAACTGAAAGAGGCAGTGCGCGGCTTCATTGGCCAGGAAGCGATGCACGGCCGCGAACATGAAGACTATAACGATGCCCTGGAGCAGCGGGGCATGCCGGCAAAGCGCAACTCACGGATTGTGCTTGGCCTGCTAAACATTACCCGAAAGATTGAAGGGCGCGCCGGGCAGTTGGCAATCACAATTGCCCTGGAACACCTAACCGCAATCTTAGCTGATATTGTCTTGCGAGAGCCGCGCACACTGGCGGGTTCAGAGCCGCGCTTTGCCGCTATGTGGCGCTGGCACGCCCTGGAAGAAACCGAGCATAAGGCCGTTGCCTTCGATGTTTATCAGCAAGTGGTCGGCAAGGGACCGTTGGCGTATTTTCGTCGCTGCCTCGCCTTGATCGTTGCTACGCTGGTGTTCTGGGTGATGGTGATTCCTATCCACATTGGCATGGTGGCCCGAGAGGGCAAGCTATTTAGCCTGACGGGCTGGCTGGGTGCATTTAATTTTCTGTGGGGCTCGCCGGGTACATTGCGTCGGGTTATTCCGGATTGGCTCGATTTCTTTAAGCCAGGCTTTCACCCCTGGGATCACGACAATCGCCGTTATCTAGAGACCGTTGATGAACTGGTCGCCGAAGTTGAAGGTTATGACAAAGCAGCCGGAGCGGCCGCGTGAATACCTTAGCGGTGCCAATTTCCGATGAG
>NZ_DBTD01000004.1:0-10633 GCF_002306875.1 Spongiibacter sp. UBA1325
GTTGGGGGTTCGAGTCCCTCCTGGCCTGCCACTTACGCTGACACCGCTTCGCGCATGCGAAGTGGTGTTTTGCGCTTAGCAAAAAGGATACGGTCACAAGATGGTAGCGAAGGCAGAAGACGAAAGTCGCCTTGATGGCTTGAAGTGGGTAGTTGTAACCCTGCTGGTTGCCGCAGGTGTTGGCGGCAATATGTACTTCTCCGATGAGTCATTGCTGTATCGCGTAATCGCGTTGCTGGTGCTGGCAGTCGTTGCCGGCTTTGTCGCTGCGCAAACCAGTCGTGGGGCAGCATTTTTTGACCTGCTGAAAGGCGCTCGCAACGAGATTCGCAAAGTTGTTTGGCCGACCCGCCAAGAAGGCACGCAAACGACGTTAATCGTTGTTGCATTTGTGATTGTGGCGGCACTGATTTTGTGGGGGCTCGATACCCTGCTCGGTTGGTTGGCCTCGTTGGTAATAGGCTGAGGGCTAGATTATGGCTAAACGTTGGTATGTAGTTCACGCCTATTCCGGCTACGAAAAAAAGGTAGCGTCTGCGCTGAAAGAGCGCATTGAGCTATCGGGCTTTGAAGACCGTTTTGGAGAAGTGCTTGTTCCCACTGAAGAAGTGGTTGAGATGCGCGGCGGTCAAAAGCGCAAGAGCGAGCGCAAGTTCTTCCCCGGTTACGTTTTGATCGAAATGGAGCTGGATGATGACACATGGCACTTGGTGAAAGAAACGCCTCGTGTCATGGGCTTTATAGGCGGTAAGGCGGATAAGCCTGCGCCGATTACGCAGAAAGAAGCAGACGCAATCCTGCAGCGCGTAGAAAGCGGTGATAAACCCAAGCCCAAAACCTTGTTCGAGCCAGGTGAAATGGTTCGTGTTATTGATGGCCCCTTTAACGACTTTAATGGGGTTGTTGAAGAGGTGAATTACGAGAAAAACCGTCTGCATGTGGCGGTACTGATTTTCGGTCGTTCTACGCCCGTCGAATTGGATTTCGGCCAAGTAGAAAAGACCTAAGCACAACCTGCGTATTGCGCAGGTTTTGAAAGTAACGGGGAGCCGTTGACAGGCCGCGAGGCCCAGAGGCGTTAATACCCAAAAGGAGAAAACAATGGCTAAGAAAGTCCAGGCTTATATCAAGCTTCAGGTGCCCGCAGGCGGCGCTAACCCAAGTCCCCCGGTTGGTCCTGCGCTGGGTCAGCACGGCGTTAACATCATGGAATTTTGTAAGGCGTTCAATGCTCAAACTCAGAGCATGGAAAACGGTATGCCGATTCCTGTCGTTATTACTGTGTACGCTGACCGCAGCTTCACTTTCACAACTAAAACTCCGCCAGCATCATTCTTGCTGAAGAAAGCTGCGGGTGTGAAAAGTGGCTCAGGCACTCCGAACACGAAAAAAGTTGGCAAGGTTAACCGTGCCCAGCTGGAAGAAATTGCAACAATGAAGATGCCAGACCTTACTGCGGCAGATATGGATGCCGCTGTGCGCACCATCGCCGGAAGTGCACGTGCTGCCGGTATCGAAGTGGAGGGTGTGTAAATGGCTAAGTTGAGCAAGCGCCAAAAGGCAATCCGTGAAAAAGTTGTTGCTGGCAAGCAATACGGCATCGAAGAAGCGGTTTCACTGCTGAAAGAAGTTTCTAGCGTTAAATTCAGCGAGGCCGTTGACGTTGCAATCAACCTGGGTGTTGATGCGCGTAAATCAGACCAGGCGGTTCGCGGTGCAACGACACTGCCAAACGGCACTGGTAAAGACGTTCGCGTCGCCGTGTTTACTCAGGGTGAAAACGCTGAAAAAGCAAAGGCTGCTGGCGCAGATTTTGTTGGCATGGAAGAGCTCGCCGAGCAGGTTAAAGGCGGCATGATGGACTTCGACGTTGTCGTCGCGTCACCTGATGCAATGCGCGTAGTGGGTCAGTTGGGCCAGGTTCTGGGTCCCCGTGGCCTGATGCCTAACCCCAAGACCGGCACAGTAACACCCGATGTTGAAACTGCCGTTAAGAACGCGAAAGCGGGTCAGGTTCGCTACCGCACAGACAAAAATGGCATCGTTCACGGCGCTATCGGTAGCATCAAGTTCGACGCTGCTGCGCTTCAGGAAAACCTGGAAGCATTGCTGGCTGACCTTAAGAAAGCTAAGCCTGCGTCTGCAAAAGGTGTTTACCTGAAGAAGATTACGCTTTCTTCTACGATGGGCCCCGGTCTGGTTATCGACCAGAGCAGCTTGTCTGTAGCGAAGTAATCAATAACAGAATTCGGGCTTCGGCCCGGCGCTGGCGTTATGCCGGCAAGACTTTGTGGTCTTTGACAATCGACCTACTGTGTCAAAAGACAAAGACCATCAAAGACCGTAGGTGAGCCGAGGTGTCGTAAGGCATCGACGCTCTTAATAGGTGTGCTGCATGCAGCGTTACCGGCACCGGCCTACGCAGATGGTGGATCGGATTTGTTCACCACATGAACGGCAGCGAGCCTAGGCAAGCTGTCTACGGTAAGTAACTGACAAATCCAGGAGTTATCCAAGTGGCATTAAGACTCGAAGACAAGAAAGCGATAGTTGCTGATGTTAACGAGACTGCCGCGAGTGCACTGTCATTGGTTATTGCTGACGCCCGTGGGTGTTCAGTAGCCGAAATGACTGAGCTCCGTAAGCAGGCGCGGGATTCTCAGGTTGATTTGCGTGTAGTGCGCAACACCCTGGCGAAAATCGCGTTGAAAGGAACGGAATTCGAGTGCGCAGAAGAGGCCTTCAAAGGTCCCTCTCTGTTGGCATTTTCGATGGAAGATCCAGGTGCTGCGGCGCGTATCTTCAAAGATTTCGCTAAAGAAAACGAAAACTTTGAAGTGAAAGCACTGGCGGTCAGTGGCCAGCTAATGGGTTCGGAACAGTTGGATGTATTGGCGAAACTGCCGACGCGCGATCAGGCTCTGTCTATGTTGATGAGTGTGATGTTGGCGCCGGCGACCAAGCTGGTACAGACAATGAACGAAGTCCCAGGAAAGCTGGTACGTACATTGGCTGCAGTTCGCGATCAGAAAGAAGCTGCTTAATCGCAGCTTAGTTAACGATTAATTTTTTCACAATTTGATACAGTAGGGAGTTGAAAATGGCTCTGTCTAAAGACGATATCCTCAATGCAATCGCTGAAATGAGCGTTATGGAAGTGGTTGAACTCATCGAAGCAATGGAAGAGAAGTTTGGCGTAACTGCCGCTGCTGCCGTTGCTGCTGCTCCTGCAGCCGCTGCTGAAGGTGGCGCTGCTGCCGCTGAGCAGACTGAGTTCGACGTAGTTCTGACTGGCGCTGGTGACAAGAAAGTAAACGTCATCAAAGCGGTTCGCGCTATCACCGGCTTGGGTCTGAAAGAAGCGAAAGAAATGGTTGACGGTGCTCCATCAACTGTTAAAGAAGGCGCTTCTAAAGACGACGCTGAAGAAGCTAAAAAAGCACTGGAAGAAGCTGGCGCATCTGTCGAGCTTAAGTAAGTTGCTGATAGACCTGTTTACAGGTCGATCTCAAGCGAGGCTGGTGGGTTTATCCCGCCGGCCTTTTGCTGTTTGAGACATTGGGCCGGGGCGATTGTTCTGGTCAGCGGTGGCTTGACCACCGCGCAAACGATGCCAGCGCCGGTTGCGCAGGGGTCAGGTAATGATGCTGGGGAGTACTGATGGCTTACTCGTACACTGAGAAAAAACGTATTCGCAAGGACTTTGGCAAATTGCCACACGTTATGGACGTGCCTTACCTTCTTGCGATTCAGTTAGATTCTTACAAGAAATTTACACAGCAGGGTATTCCCGCTGCTGAGCGCGGCGAGCACGGCTTGCACGCTGCTTTTAAATCAATCTTCCCAATCGTAAGTTATTCCGGCAATGCAGCGTTAGAGTACGTTGACTATGTGCTGGGAGCACCGGCATTCGACGTGAATGAATGCCAGCTGCGCGGGGTGACCTTTTCGGTGCCGTTGCGCGTTAAAGTTCGGCTGATCATCTACGATAAAGATTCAGCGAACAAAAGCATCAAAGACATTAAAGAGCAAGAAGTCTACATGGGGGAGATCCCCCTGATGACGGAGAATGGTACCTTTGTCATCAACGGTACCGAGCGGGTTATTGTTTCCCAGCTGCACCGCTCTCCCGGCGTGTTCTTTGATCACGACCGTGGCAAGACACACTCCTCAGGTAAATTGCTCTACTCAGCGCGAGTGATTCCTTACCGTGGTTCTTGGTTGGACTTTGAATTCGACCCTAAAGACCTGGTGTACGTGCGTATCGACCGCCGCCGTAAGTTGCCGGCAACTATCCTGTTGCGCGCCTTGGGCATGACCGCGGAAGAAATCCTCGAACTGTTCTTTGACGTCAATACATTTAAAGTATCGAAAGACGGCAAATTCACCATCGCACTGATTCCAGAGCGTCTGCGTGGTGAGGTTGCGACCTTTGATATCTGCGGCAAAGATGGCGAAGTTATCGTTGAAACTGGCCGCCGTATTACCGCGCGTCATATTCGCCAGCTGGAAAAATCCAAGCTGAAAGAGCTGGAAGTGCCCGTTGAATACCTGGTAGGCCGCGCATTGGCGAAAGATGTGGTGGATACCAAGACCGGTGAGGTGTTGTACCCCTGTAACGCCGAAATCACATTGGAGATGGTTGAAAAACTGCAGGAGTCCGGTGTTTCAGAAATTGAGACCCTGTACACCAATGAGCTGGACTGCGGTCCGTTCATCAGCGATACCCTGCGCACTGACCCCACCAATTCAGAGCTGGAAGCACTGGTAGAAATCTACCGCATGATGCGTCCCGGTGAGCCGCCGACCAAAGACTCTGCTGAGAACCTGTTCCAGAACCTGTTCTTCTCAGCTGAGCGTTACGACCTGTCCGCTGTCGGTCGCATGAAGTTCAACCGCCGTTTAGGCCGCGAGGAAATCACTGGCGCAGGCACGCTGGATAAAGACGACATTGTTGCCGTACTGAAGACCCTCGTTGACATCCGTAACGGTAAAGGTGTCGTCGATGATATCGATCACCTGGGTAACCGCCGTATCCGTTCGGTTGGTGAAATGGCAGAGAACCAGTTCCGCGTGGGCTTGGTTCGTGTAGAGCGCGCAGTAAAAGAGCGCTTGTCTATGGCGGAAAGCGAAGGCTTGATGCCCCAGGATCTGATCAATGCCAAACCCGTTGCCGCGGCCGTTAAAGAGTTTTTTGGTTCATCGCAGCTGTCTCAGTTTATGGATCAGAACAACCCATTGTCTGAGATCACCCACAAGCGTCGTGTGTCGGCACTTGGGCCCGGTGGTTTGACGCGTGAGCGCGCAGGCTTTGAGGTTCGCGACGTTCACCCAACGCACTACGGCCGGGTTTGTCCTATCGAGACGCCTGAAGGGCCAAACATCGGTTTGATTAACTCGCTGGCAACTTACGCCCGAACGAACGAGTACGGCTTCCTCGAAAGCCCCTACCGTAAAGTGGTTGACGGCAAAGTCAGTGAAGAAATCGAGTACTTGTCTGCGATCAACGAAGCGGAGCAGGTTATCGCTCAGGCGTCGGCAGCAATGAACGACAAAGGTGAGCTGACCGATGAGATGGTAGCGGTTCGTCACATGAACGAATTCACCGTTATGCCGCCGGAAAAAGTTACCTACATGGATGTCTCTCCAAAGCAGGTGGTTTCGGTTGCTGCGTCGTTGATTCCGTTCCTGGAACACGATGATGCGAACCGCGCATTGATGGGCTCGAACATGCAGCGCCAGGCAGTGCCGACTTTGAAGGCAGACAAACCACTTGTCGGTACAGGTTTTGAGCGCTATGTCGCGTCTGACTCCGGTGTTTGTGTTGTCGCCCGCCGCGGCGGTGTTATCGACAGCGTGGACTCTTCGCGCATCGTTGTACGTGTTAACAACGACGAAGTGCAGTCAGGTCAGCCGCCGGTTGATATCTACAATCTGACTAAATACACCCGTTCTAACCAGAATACCTGCATCAACCAGCGTCCTATCGTTCGCGAAGGTGATGATGTCGTGCGCGGTGATATCCTTGCAGATGGCCCCTCGGTAGATCTGGGTGAGCTGGCTCTGGGTCAGAACATGCGCATCGCATTCATGCCTTGGAATGGTTACAACTTTGAGGATTCTATCCTCGTTTCAGAGCGCGTGGTGAAAGAAGATCGTTTCACAACGATTCACATTCAAGAACTGACGTGTATTGCGCGTGACACCAAGCTGGGCCCCGAAGAGATTTCCTCGGATATCCCGAACGTCGGTGAAGGTGCACTGGCGAATTTGGATGAGTCCGGCATCGTTTACATCGGCGCCGAAGTTGGCCCTGGCGATATTTTGGTGGGTAAAGTTACGCCGAAAGGTGAAACCCAGCTGACGCCAGAAGAAAAGCTGCTGCGTGCGATTTTCGGTGAGAAAGCATCCGACGTAAAAGACACGTCGCTGCGTGTGCCGTCGAGCACGAAAGGCACCGTTATCGATGTTCAGGTCTTCACACGTGATGGTCTGGAAAAAGATAAGCGCGCCCTGGAAATTGAAAAAATGCAGCTCGACCAGTTCCGCAAGGACCTGAACGAGGAATACCGCATTGTTGAAGAAGCGACCTTCGCGCGTTTGCGTAGCTTGCTTGAGGGTCAAAAAGTCCTCAGCGGCCCAGGTCTGAAAAAGAATGACGAGCTGACCAGCGACGTACTCGACGGCCTGAAGAGTGATGACTGGCTGAAGCTGCGCCTGGCAGAAGAGTCAATCAACGCTGCCCTGGAAGATGCCGACAAGCAACTTGGCGAGCACCGCAAGACCTTGGAAGAGCGTTTTGAGGACAAGAAGCGCAAGCTGACAACCGGCGACGACCTGGCTCCTGGCGTACTGAAAATCGTCAAAGTGTATCTCGCTATTAAGCGCCGTATTCAGCCTGGCGACAAAATGGCGGGTCGTCACGGTAACAAAGGTGTTATCTCGGTCATCATGCCTGTAGAGGACATGCCCTTTGACGAAACCGGTGAGCCCGTTGATATCGTTCTCAACCCGCTGGGTGTACCGTCGCGGATGAACGTTGGTCAGATCCTTGAAACCCACCTCGGCCTCGCCGCGAAAGGCTTGGGTAATAAGATCGACACCATGCTGCGTGAACAGCGCAAAGTGGCTGAAGTTCGTGAATTCCTCGGCAAAGTCTACAATGACGGTGCGGGTCGAACCGAAGACCTCGACAGCTTTAGCGATGCGCAAATCATGGAAATGGCGAAGAACCTGAAAGGCGGCGTGCCAATGGCAACGCAGGTCTTTGACGGTGCGAATGAAGCCGAGATCAAGAGCCTGCTGACACTGGCTGACTTGCCAGACAGCGGTCAGCTGCGCCTGTGCGACGGCCGTACCGGTATGGAGTTTGACCGTCCGGTAACCGTTGGTTACATGTACATGCTCAAGCTGAACCACTTGGTCGATGACAAAATGCACGCCCGTTCCACCGGTTCGTACAGCCTTGTTACTCAGCAGCCGCTGGGTGGTAAAGCGCAGTTCGGTGGTCAGCGTTTCGGGGAGATGGAGGTCTGGGCACTGGAAGCATACGGTGCTGCCTACACTCTACAAGAGATGCTTACTGTTAAGTCGGATGACGTTAACGGTCGCACCAAGATGTACAAAAACATCGTTGATGGCGACCAGCGCATGGAGCCGGGCATGCCCGAGTCTTTCAATGTACTGGTTAAAGAAATCCGCTCGCTCGGTATCAACATCGAGCTGGATACGGAATAAGCATCAACAACGATTGGCAAGGGGCGCCGGTTAACGCGGCGCCTATTTAATACCCTTGCGGAGGAACGGCCTTGAAAGACTTATTGAATTTACTTAAGCAGGGACAGCAAACCGACGAATTCGATTCAATTCGTATTGGTTTGGCGTCGCCAGAGCTGATTCGCTCTTGGTCTTTTGGCGAAGTGAAAAAGCCAGAGACTATTAACTACCGTACCTTTAAGCCCGAGCGCGACGGCTTGTTTTGCGCGAAAATCTTTGGCCCCGTCAAAGATTACGAGTGCCTGTGTGGCAAATATAAGCGCCTGAAGCATCGCGGCGTTATTTGTGAAAAATGTGGCGTTGAAGTGGCGCTGGCCAAAGTGCGCCGCGAGCGTATGGGTCACATCGAGCTGGCTAGCCCCGTTGCCCACATTTGGTTCTTGAAGTCACTGCCAAGCCGCATCGGCTTGTTGCTGGACATGACCCTGCGTGACATCGAGCGGATTCTCTACTTCGAATCTTACGTTGTTACCGACCCCGGGATGACTACCCTGGACAAGGGGCAGCTGCTTAGCGATGAGCAGTACTTCGAGGCCATGGAAGAGTTCGGTGATGACTTCACCGCGAAAATGGGTGCCGAGGCGATCATGCACTTGCTCATCGAGCTGGATATGCATGAGGAAATCGAGCGTCTGCGTGAAGAGATTCCCGCGACGAACTCCGAGACAAAAATCAAAAAACTGTCTAAGCGCTTGAAGTTGATCGAAGCGTTGGCAGATTCTGGCAACAAGCCAGAGTGGATGATCCTGCAGGTTCTGCCGGTTCTGCCACCGGATTTGCGTCCGCTGGTACCGCTGGATGGCGGCCGTTTTGCGACCTCTGATCTGAACGATCTGTATCGCCGCGTTATTAACCGTAATAACCGTTTGAAGCGCCTGCTGGACCTGAATGCGCCTGATATTATCGTGCGCAACGAAAAGCGCATGCTGCAGGAGTCTGTTGATGCCCTGCTCGATAACGGTCGTCGCGGTCGCGCTATTACCGGTTCTAACAAGCGTCCGCTGAAATCGCTTGCTGACATGATCAAAGGTAAGCAGGGTCGTTTCCGTCAAAACCTGCTGGGTAAGCGCGTCGACTACTCCGGTCGTTCGGTTATCGTGGTTGGTCCCACCCTGCGCTTGCACCAGTGTGGTCTGCCCAAGAAGATGGCATTGGAGCTGTTCAAGCCGTTTATCTTCGGTAAGTTGGAAGCGCGTGGCTTAGCGACAACGATCAAAGCCGCTAAGAAGATGGTTGAGCGCGAGCCGCCGGAAGTGTGGGATATTCTCGCTGAAGTTATCCGCGAGCACCCCGTGTTGCTGAACCGGGCGCCTACTCTTCACCGTTTGGGCATCCAGGCCTTCGAGCCTGTGCTGATCGAAGGTAAAGCGATCCAGCTCCACCCGCTGGTATGTGCCGCTTACAACGCCGACTTCGATGGTGACCAAATGGCGGTACACGTACCGCTGACACTGGAAGCCCAGCTTGAAGCCCGCGCGCTGATGATGTCGACCAATAACATCCTGTCGCCTGCAAATGGTGAGCCGATCATCGTGCCTTCTCAGGACGTGGTATTGGGTCTGTACTGGATGACGCGCGACCGCGTTAATGCCCTCGGTGAGGGTATGGCGTTCTCAAGCCCGCAGGAAGTACAGCGCGCCTACGCCGGTGGCAAGGTGCACCTGCAAGCACGCATTAAGTGCCGTATCAAGCAAGTGAGCTTCGACGAAAACGGCGAGCGCCAGGAAAATCGCAGCATTGTTGATACCACCGTAGGTCGTGTGGTGCTGTGGCGCATCGTTCCCGATGGCTTGCCGTTTGACCTGGTAAACCAGGCAATGGCGAAAAAGGCTATTTCTCGTCTGTTGAATGAGTGTTACCGCCAAGTTGGCTTGAAGGCCACGGTAATTCTCGGTGACCAGTTGATGTACACCGGTTTTGAGTACTCGACTCGTTCGGGCAGCTCAATTGGTGTTAACGATTTCGAAATCCCCGAAGAGAAGGCGAAAATTGTTGCCGCCGCGGACGCCGAAGTCGTTGAGATCGAAAAACAGTACGCCTCAGGTCTGGTAACGCAGGGTGAGAAGTACAACAAGGTTATCGATATCTGGTCTCGCGCCAATGACTTGGTGTCCAAGTCGATGATGGAAGGCCTGTCGAAAGAAAGCGTAATTAACCGCGACGGTGAAGAAGAGCAGCAAGACTCCTTCAACTCGGTATATATCTACGCTGACTCCGGCGCACGGGGCTCACCGGCGCAGATTCGTCAGCTGGCCGGTATGCGGGGATTGATGGCCAAGCCAGATGGCTCGATCATCGAGACGCCGATTACCGCTAACTTCCGTGAAGGTCTGAACGTACTGCAGTACTTCATCTCGACTCACGGTGCGCGTAAAGGTCTTGCTGATACCGCATTGAAAACAGCGAACTCCGGTTATCTGACTCGCCGCTTGGTGGATGTCGCTCAGGATCTGGTTATCACTGAAGACGACTGTGGTACCGACCACGGCCTGTTGATGACGCCGGTTATTGAAGGTGGCGACATTATCGAAACCCTGGGTGACCGCGTACTTGGCCGTATTGTTGCCAAAGACGTGCTCAAGCCCGGTACAGACGACGTTGCTGTAGAAGCCGGTGTCATGCTCGACGAGAAGGGCGTTATCGAGCTTGAAGAGATGGGTATCGATGAAATCGAAGTTCGCTCGCCCATCACCTGTGACACCAAGCACGGCGTTTGCTCTATGTGCTACGGCCGTGACCTGGCCCGCGGACACCTTGTTAACCGCGGTGAGTCAGTCGGTGTTATTGCGGCGCAGTCGATCGGTGAGCCGGGTACCCAGCTGACCATGCGTACCTTCCACATTGGTGGTGCGGCATC
>NZ_DBTD01000004.1:10941-19776 GCF_002306875.1 Spongiibacter sp. UBA1325
TTCCACATTGGTGGTGCGGCATCGCGAGCAACGGCTGTCGACAATATTCAAGTTAAGCAGGACGGTAAAGCGCGTCTGCACAACCTGAAGTTCGTTGAGCGTGAAGATGGCAACTTGGTTGCGGTAAGCCGCTCCGGTGAGCTGGCAATTACCGATCGCAGCGGCCGTGAGCGCGAGCGCTACAAGCTGCCCTACGGTGCCATCATTAAAGTTGCGGACCGCTCAGAGGTTAGCGCAGGCGATATCGTCGCGACCTGGGACCCACACACCCACCCCATCATTACTGAGGTGGCGGGTATTGTGAAAATGTCCGGTATGGAAGAAGGCATTACCGTTAAGCGTCAAACTGATGAACTCACTGGCCTGAGCAGTATCGCCGTGATGGAGCAGTCTGAGCGCCCCGCGGCGGGTAAAGACATGCGTCCAGCGGTCACCTTGGTCGATGCCAATGGCGAAGAACTGTGTTTGGCGGGTACCAATGTGCCAGCGCACTACTTCTTGACTGACCACGCGATCGTCAGCCTTGAGAATGGTGCTGAAGTGAAAGTTGGTGATGTTATTGCCAAGATCCCTCAGGAAAGCTCGAAAACGCGCGACATCACTGGTGGTCTGCCACGGGTTGCCGACCTATTCGAAGCGCGTAAGCCTAAAGAGCCTGCGATTCTTGCTGAGATCAGCGGTACCGTGTCCTTTGGTAAAGAAACCAAGGGCAAGCGTCGCCTGATCATCACCCCAGCTGACGGCAAGCCGCTGGCTGACGGTAGCGACCACTACGAAGTACTGATTCCCAAGTGGCGTCAGCTGACAGTGTTCGAGGGTGAGCAAGTTGAGAAAGGTGAAATTGTTTCGGAAGGTCCGCTGAGCCCTCACGACATTCTGCGCCTGAAGGGTGTGGAAGAGCTGGCGAAGTATATCGTTAACGAGATCCAAGACGTTTACCGTCTCCAGGGCGTTAAAATTAACGATAAACATATCGAAGTCATTAGCCGCCAGATGCTGCGCAAGGTCAACATTATGACCTCGGGCGACTCATCGTTCATTAAGGGCGAGCAGGTTGAATACGTGCGAGTTGCTGAAGAGAACGAGCGCCTCGTTGCGGAAGGCAAAGTGCCTGCCAGCTTTGACCGTGAATTGCTCGGTATTACCAAAGCCTCCTTGGCAACAGAGTCGTTTATTTCTGCGGCATCGTTCCAGGAGACAACCCGTGTACTCACCGAGGCCGCGGTAACTGGCAAGCGCGATTATCTGCGCGGATTGAAAGAAAATGTGGTAGTTGGCCGTCTGATCCCGGCGGGAACAGGTTTGGCATACCATCGCGATCGCAAACTGAAACGCGACGACACCAGCAGTTCTGTGTCGGCGCAGGAAGTAGAAGCGGCGCTGTCGGAAGCACTTAGCGACCAAAGCTAACTATTCCGGCTACTTGACGGGGGCGGGGTGCGTCTTTAGAATTCGCGCTCCGCTTTTTTTATATCGTCGGCGGATGCCGGCGTACGGTCGGTCAGCACATAAGGTGCTGGCCTTTAGTATTTGGAGTCTTATCAATGGCAACGATCAACCAGTTGGTTCGTCAGCCGAGAAAGCGCAAGACTGCTAAGAGTGACGTTCCTGCATTGCAGGCTTGCCCTCAGCGTCGTGGCGTTTGTACTCGTGTTTACACCACTACACCTAAGAAGCCGAACTCGGCGCTTCGTAAAGTGTGTCGTGTACGTTTGACTAACGGTTACGAAGTTTCATCTTACATCGGTGGTGAAGGCCACAACCTGCAGGAGCACAGTGTTGTGCTGATTCGCGGTGGTCGTGTTAAGGATTTGCCGGGTGTGCGTTACCACACTGTTCGCGGCAGCCTGGATACATCAGGTGTTAACGACCGTAAGCAAGGTCGTTCTAAGTACGGAACCAAGCGTCCTAAGTCTTAATTGATCGGACGTTTTTACATAGATTTGAGTAAGGCCAGGTCATCGCAATGGCGATCGTTGCCTGGATTACCCTGAAGAGAGAGTAGTAATCATGCCAAGAAGACGCGTTGCCGCTAAGCGGGAGATCCTGCCAGATCCGAAATTCGGAAATCTTACCCTGGCCAAGTTCATGAACCACGTTATGGTGAGTGGTAAAAAATCGGTTGCAGAGCGCATTGTCTATGGAGCTCTGGACCTGGTGCAGGAGCGTTTAAGCAAAGACCCCATCGAAGTATTCGACGAAGCGCTGGAAAATATTGCGCCAATGGTAGAGGTTAAGTCTCGCCGTGTCGGTGGTGCCACGTATCAGGTGCCGGTAGAAGTACGCCCAAGCCGTCGTACAGCATTGGCCATGCGTTGGTTGGTGGATTACTCACGTGGCCGTGGTGAGAAGTCCATGCGTCAGCGTTTGGCTGGTGAAATTATCGATGCATCTCAGGGCAAGGGCTCTGCAGTTAAGAAGCGTGAAGACGTGCATCGTATGGCTGAGGCTAACAAGGCGTTCTCCCACTTCCGTTTCTAATGATGGATTTGGCTTCAATCTGGGGAGTACATCGTGGCTCGTAAAACACCTATTTCAAGATACCGCAATATCGGTATCTGCGCTCACGTAGACGCCGGTAAGACGACGACTACCGAGCGCGTCCTGTTTTACACGGGGTTGTCTCATAAAATTGGCGAAGTTCATGATGGCGCTGCCACCATGGACTGGATGGAGCAGGAGCAAGAGCGGGGTATCACCATTACCTCGGCCGCGACTACCTGTTTTTGGGCGGGCATGCAGCAGCAGTTCGACCAGCATCGCGTCAATATTATCGATACCCCAGGGCACGTTGACTTTACCATTGAAGTGGAGCGCTCACTCCGCGTCCTTGATGGCGCGGTAGTGGTGCTGTGTGGCTCCTCCGGTGTTCAGCCTCAAACTGAGACCGTGTGGCGTCAGGCAAATAAATATGAAGTGCCGCGCATGGTGTTCGTCAACAAGATGGACCGCGCCGGCGCTGATTTTGAGCGTGTCGTCAGCCAGTTGCGAGAGCGATTGGGTGCGAATGCGGTGCCGATGCAAATGACCATCGGTGCAGAAGAAGATTTCAAAGGGGTTGTTGACCTGGTCAAAATGAAGGCGATCATCTGGAACGCCGAAGACCAGGGTATGACCTTTACTTACGAAGATATTCCCGCTGATCTGCAAGATCAGTGTGCGGAAATGCGTGAGTACATGGTAGAGGCTGCTGCCGAAGCCAACGAAGAGCTGATGGATAAATACCTCGAAGGCGGTGAGCTGAGCGAGGAAGAAATTAAAGCGGGCATTCGTGCGCGTACATTGGCGAATGAGATTATCCCGGTATTTGGCGGCTCTGCCTTTAAAAACAAAGGCGTTCAAGCTGTTCTGGATGCGGTGATCGAGTACATGCCTTCGCCGGAAGAGGTTAAGGCGATCGAGGGTACGCTTGACGATAAAGCGGAAACCGTCGAAACGCGTGAGGCAGATGACAATGCCCCGTTCGCAGCGCTTGCCTTTAAAATCGCGACTGACCCCTTTGTTGGTACTCTGACCTTTTTCCGGGTTTATTCCGGCAAGTTGGAGAGTGGCACGGCCGTATTTAACTCGGTTAAGGGTAAGAAAGAGCGTGTGGGTCGGATGGTGCAAATGCACTCAAACGACCGTCAAGAAATCAAAGAAGTGCTGGCGGGCGATATCGCTGCCGCTATCGGCTTAAAGGACGTGACGACCGGGGATACGCTTTGCGACCCGGATAACGTGATCGTTCTGGAGCGAATGGAATTTCCTGAGCCGGTTATCTCCGTGGCCGTGGAGCCTCGCTCGAAGGCTGATCAGGAAAAGATGGGCATCGCGCTGGGTAAGCTTGCGCAAGAGGATCCGTCGTTTCGGGTTAAGACGGACGAGGAAACCGGGCAGACGATCATCTCTGGTATGGGCGAGCTGCATCTGGATATTCTTGTTGATCGCATGCGTCGTGAATTCAGTGTTGAGGCGAATATTGGTAAGCCCCAGGTGGCCTACCGCGAAGCCATTCGCAACAACTGTGAAATCGAAGGCAAGTTCGTTCGTCAATCCGGTGGTCGTGGTCAGTACGGTCACGTTTGGGTGCGTTTCGAGCCTGCTGAAGACGCCAATGCCGAAGGTCTCGAATTTGTGAACGAGATCGTCGGTGGTGTGGTACCGAAGGAGTATATTCCGGCGGTGCAAAAAGGTATTGAAGAGCAGATGCAGAACGGTGTGCTGGCGGGTTATCCGCTGTTGGGCCTTAAAGCGACGCTCTACGATGGCTCCTTCCACGATGTCGACTCCAATGAGATGGCGTTTAAAGTGGCGGCGTCGATGGCAACGAAAAAGCTGGCGCAGAGTGGTGGTGCCGTGCTGCTTGAGCCGGTAATGAAGGTTGAAGTGGTAACGCCGGAAGAAAATATGGGTGACGTGGTGGGTGATCTCAATCGCCGTCGCGGCATTATCTTGGGCATGGAAGAAAGCGTATCTGGAAAAGTTGTCAACGCAGAAGTGCCGTTGGCAGAAATGTTTGGCTACGCAACCGATCTGCGCAGTGCGACCCAGGGTCGCGCGACATTCACCATGGAGTTTGAGAAGTACTCCGAGGCACCGAAGAATGTCGCAGACGAAATTATTAGTAAAAACATGGGCTGATTCGCCAAAACTTTAGAACGAGGAAAAAATCGTGGCAAAGGAAAAATTTGAACGTAGTAAGCCCCACGTCAACGTGGGCACCATCGGTCACGTTGACCATGGTAAAACGACTCTGACTGCAGCGCTGACGCGCGTTTGTGCAGAAGTCTTCGGCGGTGAAGCCGTTGCATTCGACGGTATCGATAATGCGCCTGAAGAGCGTGAGCGTGGTATTACCATCGCTACCTCTCACGTAGAGTACGATTCAGACATTCGTCACTACGCACACGTCGACTGCCCAGGGCACGCTGACTACGTTAAAAACATGATCACTGGTGCCGCTCAGATGGACGGCGCGATCTTGGTATGTGGTGCGACTGACGGCCCAATGCCTCAGACTCGTGAGCACATCCTGCTGTCTCGTCAGGTTGGTGTACCCTACATCGTTGTCTTCCTGAACAAAGCCGACCTGCTGGCTGAAGACTGTGGCGGCGTAGGCAGCGAAGAGTACAACGAAATGCTCGAGCTGGTTGAAATGGAACTGCGTGAGCTGCTCGACACTTACGACTTCCCAGGTGACGACACGCCAATCATCGCGGGTTCTGCCCTGATGGCACTGAACGGCGAAGACGACAACGAGCTGGGCACAACTGCTGTTGCCAAGCTGGTTAAAGCTCTGGATGAGTACATTCCTGAGCCCGAGCGTGCTATCGACCAGCCGTTCCTGATGCCAATCGAAGACGTATTCTCGATCTCTGGTCGCGGTACCGTAGTAACTGGTCGTATCGAGCGTGGTGTTCTGAACACTGGCGACGAGATCGAAATCGTTGGTATCAAAGACACCACCAAGACTACCTGTACTGGTGTTGAAATGTTCCGCAAGCTGCTCGACGAAGGTCGTGCTGGTGAGAACGTTGGTGTTCTGCTGCGTGGTACTAAGCGTGACGAAGTTGAGCGTGGCCAAGTATTGGCTAAGCCTGGCTCAATCACTCCGCACACTCGCTTCGAAGCCGAAGTGTACGTACTGAGCAAAGATGAAGGTGGTCGTCACACGCCATTCTTCAAAGGCTACCGTCCACAGTTCTACTTCCGTACCACAGACGTAACTGGTGCGTGTGAGCTGCCAGAAGGTACAGAAATGGTAATGCCTGGCGACAACGTGAAAATGGACGTGACATTGATTGCGCCTATCGCGATGGAAGAAGGTCTGCGTTTTGCAATCCGTGAAGGTGGCCGCACTGTCGGCGCCGGCGTGGTAGCGAAAATCGTAGAGTAATGCTGACGCGCGATGTTATTCGCGCAGCAGTGTGGGAGGGAGGCTTCGGCCTCCCTTTCTGGGTAACAATGGGTGCAATTGGCGCCCTAAAACGCGCGGTAGCGTCTTTAATTGCCTTTGTGTCGAATAGTTGTTGACACGGGGCGGTTAGGTCATTAATATGCCGCTTCTTTTTTCGGGTTGTCTCGGCCAGTTGGCGCCGATAGTGGCTCGAAGGTATTTCGGGATGGGAGTTTGATCAGGTGCAAAATCAACGGATTCGCATTCGTTTAAAAGCTTTTGATCACCGCCTTATCGATGCGTCTACGCAAGAGATCGTAGATACCGCTAAGCGCACTGGCGCGCAGGTTCGGGGTCCAATCCCGTTGCCTACTCGCAAAGAGCGTTACACGGTTCTGGTCTCTCCACATGTAAACAAGGATGCGCGAGATCAGTATGAGATCCGCACCCACAAGCGCATGTTGGATATCGTAGAGCCTACAGAAAAAACTGTAGACGCTTTGATGAAGCTAGATCTGGCGGCTGGTGTAGAAGTTCAAATTAGCCTCGGCTAATTAAAATTTACTGAATATATTCAGACCCGCTCAGGGGCTGGCCCTGGGTTGTGTAACGCGTGAGAGCGCGGCCGTAGAGGGTTAAGCCCCGTACACTGAGAGGTTGGAGCAATGACTATTGGTTTGGTCGGTCGTAAAAGCGGCATGACTCGCGTTTTTACTGACGACGGCGTATCTATTCCGGTAACGGTGATTGAGGTTGAGCCCAATCGCGTTACTCGTGTCAAAGCAGACGATGCTGACGGCTATCGCGCTATTCAAGTGACGGCTGGAGCTCGTAAGGCGTCACGTATTTCAAAAGCTGAAGCTGGGCACTTTGCTAAAGCAGGTGTTGAAGCTGGTCGCGGTCTTTGGGAGTTTCGCCTTGAAGAAGGTGATGAGGCTCCAGAGGTTGGTGCTGAGCTGACTGTTGCTGCATTTGAGGCAGGTCAGAAAGTTGATGTTACTGGGCAGTCTAAAGGTAAGGGCTTCCAAGGTGGTGTTAAGCGTTGGAACTTCCATATGCAAGACGCTACTCACGGTAACTCATTGTCGCACCGTGCGCCGGGTTCTATCGGTCAATGTCAGACTCCTGGTCGCGTCTTCAAAGGTAAGAAGATGGCGGGTCACATGGGTGCTGAGCGTGTGACTGTTCAGACGCTGGAAGTTGTACGTGTCGATGCAGAGCGCAACTTGATTTTGATCAAGGGTGCGGTTCCCGGTGCGCCAGGTGGTGACGTGTTTGTACGTCCTGCTGTTAAAGCAAAAAAATCCTAGGGGGCTAAGCAGTGGAACTGAATATTGCGAAACCCGGTAACGGTGCAGCGGCTGGAACTATCCAGGTTTCCGATGTGGCCTTTGCTCGTGAGTTTAATGAAGACCTGGTTCATCAGGTTGTGACTGCCTATCTGGCTGGTGCTCGTCAGGGTACCCGTGCACAGAAAACCCGCTCCGAAGTGAGTGGTGGCGGCAAGAAGCCATGGCGTCAAAAGGGTACTGGCCGCGCGCGTGCTGGTACCATCCGCAGCCCGATTTGGACTGGCGGTGGTGTGACCTTTGCGGCGAAGCCTCAAGATCACAGTCAAAAAGTAAACCGCAAGATGTACCGCGCGGCTCTGCGTTCTATTTTGTCTGAGCTGGCTCGTCAGGAGCGTCTGGTTGTCGTTGAAGAAATGGCACTTGAAGCACCTAAGACCAAGCTGCTTGTTAAGTCGCTGGCTGAGCTGGATGTAAAAGGTGCGTTGATTGTTACTGAAGAAGTAACTGGCAACCTGTACCTGGCGGCGCGCAACCTTCACGACGTTGATGTTCGTGATGTGAACGGTGTCGATCCCGTTAGCTTGATCGGTTACGACAAAGTTGTGGTTACCGTTGCGGCATTGAAAAAGTTTGAGGAGATGTTGGGATGAATCAGGAGCGCATTTACAAAGTATTGCTCGGTCCTCACGTTTCTGAAAAAAGCGCAATGAGTGCTGAAGCGGGCAATCAGGTCGTTTTTCGTGTGCTGCCCAGCGCTACCAAGCTGGAAATCAAAAACGCAGTCGAAAAGCTGTTCAAGGTGGACGTTGTTGACGTGCGCACCGTGAACATGAAAGGCAAAGTTAAGCGTAACCGTTTTGGCCTGAGCAAAAAGCCAAACTGGAAGAAGGCTTATGTAAGCCTGGTGCAGGGTCAAGATATCGACTTTGCAGTCGCTGAATAAGTCTGGAGCTGAGTCAAATGGCAATTGTAAAAAGTAAACCGACCTCTCCCGGACGCCGTCACGTCGTTCGAGTGGTTAATGCAGAGCTGCACAAAGGCGCTCCGCATAAGGCCTTGCTTGAGAGTCAGTCGCGCAATGGTGGTCGTAACAACAACGGGCGTATCACAACTCGCCACGTTGGCGGTGGCCACAAGCAGCACTACCGTATTATCGATTTTAAGCGCAACAAAGATGGCATTCCTGCTGTTGTTGAGCGTTTGGAATATGACCCTAACCGTACTGCGTATATTGCACTGCTTAAGTACGCGGACGGTGAGCGTCGCTATGTGATTGCACCTAAAGGTGTTGCCGCAGGTGATGAAGTGCTCTCAGGTGAGTCAGCACCGATCAAGCCCGGTAACGCGCTGCCGCTGCGTAATATTCCAGTCGGTAGCACAATTCACTGCATCGAGATGAAGCCTGGTAAAGGTGCTCAGATCGCTCGTAGTGCGGGTGCATCAGTGCAGTTGGTTGCACGTGAAGGCCAATATGCCACTGTGCGTTTGCGCAGCGGCGAAATGCGCAAGATTCTTGCTGAGTGCCGCGCCACATTGGGCGAGGTGTCAAACAGCGAGCACAGCCTGCGTAAGTTGGGTAAAGCCGGTGCGGCGCGTTGGCGTGGTGTTCGTCCTACCGTTCGCGGTGTGGCTATGAACCCCGTTGATCACCCACATGGTGGTGGT
>NZ_DBTD01000004.1:20083-160976 GCF_002306875.1 Spongiibacter sp. UBA1325
CACCCACATGGTGGTGGTGAAGGTCGTACCTCTGGTGGTCGTCATCCTGT
This sequence comes from Spongiibacter sp. UBA1325, assembly GCF_002306875.1. Classification (NCBI taxonomy): domain Bacteria; kingdom Pseudomonadati; phylum Pseudomonadota; class Gammaproteobacteria; order Cellvibrionales; family Spongiibacteraceae; genus Spongiibacter; species Spongiibacter sp. UBA1325. Next base: position 20,134 of record NZ_DBTD01000004.1, read on the forward strand.
AACTCCTTGGGGTGTTCCGACTAAAGGGTATAAGACCCGTAAAAATAAGCGTACAGATAAGCTGATTGTGCGTGATCGCAGAAAATAAGCGCAGTCAGAGTAAAGAGGATTAGCTTGTGCCACGTTCATTGAAGAAAGGACCGTTTATCGATCTTCATCTTTTGAAGAAGGTAGAGACAGCGGTTGAGAAAAACGATCGTCGTCCGATCAAGACCTGGTCGCGTCGTTCTATGATTCTCCCCGAGATGGTTGGTTTAACCATCGCGGTACACAACGGTCGTCAACATGTTCCGGTGATGGTTACCGAGGATATGGTTGGGCACAAATTGGGTGAATTCGCCGCGACTCGCACCTACAAGGGGCACGTGGCTGATAAAAAGGCCAAGCGTTAAGCTTGGGCTGGGAGAGGCATAAACGATGGAAGTAGCGGCACGTTTAAAAGGCGCACGTATCTCCGCCCAGAAGGCCCGTTTGGTTGCTGACCAGATTCGCGGCAAGGGTGTAGAAGAAGCGCTGGATTTGTTGACGTTTAGCTCCAAAAAGGCAGCCGGCATCATTAAGAAGGTGCTGAACTCTGCAATCGCCAACGCCGAGCACAACGAAGGTGCTGATGTTGATGAGTTGCGAGTTTCGACAATCTTTGTCGACGAGGGTATGACGATGAAGCGTCTGCGCCCCCGTGCAAAAGGCCGGGCCGATCGCATCTTGAAGCGGTCTTGTCATATCACGATTAAAGTAGCCGACGGCGAAGGTTAGTAGGAGAGACCAAATGGGTCAGAAAGTACACCCGACCGGCATCCGGCTCGGAATTGTAAAAGATCACAACTCTGTCTGGTATGCCGGCAGCAAACAGTACGCGCAACAGCTGGTGACTGATATCCAAGTTCGCGAATACTTGGAAGAGAAGTTGGCGCACGCTTCTGTTAGCCGCATTGTGATCGAGCGTCCGGCACAAACCGCACGCATTACTATTCACACTGCACGCCCTGGCATTGTTATTGGCAAAAAGGGTGAAGACGTTGAGAAGCTGCGCAAAGAGCTCAGCAAGCGCATGTCTGTACCCGTGCACATTAACATTGAAGAGGTTCGCAAGCCGGATCTTGATGCGAAGCTGGTTGCACAGAATGTTGCACAGCAGCTTGAGCGCCGCGTTATGTTCCGTCGCGCGATGAAGCGTGTGGTACAGAATGCAATGCGCCAAGGCGCGGAAGGCATCAAAGTACAAGTTAGTGGCCGTGTTGGTGGTGCTGAGATCGCACGTACTGAGTGGTACCGGGAAGGTCGTGTACCTCTCCACACTCTGCGCGCAGATATCGACTACGCCACATACGAGGCAGCGACTACCTACGGCATCATCGGTGTCAAGGTCTGGATCTTCAAGGGTGAAATCCTGGGGAACAGAAACGAAGCAGTCGAAGCCAAGGCTAAGAAAGGTTCAGAGTAAGGGTTACGCACATGTTACAGCCGAAGCGCACAAAGTTTCGCAAGGTACAGAAGGGCCGCAATCGCGGTCTGGCAGAACGCGGCAGCCGGGTCAGCTTTGGTGATTTCGGCCTGAAAGCAGTCGGACGCGGTCGTATCACCGCTCGCCAGATCGAGGCAGCTCGTCGTGCCATGACTCGTCACATTAAACGTGGCGGTAAAATCTGGATCCGCGTTTTCCCGGATAAGCCAATTACTGAGAAGCCTCTCGAGGTTCGTCAAGGTAAAGGTAAGGGTAACGTTGAATATTGGGTTGCCCAAATTCAACCCGGTAAAGTGCTGTATGAAGTAGAAGGTGTGCCCGAAGAGCTGGCGCGTGAAGCCTTTGCACTGGCAGCAGCTAAGATTCCGGTAGCAACCCAATTTGTTAAGCGGGTGGTGATGTAATGAACGCTATTGAATTACGCGAAAAGTCAGTAGACGAGCTCAATGCCCAGCTGCTGAAGTTGCTCGAAGAGCAATTCAAGCTGCGCATGCAGAAAAGTACCGGCCAGTTAGCGCAGACGCATCTGCTGAAGCAGACCCGTCAAGAAATCGCGCGCATTAAGACTGTGCTCCAGGAAAAGGCAGGTAATTAAAATGTCAGAAGCAGCAAAGAGCGCTCGTACCGCCACCGGTAAGGTAGTTAGCGACAAGATGGATAAAACCATCACTGTACTGGTAGAGCGTCGTGTGAAACACCCAATCTACGGTAAGTACTTGACCCGTTCTTCTAAAGTCCACGCTCATGATGAGAATAATGAGTGCAAGACTGGGGACGTGGTAACAGTTTGTGAGACGCGTCCGCTGTCTAAGAGTAAGTCATGGACTTTGCTGCGCGTTGAAGAGACGGCTAAGCAGATTTAATTTGGCCGGCGGCCTGTGTTCAATGGCTTGATGCACAGTTGACTGCTTTGGAGTAAGAAATGATTCAAACAGAAAGCTATTTGGAAGTTGCAGATAACAGTGGCGCGCGTCGCGTTATGTGCATCAAAGTGCTTGGCGGCTCACACCGTCGTTACGCTCGTGTCGGCGATCTGATCAAAGTCACTGTCAAAGAGGCAATTCCTCGCGGCAAAGTGAAAAAAGGTCAGGTAATGACAGCGGTCGTAGTTCGCACCAAGAAAGGCGTTCGTCGCGGCGATGGTTCGCTGATTAAGTTCGACGACAATGCAGCAGTACTGCTGAACGCCAGTTTGGCTCCTATCGGTACTCGTATTTTTGGGCCGGTGACGCGAGAGCTGCGTGGTGAGAAGTTCATGAAGATTATCTCTCTGGCACCTGAAGTACTGTAATTGGTTCGCTGAAGAGAAGACTGAGGTCAGCATAATGCGCAAGATTAAACGTGAAGACGAAGTTATCGTCTTAACCGGTAAAGACAAAGGCAAGCGCGGCAAGGTACAGAAAGTACTGGACGAAAATCGCGTGCTGGTCTCCGGCATCAATATGATCAAGAAGCACCAACGTCCAAACCCACAGCTGGGTGTGGCCGGCGGTATCGTTGAGAAAGAGGCGCCTATCCAGGTGTCGAACGTCGCGATTTATAATCCGTCTTCGAATAAAGCGGATCGGGTGGGCTTCAAAGTTGCTGAAGACGGCACTAAGACCCGCGTATTTAAATCCAGCGGCGAAGCGATCGACGCGTAGGGGTTATTAGAAAATGGCACGATTAAGCGAACTGTATAACAACGAGTTGCGCGCCAAGCTTATTGAAGAGCTGGGTCTCGCTAACGCGATGGAAGTTCCCCGTATTACCAAGATCACTCTGAACATGGGTGTGGGTGAAGCCGCGGGCGACAAGAAAGTATTGGAAGCTGCTCTGGCTGACCTTGAGAAAATCAGCGGTCAAAAGCCTGTGGTAACCAAAGCGCGTAAATCAATTGCGGGCTTTAAAATTCGTGACGGTTGGCCGATTGGCTGTAAAGTCACGCTGCGCCGTGAGCGTATGTATGAATTTCTGGATCGCTTGATCTCTGTTGCTATCCCTCGTGTACGTGACTTCCGTGGTATCAGCCCTAAGTCATTTGACGGTCGCGGTAACTTTGCGATGGGTGTGACTGAGCAGATCATTTTCCCGGAAATTGATTACGATAAAGTCGATACCCTACGTGGCTTGGATATTACTATCACCACGTCAGCGCGTAACGATGATGAAGGTCGAGCGTTGTTGAAAGCGTTCAACTTCCCGTTCAAAGCTTAAGGGGTTAGGGATATGGCAAAGCAGTCAATGAAAGCGCGCGAAGTAAAACGTGCTCGCGCAGTCGCCAAATACGCCGCTAAGCGTGCTGAACTTAAGGCTATTATCGCCAGCGTTGACGCAAGCGATGAAGAAAAGTGGGACGCCCAGGTTAAGCTGCAGAAGCTGCCGCGTGATGCGAGCCCTGTTCGTCAGCGCCGTCGTTGCCAGGTAACTGGTCGCCCTCACGGTGTTTACCGCAAGTTCGGCCTGTGCCGTAACCAACTGCGCCAAGCTGCGATGCGTGGCGATGTGCCTGGTCTGGTTAAGGCCAGCTGGTAAGATTGAGAATTTTGCTGTCGCGCGATAACGCGGCGATAAATGGGAGCAAAACATGAGCATGCAAGATCCTTTAGCGGATATGCTGACCCGCATCCGCAACGCTCAGATGGCTGGGAAGACTGAGGTTCAAATGCCTTCTTCTAAGCTGAAAAAGGCGGTAGCCAATGTACTTGAGCAGGAAGGCTACATCGCCGGTTCTCGTGTAGACGATAACGCTGGTAAAGCCACTCTGAGCATCGAGCTGAAGTATTTTCAAGGTAAACCGGTTATCGCTGAAATTCAGCGTGTTAGCCGCCCAGGTCTGCGCGCTTATGCGGGTAAAGAAGATCTTCCGGAAGTACGTGCCGGACTGGGTATTGCCATTGTCTCCACCAGCCGTGGTGTGATGACAGACCGCGCTGCACGTGCAGCGGGTGTTGGTGGCGAAGTGCTCTGCACTGTTTTCTAAATCGACGGTTAGAAGAGTTTTCTAAAATGTCCAGAGTAGCGAAAAGTCCAGTGGCTCTCCCAAAAGGGGTTGAAGTCACACTCGGCGCCGACAGCATTGCGGTTAAAGGCAAGAATGGCAACATGTCCATGCCGCTGCACGAGTCCGTCGAAGTTAAACAAGAAGATGGTCAGCTTGTATTTGCTGCCCGTGAAGGTGCAAAAAATGGTTGGGCAATGGCGGGAACCACTCGCGCCTTGGCCAACAACATGGTGATCGGCGTCAGCGAAGGTTTTCAGCGTAAGTTGATCCTGAACGGTGTTGGTTATCGTGCCAAAGCAAGCGGTAAGTCTGTCAATTTGGTGCTGGGTTTCTCCCACCCCATTGACTACGATTTGCCCGAAGGGGTTAAAGCAGAAACTCCCTCTCAGACGGAAATTGTTCTGACAGGTAGTGATAAGCAGGTTCTCGGCAAGGTTGCCGCGGAAATCCGCGCCTTCCGTCCGCCCGAGCCCTATAAAGGTAAAGGTGTTCGCTACGAAGACGAAGTTGTTCGTCGTAAAGAAGCGAAGAAAAAGTAAAGGCTAGCATATGAGCGATAAGAAAGTTTCAAGATTACGTCGTGCACGCCGAGCTCGCGCTAAAATGCGCGAACTGCGAGCGGTTCGTCTGTGCATTCATCGCACTCCGCGCCATATGTATGCGCAACTGATTGCAGCAGAAGGTGATCGCGTTCTTGCCAGTGCTTCGACACTGGACAAAGAGTTGCGTAGCGCATCAAGTGGCAATATCGGTGCAGCGGCTGGCGTTGGCAAGCTGATTGCAGACCGTGCTAAGGCTGCGGGTGTAACAAAGGTCGCTTTTGATCGCAGTGGATTCCGTTTCCACGGTCGAGTCAAGGCGCTGGCAGATGCTGCCCGTGAAGGCGGATTGGAATTCTAAGGTTTAGGCGATGGCGTACAACGAGCAGAAAGACAAAGCAAACACAGAAGGCCTCCAGGAAAAACTGGTTCAGGTTAACCGTGTTGCCAAAGTGGTCAAGGGCGGTCGTATTTTCAGCTTCACCGCGCTGACCGTGGTAGGTGACGGCAACGGCAAAGTTGGTTTCGGCCGCGGCAAGGCTCGTGAAGTGCCTGTCGCCATCCAGAAGGCAATGGAAGCGGCTCGCCGCAACATGGTCCAGGTGGATATCAAGGGCGATACCCTGCAATACGCAGTAAAAGGTGTTCATGGGGCCTCTAAGGTCTACATGCAGCCGGCGTCAGAAGGTACTGGTGTTATCGCCGGTGGTGCGATGCGTTCTGTGCTTGAAATTGCGGGTGTACACAACGTACTCGCCAAGTGCTATGGGTCTACCAACCCGGTAAACGTAGTGCGTGCAACAATTAAGGCACTGCAAAGTATCTCTTCTCCTGAAGAAGTCGCAGCGAAGCGCGGCAAATCGGTAGAAGATATCCTGGGCTAAAAAAGGGGCAGGATTCATTATGAGCAAGATTAAAGTTACACAGGTCCGCTCAGTAGCGGGCCGATTGAAGGCTCACAAAGCCTGCGTTGCGGGCCTGGGTCTGCGTCGCATTGGTCACACTGTCGAAGTGGAAGACACTCCTTCAGTACGTGGCATGATCAATAAAGTTAACTATCTGATTCGTGTTGAGGGTTAAAAAATGAGCGAGTTGCGTTTAAACACGCTGAGCCCCGCCCCAGGTCGTGTTAAAGACGGCAAGCGGGTCGGACGCGGTATCGGTAGCGGCTTGGGTAAAACTGCGGGTCGTGGCCACAAAGGCCTGAAGTCTCGTTCAGGTGGTAGCGTACGTCCCGGTTTCGAAGGCGGCCAAATGCCTTTGCAGAAACGCCTGCCGAAGTATGGTTTTACTTCTCGCATGGCCTCTGTAACCGCACAGATTCGTACTTCTGAGCTGAATGCTGTTGGCGAAGATGTTGTCGATCTGGATGCGTTGAAGCGTGCCGACCTGGTGTCAAACAACATCGAGAGAGCGAAAGTCTTTCTTTCTGGTGATGTGACCAAGGCTGTTACAGTTAAAGGTTTGGCTGTGACTAAAGGCGCCCGCGAAGCTATCGAAAAAGCTGGCGGCAAAGTCGAAGAATAGGGAACTATAACCCATGGCGAAATCCAGTCCTTTGACAACTGGAAAGCAGTCCGGACTAGGCGAGCTTATGGCTCGCCTTCGTTTTCTGTTGTTGGCGATAATTGTCTATCGCATCGGCACCCACATTCCGGTGCCCGGCATCAACCCGGATCAACTCGCCGCCCTGTTTAATCAAAATCAGGGTACGGTTCTTGGCCTGTTTAATATGTTCTCTGGTGGTGCACTAGAGCGCATGAGTATTCTGGCTTTGGGTATCATGCCTTACATTTCTGCATCCATTATTATGCAGCTAATGTCCGCCGTGAGCCCGCAGCTGGAAGCCCTTAAGAAGGAAGGTGAAGCCGGCCGCAGACAAATCAGTCAGTACACCCGTTATTTGACGGTGGTGTTGGCCTTGTTGCAAGCGACAGGTATGACGGTTGGCCTGGCTAACCAGGGCCTCGCCTTTAATGCGGATATCAGCTTTTACTTCACCGCGGTGGTTTCTCTGGTAACGGGCGCTGTCTTCATGATGTGGCTCGGCGAGCAAGTCACCGAGCGAGGTATCGGTAACGGTATTTCTATGCTGATTTTCGCCGGTATTGTTGCAGGGCTGCCTTCGGCTGTTGGGCAATCTTTAGAGCAGGCTCGTCAAGGCGAGTTGAATGTACTGGTGTTGCTGGCGATTTTGGTTCTGGCAGTTGCGGTAATTTACTTGGTGGTCTTCATCGAGCGTGGCCAGCGCCGCATCACGGTGAACTACGCCAAGCAGCAACGCGGCAATCGGATGTATCAGGCTCAGTCAAGCCATTTGCCTCTGAAGGTGAACATGGCCGGTGTTATACCTGCTATTTTCGCATCCTCGATTCTGCTGTTTCCTGCGTCTATCGCGCAGTGGGTAGGACAAAGTAATGAGGGTATGGAGTGGCTGCAAGAGTTGGCATTGGCTATTGGCCCCGGTCAACCACTCAATATCATTCTATTTACAGCCTTGATTGTCTTCTTCTGCTTCTTCTACACCGCGTTGATGTTTAACCCGGATGAAGTCGCGGATAACTTGAAGCGTTCAGGTGCTTTTTTGCCAGGTATTCGCCCTGGTAAGCAGACGGCAAGTTACATTGATGATGTGCTTACTCGCCTGACAATGTTTGGTTCGCTATATATCGCCGGTGTCTGCCTGCTGCCACAGTTTTTGGTAGTTATGTGGAACGTTCCGTTCTATCTGGGTGGTACATCGCTGCTGATCGTAGTGGTCGTGGTTATGGACTTCATGGCACAAGTACAGTCGCACATGATGTCTCACCAATACGACTCGGTGATGAAAAAAGCTAACCTGAAAAATTACGGTAGCGGCGCCCGCTAATCGCGGCGCAGCAATTTGTTTGGAGTGTCGTCATGAAAGTTCGTGCATCGGTAAAGAAAATTTGCCGCAACTGCAAAATCGTTCGTCGCAAAGGTGTTGTTCGCGTTATCTGTAGCGCAGAGCCACGTCATAAGCAGCGGCAGGGCTGAGCAAAATTTGGTCGCTGGGCTTGAAACCCGGCCCGGTTGTAGATAGACTACGGCGCCTTTCGCGCGGGGTCTGTTCATCTGGCCAGATTTTGTCAAGCGTTAAAAGTTAAAGCTTTAATTGGAGTAATCTGAATGGCTCGTATTGCGGGTGTTAACATACCAGATAACAAGCATGCCGTTATTTCGTTGACTTATATCTACGGAATTGGTCGCACAACTGCTAAAAAATTGTGCGCGGGCAACAACATTGCGGAAGACGCGAAAATCGCTGACCTGACTGAAGAGCAGCTCGATTCACTGCGTAACGCAATTGCCAAAATGACGGTAGAAGGCGATCTGCGCCGCGAAGTATCTATGAACATCAAGCGTCTGCTGGACCTTGGCTGTTTCCGTGGGCTGCGTCACCGTAAGGGTCTTCCCCTGCGTGGTCAGCGTACGAAAACTAACGCGCGTACTCGCAAGGGTCCACGTAAGCCGATTCGCAAGTAATTGCGAAGCAGCAAAGCGCCTTTAGTGTAGCTACACCACTAGTGTAGTGTTGATATTAGAAGCAGGAAGTAAACATGGCTAAACCAGGCAAGCAAGCGCCTCGCAAGAAGGTCAAAAAGACCGTTGTCGATGGCGTCGCGCATATTCATGCGTCATTCAACAACACCATCATCACCATTACAGACCGCCAAGGAAACACTCTGAGCTGGGCAACAGCTGGTGGTAGTGGTTTCCGCGGTTCGCGTAAAAGCACCCCCTTTGCGGCACAGGTTGCAGCAGAGCGCGCGGGTAATGCTGCGAAAGACTACGGTCTTAAAAATCTTGACGTAGAAGTTAAAGGTCCCGGACCTGGCCGTGAGTCGGCTGTTCGCGCTTTGAACAACTGCGGCTACAAGATCACCAACATCACAGACGTGACGCCCATCCCCCATAATGGTTGCCGTCCTCCCAAGAAACGTCGCGTGTAATTAACAGTTGAGGAATAGTTAACATGGCTAGATATTTAGGCCCGAGCTGTAAATTAGCAAGACGGGAAGGCACTGACCTGTTTTTGAAGAGTGGCGTTCGTCCTCTGGATTCTAAGTGCAAAGCCGAAAACGCTCCCGGTATGCACGGTGCGCGTCGCGGACGTTTGTCCGACTACGGCGTTCAGCTTCGCGAAAAGCAAAAAGTTCGTCGTATGTACGGTGTTCTGGAAAAGCAATTCCGTAGCTACTACAAGAAAGCGGCAAGCAAGAAGGGCGCAACTGGTGAAAACCTGCTGCAATACCTCGAAGGCCGTTTGGACAATGTTGTATACCGTATTGGTTTCGGTTCTACTCGTGCCGAAGCGCGTCAGTTGGTATCACATAAAGGTATCCTCGTTAATGGCCAGACCGTTAACGTACCGTCTTATCAGGTTCAGCCTGGTGACGTGATTAGCCTGCGTGAAAAAGCGAAGAAGCAACTTCGTGTTCAGTCCGCACTTGCACTTGCAGCACAGCGCGGCGACGTGTCTTGGATTGATGTAAACAGCGACAAAATGGAAGCCGTTTACAAAAATGCACCAGACCGTAGCGACTTGTCTTCAGAGATCAATGAACAGCTGATCGTTGAGCTTTACTCGAAGTAAGTTATTTCCGGACATTCTCACTACAGGTGATCTATGCAAAGTGCAGTGAATGAATTTTTAACACCGCGAGTGATCCAGGTTGAAGAGCAGGGTCAAACTCGCGCGAAAGTCACCTTGGAGCCGCTTGAGCGTGGTTTTGGGCATACCCTGGGTAACGCCTTGCGCCGTATTTTGCTGTCTTCAATGCCTGGTTGTGCGGTGACCGAAGCTGAAATCGACGGTGTGTTGCACGAATACAGCGCAATGGAAGGTGTTCAGGAAGACGTTATCGAAATCCTGCTTAACCTGAAAGAAGTGGCGGTGATTCTTCATGGTAAAGACCAAGCTGTATTAACACTCAGCAAAAAAGGCGAAGGCCCGGTAACTGCTGGTGATATTCAGACTGACCATGAAGTTGAAATCGTCAACCAGGATCACGTCATCGCCAACCTGAATTCTGGTGGCGAGCTGAATATGCGCCTCACGGTTGCTCGCGGTCGTGGCTATGTCCCCGCCGACGTTCGCAACGGTGGCGAGGAAGAGACACGCTCTATCGGTCGTTTGCAGTTGGATGCTAGCTACAGCCCAATCAGCCGCGTTAGCTACGTTGTAGAAAATGCGCGGGTAGAGCAGCGCACCGACCTTGACAAGTTGGTACTGGATCTCGAAACCAACGGCACCATTGATCCTGAAGAGGCGATCCGTCGCGCGGCGACTATTCTTCAGCAGCAGCTGGCGGTGTTCGTTGATCTTGAAAGCGAAGGTGAGAAAGAGCCCTCGCGTGAAGAGAACGAAGTCGATCCTATCCTGCTTCGCCCAGTCGACGATCTCGAGTTGACCGTGCGCAGTGCGAACTGTCTGAAAGCTGAAAATATTTACTACATCGGTGACCTGGTACAGCGTACCGAAGTTGAGCTTCTGAAAACGCCGAACCTCGGCAAGAAGTCTCTGACTGAGATCAAAGATGTATTGGCTTCTCGTGGCTTGTCTTTGGGCTTGCGCCTAGACAATTGGCCACCGGCTAGCCTGAGAAACGACGACCGGGTTCTTGCGTAAGCATTGAACCGAAGATTATTTTGCTGAGATAGCAACGTTTATTAAAGGAAAAAGCCATGCGTCATCGTCATAGCGGCCGTCAACTGAACCGCAATAGCTCGCATCGCAAAGCGATGTTTCGCAATATGACGGCTTCATTGGTAGAGCACGAATTGATTAAAACGACTCTGCCTAAAGCCAAGGAACTTCGCCGTCACGCGGAGCCACTGATTACTCTCGCAAAAACAGATAGTGTTGCAAACCGCCGTTTGGCCTTTGCGCGTCTGCGTAGCGACGAGGCAGTGGGTAAGTTGTTCAACGAGCTTGGCCCGCGTTACGCGGCTCGCCCAGGCGGTTACATTCGCATTATGAAGTGTGGTCTGCGTACTGGCGACAAAGCTCCTATGGCTTACGTCGAGCTAGTTGATCGCCCAGTTGCGGATGAGATCGAAGACGACGAAGAGTAAGCTCTTCGCTGTTTCGACAGCATAAAAAAGCCGGCTATGCCGGCTTTTTTTATGCCTGTTGATTAGTAATAGCTTGCCGTATTACTTGAGCATGGGTTTTAAAAAGCGCCCGGTGTGGGACGCGGCAACTTGTGCAAGTGTTTCAGGGCTTCCCTCGGCGATGATTTGACCGCCACCGCTGCCGCCTTCGGGCCCCAGATCAATAAGCCAGTCGGCGGTCTTAATAACATCGAGATTGTGTTCGATGACCACCACGGTGTTACCGTGGTCACGCAGCCGGTGGAGTACCGTCAATAGCAGTTGAATGTCTTCGAAGTGCAGGCCGGTGGTTGGCTCATCGAGAATGTAAAGGGTTTTGCCGGTGTCGCGCTTGGAGAGTTCTTTGGCAAGCTTTACGCGCTGCGCTTCACCACCTGACAGGGTTGTTGCCGCCTGGCCCAGGCGAATATAGCTCAGGCCGACGTCCATTAGCGTTTGAAGCTTTTTCGCAATAGCTGGCACATTTTCGAAGAAGCTGTTGGCGTCTTCGACGGTCATCTCCAGCACTTCGTGGATGTTTTTTCCTTTATATAAAATGTCGAGTGTCTCGCGATTATAGCGTTTGCCCTGGCAAACCTCGCAGGCGACGTAGATGTCTGGCAGGAAATGCATCTCTACCTTAGTAACCCCGTCACCTTGGCAGGCTTCGCAGCGGCCGCCCTTGACGTTAAAGCTAAAGCGGCCAACTTTGTAGCCTCTGGATCGCGCCTCCTGAGTGCCGGCAAAAAGCTCTCGGATGGGGGTAAAGATTCCGGTATAGGTCGCTGGGTTGGAGCGAGGGGTTCGGCCTATTGGGCTCTGGTCGATGTCGATGCATTTATCGACGAGATCCAAGCCCTTGATGTCGCTATATGGGGCGGGTTTCAGCGTGGTGGCGCCGTTCAACACAGTCGCCGCAATCGGGTACAGGGTGTGGTTGATCAGCGTTGATTTCCCTGAGCCTGAGACACCGGTAATGCAGGTCATCAAGCCCAGGGGGATATGCAAGTCGACGTCTTGGAGGTTGTTGCCTATGGCGCCTTCTAGGTGAATGTAGCGTTCGGCATCCGGTTGGTGGCGCGCTGTGGGGATCGCGATACAGCGTTTCCCGGACAAATAATCGCCAGTAAGGGATTGCTCACTGCTTAGTATGTCGTCCAAGCTTCCCTTTGCCACGACTTGGCCGCCGTGAACACCTGCCCCGGGGCCGATATCGATAATGTGGTCGGCAGTGCGTATCGCGTCTTCATCATGTTCAACAACAATGACGGTATTTCCGATATCGCGCAGGTGGCGCAGGGTGTTGAGAAGTCGTTCGTTGTCGCGTTGGTGCAGGCCTATCGACGGTTCATCCAGGATATACATCACGCCTACGAGGCCTGCGCCGATCTGACTGGCGAGACGGATGCGCTGTGCCTCACCCCCTGAAAGGGTATCGGCGCTGCGGTCGAGGCTCAGGTAATTCAGGCCAACATCCACCAGAAAGCGCAGGCGGTCGTTGATCTCTTTCAATATTTTTTCAGCTATTTGTGCCCGGCGACCGCTCAGCGCTAAATTTTCGAAATACTGTTTGGCGGCGCCCACCGGCATCGAGGCAATATCGGGCAGCGTTTGCTCCTCGATAAAGACATGTCTGGCTTCCTTGCGCAGCCGCGTGCCCTGACAGTCCGGGCACGCGTGAGTGCTCAGGAATTTACTCAGGTCTTCGCGTACGGTCTGCGATTCGGTGTCTCGATAGCGGCGTTCCATATTGGGAATAACGCCTTCGAAGCGGTGCTTGCGTTGGAAGCTGTCGCCGCGATCATTGATATAGGTAAAGCTGATCTCCTCGTTACCGCTGCCGTGCAAAATGCGCTGCTTATTTGCTTTGCTCAGGGATTCGAAGGGCGCGTCAATGTCGAAATCGTAGTGTTCGGCCAGTGACTTCAACATATGAAAATAATAAACGCTGCGCCGATCCCAGCCGCGGATCGCCCCTGTGGAGAGGCTGGCCTCGGGATGCTGCACAATGCGTGACTCATCAAAGAATTGTCTAACGCCGAGTCCGTCGCAGCTGCCGCATGCGCCAAGCGGGCTGTTGAAGGAAAACAGTCGGGGCTCTAATTCGCTTAAGCTATAGCCACAGTGAGGGCAGGCAAATTTAGCGGAAAAGCTAAGCTCTGCTTTGCTTGGGTCATCCATGTCGGCAACGCTGGCAATGCCGTCGGTGAGCTCCAGGGCGGTCTCGAAAGACTCGGCCAGGCGTTGGGCTAAATCGCCGCGCACTTTGAAGCGGTCGACTACCACGTCTATGGAATGTTTCTTTTTCTTATCGAGCGTGGGGGCGTCATCCAAATCGACGACGATGCCGTCGATACGCGCACGCACGAAACCCTGGCTGCGCAGTTTGTCTAGCACATGAAGGTGTTCGCCTTTGCGGTTTTTGATCACTGGGGCGAGCATCATCATCTTGCTGCCCTCGGGAAGAGACAAAACGGTGTCGACCATTTGGCTCACCGTCTGTGCGGCCAGTGGCGCGTCGTGATCGGGGCAGCGCGGTTCGCCGGCGCGGGCGAACAGCAGGCGCAAGTAGTCGTAGATCTCGGTGATGGTGCCCACGGTCGAGCGCGGGTTGTGAGAGGTCGACTTTTGCTCAATTGAAATGGCTGGCGACAAACCGTCGATGTGGTCGACATCGGGTTTTTCCATCATGGACAGGAACTGCCGTGCATAGGTCGACAGCGACTCAACGTAGCGCCGCTGGCCTTCGGCGTACAGCGTGTCAAAGGCTAGGGACGATTTGCCAGAGCCAGACAAGCCGGTGATGACAACCAGCTTGTCGCGGGGAATCTCCAGGTCGATATTCTTCAGATTGTGGGTGCGAGCACCGCGAACGATAATCCGATCCATTACAAACCCCGATAAAACAAACCCAACATTATACGGGGCGGAATCAAGGCGGCGCAAAGGCCAACTGGTTTTTTAGGGGGCGGCAAACTGGTAGACTACTGGCGGTTACTTCATTGATTACCGCTCGGGAATTTTCCGCACTTGAACTCCTCCATGTCTGCGCTGGAGCGTCGCGCTGTTGCAGCGTTGGCCTGTTTATACGTATTCCGCATGCTCGGCTTGTTTATGCTGCTGCCGGTTTTACCTCTCTATGCTGCGGACTACGCTTTTAGCACACCGGTTTTGGTTGGTCTTGCGCTGGGTATCTATGGCCTTGGGCAGGCTGTGCTGCAAATTCCACTCGGTATGTTGTCGGACAGGATTGGTCGCAAGCCGGTTATCGTGGCGGGCTTATTATTGTTCGCCGCTGGCGGTGTGCTTGCAGCATCTGCTGAATCGATATTTACGGTGATATTTGGTCGGCTTATGCAGGGGGCCGGGGCAATAGCCAGTACGCTTACGGCGACCGTTGCCGACTTAACGCGAGAGCAGCACCGCAGTAAGGCGATGGCCGCCATCGGTGTCAGCATTGGGGTTTCCTTCGCAGTAGCAATGGTGGTTGGCCCCGGCGTCGCGGCCAGCTTTGGTGTTCCGGCGTTATTCTTGTTGACCTCGGCGCTCGCCATACTTGGCGTGGTGGTGGCCGTCTTTGTGGTGCCGTCCTCGCGCATCCAGTCTCGCGACCCGAGCGCCCGACCACTGGCAAGCTTGTTGTTGCGCTGTATTCGCAGTCCGTCTTTGATGCGTTTGAATGTGGGGGTTTTCGTCCTGCATATGGCCATGATGGCACTATTTTTGGTGTTGCCAGCCCGCCTTACGGAGCTGGGGCTGGCGCCTGCCGAGCATTGGATGGTGTACTTGCCTGTTATGGCCGCCGCGTTTGTATTGATGGTTCCGGCATTAATTGTTGCCGAGAAAAAGTCATGGCAGGCGCTGATTTTGCGCCTTGCGATCGCCCTCTTGGCGGGGGTATTGCTGCTCGCGTCGGTATTGCCGTTCTCTTTGGTTTCGGTCTTGGCAGTGTTGCTGCTGTTCTTTACGGCTTTTAACTACCTCGAAGCATCGTTGCCTGCATTGTTGAGTCGCAGCGTATATGCGGGGGGCAAGGGCACGGCGATGGGCGTTTTTGCCAGCTTCCAATTCATGGGCGCGTTTTGCGGCGGTGCGCTAGGGGGATGGGTGCTGGGACACTGGGGAGAAGCTGCAGTGTTTCTTGCGGCGGGTCTTGCCGGTTTACTGTGGCTGGCGTGTACCGTCGGCATGGTGCTTCCTGTTCAGAATATTAGCGTTACCCTAAGCTGGCCGCAGGGCGGTTGGGGGTATGAGCGTTTGCGAAACGAGGTGTTGTGTCTGCCGGGCACATTAGACGTGACGGTCTTTGAGGACGAGCGCCAGGCCTATCTGCGAGTATCCAAGGGCTTTGATTTAGCTCAGTTGCCCGCTGAGCTTTACCGCCGGGACTAATGACGGGTTCCGGCAGAATCCGGTATAGTGGTGACTGTCATTTGGCAGGCCGCAGACAGTAATAATAGGAGAGTGCGCATGGCGCGAGGTATCAACAAAGTTATCTTGGTGGGGAATCTTGGCCAAGACCCAGAGACTCGATATATGCCTTCTGGGGGAGCCGTGACAAATGTCACCATCGCGACCAGTGAGACGTGGAAGGACAAGCAAACTGGCCAGCCGCAAGAGCGTACAGAATGGCACCGGGTGGTGTTCTTCAATCGGCTGGCTGAAATCGCGGGTGAGTATTTGAAAAAAGGCTCAAAGGTCTACGTTGAGGGATCTCTGCGCACTCGCAAATGGCAGGATCAAAGTGGCCAAGACCGTTACACCACCGAGATTGTTGCTGCTGAAATGCAAATGCTCGACAGCCGTAGCGGTGGTGGCATGTCTGGTGGTTATGGCGACGATGGCTACTCCCAAGCGCAGGCGCCTCAGCAGCGTCGCCAAGCAGCACCTGCTCCATCAGCTCCGCAGCGCCAAGCCCCTCCGCAACAGCAAGCGCCCGCTCAGCAAAACGCTCCTGCTCCTGGTTTTGACGACTTTGATGACGATATTCCGTTCTAAGAGATGTCTTCGCAGTTAGTGAGCGCCGATGGGACGGCGGCGGGATTAACGTCCCAGAAAAGTGTTGTGCAATGTCTAGATGAAGGCGGCAGTGGGCGAAACGGTGAGCGTGTTACTACTCTGTGAAGACTCCGCGTTAGCGGCGGCCCTGCAAGCGCAGCTGAACTCCCGGGGCCGGGAATTGCTGCAACTAAAGCCCTCTGAATTATTGGCGCAACCGCACTTGGCCGACGGTGCGATTCTCGTTAACGCCCTTTTAACACCGGGCGAACCCGTCACCGACGCCGTCGTTGATATTCAGGCGGAGCTAATAAGTGCTGTAGGTCCGAAACTGCGGTGTTATTTGGGGCTGAGTGATGCCCGGGTTGTCGCGGCATTGGATCGCGAAGAGCCGGTGGCAGAAAATGCCACCCCAGCTCCTCAAGGTCAGGATGCTGTCCGTCTGGCGGCAATGGAAGAGCAGCTGCTATCCGCGCCCTTGCAGGCGCTTATCCTGCGCACGGGGCCACTTATTGCGACCGACGGTGATAATTTACTGTCCGCCTTTATCAAGGCGCTTAAAGCGGGCCAAGCGCTTGGTCTTGATGATTCTCAGCAGAGTGCTCCGACGCCGGTTGGTGACCTTGCCCGGGTGTTGTCGGCAATGATTGACCAGCTTTCCTGTGGTGCGCTGTGCCGGGGTATCTATCACTATCAAAGCAGCGGTGCCACTAGCGCCTATGCTTTTGCCGAAGTGGCCTACGCTCATGCCGGGCAATATCTGGCGACTCCCCCCGATATTTCAATTGATGGCGATGGCTGGGGGTGGGTAACGGATTCGCGGGTACTCCGCTGTGAGCGTTTATTGCGTAATTTCGGTATTAAGCAATTAGCGTGGCGATCCTGGTTGCCAAAAATGATTAAAACCCTTTGTGAGGATGATTGCGATGAGCGCCTCTGACGCGTTTTCAGCTCTGTCGATCGCGGTGCTGACCGTATCGGATACCCGAGATGAGGCTTCTGATAGCTCTGGGCACTACCTATGTACTGCTCTGCAAGAGGCCGGTCACCGGCAGGCGGATAAGCAGATCGTGAAAGACGATATTTATCAAATTCGCGCTGCACTATCCGCTTGGATCGCCGATGAAAACATTGACGCTGTGCTGGTCACTGGCGGTACCGGATTTTCTGGGCGGGACTCCACGCCAGAGGCGGTATCGGTACTTTTTGACAAGCACATTGAAGGCTTTGGCGAGGTTTTTCGCGCCGTGTCATTCGAGGAAATTGGTTCGTCGACCATCCAGTCGCGAGCCCTTGCCGGCTTCGCTAATAATACCGTGATATTTTGCATGCCAGGTTCTACGGGGGCGTGCCGAACCGCGTGGACGCGGCTTATCGCGGAGCAGCTCGATAGCCGTCATCGCCCCTGCAATTTTGTGGGTGTGTTAACTACTCGTAGAGGTCACTAATAATGGCGCTGCGCCCGGTGGCGGACGTACAGGCTGAGTTACTGGCAGATGCGAGCCTGTGTGGGGATGAGTGCTGTGATCTGAATGCCGCATTTGGGCGCATTCTTCGGGAGGATATTGTCGCGGCAACAGATGTGCCGCCGGCGGCCAATAGCGCGATGGACGGCTACGCATTGCGGGTCGCTGATCTTGCCGAAGGGCGGGCCCTGCCTATCAGCCAGCGTATAGCGGCGGGCCATGCCCCCGATGCCTTGCTGCCGGGAACCGCGGCGCGAATCTTTACCGGTGCGGTTGTCCCGCCGGGGGCAGACTGTGTTGTTGCTCAGGAGGATTGCCGGCGATCCGATGAGGGCGTTGAGATTGCGATAACGCCAGTATCTGGCCAGCATATTCGCCCGTGTGGCCAGGACATCGCTAAGGGGGCTGTTGTTGTAGCACGCGGTCGCAAGCTAGGCGCCGCGGACCTCGGCTTGTTGGCCTCCGTTGGGGTGCCGGCCTGTCGCGTTGGCAAACGCTTAAAAGTTGCCTTGATGTCGACCGGGGATGAATTGCGAGAGCCCGGCCAGGCGCTCGGCACAGCGCAAATTTATAATTCCAATCGGCCGATGCTGGCTGCGCTGATTTCAGCAATGGGCGGTGAGCTTATCGACCTGGGAATTATCCCCGATACGGCAGTGGCGACTGCGGGGGCCTTGGCTCAAGCGGCTGAGTTGGCCGATGTGGTAATAAGCAGTGGTGGTGTCTCTGTCGGTGAGGAGGATCATGTTAAGGCGCAGATAGAGCGCTTGGGTGAGCTCAAGGTGTGGAAACTGGCGATTAAGCCGGGTAAGCCCCTGGCCTACGGCCGAATTGCAGGCGTGCCGTTTTTTGGTTTGCCGGGCAACCCGGTGTCGAGTTTTGTCACCTTTTGCCTGCTCGTCAGGCCGTATTTGTTGGCCATGCAAGGCATCAGCGACCCGATGCCCGACGTCGTTCAGGCGACGGCGGACTTCGAATGGCGAAAGCCAGGTAGTCGGCAGGAGTATCTGCGTGTGCGCCTGAAGGGGGGCGTGCTGAGTTTGCATCCGCAGCAAAGCTCCGGGGCGCTAAGTTCAGTGGCGTGGGCGAATGCATTGGCAATTGTGCCGCCGGGTACGACCTTTGGGCGTGGAGAGGTTATCGATTGTCTTTCTTTCGCTGAGTTGGGTGCCTAGAGCGAAAAGAATAACCGTACTTGGCATACAAAAAAGCCCGCAGAAGCGGGCTTTTTTATGCACAAGTGCTTTTGGGTTAGTCGTTAACTCGACTAAACACCAGGCTCGCGTTAGTGCCACCAAAGCCAAAGCTGTTAGACATAATGGTATTGAGCGTCACGTTTTCGCGCTTTTCTGTCGCAATTGGAATGCCGGCGGCTTCCGAATCCAGCTCCTCGATATTGGCGGAAGCGGCAATGAAGTTATTTTGCATCATCAGTAGCGAGAAGATGGCTTCTTGAACGCCGGTAGCCCCCAGAGAGTGCCCAGCCAGTGACTTGGTTGAACCGATAACGGGGATGGGGTGTTCGCCATAGGCCTGTTTAATGGCCTTGAGTTCCTGCATATCGCCGGCCGGCGTCGAGGTGCCATGTGAGTTGATGTAGTCGACCTCACTGCTGACATTTTGCAGGGCCAGGCGCATGCATCGCGCCGCGCCTTCGCCACTCGGGGCAACCATGTCATAGCCGTCGGAGGTGGCGCCGTAGCCGACTAATTCGCCATAAATTTTTGCGCCGCGCGCTTTGGCGTGCTCGAGTTCTTCCAGAACGATCATGCCGGCACCGCCAGCAATAACAAAGCCGTCGCGGTTAGCGTCGTAGGGTCGGGAGGCCTGCTGGGGGGTGTCGTTGTACTTCGTAGACAGCGCGCCCATGGCATCAAACAGGCAGCTCAGCGACCAGTGTTCTTCTTCGCCGCCGCCGGCAAAAACAACATCTTGTTTGCCCAGCTGAATCAGTTCAGCAGCGTTGCCAATGCAGTGTGCGCTGGTGGCGCAAGCTGAAGAGATAGAGTAGTTCACACCTTTTATTTTAAAGGGGGTGGCCAGACAGGCAGATACGGTGCTGCCCATGGTTTGGGTAACCCGGTAGGGCCCAATACGTTTTACGCCGCGCTCGCGCAGTGTATCGGCAGACTCAATGAGGTTGGCGGAAGAGGCACCACCAGAGCCGGCAATAATGCCAGTACGCTCGTTGTCGATATCCTTGTCTTCAAGTCCGGAGTCGGCAATCGCTTCTTGCATGGCGATGTAAGCATAGGCTGCCGCGTCGCCCATGAAGCGCAGTTGCTTGCGATCAATGTGGGCTTTTAAATCCAGGTCTTTAATGGAGCCTGAAATATGGCTGCGAAAGCCCATTTCTTTGTAGGTGTCGTTATGTGTGATGCCGGATGCACCATTTTGGAGCGAAGCCAAAGCTTGTTTGATGTCGTTGCCAATGCTGGAGACGATACCCATCCCCGTAACTACAACACGTTTCATGTCTACCTCGTAGCGTATGTTTGTTCTGTCAGTGAGTCTTGTTTGCCACGCTAGTGGCATTGTTATTACGCGAAGCTGGCGTCGTCTTTGAACAGGCCAACCCGCAGATCTTTAGCGGTGTAGATAACTTTCCCGTCGACAGCGACCTCGCCGTCGGCGATACCCATAACCAGTTTGCGTTCAATGAGTCGCTTGAAGTTGAGTGTGTAGGTAACGAGTTTGGTGTCGGGTAAAATTTGTCCAGTGAACTTAATTTCGCCGGCACCCAGCGCGCGGCCTTTGCCACTGTTGCCGCGCCACCCGAGGAAAAAGCCCACCAGCTGCCACATGGCATCGAGCCCCAGGCAGCCGGGCATGACCGGGTCGCCAACAAAGTGGCAGTCGAAAAACCATAGGTCGGGGTTGATATCGAGCTCGGCGATCAGTTGGCCTTTGCCGTATTCGCCACCTTCGCCGCTAATATGCGTGATGCGGTCTAACATGAGCATATTGTCGACGGGAAGGCGGGGGTTGCCCGGGCCAAAGAGCCGGCCTTGGCCGCAATCAATGAGTTCTTCTTTTGTAAAGCTATTTTTATGGGTAAGAGACATAAGAAAAAGACTTGCCAGTGAGAAATTTGTAGCGCGCATAGTAGCATAAGGGCCTGCTGAGCACACAAAAATGTCAACATTGGCCTGATCATTGCTGTAATAATTTGGTAAGCAGGGCAAAGTAGGCTACGCGGTGATTGCGAATCTGCTGCACTGCTGGGAAAATTCGTTCACAAGGCTCGTTACGGACTGAGCTATTTCAAAAAAAACACAGGATGCACAAGTAATATGATCAGGAAATGTCTCTTTCCGGTTGCCGGCTACGGTACCCGCTTCCTACCCGCGACGAAGTCGATGCCCAAAGAAATGCTGCCGATCGTCAACAAGCCACTGGTTCAGTACGGTGTTGAGGAGTCTATTGAGGCGGGGCTTAAGCAAATTGCTCTGGTAACGGGTCGCGGTAAGCGCGCCATTGCTGATCACTTCGACATTAGTTTTGAGCTTGAAAACCAAATAGCGGGCACCAGCAAAGAGTCCTACCTGACCAGTATTCGGAAAGTGTTGAGCGAAGGCACTTTTATGATGACGCGCCAGCGCGAAATGAAAGGCTTGGGGCACGCCATTCTTACCGGTGAAAGCCTGGTGGGCAATGAGGCCTTCGGCGTTATTCTTTCCGATGACCTGTGCGTGAATCCGGGCGAAGATGGTGTGATGGCGCAAATGGTGAAGCTGTATAACCAGTTCCGCTGTAGCATTGTCGCCATCCAGGAAGTGCCAATGGAGAACATCGAGAAATACGGTGTTATTGCTGGCGATGATATGGGTGGTGGCCTCTACCGAGTAAAAGATATGGTTGAGAAGCCCAAGGCTGAAGACGCGCCGAGTAACCTCGCGGTTATTGGTCGCTATATTCTAACGCCCGATATTTTCGATATTTTGCGCGACACTCCTCCGGGTAAAAACGGCGAAATTCAGCTGACAGATGCACTGATGACCCAGGCGCAAAACGGCTGCGTGCTGGCGTATAAATTCCGAGGCCGCCGATTTGACTGCGGCAGCGTGCCCGGATTTATCGAAGCGACAAACTACGTCTACGAAAACATCTATCAAGACGGGCAGGGTTGATTCATGGTGCAAGAACTAAGCTGTTTTAAGGCCTACGATGTTCGCGGTCGCATCCCCGATCAGCTCAACGAAGATATTGCCTATCGCATTGGTCGCGCCTTTGCTGAAGTGATCAAGCCGAAGAAGGTTGTCGTTGGGCACGATATTCGCCTGAGTAGTGAGGCAATAAAAGCAGCCGTTTCTAACGGCTTGCGCGATGCAGGGGTCGATGTGTACGACATCGGCCTGTGTGGAACAGAAGAAATTTACTTTGCCACGTCGCATGCAGAAATGGATGGCGGTATTGCCGTCACCGCGAGTCATAATCCCAAAGATTATAACGGCATGAAGTTCGTGCGTGAGGAGTCGAAGCCAATCAGCGGCGACACTGGCCTGTTGGATATTAAAGCCCTTGCTGAGAAGAACGAATTTTCAGCCCCGGCAGCGGTGCGTGGCCAGCTTCAGTCGCTTGATACGAGTGCGGCCTATGTCGAGCACTTGTTGAGCTACGTAGATGTATCTGCCCTCAAGCCGCTCAAAATCGTCGTCAATGCCGGTAATGGTGGCGCTGGGCGTGTGGTTGATCTGTTGGAACCGCATTTGCCGTTTGAATTTATTCGTGTTCATCACGAAGCTGATGGCAACTTCCCGAACGGCGTGCCGAACCCTCTTTTGGTGGAGAATCGTCAACCCACTATTGATGCCATTAAGGCGCACGGTGCTGACCTGGGTATTGCCTGGGACGGTGACTTTGATCGCTGTTTCTTTTTCGATGAGCGCGGCGAGTTCATCGAAGGCTATTACGTTGTGGGCTTGCTTGCCGAGACTTTCCTGCTGAATGCTCCAGGCGAAAAAGTGGTTCACGACCCGCGTTTAACCTGGAACACCGTCGATATTGTTCAGGCGCGCGGCGGCGAGGCGGTACAGAGCAAAACCGGTCATGCCTTTATTAAAGAGCGAATGCGCAAGGAAAATGCGGTCTACGGCGGTGAAATGAGTGCCCACCACTACTTCAGGGACTTTGCTTACTGCGATAGTGGCATGATTCCCTGGTTGCTGGTTACTCAGCTGATGTCGGTGAGGTCTGCGGCCTTGTCGTCGCTGGTCGAAGAGCGCGTTGCCAAGTTTCCCTGCAGTGGTGAAATTAATCGCGAGGTCGACGATGCGCGCGCCAGTATTGCTGCCATTGAAGCAAAATATGCCGAGCAGGCAAGCAGCGTTGATTATACCGACGGTCTGAGTATGGATTTTGACGGCTGGCGGTTTAATGTGCGCATGTCCAACACCGAGCCGGTTGTACGCTTGAACGTTGAGAGTGAGGCGGACATGGCGCTGATGAAGCAGAAAACTGAGGAGCTGCTAACCCAGCTATAAGCGCGGTTTCTGTTGCTTGTTAGAAAGCCGGGCATAGCCCGGCTTTTTTGTTTCTGTGGTGAGTGCGTCCGGTTATTAGCTATTGGCGCGTCGGGCTCGCTCGATGAGTTGCGCTGTCGAGCTGTCGGGGGTGGTGTCGCTGTCTGTGTCGCCTCGGAGGCTCCCCAGTAGTTGGTGGCTTAACTGCTTGCCAAGTTCTACCCCCCATTGGTCAAAGGGGTTGATGTCCCAGATGAAGCTCGCGCAGATCAGTCGATATTCGTACAGCGCGATCAAATTGCCGAGTGCGCGGGGGCTGAGCTCGTCCATCAAAATTGTGGTACTGGGGCGGTTGCCTGGCATGGCTTTATGTTTGGCAAGTTGTGCTGCCTCGTCAGGGCTGAAGCCGTCCCGTAGTAGCTCTTGCTCCACCTCTTTGGCAGATTTGCCCTGCATAAGCGCCAGGCTTTGTGCAAAGCAGTTCGCGAGTAAGGCTTGCTGTTGGTCGAGAGCTTTGCCACTGTTTTTGAGCGCGGCAATAAAGTCGCAGGGAATGATGTCGCTGCCCTGGTGGAGTAATTGGTGGAAGGAATGCTGGCCATTGGTGCCTTCGCTACCCCATATTACGCCGCCGCTCTGTTGCGGCAGGGCGTCGCCGCTACGGTCCACCGTTTTTCCGGCGCTCTCCATAAACAGCTGCTGGAGATAGTCGGGGAGCTGCTTGAGGCGGTTGCAGTAGGGCAGGATGGCGTGAGAGCTGATATTCCAGCTGTTGCGATACCACACATCCAATAGCGCGAGTGTAGCGGGCAGGTTGCTCTCGAGGCTGCTGCTTGCCATGTGCTCGTCAACTTCCGCGCCGCCTAATAATATTTCCGAGAAGCAGGGCCAGCCGTAGTTGGCGGCGACGATAAGGCCAAAGCCAGACCAAACGGAAAAGCGCCCGCCTACCCAGCTCGGCACGGCGAGGGTGAGGTCTGGTGCAACCCCCAGCTTGGCGGCGGCGTCGGGGTTGGCGGTTATGGCAATAAAATGCCTGCCGATATCCTGCCCCGGTAGAGCCTGTTCCAACCAGCGCTTTGCCGCTGCGGCATTGGCTAAGGTTTCTTGCGTGCCGAAAGATTTCGAGGCAACGATGAAGAGGGTGCTCTCGGCGGGCAAATCGGCGAGGGCTTCGTTGGCGCAACTCGGGTCAATATTGGCTAAAAAGCGGCATTCAAAAGCG
The DNA here is from genome assembly GCF_002306875.1 of Spongiibacter sp. UBA1325. Taxonomy (NCBI): domain Bacteria; kingdom Pseudomonadati; phylum Pseudomonadota; class Gammaproteobacteria; order Cellvibrionales; family Spongiibacteraceae; genus Spongiibacter; species Spongiibacter sp. UBA1325. The sequence continues at coordinate 44,389 of NZ_DBTD01000004.1, forward strand.
GCTTCTGCACTCTCTTTCAGGGCTTCGGTAAACAGGCGCGGGCCAAAGTCAGAGCCGCCGATACCGATGTTGACGATATGGCTGTAGGGTTTGCCGGTGCAGCCGCGCAGTTCGCCGCTGCGCAGGCCTGCGCTGATCGCCGCCATATTTTCGTACATTGTGTGAATCGCGGGGTCGCTGCTGTGTTGGGAGTACGCCCACGTTCGCAGTGCGGCGTAATTTGCACTGCGTTGTTCGGTGTTGTTGCACAGCGCGCCGCTGCGCATAGCGTTAAGCTTTTCGGGCACGCCTGCATCGAGGGCGAGGGCGTGCAGGGCCTTGGCAATGTCGCTATCGATATGCTGCTTTGAGTAATCGATAAACAGGGCGCCCAACTCCGTGCTGAATTGCGTGCTGCGATCCGCATGTTCGGCGAAGCGTTGTTTTAATGGTTGCTTTGAGCACGCACTCTTGAGTGAGGCGAGTGTTTGCCAGATTTCGCCTCGGCGACTCGGTGTTGCTGGTGCCACTGATTTCTCCCGTTCTTCCGTGGTGGGCGCTCTTCGCATTATCGCAGCCCATTACTGCCGATAATAACGCAATATTCATACCGTTATATGAAATCGCCGTCCTTTTGCGACCGCTGCCTAGCTTTTTCTTTGAAGGGCCAGTTCGCACAGCTTGCTAAGAGCGTCTTTGTGGGCGCTCGGCGGGAGGGACTGTAGTGCATGAATAGCAGCCTGGCTGTATTTCTGGGCAGCATCTCGGCAATAGTCTAGAGCGCCGCTTTGCTTAACGGCTGCAACAATGCTGTCAAGCTCGTCCGCCGACTTTTCGCTAATGGCGCGTTGAACTTGCTGCTTTTGTGTGGCACTGCCGTTCTGCAATATGAAAATCAGTGGCAGGGTCGGTTTGCCCTCTGCCAGGTCGTCGCCGACATTCTTGCCAGTCTCGGCGGGGTCGCCTTCGTAGTCCAGAATGTCATCAATCAGCTGGAAGGCAATGCCGAGATTTAAGCCGTAGTCATACAGGGCTTGTTGTTGGCTACTTTGTTCTGACAGCAGCGCGGCGCCCGAGCACGCGGCCGCGAATAACACAGCGGTTTTGCTGCGAATGACATTGAAGTAAGTGTCTTCATCGGTGTCGGGGTTGCCTGCCCTCGCGAGCTGAAGTACCTCTCCCTCGGCAACGGTATTGGTCGTGTCAGACAGTAATGCCATGAGCGGCATGTTGCCAATGCTAACCAATACCTGAAACGCGCGTGAGTAAAGGAAGTCGCCAACCAGCACGCTGGGTGCATTGCCGAATTCAGCGTTGGCCGTCGGTCGTCCCCGGCGCAGTGCAGAAAGGTCTACAACGTCGTCGTGCAGCAAGGTCGCTGTGTGGATAAATTCAATAACGGCTGCTAGGCGAATGTGGTCGTGGTCAATCTTGCCGAGCGCGCCGGCGCTCAGCAGGCTGAGAAGGGGGCGCAGGCGTTTGCCGCCAGCATCAATAATGTAGTGGCCAATGTTCTCCACAAGGGCGACTCGGGAGTGCAATTGCTCGACGATAAAATCGTTGACGGAGTTGAACTCGCTATCTACGACCTGGCGGATATGTTGCATGGACTTATTGACTTGCGGCGGTGGAATCGGCTGGCATCGTATGGGGGGTGGGCTAGGCTGTCAAGTTGAGCGTACCTGAGGCTGAACGCTGGATAAAGCACTTGTGTTTATTGGCTGAAGCCAGTAAAATTCGCGCCCCTGAAGCAAAACCGCCCAGCCCGGCTTAAAAGTGAGGTTGCAGCGGTGCCTGGACTTGTCCCACGGCCGGTAAAAGCTGGTGGTGGCCAAACACTCAATATGCATTGCAAGCAGGCTCTTGGAGATTATGCCCATGTACGCAGTTATTGAAAGCGGTGGTAAGCAGCACCGTGTAGTTGAGGGTGAAACCCTCAAGTTGGAAAAAATTGAAGTCGCCACTGGTGAAGCCATTACTTTTGATAAAGTACTGATGGTTAAGAACGGTGAAGAACTCAAAATCGGTGCGCCCTATGTTGAGGGTGGTAAAGTGACTGCAGAGGTTATCTCTCAAGGTCGTCACGCTAAGGTGAAAATCGTTAAGTTTCGCCGCCGTAAGCACAGCATGAAACAAGCCGGTCACCGCCAGTGGTTCACGGAAGTGAAAATCACTGGTATCAGCGGCTAAGAATACGAGGAGAGACTCATGGCTCACAAGAAAGCTGGTGGTAGTACCCGTAACGGACGCGATTCCGAGAGTAAACGCCTTGGTGTTAAGCGCTACGGCGGTCAGGCTGTTAGCGCAGGTAGCATCATCGTGCGTCAGCGTGGCACCAAGTTCCATGCGGGCGAAAACGTAGGCTGCGGAACAGACCACACGTTGTTTGCAAAAGCAGACGGTGTAGTGAAGTTTGAAGTTAAAGGCCCTAAGAACCGCAAGTTTGTCAGCATCGTCGCTGCGTAATTTCCGGCTCTATTGGTTCGCAAAGCCTCGTCGGTTGACGGGGCTTTTTTGTTTCTGTACACAACATAACGGGCTGTGTCAGTCACCGAGGTTAAGGTAATGAAATTTGTCGATGAGGCGGTAATCCGCGTAGCCGCGGGGCGCGGGGGCAATGGTTGTCTCAGTTTTCGTCGCGAAAAATATATACCCCGAGGTGGCCCGGATGGTGGAGACGGCGGCGATGGCGGAAGCATTATTCTGCGCGCAGACTCCGCCAGCAATACCCTGGTGGACTACCGCTTTGTAAAGCATTATCAGGCTCAGTCTGGCGAGCCTGGGCGTGGTGGCAATTGTCGGGGTAAGAGCGGCGAGGATCTGGTGTTGATCGTTCCGGTAGGGACAACCGTGATTGATGAAGACACTCGCGAGGTCTTGGGGGATCTTATCGAGGCGGGCGATGAGCTAAAGGTCGCTCAGGGCGGGTTTCACGGCCTGGGGAATACGCGCTTTAAATCCAGCACCAATCGCGCGCCGCGCCAGTTTACGCGCGGCAGCGACGGCGAGATACGAAGCCTGCGGTTGGAGCTGAAGGTGTTGGCTGACGTCGGGTTGTTAGGCTTGCCGAATGCGGGTAAATCGACCTTCATTCGCGCGGTGTCTGCGGCAAAGCCAAAAGTTGCCAACTACCCCTTTACTACCTTGGTGCCCAATCTGGGGGTGGTGAGTGTGCAGCCCCATCGCAGCTTCGTGATTGCGGATATTCCCGGTCTGGTGGAGGGGGCAGCCGACGGGGCTGGCCTTGGTATTCGTTTTCTGAAACACCTAACGCGGACTCGCTTGCTGCTGCATATTGTTGATATGGCGCCCTACGATGGCTCTACGCCTGAAGAGGCGGTTTCGGTGATCACCGAAGAGCTCAAGCAGTTTAGCCCGCTGTTGGCTAATCGCGATCGCTGGCTGGTGCTGAATAAAATTGACCTGCTGCCAGAGGAGGAGCGCGAGGCGCGCTGTCAGGCGGTGGTTGATGCGCTGGCGTGGGAAGGGCCGGTATACAAAATTGCGGCAATCTCCGCTGAGAATACCAAGCGCCTTTGTCAGGACATTCTGGCCTTTGTTGAGGCGCAGGCCGAGCGCTTGAGTGAGGACCCGGACGCTGCGGAGCGCGAGCGAGAAATTCAGGAGGCAATGCAGCAAGAGGCGCGTGACCGTATTGCGGCATTGCATGCAGCCAGAAAGGCGCGCCAGCAGGCTGACGGCGATGAAGATGATGGCGATGACGGCGACGATGATGATTATGATGTTGAAGTGGTCTACAGGCCTTGAGGTGATGGCGTGACAGAGGGACGGCAGCAGCTCTCGCGTGCGACGCGTATTGTTGTAAAGATCGGTTCGGCATTGCTTACCAACGATGGTCAGGGGCTCTGCGTTGAAGGCCTGGACGCCTGGGTGGCGCAGATAGCGGGTCTGCGAGCAAAAGGCTGTGAGATTGTGCTGGTGTCTTCCGGGGCGGTAGCCGAGGGAATGACCCGTCTCGGGTGGTCGCGCCGCCCAGAGGACCTGCATCACCTGCAGGCAGCGGCGGCTGTGGGGCAGATGGGCTTGGTTCAGGCTTACGAGGCGCGATTCCGAGAGCACGGCTTACAGACGGCGCAAATCCTGTTGGGGCATGACGATATTTCCGCGCGGGATCGCTACTTGAATGCTCGGGGCACCTTGTTGACCCTGCTGGGGCTTTCCGTGCTGCCGATCGTCAACGAAAATGATAGCGTGGTGACCGATGAAATCCGCTTTGGTGACAATGACACCTTGGCTGCGCTGGTTGCCAACTTAATTGATGCTGATGCGCTGCTGATCCTGACGGACCAGAGCGGCCTGTATAGCAGTGACCCCCGCTACAACCCCGAGGCTGAGCTTGTCAGTGAAGCCGATGCTGCCGATAAGTCTCTGGATGCGATGGTCGGTGGTAGTGCCGGGAGTTTGGGGCGTGGCGGTATGATGACCAAGTTGCGGGCGGCGCGTTTGGCGGCGCGCTCGGGTGCAAATACCCTGATCGCGGGCGGGCGTGAGCCCGATGTGCTGTCCCGCGCCCTGTCGGGGGAGGCGCTGGGTACTTTGTTGCTTGCCAAGGAGCCGCCGATGACGGCACGCAAGAAATGGTTGGCGGGGCAGTTGCGGCTGCGTGGCAGTGTTGTGGTGGATGACGGCGCGGCGCGGGTATTGCGCCAACAGGGGCGCAGTCTCCTTTCTGTTGGAGTGGTTGCCGCTCGGGGGCAGTTTGAGCGCGGTGATTTGGTGAGCTGTATTGATGCGGAAGGTAGGGAGGTTGCGCGGGGCTTGGTTAATTACCGTGCGGACGAGGTTGTTCGAATTGCTGGCAAGCCGACTGCTGAGATCGCCGAGATTTTGGGTTATTTGGCTGAGCCGGAGCTGATCCATCGCGATAATATGGTCGTGATGTCGTAACCGAAAATGCCAGGCATAAAAAAACCCGCATAAAGCGGGTTTTTTTATGCCTGGCTTGCTGGTTTTACGCAGCTTCGCCCATGGCTTTAATGCGAGCGTTCAGGCGGCTCTTATGACGAGCAGCTTTGTTCTTGTGGAAAATGCCTTTGTCGGCAGTGCGGTCAAGAACAGGTACTGCGGCTGCGTAGGCTGCTTTTGCCGCTTCTTGGTCGCCAGACTCGATTGCAGCAATAACCTTCTTCAGGTAAGTGCGAACCATTGAGCGCAGACTGGCGTTATGAGTGCGACGTTTCTCCGCCTGACGTGCGCGTTTTCTTGCTTGCGGGGAATTTGCCACCCTTATTACTCCTCTAGAACTTGCGCTGAAAATTTAGGCCGTGGATTATTCAGTTTTGCGCCGCCTATGTCAAGGGAAAACGGGGCTTGGCTGGGGATTATTTGCGAGGGAAGGTGAGGCCGCCTGGCCCTCAGCGCAATCGCTCGACGATCTGCAGGCCCCAGCACGTTACGCAAAGCATCAGACTAATCATCACGGCGGCTGAACCGATATCTTTGGCCTGCCCAGAGAGTGGGTGGCGATCGGTGCCAATACGGTCTATAGCTGCTTCTATCGCCGAGTTTATCAGCTCGACGATCAAGACCAGCAAAACCGGGATAATGAGCAGGCTGCGCTCGATCGCATTTTCCCCCAGCCAAAACGCTGCGGGTAGCAGGATGGCGGCCAGCATGCACTCTTGTCTGAAGGCCTCTTCATGGCGCCACGCGGCGGCGAGCCCCTTGCGAGAATAGAGAGTGGCGTCAATCAGTCGCCAGAGGCCGTGTCGGCCGGGCTTATTCATCATGGTAATTTCACAGCTGTTAGCCAGGTCTGTGTCTCAATCGGTGTACAATACTCAGCGCTATGCTTATGCAGGGCTGTTATATAAGGGCGTAGGCGCGCGAGCTCCGGTAGAACCGCCTGCCGAGAAGACACAGTGTAATAGCAGGACGATGACAATTCAGAGACAACTCTTACATCCGCGCTACTGGCCAACCTGGCTGGGTGTGGCATTTATGTTCGTGCTGGCAAAGTTGCCTCAGCGATTGAACTACCTTGTCGGCAAGCTGCTGGGCAGTTTGTTTTACTATTTTGCCGGTGGTCGACGCCATGTTGCCGCGCGAAATCTGGCGCTGTGTTTTCCGGAACTTACCGAGGCGGAACGTCGTCGCCTGCTCAAAAAAACCATGCAGGATCAGGGTATCGGTTTGCTCGAAATGCTGCGAACGTGGTTTACCCCAATTGACAAGCTGGGCGTCGAGTTGGAATTCGTCGGTGAAGAGCATCTCGACGGCGACGACCAGGGCGTCATCGTATTGGGCGCGCATTTCACCTTTATCGATTTGAGCGCAGCCTTAATTGCGCGCAGTAAGCGTTCTGACTCGTTCTATCGCAAGCAAAAGAACCCGGTGATCGAGTGGATTTTGAGTCGAGCGCGCGGGCGTTATGGTGAGCCGATTCACCGGCGCGATTTTAAACGCGCACTAAAATCCCTTCGCAAAGGGAACCGGCTGTTCTACCTGCCGGATCAAGATTACGGCCGCAAGTCGGCGGCATTTGTTGAGTTTTTCAATAACCCTGCCGCCACTACCGTGGCGACGTCTACCCTGGCTAAGGGTGGGCGCGCGAAAGTGGTATATATCGACCAACAGCGCTTAGAGAAAGGGCGCCGAATTCGCCTGGAGGCCATTCCGCTGGAAAATATTCCCAGTGGCGATCCCGATGCCGATGCGCGGGCGGTGAACGCTGTGATTGAAGAGAATATTCGCCGAGCGCCGGAGCAGTATATGTGGGTCCATCGCCGTTTCAAAACGCGCCCCGAAGGCGCTGCGAAGGTGTATTGAGGCCCTATGGCGACGACTTTGCGATTGTGGTTTATCACTGACGGGCGCCCCGGCCACCTAAATCAGTTGCGCGGGCTTGCCGAGCGGCTCGAGGCAAAAGTACCGTGCCAAATTCACTGGTTGGATATTTCTCAGCAGGGGTTTCGCAAGGCTGGCCGCAGCGGGCTTTGCGGGCAGTTCGCTGCCAGCTCGCTCCCCGATTGGGTGGTGGCCGCCGGGAGTCGTTGTCACCTGCCCCTGCTGTGGACCGCGAAGGTGAGCGGCGCTCGCTCTTTGGTATTAATGAAGCCCAGTCTGCCGCGATGCTTATTTGATGCCGCGATTATTCCCGAGCATGATGCGCCGCCGGTATCACCGAAAATACTGGTTACTAGGGGCGTGCTCAATGTTATGCAGCCGACTTTTGAAAACAGGGATAAGCGGCGTGGCTTGATTGTATTGGGCGGGGTAAACAAACACTTCGCCTGGGATAACGACGCAGTATTAGCGCAGGTGCTGGCGATTGCCAACGCCAGCTCAGACTTGCATTGGACCGTATCAGACTCGCCGCGTACTCCGCCCGGCCTACTGGAAGCATTGGCGTCAGAGGCGGTGGCCAATATAGATACCTTGCCCTTCAGTGATTGCCCACCCGGGTGGCTGAGAGCGCAGTTAGCCGCAGTTGCCGAGGCCTGGGTCAGTCGCGACAGCGTGTCGATGGTCTACGAGAGTATTACCTCGGCGGTTCCGACCGGCTTGTTAGCGCTTCCACCATTGCGAGATTCGCGGGTAACGCGAAGTATGGCTAGCGTGCTGGCGGCAGGTCTGGCCAAGGGGTATGAGTCTTGGTCCGCTGGCGAGCCATTGCCACCCCCTGCTGAACAGGTTTGGGAGGCAGATCGTGCCGCCGATTGGCTGCTCAACACCTTAGAAGGAAAAAAACATGCTTGATGCTGTTAACGAGAGCGAGGCGAGCCCCCGCGTGCTCAAGGTCGTGCAGTTGCTGCCCGCGCTAAATTCCGGCGGCGTTGAGCGTGGTACCGTCGAATTTGCGCGAGAGCTGGTTCGTCTGGGTCATCAATCGGTAGTCATTTCTCACGGTGGCCGCATGGTCGAGCAGCTAGAGGCCGAAGGTAGCCAGCATATTACCATGCCCATTCATCGCAAGTCCCTGGGCTCGCTGTGGCAGGTTCGGCCCCTGCGGCGATTGTTGGAAACACTGCAGGCGGATGTGATCCATGTGCGCTCGCGTGTGCCGGCCTGGATAGCCTGGTTGGCGTGGCGAAAGATGGACCCGGCTAGCCGCCCCCGCTTGGTGAGCACGTTTCACGGTATGTATTCGGTAAACGCTTACAGTGCCATTATGGCAAAGGCGGAGCATTGTATTGCCATCTCACATTGCGTTAAGCGCTACATGGTCGATAATTACCAGATTCCCGAAAGCAAGATAACGCTGATTCCGCGGGGCTTGGATGCCGAGGCCTTCGTTCGTCAGGATGCCGATAGTCAGTGGTTGGAGGCGTTGTTTTCGGAGTATCCGCAGCTCAATGGCAAGCCGATAATATTAATGCCGGGGCGGCTGTCGCGGTGGAAGGGACAAGAGGCCTTCCTGCAAATGATGGCCCGTTTAGTGAGCTTGCGTCCGGATGTCCACGGGGTGGTGGTGGGAGATGCCGAGCCCGGCAAGCAGCACTATTTAGAAGAACTGCTTGCCATGCGTGAGTCGCTGGGCCTTACCGAGGCCGTCACCTTTGTTGGTCACCGCAGTGATATTGCCAATTTCTATCGCTTGGCTGCTGTTACGTGTCATCTTTCTAACAAAGAAGAACCCTTCGGTCGCACGGTGCCAGAGTCCCTCGCCTGTGGTACGCCGGTGGTAGCCTATGACCGCGGTGGCGCAAGTGAGTCACTGAACGCCGGTTTTCGTCAGGGGCTCGTCCCTGCCGACGATGTGGTGGCGTTTGCGGCGCGTGTTGCCGATTTGTTAGAGGCCAACAATCAGATTAGTCTGCCGCCTGAATACTATTTGGATCACCAAGTGGCCAGCACCCTGAATGTGTACGAGCAATTACTTGGCAATTCTGCCCACTAGCGCGCCCTGACGCCGCGAGGTGGTGGTGATATAGTCGGCCGCTCCAGGGCGGCACTCCCTGGCAGCAATGCCGCGCAACAATGACAAGAACGAGATAACTATGAGAGTACTGCACATCGCCTATCAACAGCTGCGCCGCTACGGCCAGACTCGGGTGAGTTGGGCGCAGAAACTCAGCTTTGGTCTGATTAAGAACGATCACTACCTGCAAACGTTCAGCGACCGAGATATCGCTGCCTTTGAGGCGCCGCTGGGCATTCGCGATCTGGGGGTGGGCAAGGCCAACAAGCGCTTGCTGGAGATGGTCGATGCGATGGAGCCCGACCTTGTCATCGCCGGTCATTGCGACATGATCAGTAACGACACTCTGCGAGAGGTAAAAAAACTCGCTCCGAATTGCTTTATTGCCCACTGCAATAATGACCCGCTGTTTGTGCCCAGCAATGTTGAGCGTATCGCTTCGCGCGCCTCGGTTAGTGATGCCGTTTTCGTCTCTACGGGTCGGCGCGAGCTCAAACAATTTGAAGGCATTGGTGCGCGGCTTTATCACATGCCTAACCCCGTGGAAGCCTCCGTTGAGGTGTTGGATAACTCGCGGAAAACTGATCTGCCCATCGATTTGTTGTTCTGTAGTAATGCCACCAAATTTACCCAGCGTCTTGAAATGGTCGGCCGTATAAAAGAGGCGGTAAAAGACCAAATGAATTTCAAAACCTATGGCAGTTTTGGCGAGGCGCCGGTGTGGGGGCGCGACTACGATCGCGCCTTGGCCGAAACAAAAATGGGGCTAAACCTGAACCGCCAAGAGGGTGACTATTGGTATTCATCCGCGCGAATGGCGCAGTTGGCGGGCAATGGCATTTTGCAGTTCACCCACAGTGGCCCGCGCTTCGACGAGCTTCTTCCCGAAGAGTCCGCCGTTTATTTTAATGATGAAGATGATCTGCTGGCGAAAATTCGCGAGTTTCATTTTGACGATGCTAAACGGCAGCACTGGGCATCACGGGCGCGGCAGTTCTACCACCAGGAAATGAATTCACGGCTCTATGCTCAATATATCGTTGAAGCCAGTATGGGAATCCCCTTCAGCCATGACTATGTGTGGGCGCGGGATATCCACCTCGACGGGTCGATGAAATGACAATTGCGCTGAGCTCGCAGAAACCCTTTGCACAGGGCGGGAATCGACTGTGCTTTATCGACCCCGCTGATGCCGATCGCTGTATCAAAGTGAGGCGTCCCGACTTCACGCTCGAGGATTGTCGTCGAAAAAAGGGTTTTCCCAAGAACCTCAAGCCACTGTCTAGTTTTGATGACAGTTTGGAAGAGTTTCACGTTATGCAGGGCTTTGAGCGCCACTATCCGGAGAGTATTTTCGATCACGTTAGTCGCTGCTTTGGCTTTGTCGACACCGACATGGGGCGCGGCCTTAGCTCGGAACTCATTCGCGACAGTGATGGGCGCATTTCCATCACCCTGAAACAATATGTCTGGGAGCGTGGTTATACGCCAGGCTGCCAGGCCGCGGTTGACGTGCTATGCAAGCATTGGCTCGCGCATTGCGTGCCGTCGCGCGATATTCTTGTTCACAATGTTGTCGTGCAGCGCGACGTTAGCGAGGCCGGCGAGAATATTCGCCGGCTGGTTGTGATTGACGGCCTCGGTAGCTCCAACCTGATTCCGCTGCGGTGGCAGCCAAGAGCGCTGCAGCAGAAAAAGACGCAGCGGAAAATCGATAACTTCCACCAGAGAATAGACACTCTGATTCAAACCCGAAGTCGAGACAGTTTCCCTGGCACCCATGGCTTGCTGTTTCACGATGGGCTCAGCCAGAACGAGGCTGTGCCCTCGTCGACAAATATGAAGGACCCTGACGCATCATGAGTGGATCCCTGCGCATCGCCCAAGTTCTAGCGGGCGCCGAGCACGGCGGTGCCGAAAACTTTTTTGTACGCTTGAGTGCCGCACTGCAGGCATCGGGCAGTATTCACGAGCGCGCTTTTATTCGCCGCCATGCTCACCGCCTGGACGCCCTGCGTAGCCAGGGCGTGGAAGCAGAGGGCTTTCGCTTTGGCGGTAAATTCGATTTTTACGACGCCTGGGTGTATCGCCGCCGTCTGCGTGCTTTCAAGCCGGACGTGGTCATGACCTGGATGGGGCGCGCCAGTGACGCAACGCCAAAGGGTGATTACGTACTGGTGAACCGGCTCGGCCATTATTACAAACTGAAGTATTACCAGCAGGCTGACTACTGGGTGGGGATCAGCAAAGGAATTTGTCAGCACCTGATCGAGGGGGGAATGCCCGAGGAGCGTGTGGTTCACATTCCCAATTTCGCCGATGAAACCCCGGTCGAGCCTCTGCCGCGAGACAGCTTTGACACGCCTGCTGATGTTCCACTGTTACTCGCTGCAGGGCGTCTCCACGTAAACAAGGGCTTTGATACCCTGCTGCGCGCATTGGTTAATGTGCCCGACGCAGTCTTGTGGCTGGCTGGCAGCGGCCCGGAAGAGCAGGCCTTAAAGTCGCTGTGCAGTGAACTGGGGCTGGATAAGCGTGTTCGCTTTTTGGGCTGGCGGAATGATGTTACTGCGCTTATGCGCAGCGTCGATGCCTTTATTTGCCCCTCGCGACATGAAGGTCTGGGCTCAATCGTGATGGAGTCTTTTGCCCATCGCTGCCCAATTATTGCCACCCGCTCTCAGGGCCCCGGCGAGGTAATTGAACATGACTACTCGGGTTTACTGACGGATATTGACGACGTCGGCCAGCTTAGTGAAGCGATGAACCTTGCGCTGACAGATGCAGCGCTTCGCGAGAGGCTGGTAGAAAATGCGACGCAGGTTTATGCCACAACATACAGCCGCCAGGTCATCGTGGATGCCTACCTCGATTTTTACCGCCGCATTGCTGAGCAGCGCTAACAGGCTTGCAGATGATGACTGACACCAGCGTAGTGCGAATGAACATTGCCATCTGCAGCTGCCAGCGGCCAAAGCTGCTGGCGAAGGCGTTGGCCAGTATTGCGGCGATGGCTTCTCCCGAGGGGACGGAGGTTATCGTCAGCGTTATTGATAACGACCCTCAGCAGTCTGCAAAAACGGTATGTCGCGATTGGCAAACCAAACTGGGTGTTGCGCTGCATTATGAGCACGAGCCTCGGCGGGGTATCCCGCTTGCTCGCAATCGGGCTATAGATGTTGCCCATCAGCTCGGTGCCCACTATTTGGTATTTATCGACGATGACGAATGGGTGGAGTCCGATTGGCTATGTGAACTTTACCGCTATGCTCTGTCGCTCGGTGGCAAAGCCGTTGTGCACGGCGCGGTAGTGCCCGAGCTGCCGCAAGGGGCACCCCAATATATGGGGAAGATCTTTTTTGATAAAGGGCGCCCAACGGGTACAGCACTGGGCAGTTGCGCCACAAACAATGTGCTGATACCGATTTATGTGACCCAAGAGCTGGGCCTGCGCTTTGATGAGAGTCGCCCGCTGGCTGGCGGCACCGATACCCTGTTTTTCTGTGCAGCGGTAGAGCGTGGCGTGGAAATTTTTGAGTGCGCAGAGGCGCGTGTTCATGAAGAGATCCCTACATCAAGGTTGAGCAGCCGTTGGTTAGCGAAACGGAAATATCGCGCGGGTATCACCTTGTCTCGGCGAAAACGCGAAGCCGGCCGTTCGGCGGTGGGTTTGTTGCTGTCGGCGACTTTCCAAGTCGCGCTAAACGGCCTGCTGGTATTGCTATCCGCTGTATTGTTTCAGCGCGTGGCGTACTACAAGGCGCTGATGAAAATGTCGCGCAATGCAGGGGTGTTGAGTGGGCTGATGGGGGCAACCACCGACAGCTACCAGAAAATTGAAGGGGCATAGGCCCTAGACGAGAAACGACGATGAAAATAATGGTCACCGGCGGCGCTGGTTTTATTGGTTCGGCTGTTGTGAGGCACCTGCTAGCAAACACTGATCACAGCGTCGTCAATGTCGACAAACTAACTTACGCGGGCAATCTAGAATCACTGCCCGGTGCAGAACAAAATCCGCGTTACCAGTTTGAAAAACTCGATATTTGTGACGGCCAGGCGATGGCGCGGGTACTTCGAGAACATCAGCCTGACGCGGTAATGCACTTGGCGGCGGAGAGCCATGTCGACCGTTCGATAGATGGCCCTGCAGCATTTATCGAAACCAATATCGTTGGTACATACCAGCTGCTCGAGGCCGTGCGCGGCTATTGGTCTGGCCTAGACGAAGAACGCAAACCGGCGTTCCGTTTTCATCACATATCTACCGACGAGGTTTACGGCGACCTCGAAGGACCAGAAGAGTTGTTTACAGAGCAGACGCCCTATGCCCCTAGCTCGCCTTATTCAGCGAGTAAAGCGAGCTCTGATCACCTAGTGCGCGCCTGGGGTCGCACATACGGCCTGCCCGTTATGCTGACGAATTGCTCTAATAACTACGGCCCATATCACTTCCCAGAGAAATTGATCCCGCTGGTGATTCTTAATGCGCTGGAAGGAAAGGCGCTACCGATATATGGCAAGGGCGATCAAGTGCGGGACTGGTTGTATGTGGAAGATCACGCCCGAGCACTGGTGACGGTGCTCACAAAGGGAGCGGTTGGCCAGACTTACAACATCGGTGGCCACAATGAAAAAACGAACCTTGAGGTGGTGGAGCGTATTTGTGATTTGCTTGATGCAAAGTGTCCGCAACCCCCCCCAGGTGTCGCCAGTTATCGTCAGTTGATTTGTTTTGTTACCGACCGTCCTGGCCATGATAAGCGCTACGCCATCGATGCAGGCAAAATCGAGCGCGAGTTGGGCTGGGTGCCGGTAGAGAGTTTTGAAAGTGGCCTGAACAAGACTATAGATTGGTACTTGCAAAATACGCAGTGGTGCCAGCGTGTTCAGGACGGTAGCTATCAGAGGCAGCGCCTAGGCGTTGGAGACGGAGACGTTTCATGAAGGGGATCGTATTAGCCGGGGGCAGCGGCACCCGATTGCACCCGATTACCAAAGGGGTGTCTAAGCAGCTGCTGCCAGTCTATGACAAGCCGATGATTTATTATCCGCTATCGGTGTTAATGCTGGCGGGAATTCGTGACATCTTGATCATCACCACCCCTGAAGATCAATCATCATTTCAGCGCTTGTTGGGTGATGGCAGTGATTTTGGCATTCACCTGAGCTATGCAGTACAGGCGAAACCGGAGGGCTTGGCGCAGGCGTTTATTATTGGCGAGCAATTTATCGGCAATGACAGCGTATGCTTAGTGCTCGGGGATAATATTTTCTATGGCCAAGGGTTTCGGCCAATGCTTGAGTCCGCGGCTGCGCGAGGCAAAGGCGCAACCGTATTTGGCTATCAAGTTAAAGACCCTCAGCGTTTTGGTGTTGTCGAGTTTGATGAGCAGCGACGGGCGCTGTCGATAGAAGAAAAGCCGCAAAAGCCGAAGAGTCACTTTGCGGTTACCGGCTTGTATTTTTACGACAATGATGTGGTGGATATTGCCAAGCAGATAGAACCTTCCGAACGCGGTGAACTGGAAATTACCTGCATCAACAATGCTTACCTTGAGCGTGGGGATCTTCAAGTCGAGTTATTGGGGCGAGGTTTTGCCTGGCTAGACACCGGCACCCATGACAGTCTGTTAGCGGCGGCGCACTTCGTTGAAACCATTGAGTCGCGGCAGGGCTACAAGATCGCCTGCTTGGAAGAAATTGCGTATTTCCGCGGCTGGCTGAGCAATGCGGATATTGAACGCTTGGGGCAGTCTCTGGGTAAAAGTGGATATGGTGATTACCTTCTATCGCTGCTGGAGCATGAATGAACACAGCTAGCGGCGCAGCGCGCATTGTTCACTGCATGAATGCTCAGAAGTTTACCGAGCCTTTCATCGATTTCGTTGAGCAGCATTTCGATAGCAGTGAGCACCGATTTATAATTCGGGAGGACGATAAGTTTGTCGTCAATGCGCGTGAAAATGTTGTCCTGGTGCCTAAGTCGATAGGCCGCATTGCTTTGCTTAAACTCTATTACACCGAGTTTAAGTCTGCCGAGAAGATATTTCTACACGGCTTGTTTGCCAAAGACCTCGTTAAAATACTGGCGCTGCAATACTGGGTGCTCAAGAAGTGCTATTGGATTATGTGGGGGGCTGACCTCTATCATTTTATCTTCCGCAAACGCAGCTTACGTGCAAATATTTTTGAGCGCGTGCGGGCATTTGTTATTCGGCGCATCGGCCACCTTGTTAGCTATATTGATGGCGATATTGCGTTGGCCAGGCAGTGGTATGGCGCTTCGGGACAGGCGCATCGTTGCTTCATGTACTCAAGTAATTTGTATAAGCCCCTACCTGAAGTCAGCGCTGGAGAAAGCTCCACAGAGACGGTGATCTTGGTGGGTAATTCCGCTGACCCGCGCAATGAGCACTTGGAGATTCTCGAGCGCATAGCGCCTTTTGCTGGGGAAAATATTCGTGTCGTTGCGCCGCTGTCCTATGGTCGTAAGCGCTATGCTGATGCGGTTATTGCTGAAGGGCAGAGGATATTTGGCGATAAATTCCAGGCCCTCACGGGCTTCATGCCCCTCAATGACTATGTTCGTTTGCTGAGTGAGGTGGATATCGCCGTGTTTAACCACCGCCGTCAACAGGCTATGGGTAATAAAATCAGTTTGTTGGGCTTGGGGAAAAAAGTGTACATGCGCAGCGACATTACACCTTGGGCATTGTTCGCAGAAGAGGGCATCAAAGTCTTTGATATAGAAGATTTCGACCTCAACCATATTGCGCCCGAAGTGGCGCAGCGCAATAAGCAGCGGGTTGCGAGCGTTTTCTCCGAGGATAACTTGGTCTCGCAATACCGGGAGATGTTTGAGCCGTCATGAAAGTAGGGTTTCACATTATTGGCGCTAAGGGGCTGCAGTCTCTGAAAGCATTTTTCGAGACCTTTGGTGGCGAAGCAGTCGGCTATGTTATGGCGGCTCGTGATGCCGCGATTGAGTACGATGCCTTTGATGATATCGAAGATTATTGCAAAGCCTCGTCGCTGACGTTTTGTGCGCGTGGAGGAGCCTTGTATGGTGTTGACGAGCAGTGTGACGCAATTTTTGCTATTGGCTGGCGTTGGCTGATCGATGAAACCGATAAGCTAATTGTTTTTCACGACTCGCCGCTGCCGCGATATCGCGGCTTTGCGCCCCTGGTCAATATGCTTATTGATGGCTGTGATGAAATTGCCGTTACGGCGTTATTGGCGGCTGATCAGTATGATCGCGGCGATATCGTTGCCCAAGCGGCTACGCCGATTACTTATCCACTTAAAATTGCCGACGCCATTGATCAGGCGGCTTCGCTGTACGCCAAACTGGTGGTCGAGGTGGGCGGCGCCATTCTTACGTCAGGCAGCCTGCAAGGGGAGGCGCAGGATGAGGCCAATGCCAGCTATAGCTTATGGCGTGATGATGCAGACTACCGGGTAGATTTTTCCCGTTCTGCTGTTGAGCTGCGGCGGTTTATCGATGCGGTGGGCTACCCCTATAAAGGGGCCTCGGCATTGGTGGGGGGGCTTCCTGTACGGCTGCTGGACGCTGTCGCCTTGGCTGATGTCAACGTTGAAAATCGCCAGGCTCACCTGGGGAAAGTCATTTTTATGGAAGAGAAGTGCCCGGTGGTAGTGTGTGGCAGCGGCTTGCTAAAAATTACCGAGTTGCGCGATGAACAGGGGGCGTCCTTGCTGGGCAAATTAAAATTTCGTACGCGCTTTGAGGGCTGTTGATGAAAGATTTTCTTAGCTTTAACCGCCCGCCGCTCACAGGCAACGAGCAGCAGTATGTGATGCAGGCAATGGCCAGCGACAAAATATCCGGCGATGGCCAGTTTGGTAAGCGGTGCCAGCAATGGTTTGAAGAGCGCTTAGCAGTGCCAAAGACGCTGCTTACGCCGTCTTGTACTCATGCTCTGGAAATGGCGGCGCTGCTAATCGATATTCAGCCAGGCGATGAAGTTATTATGCCTAGCTACACGTTTGTTAGTACCGCAAATGCTTTTGCCCTGCGCGGGGCTAGAATCGTCTTCGTCGATGTGCGCCCGGATACCATGAATATTGATGAGACGTTGATCGAAGCCGCGATTACGGAAAAAACGCGGGCGATTGTCCCCGTTCACTATGCCGGTGTTGCCTGTGAGATGGATGCCATTATGGATCTGGCGGCGCGCTATCAATTGTATGTGGTTGAGGACGCGGCTCAAGCCGTACAGTCGCGCTTCTGCGGCCAAGCTGTCGGCACCCACGGGCATCTATCTGCTTTCAGTTTCCATGAAACCAAGAATGTGACGAGCGGCGGCGAAGGCGGCCTACTTATCATTAACGACGAGAAATTTGCGCAACGCGCGGAGATTATTCGAGAAAAGGGGACTAACCGCAGTCAATTTTTTCGCGGCGAGGTCGACAAGTATTCCTGGGTGGATGTCGGCAGCAGTTATTTGCCCAGTGAGCTGCAGGCTGCCTACCTGTGGGGGCAATTAGAGCGTGTTGAGCAAATCACCGAACATCGCTTGCAAAGTTGGCAGCGATATTACGAATTGCTAGCGCCGCTGGCTCAGAAGGGGGTGGTCAGTTTGGCGACGATTCCTTCTCATTGTGATCACAACGCCCATATGTTTTATCTGAAGGTGGCTGACCTAGCACAGCGCGGGCAACTGCTGTCACATTTAAAGGCTCAAGGCATCCTCGCTGTTTTCCACTATGTGCCGCTGCACTCTGCCGATGCCGCCAGTCAATACAGCCGTTTTCATGGCGCCGATCGCTATACTACCAGCGAGAGCGAGCGCCTATTGCGCCTGCCACTGTACTACGGAATGTCGGTAGCGGATATCGACCGGGTCTGCCGGGCGGTGAATGACTTCTTCGCATAGCTGCGCCCGCTGCCGCCGCTGGCTGCGACATTTCCCCACAATGACCGGAGGAAGCCCCCGGTCAATCTCTGTATAATCGCCGAAAATTCCTCGCCGGAGCTGGCTTGATGCCTCTTCGGCTCGCTGCGGCCATTGTGTCGACAGCCCTGAAATTACCCCCAAAGAAATCGAGTTTTTCATGTTACTACTGTCGAAAAAAGAAGACTGGCTCGGCAATATCCGCGCCGATATCCTCGCTGGTTTAGTGGTTGCGCTGGCGCTGATTCCCGAAGCGATCGCTTTTTCCATCATCGCGGGCGTAGACCCCAAAATCGGCCTGTATGCGTCGTTTTGTATCGCGGTGGTCATTGCCATCGTCGGCGGCCGCCCGGGGATGATCTCGGCGGCCACGGGGGCGATGGCGCTGCTGATGGTTACCCTCGTTAAGGAGCATGGCTTGCAGTATTTGCTAGCCGCGACCTTGCTTTGCGGGGTATTGCAGATCATTGCAGGCTACCTAAAGCTAGGCCAGCTGATGAGCTTCGTGTCGCGCTCGGTGGTCACCGGCTTTGTGAATGCCCTGGCCATTTTGATCTTTATGGCGCAGTTGCCCGAACTCACTAACGTAACGTGGCATGTCTACGCTATGACGGCGGCGGGTCTGGGGATAATTTACCTGTTCCCGCTACTGCCTAAAGTGGGCAAGGTTATTCCGTCGCCATTGGTATGTATCCTGACGCTCACGGCATTTAGCCTCATTGTCGGTTTGGACATTCGCACGGTAGGCGACATGGGTGAGCTGCCCGACACGCTGCCTATGTTCCTGTGGCCAGACGTGCCGCTGAACTGGGAAACACTGCAGATCATCTTTCCTTACTCGGCCGCGTTGGCGGTGGTGGGTTTGCTGGAGTCGCTGATGACGGCAACGATCGTCGACGACCTCACCGACACGGGCAGCGATAAGAACCGCGAGTGTAAAGGCCAGGGTATTGCCAATATTTTCTCGGGCTTGCTCGGCGGTATGGCGGGCTGTGCCATGATCGGTCAGTCGGTTATCAATGTTAAGTCGGGTGGCCGAGGCCGCTTGTCGACCTTCTTTGCTGGGGCGATGTTGCTGACGATGGTGGTTTTTCTCAGCGATTGGGTGTCGCGTATTCCGATGGCAGCGCTGGTGGCGGTAATGATTATGGTGTCGATCGGCACCTTTAACTGGTCCTCCATCAAGGGGCTTAAGACTAACCCACTGTCGGCCAACATTATTATGCTTGCCACGGTGGCGGTTGTGGTATGGACCCATAACCTGGCTTTCGGGGTGCTGACGGGTGTGCTGCTCGCGGCGCTGTTCTTTGCCAATAAGGTCAGCCACTTCATGTATGTGGACAGCGTGCTCAAAGAGGGCGGCGGCCAGCGCAACTACCGTGTCGTCGGTCAGGTGTTCTTTAATTCAGCGGATCGCTTCGCGGCAAACTTTGACTTTAAGGAAGCCCTTGATAAGGTGGTCATAGACCTGAGCCGCGCCCATTTTTGGGATATTTCTGCCGTTGCCGCTTTGGACAAGGTGGTCATCAAATTCCGCCGAGAAGGTGCAGAGGTCGAGTTGATTGGCTTAAACGATGCCACGGCAACCATTGTCGATCGCTTTGGTATTCACGATAAACCCGAAGAAATTGAAAAAGTGCTGGGAGCCCACTGATGACGGATAACTATGTCTTGGCCTGCATTGATGGCGCCGCACTTAGCACTGCCGTGTGCGACTACGCGGCGTGGATCGCCAGCCGCGTTCAGGCGCCGGTTAAGCTGCTGCACAATCTTGAACATCGCCCGCAGGCGGCGGTGGCCGATTTAAGCGGCAGTATTGGCCTTGGCAGTCAGGAAGAGCTGCTGGAAGAGCTCACCCGGGTTGAGCAAGAGCGCAGCAGGCTGTTGATGCAGAAGGGTAAATTGATGCTCAAGGCAGCCGAAGAACGGGTGCATGCAGATGGCGTGGAACAGGTTGAGTGCTGGCAGCGCCACGGCAGTCTGCAGGAATCGCTGATTGAGAACGAGCAAGATATCCGCGTGCTGGTGATGGGCGTGCGCGGAGAGGAGCATCACGCGGGGCAGTTAGGTGCGCATTTGGAAAGTGTTATTCGCGGCTTGCACCGGCCGGTACTGGTGGTGAACAGTGCGTTTAGTGCACCGAAGAACGTCATGCTTGCCTATAACGGCACCGAGGCGTCTCAGAAGGCCCTGGACATGGTGGCCGCCAGCCCGCTCTTCAAAGACATTCCCTGCAAGCTGGTTTACGTTGGCGACGACAAACGGGCGGCGGAGATTTTAGCGGATGGCAGTCGCCGGCTCACGGCGGCGGGCATAGCGCACGAGAGTGTGCAGCTGCAGGGAAAGATCGACGAGGCACTCATCAGTTACCAGGCGAAAGAAGGGATCGATCTCACCGTTATGGGGGCGTACAGCCACCACCGCATTCGCGATGTGCTGTTGGGTAGCTTTACGGCAAAAATGCTCAGCAAGACCCAAAAGCCGCTGCTGCTATTGCGCTAGGCGGGTTGAATCTGTCCGCTCTTCACATCGCCTAGCGGTGTGTTCGGCGGTAACATCGCCCTCAAGTGATGATTTCGGTCGCACTTGGAGGGTGAAAACTCGCCGCCAAGCGTTGTGCGATCGCCAAACCTGATAAAACGATAAACAAGGGGAAGGCTATGAACGCAATACAACCCGCCGTCAATGAGATTGCTGTACCACTTCACCAGGCATTTGAGCTACAGCGCCAGGCCTATTTGGCCGCGCCAGTGCCCAGCTACAGCGAGCGCAAACAAGACCTTCAGCGCTTGAAGAGCATGCTTAGCGACAACCGCGAAGCGATTATTGATGCGATCTGTCAGGATTATGGCAATCGCTCACGTCACGAGAGTTTGTTTGCGGAAATCATCGCAGTAACCGATGCCATCAACGATGTGATCAAGCATCTAAAAAAATGGATGCGCGTACAAAAACGCCACGTTGATCACACCATGTTTCCCGGCGGTCGCAACCGTGTCATTCCCCAGCCCTTGGGCGTGGTGGGAATCATCGTACCGTGGAACTTTCCGGTAAACCTCAGCTTTGTGCCCATTGCCCAAGCCTTTGCCGCCGGCAATCGCGCCATGGTGAAAATGTCTGAGAACTCGCGCGCACTGAGCGCCTTGCTTCGCGAGTTGACCGCCAAGTACTTCGCTGAAGACAAGCTGCAGTTTTTTGATGAAACCGGCGGTGTCGGTATCGAATTTTCGAAGATCCCCTTCGACCTGCTCGTGTTTACCGGCTCAGGCCAGACCGGCAGGTCGGTGATGGCTGCCGCAGCGCAAAATCTGACACCAGTGGTGTTAGAGCTAGGCGGTAAGGCCCCTGCGGTGATTGACCCAGACTACCCGATTGAAAAAGCCGTTGGACGAATCATGTTCATCAAGCAATTCAATGCCGGGCAAATTTGCACCAACGTCGACTATGTATTCGTGCACAGCAGCCAACGAGAAGCCTTTGTGAACGAGGCCAAACGCTACGTTGCCAAGCACTGCCCTGATATTAATCATCAAGACTACACCTCAATTATTGACGACCGCTCGATGCAGCGATTACAGGCGACGCTTGAGGATGCGCGTTCGAAGGGGGCAACGGTCATCAACCTGAACGACCAAGACGCGAATATCGAGGCGCGAAAACTGCCGCTGCACCTGGTGTTGGACACCACGCCCGAAATGACCATTCGCCAGCGCGAAACTTTCGGCCCGCTGTTAATGGTGTTGGAGTACGACACCCCGTCCGAGGTGGTCGACTACGTGAATGCCCATGACCGCCCGCTGGCGTTTTACCCTTTCACCAAGAAGCGCGAGTTGGCCGACATGTATATTGAGCGGGTCATGTCGGGTGGCGTAACGGTTAACGATGCGCTGTTCCACCTTGCTCAGCACGATCTGCCCTTTGGTGGTGTGGGCGGCAGTGGCATGGGTCACTATCACGGCTATGAAGGGTTTATCACCTTCAGTAAGCTGCGTCCGATCTACTATCAGCCCGGTTTCTCACCGATGGAGTGGCTGCGCCCACCCTATGGCAATTTCGCCACGCGCTTCTACAACCTGCTGCTAAAACTCAAGGGCTGATCGCTCGTCATTTAGCCAGTGTCTCAATAGGGGAGCGTAGCTGCTCCCCGTGCTTCCCAGAAAACCAATAAATAGGAATTGCTATGAAGACTGCAATGCGCCTGTTGAGCAGTACTGTGCTGCTCGCGATGACCCTAAGCGGCTGTAGCCGCGACGTTGACACGAAGGTCAGCGCTGATAGCCAGCCTGTTAATGCTGAACGAATCATTGCTGCCGCGCCCGGTGAGTGGGTGAGTCACGGACGTGATTATGCCGAGCAGCGTTTTAGTCCGCTCAAGCAGATCAACGATGACACGGTAAGTGAGCTGGGCCTGGCGTGGTATGCCGACTTGCCCACGCGTCGCGGCATTGAGAGCACGCCGCTAATGGCAGACGGCGTGCTATATGTAACGGCGTCGTGGGGCCACGTGCTCGCCTTTGATGCACGTAACGGCGCATTGCTTTGGCACTTCGACCCCAAGGTTCCCAAGGACTACGGCGTCAATGGCTGCTGCGACGGGGTTAACCGTGGGGTGGCGCTTTGGGGCAA
Organism: Spongiibacter sp. UBA1325; assembly: GCF_002306875.1. Taxonomy (NCBI): domain Bacteria; kingdom Pseudomonadati; phylum Pseudomonadota; class Gammaproteobacteria; order Cellvibrionales; family Spongiibacteraceae; genus Spongiibacter; species Spongiibacter sp. UBA1325. The sequence continues at coordinate 66,796 of NZ_DBTD01000004.1, forward strand.
CGCTGTTTACGTCGCCAGTTATGATGGCCGCTTGAGTGCCCTCGACAGGCACACAGGCGAGCTGCAATGGCAGGTGGATACCCGAATAAACCAGCAAGACCCCTACACCGTTACCGGTGCGCCGCGTATTGTCGACGGCCGCGTCATTATCGGTAACGGCGGTGCCGAACTCGGCGTTCGCGGTTATGTGAGTGCCTTTGACGCAAAGACCGGTGAACTGGACTGGCGTTTTTATACGGTGCCCGGCAATCCGGCAAAGGGCTTTGAAGACGACACCCAGAAAATGATCGCCAAAACCTGGCACGGTAAATGGTGGGAAAATGGCAAGGGCGGCGGTACCGCTTGGGACTCTTTCGCCTACGACCCCGAGCTGAATCTGCTTTACATCGGGGTTGGCAATGGCTCGAGCTGGAACCGCAAAGCGCGCAGTGATGGCAAAGGCGATAATTTATTCCTGTCGTCGATTGTGGCCGTGAAAGCTGACACTGGGGAGTATGTCTGGCACTACCAAACGACCCCCGGCGACAGTTGGGACTACACGGCGACACAGCACATGATTCTCGCCGAGTTAGAGATTGATGGCGTCGAGCGTAAGGTCATTATGCAAGCGCCGAAAAACGGCTTCTTTTATGTGCTCGATCGCCGCAGCGGCGAATTATTGTCAGCTGAGAAATACATGCCCGTAAACTGGGCGAGCCATGTGGATATGGAAACGGGGCGGCCGGTGGAAGCCGCGGGCCTGCGCGATGGTACTTTCCCGGGCATGGTGCGACCCGCGCCCAGTGGCGCCCACAATTGGCAGCCCATGTCATTCAGCCCGCAAACCGGCTTGGTGTACATTCCGGCGATGAGTTCGGGGGCAATCTATTCAGACGACTTTTCCGCGAAGGACCGCAAGGGCACCTGGAATACCAACTACGCTGTTGAAGCAATGCTCGAGGTGCCCGACCAGGTGACAGTAGAGCAACGCAAGGCAATGGGTGAAATGCTGCTGCAGTCGGTGCTGATCGCGAGGGACCCTGTTAGCAATACCGATGCCTGGCGAATTGAGGGCGGCTACTTCTCGGCCAGCGGCTTGCTGTCCACGGCGGGGAACTTGCTATTTCAAGGAGACTTGGACGGGCAGTTTCGCGCCCGCGCGGCCGATACCGGGAAGTTGCTTTGGCAAAAAGATGTACAGGGAGGTTTGATGGCTGCACCGATGAGCTATGAGCTTGATGGTGAGCAGTACATTGCCATTGCCCAGGGCTGGGGAGGTATCAGTGGCCTGCCCTACGGAGCGGTATCTGGCCCGAGGAATATGATCAATATTAGCCGCGTGCTGGTCTTTAAGCTCGGTGCCAATACCGAACTGCCGCGCATCCCTGTTGTTGAGCAAGCCCTGCCAAAGCCCGCATTGGCGGCGGCAAGCGATGAAGACATTGCGAAAGGGCGTGAGCTGTTCAACCTCTACTGCGCGGTCTGTCACGGCGGCAATGCCATTAGTGCGGGGCTGATTTCCGATTTGCGTTACCGCATTAATGATCTCGACGACGCGTGGCTTGCCATTGTGCGCGACGGTGCGTTGGCCTCCATGGGCATGCCCGCGAGAGGTGAGTTTATTGATAACGATGAAGCCATCGCGATCAAGCACTATGTTGTCGAGCAGGCGCGCTTAGGACACGAGCGTGGCGAGAAGCGCTTGATAAGGGGCGCTGCGCAATAGCCTATCCGCAGAGGGAAAAACAGCGGCTCTTGCCGCTGTTTTTTTGTGCGCTTATTTCGCTGAACTTATTTAACTGAACTTAAGGTTACTGGCCGGGTATTTTCCAATGCGTTCAGGAAGGTGACAATGCTCGCCGTGTCAGCGTCGCTGAGTGAGCGGCCAAGTTGTAACCACGCCATCTGTTTTACCGCTTCGTCCAACGTTTTGGCCGCGCCATCGTGGAAGTAGGGCGCGGTGCGTGAAATATCGCGCAGCGCTGGCACCTTAAACACAAAGCGGTCGCTCGCCTTGCCGGTTACTTCCTGACGGCCAATGTCGCTGGTATTGGTATAGGCATTCACCACACCCATTTTTTGGTACATGGTGCCGCCCAATGTCGCGCCGCTGTGGCAGGCGATGCAGCCCGTGCTAATGAAGGTTTTCAAGCCCTGCTTTTCCGCTGCGCTCAGTGCTTGGTCGTCGCCCGCCAAGAACTCGTCAAAACGGTCGCGGGTAATCAACGTGCGCTCGAAGGCGGCAATCGCTTCGGCCATATTGTCGTAGCTCAGCGCGGGCTCAGCATTGGGAAAGGCCTTGGCGAAGGCTGTTGCGTAACCCGCGTCACGCAGCCGCTGTTCAGCGGTTGCTTCATCGGGCATGGCCATTTCTACCGGGTTGAGAATGGGGCCCTTTGCCTGGGCTTTCAGGTCGGCGGCGCGGCCGTCCCAGAACTGTGCAATGTGAAAGCCGGCGTTAAACGAGGTGGGTGAGTTGCGACCGCCGCGTTCGCCGAGCGCGCCTGGCGAGGTGGGCTCGTTGTCGACACCGGCACCGTTGTTGTCCACTTGGTGGCAGCTGTTGCAAGACTGACTACCATTGGTCGATAGCGCCGTTTCAAAATAGAGCTGTTCACCTAGGGCAATGCGCTCGGGCGTGTCATTTTCGCTGCCAGGCATTGCCGCGGGCAGTGGTTTGAAAAAGGCTTGTGCCTGGGCGCGAAGCGCGGCATCGGCGTTGGCTGTTGCGCTGGTAGCAAGGCCGCCAAGGCACAGGCCGACGACCGCGAGGGTATTTTTAACGCTGTTGTTAAGCACGGGTATTACTTCCTTGGGTAAATTAAGGAGGCATCATACGTGCTCGAATCGCTAAGATTAAATCTTAAAAATCTATCGTTCTCATAGGATTTGGCAATAGCGGTTAGTGTCGCTGCCTACCACTGGTAGCTCATGCTGGCGAATACGCTCCGGCCGGGGTTTTGGCTTGGGTTATAGGTGCCCGGGAACATCGCGGTATCAATCACTTGGTTGAGGCTGCGCTCGTCACTTAAATTTTTGCCGCCAACCGTCAGCGCCCAGCCTTGTTCGTCACTGCGCAGTGTCAGGTTTGCGGCGACGGTTGTGGTGTCGGGAATGCGCGTATTGTCGTCCAGGTCGGTGTCCGTGTAGTGCTCACCCTGATGCTGAATATTCATGCTGGCACGCAGCAGAAGGTTGCCCAGCTGATACTCCAGCGTTGGGCTTATTGTGGCCGTTAACTCCGGCGCGAAAGCCAGGCGTTTCCCGCTGAGGTCTTGTTTGGCGCCGATGCCATCGCTAATGGGTGCCGGGCCGTTTTCATATTTTTTGTAACGGGCGCGCAGGTAGCCCAGTGAGGCGTTGATGCTGAGCGGGGTATAGGGTGTGAGCCACTGAATCTCGCTCTCGATACCTTCGGAAAATGCAGCCGCGGCATTGGTAACGTCGAACAGTAGACCGTTAAATGCAAGAACCTGAAGGTCATCAAAGTCCATGCGGTAGGCAGTCATATTGAGCTGTAGGCTGTTATCGAGCCAGCGGCTACGCAGGCCCAGTTCGAAAGATTGCGCCTCTTCCGGCTCGAACTCCAGCTGCTCGCCAGTGAAGGAAATGGCATTAACGCCACCACTTTTGAAGCCGCGGGAGAGGCTGGTGAAAAAGGAAATGTCGTCGTTCAAAAAGTAGCTGAGTGTGAGCTTGGGGGATAACTGGGTTTCAGTGCGTTCAATCTCGCCGGGGGCGTAGTCCTGGCCGCCAGTGAGGGTTGCGGTAATACAGGGCAGCAATGGGTTGCTGCACACGCCTTGGCCAGTGGGAGTGGACTTCTTCGTTTCCCGGTTCAGGCGCAGTCCCGGTGTAAGTACCCACTTTTCGCTAATATCCCAGCTCACCTGGCCAAACAATGCGGTGGCGGCGGTGTCCTGGCGATAGTCAAAACGGTAGTAATCGGTTTCCTGAAGTAGGTTGGTCAATTGCGGCAGGATGGCGGCCAAGGTGCCGGCCAAAGGGTTGCCGGGCACATTACTACTGCCACTTAGTAGCTGCTGGGCATCTTTGGTTAGCACGTAGGAGGCAATATCCTGGCCAGCAATAATGTCGGCAATGATGCGAAAGTCACTCTGGAAATAATACAGGCCGCCGATAAATTCAACATTTCCACCCAGCCCAAATAAGCTGTCTGCCGCGCCGCTAAAGCGCCACTCGAAAGTTTGTTGGCGATAATCGTCGACCTCGTCCAAGGTCAATAAATCGGCGGGGGAGACATCCAGGTCCTGTCGTTGTTCGACATCCAACCAGGACAGGCCGATGACAGCGGTGGTGTCCAGTCGCGATAAGCCAGCCACTTCACCAAAGTCATAGCTACCGCGCAGGGCCAAGCTATCTGAGCGCTGGTAGAGCTTGCCGTCTTCATTAAAGCTGGTTTGGAAGTTGAAAGGGTCATCTTCGATTTCGGGATCGAAGTTTTGCAAATAGTCTCGGGTATCGTCGTCGAGCTTCATTAACTGCCGTGGCCAGAAGTTAACGCGGGTGACGGATTGCTGCGCAATAAACTCCAGTTCACTGCGGTCACTCGGTTGCCAATTGAGCTTTGCTCGCAGCGCGTCTTGGTCGCGGTCGTCCTCTTTTCGCTCGAGTTTGGTATTTTCCAGGCGGCCGTCGCGCTGCCACTTCATGGCGGACAAGCGCAGTCCGAGACTGGGGCTAAAGCGATACCCGACGCCCGCCTCAAGACGTTGTTCACCGTATTCTTCGTCGCGGTAGCTCAGCTTCCCTTCACTGCCTTCCTCGGCGGGGACAGTTTGGCTGCTGACATTGAACACACCGGCGATCGTATTTTTACCGAACAGCGTGCCCTGTGGGCCGCGCAGCACTTCCACCCGTGCAAGGTCATACATCGATTCGCTGAAGTAGCTGGGGCGACCGTAGAACACCTCATCCTGAACCAGCCCTACCGCAGGCTCGAAGCTGGGGTTAAAACTGTTGGTGCCAAAGCCGCGAATGAATACCTGAGGTGAGGACGGGCTGGTGAACTCGACTCTGACATTGGGTACGTAGGCAGACACGGCGACCAAATCGCCGATGGCGTTGTCCTGCATAAAGTCGCCAGACAGGGCGCTGATTGAAATTGGAACGTCCTGCAGGCTTTGTTGGCTCTTCTGCGCGGTGACGACCACCTCCTCTAAAACGCGGGGGCGGTTTTCGGCTTCGGCGTTGGGGCTGAGCAGCGCTAAGGCAAGGATGCCTAGGGCGGTCGTTCTACTATTGCTGTGCGTTGTCATGGCGTTTTCTCGTTTTTATTATGTATCGTTTTTTGTGTTCTGGTGTGCTTAAAAGCCGGTAATGATCAGCAAACTACCGGTAAAAAGCAGCAGGGCGTAAACCACATTGCGAAAACGTTGCTCGTCTACCCGGTGGTGGAGATATTCACCTACGACGACGCCGGCGACTAACACCGGGGCAATTGCGGCGACCTTGGGTAGCGCGGTGTAGAGGCTTCCATCAATGGCGAAGACGACGGTGAGTAAGCTGTTTAAGCTGAACCACACGGTGATCAGTGTGGCGCGAAAAGCCGCTTTATCAAGTTGGGTGCCCGTCAACGCATAGACCAGTAACGGGCCGCCAGAGGCGTAGAGGCCGTGGGTAATCCCGGCGCCCAGCATCCAGCCCCGTGTCCACAGCGCGCCGTGACGGCGGCTGCTCAAACCGCGATAGGCGCGCAGCAGCTCGCGCCCCGCAAACCAGACAACCAGGGCGCCAAATAATAATTGCAAAAGCTGATCGCCGAGCCAGGGCCTCAACAGATAGCCCGCCAAGGTGCCACTAACCATTAACGGCAGAATCAGCTTAAGTAAGGTGGGCCAATGAATGTGCTGGTGGTGGCGGGCCAGTAGGTAGCCTGTCATACAGATATTCAGCGGTACCAGCACGGGTAGCATGGCCTCAATGGGTAGCAACAAGGCGCCGAGTGATAGGGCGATAACAATGCTGCCAAAGCCGGTGATCGCTTCAATGCTGTAGGCAACAAAAACGAAAATCGCCAGAAGAATCCAAGGGTCCATTAATGCTGCTCCAGTTCCACGGCAAATTTGCGCCGCATTAGGCGGTGGAAGGTTGTTGGCGCAACGCGCCACAGCAAGCTTGCCAACCAAATGCCGCGATGGGGAAACAAGTGTGGTTTGCGCCGTTCGGCGGCCTGTAAAATTGCTGCGGCCAGCGGTTCGGGCTCGCCAATGCCGCCGAGGGTGGAGCGTGCGTGCCGCGCAGCGTTGCCATCGGCACCGAGGGCATTTTGTTCGATATTGGTGTTCACGAAGGCGGGGTAGACCATCAGTACGTGCACACCATTGTCCTGTTCTTCGCCGCGTAGTACTTCAAAGAACTGACTCAGTGCAGATTTAGCGCTGCAATACGCGGCTCGGCCGAGCACCGGCATCCAGCCCGCCATTGAGCCAATGTTAATGATACTGCCGCGGCTGCGTCGCAGCAGCGGGAGTAAGGCCATGCTAAGCGATACAGGGGCTTGCCAGTCGATAGCCATTACCTTTCTAAACACCGCCGGATCAGTGTGGCCGGCGAGAGAGCGGTGGGTAATACCGGCGTTATTCACCAGGATATCCAGGCGTCCACTTGCGGTGATGGCCTGAGCGACAGCGTCGATAGCGGCTGCATCGGCAAGGTCGGCAACAACGGTGTGCACACGCTCGTTGCCGAGTGCTGCGCTGCGTTGCTGCAGTCCCTCGGCGTCGCGGTCGACGAGCCACACGCAGTCACCGCGTTGATAAAACTGTTGCGCCATCGCCCAGCCTAGACCGCTGGCGGCACCGGTAATGAGTACTGTCTTCATAGCTGCCCCCGGGCGCGGGCGTGGTCGATAAACAGTTCCAATACTTGCGCTGAACTCAACTGCGGTTGATAGCCAAATTCTTCTTTCAAGCGGCGATTGCTCAGTACCGGGCGATAGCGCAAGAAGTTAATCTGCTCGGGCCGGTAGCGGCTTAGGCCGAGTCGATGGCCCACCGCGAGAGCGGTTTTAAGCAGCGCCGCAGGTAAGCGCAACAGGGGTTTGTTTAAACGCTTTGCCACTTCATCAATGCGCAGGGCGCCGTCACCGGCGAGATTAAACATGCCCACCTGGGATTCAATAATGCCTTTCTCCACAATTCGGAGCAGGTCTTCGTCCCAGATAAAGACAAAGGGCGAGTCAGAGCCGCGAATAGCCAACAGGCGTTTCTTTTCAAACAGCTGGGTAATCTGATTGTGGGTTTGGCGCCCAAGTACGGTGCCAGGGCGCAAAATGAGCTGCTTGAGCTCCGGGTGCGCGCGGCGCTGCTCGGCTAAATACTCTTCAACCAAACGCTTGTGGCGGGCATAGGCAAATTCGTCATTGCCGCGCAGCGGGTCGCTTTCATCGATCCAGCTGGGGTTGTCGGGATGGTAGCCATAGGCTGCGCCGGAGCTGGTGACGGTGAGGTGTTGTACACCGGCCTTCAGGCAACATTGCACAACATTGCGTGTGCCGTTCACGTCGATATCGTAGTCGCGCTGCTCGTCGCCGCTGGCTTCGAGTACTGAGGCGAGGTGCACAACGTGGCTGACCTGGTGCTCGCTCAGAATGTCAGCCAGCTTCGGGTCGCGAATATCGCACTGGATGTGATTCGCGTCGTCAGTAGGGCGAATATCAACGCCAATCACGGAGTAATCTTCACTGAGTCGCTGGCTGAGTTGGCGACCGATATAGCCGCCGGCGCCGGTAATGAGAATACGTTTAGGCATGAATAGTCTCCGCGCTGCGCGACCAGTAAAAAGCCAAACAAAGGCCGGCAGCCAAATGCCAGAAGCTCCAGAAGCCTGCGATAAGCATCATGCCGCCCGCCTGGGGGAAAAACGTGAAAATGATCGACAGACCGAGTGCTGAATTTTGTATGCCGACCTCCATGGTGACGGCGCGGCGCTCGGCCTGGGGAAGTTTGATAACGCGCCCTGCCAAGTCGCCAAGCAGCAGTGCGCCAGCGTTTTGCAGGGCAACGAGCAGCAAGATGCGGTCGGCGTACTCCATAAATAGCTGCTGGTTGCGGGAGAAGGCGATCACGACAAAGCACAGAAATACCAGCAGGGTGACCGCGCGCATGGGCTTTTCGGCGCGGGTGGCCCATTCAGGGTGGCGTTTGCCAACGGCCATGCCCAGTAGCATGGGCAGCACTAGTACCAATGCGACCAGCAGCAAGATATTCATTGGCTCCAGAGAAATGCCGCGCAGCAACTCCCGGGTGGCGGGGTTGAGCTGCGCGTAAAGGCCAAAATTAAGGGGGGTCATCACGATGGCCGCCAAGCTCGAAACGGCGGTCATGCTGACCGAGACGGGCACACTGGCGCGGCCCAGCCAGGTCATAATATTGGAGAATGTCCCGCCGGGGCAGGAGGCGATGAGTATCATACCCAGTGCTAATTCTGCGGGCACGGCGAAGGCGATTGTCGCCAGGCAGGTCGCTGCTGGCAGTAGAAGAAACTGCGCCACCAAGCCGGCAGCGGGCGCGTGGGGTTGCCGCAATACGCGAACGAAGTCGTCACGGCGCAGGCCCATGGACACACCAAAGATCATGCCCGCTAGAATCCCGTTAAGCAGGATCAGGCTCTGGGGGCTAAACGCGACTTGAATATCAGCGTACATACGCGGCGTCGCTCTGTGGCAGGTCTCGTTGCAGTTGTTGAATATGCCGATTCACGCTGCGCCGATAGCTGTCTTTGTGCACGTAGTAGGCCATGCGCTCTAGTTGCAAATAGCGATAGCCGCCATCGAGGCGCTGGCCACAGTGGCGTTTGATGTCGCGCTCCAATTGCTGGGCGGCTTTGCCGCCGACTAATTGCTGACGAATATACAAAGCGACCATCTCGGCCTGCTCGCTACGACCCTCCCAGCCAAGCCCCGTTGCTTCAATCATGCCCATCACAAACAAATTGCGGTGCTCGGGATGGAACACATTTAAATACAGTGAGGGCGCACCGCCGTCTTGCCAGTTGAGGTGCTTGCGGTCGATAAATGGGTAGTGGAGCTGATAACCGGTCGCCTGCAAAATCAGGTCGTAGTCGGCGCATTCGCCATTGCTGAACTCGACGCTGAGGCCGTTGGTGTTGGCAATGTCGCCGCGGGCGGTGATGTCGCCATGACCAAGGTGATGCAGCATCTGTGAGTTGATCACCGGGTGTGACTCATACATTTTGTAGTCGGGATCGGGCAGGCCGTAGTCCGAGGGTTTGCCCACCGCAAGGCGAATCATCAACGCGTCAAGGCGCTGTTTTATTGGCCTCGGTAGCGGGATCAGACCGCCCAGCGTATCGGTGGGGCGGCCAGCGATAAACTTGGGAAGAAAGTAGTAGCCGCGTCGCACCGACACGTCGACGGCGCTCGCGCGGTGCACGGCATCCACGGCAATGTCGCAGGCGGAGTTGCCACAGCCGACAATTAATACCCGCTTGCCGGCAAAGACTTCCGCATTGCGGTAGTCAGCAGAGTGCATTAGCTCGCCGGTATATTCACCGGGCAGCGCTGGTGCGTTGGGGTGATGCAGGGTGCCATTGGCGATTAGCAGGCCGTCGAAGTCTTCGATATGGCGCTTGCCATGCTGTTCGCTAACGATCCGCCAGCCGCCATTGTCGAGCGGGCTAGCATCAATCACTTTGGTGTTAAATCGGTAGTGAGGGTAGAGGCGGAAGTGCTGGGCGAAATCTCGGAAATACTGGCGCAGTTCGCTGTGATGCGGATAGGGTGCACCGCTTTTTGCCATGGGGAACTCTTTGAACTCGGTCATGTGGCGCGACGAGATCAAGTGGGCCGAGTCGTACATAGTGCTGTGTGGATTGTCGATGTCCCACAGGCCGCCAACATCGCTGTGCAGCTCAAATCCGGTAAAGGGGATGTCGTACTTTTGTAAATTCCGGGCAGCCGCCAAGCCCATCGGGCCAGCGCCAATTAATGCGTACATAGCACATACTCTTGTTATCATTATTGCAATACAGCTTAATTGAACAGCTATTGCGCGTAACGGCTTTTTCAGGACGGCAATCTGCCAATTCAGGACTATGACCGAACCCACCGTCACATTGCGGTTTACCCAAGGCTTGTTGCAGGCCGCCGAGCGCCGGGGTATTGAGCTTCCCCCCGCGTTGAGTCGCCGTGTGCCGGAAACCGGGCGCACGCCTTTGGCGGTGCAAGATCAGTTGTGGCAGGCCTACTGCGATGCCGTTGATGACCCCTTAGTCGGTTTACAGCTTGGCCTGGGATTACAGGTCGGCCACCTGGACCTTGTCGGCATGCTTCTGATGAGCTGCGAAACCCTCGGCGAGGCACTCGACCTGTTGCTGGAATATCACCCCATTGTGGGCGAAGGGGGCGACTTTGCTCTGCGTCACGCTGGTGGCAACTGCCTGTTAATCTATCAGCCCCACTATCAAACTTGCCGCCGCCAGCGCGTGGAAGCGGTGCTGGCCTGCGTACTGAATTTAGCGCGCTGGGTCAGTGGTGGGGAGTTTGCGGTGCGGTGTCTACAATTTACCTCGGCCGCTGCCGCGCCTATGGCCGACTATCAGCGCATGCTGGGTGCATCGCTGCAGTTTGACGCCCCCGAGGATGCGCTGGTTTTCGACCCCGCCTTAGTTGCCACGCCGCTTATCCAGGCAAATATTGAGATTCGAGACCAGCTGAAAAAGCTGGCCGATAAACTGTTGCAGGACATGGAGCGGGGCGAATACAGCATGGCCGTGCAGCGAATGCTTCGCCAGCAGCCTCAGTGGGGTAAGGAGCGAGTTGCCGAAGCACTGGGTATGAGTGGTCGCCACTTGGTACGTAAGCTCCAGCATGAGGGCGTCACTTTCAAGCTGTTGCGCAGCAGCTTGTTACAAAAAATGGCGGAAGAGCGCTTGCAACGTGGTGAGCCGGTGTCGGGCATAGCCGAGGAGTTAGGTTTCTCGGATGAGAGCGCCTTTGCAAAGGCCTTTAAGCGCTGGTCGGGGCAAACCCCTTCGCAGTATCGCGAGCAGTGACGGTAACTACGTATCAACCTGCATCACCGCTTGTGTCTTCATAAGAGGCTCTGACTGCGGAGCGCTATTATGTTTTTAGCCCGTCTGATTTATACCAGTGAGGTTGTTGAAGGCTTCGACCAACTCGATATTGAAAGTATCTTGAGTGTGGCCCGCGAGCGCAATGCGGCACTGAATGTTACGGGGGTGTTGTTTTTTAATAGCCGTTATTTCTTGCAGTGCCTGGAAGGCTCCCGCAGTAATATCAACGCAATCTACCACCGTATTCTCAACGACTCGCGTCACACAAACCCGGTTTTGCTCGATTATCGTGAAATTGCCGAGCGGGATTTTAGCGCCTGGCAAATGGGCTACATCGCAGAGACGCAGAAAACACGCGACCTTTATCGGCAGTTCTCGCCGGTGAGCGACTTCAATGCTTATCGAATGTCTGGTGAAAGCTGCTATCGCCTGCTTAAACACATGGCGACATCCGCACCGATGCTGTGAGGCCTGCTCACTGGTGGGGGCGGACTAAAATTGATCGACGTGACAGCTGTCTTCAGGGGCGCGATGGTCGACGATACACTCGAAATAGGGCACTTCAGCGTTGTACTGGCCGTCCAGCATTTTGCGCAGTTGCTCAAAGGCGGTGCGCATCACGGGATGGGTGGCATCGGCCTCACTGCCGTGGCCGGCTAAATTGAGCGTACCATCTGCCTCCCCCGCGCCGAGAGTGCCTGTGCCGGTTGTGCCGGGGTCTTGGCCCTCGGGAATGCCCACCACCGTGAAAAACTGTGTAGCGATGCCCGCCGTCGTCAAAGCACCTGCCATCTCGCGGCCCTGGTTGTGGGGCACTAAGCCATCGTTGACCGGGTGAATAACCGTAGCGGCCTGTACGCCACCCAGTTGCATTTGCGCCGCGTGCAAGGCGGGGGAGCGACGTTGATAGGCCAGTGGGCACTCTGCCGGGGTGCCGCCGGTGTCGCGTTCTATTCCCGCTGCCGCCGCCATGGCGGTGGCGTTGCCGGTAGCTTCTGCGGCGGCTTTTGCCTCGCCGTAGGTTTCGACGAGTTGGCTGACGCCCTCTGCGGTAATCCAATAGTCATACAGCGCCTTGCCGTCGTCACTGATGGCGGCTGATTCGACGATGGCGGTGCCCGAAACCGCGCCGCCCATCGACACGCCAAATAGATATACCGTATCGATGGAGGGGAATTTTTCCAGAGCATACTCTGTGGCGGCAATGGTGTCGTAAGCTCCGCGTAGCGTGGGAAAGCCCAGGTTGTCGCGGTAGTCGGTGGCCACAAAAGCAACGCCGCCAGGGCTGTTTTCATAGTGCTGGGCTAGGCGCAATTCGCGCCGCATGTGGGGCAGCCAGCTAGCCTGGACGGTGTGGCCGATGCCATGGCTAAACACCACGAGCCGGGTAGGCTGTTCGCCGCGCTTAAATACCAGCAGCCCTTCAGGCAGTGGCGAGTTCGACGCGCTGTCGGGGACGCACGAAGGGTTGATATCCAGGGGACTTATTGTGTGCTGAGACGCTGTGACAAAGGTTTCGACAATCGCATTGTCACTTTGGGTTTGGCTATCGCTGCTGTTGTTGCAAGCGGCGACAAGGAGCGCAGCAATCGCTGCGCTACATCGAAGAAACGTCATAGGCGGCCACCATTGTTTGCCTGGCGCGTAGGCGCCCTGCTTATTATTAAAATGACTGGCCGATGATTATTGCACAGTATTTATAATTTGTGTCAATGTCTGCCGCCTTGAGCACGCTACGCGTGCTCTAGTGCCTGGCTTAAGTCGGCCTTCAGGTCGTCGATGTGTTCGATACCAATCGACAGGCGCACCATGTCGGCACTAACACCGGCTTTTAGTAACTCTTCGTCGCTGAGCTGGCGGTGAGTTGTAGAGGCGGGAATAGCCGCACAGCTCTTGGCATCGCCGATATTTACCAGCCTGATAATCAGTTGCAAGGCATCGTAAAAACGCGCGCCGGCTTCGCGGCCACCGTCAATGCCGAAGCTGAGGATGCCCGACGCCTGACCCTTCATATACTGCTTGGCCAGCGCGTGATCGCGGTGGTTGGGTAGGCCCGCGTAGCTAACCCAGTTGACCTTGGGGTGGTCCTGTAGGAATTGGGCAATGGCTAGCGTGTTGTCATTAATGCGTTCCATGCGCAGCGCCAGCGTCTCCAGCCCCTGTAAAAACAGAAAGGCATTGAAGGCGCTCATCGCGGCGCCCATATTGCGCAGCGGCACTACGCGGGCACGGGTGATGAATGCCGCTTCGCCAACATCCTTGGCGTAATTTACGCCGTGGTACGACACATCAGGTGTCGTCAGCAGTGAGAAGCGCTCGGCGTGTTCAGCCCAGGGGAATTTGCCTGAGTCGACAATCAGGCCGCCAATACTGGTGCCGTGACCGCCAATGTATTTGGTAGCGGCGTGGATAACGATGTCGGCACCATGCTCAATGGGCTTCAACACAAAGGGTGACGGCACTGTGTTGTCGACAATTAAGGGAAGGCCGTGGGCGTGAGCTAAATCAGCCAGGCGGCGAATATCAACGATATTGCCAGACGGGTTGCCGATGGACTCACAGTAAATGGCCTTGGTGCGCGCATCGATTTGCGCCGCCATACCATCGAAGTCGTCCTTGTCGACAAAGCGCGCTTCAATGCCCTGGCGAGGCAGGGTGTGGGCAAATAAGTTGTAGGTGCCGCCGTACAGTTCGCTAATGGTAATAAAGTTATCACCAGCTTCAGCGATGGTTTGGATGGCGGCGGTAATCGCTGCCATGCCTGAGGCCATTGCCAGGGCGCCGACACCGCCTTCGAGGGCGGCAATACGCTGCTCAAGCACACTGCATGTCGGGTTCATAATACGGCTGTAGATATTGCCAGCCACTTTGAGGTCGAACAGGTCGGCCGCGTGCTGGGCGCTGTCAAACGAGTAAGACGAGGTTTGGTGAATCGGCACGGCAACGGCATTTTGATTATCTGGCTCGTAGGCGTGATGCAGTGCAATGGTTTCGTCGCGCATAAATATCCCTCTGGTAAAACGTCCCTGCCGGGGCAAAGCCTGTGAATATACCGCACCTATCTGTGGATGCCACCTTTTGGTGCGCCGGCTCGATGTGAACTGGGTGACATGTCGCAGTTGTTCAAACGCATTTCCGCTAGGCTTAAGCACAATAAAATAAATTTAGCATTGCGGCCCTTGTGCTGTGCTGCGTGTTTGGAGACGTTTCGCCGTGAAGTTCAATCCACAGATTTTTCTGATGCTACTAACACTCGCTTCATGTGGCGGTGGTGGCTCCAGTGGAAGTGACGGCGGCCAGCCTGCACCGGCAGCGGGTAATCAGCCCCCACAGATTCAGGGGCAGCCAGGCATCGCTCAAGAGGGGCGGGCTTTTTCCTTCTCGCCCACGGTGATCGACCCCGATGGTGATGCGGTGACGGTAAGGACTGCGGGACTGCCCGGGTGGTTGAACTTTGACGAATCCACGTATGTCTTGAGCGGTGTGCCGACCGCAAGCGATGTGGGGCGCGGTGAATTGATCACCTTGACCGCGAGCGATGGCCGCGCGACCGCGACAGTAGAGTTTGTGATTGATGTTGCCTTTGAGCCATTGGAACAGGCACTGCGTACCGGTGATGCGCGCTATGTTGACCGGCCACAGCGTTTTATTGACAGCATGCAGGCGGCATCCAATGACGCTGTGTCGCAAGGCGCGATACTGCGCCAACAGTTGTTTAACTTAGACATTCACGGGCAGGCGCGCAGCGATGGCAGTAGCTTGACGGATGTGTCTTGGAACCCGACTCACGATGCAGGGCTGCTGACCGCCACGTTTGGTGAGAATACGACGCTCTTGTTTAGCAATTCGGTAACGCACTCAGATTACACGGTGCAATCGCAGGGCTTGGCTGTCGCGGGTAAGCAGGCGGGGAAGAACCGCAATGCCGCTTTCGTCGCGCTGGCGAGTAATCCAATGCGCAATGTCTATCGCGATAGCGCAGCGGTAAATAGCCAGATGCAGCAATGGCTGCGCAACAGCGTGGACTGGTTGCGGGGCGGCGACAAGCGGGCGACATTTAACGTAGTGATTGCCCAGATGAGTCAAAGCTACTATTTCCCGGACCGCGTTGCTACCCGGCAGTGGCTGGAGGAAAACTACCCCGAGCAAGTGGCCTACAATGCGCCCCAAAGCTGCGATGGTTCGGCACTGGCAGGCTGTTTGGCAGCGCAGCCCGACCTACTGATTGTCTCGCAAGTATCTGCTGAAGGAGCGGCGGGCGACGACGCTCGCAGAGCGATTGAACAGTGGTTGGCGGAAGGTAAGCCACTTTTATATATGCATCACGATGGCGACCTTAAGCCACTGGGAGAGGCGATCTTCGAGCAGCTTGGTGTGACCTATGCGGGCGATAATTACTGGCGGCGGCTCAGTGTTGAGGGCTATGACGTGAGGGGGCAACTAGATCGTGTTCCAGTAGAAGTGGAGGCGATTAATAGCCTCATTGCCCGGTTTGAATCCGGTGATTTCAGCGTGGATTTGGGCCTCTGTGCAGATAAAAACTGCCCTGTCGAGAGCGGGTATGCTCAGGAGTTCGGTGAGGCGGCGGAGTATGCGCAGCAGTTTTTCCGGCAACTGGATAGCCAGTCTCAGCCGCTCTTTGATCGCGGTGGAATGCGTTATTACAAGTCGCTGTTGTTATTGGCTGATAGCTATCGGCAGACAGTGCGCTTTCCCATGGATAAACTGACCACCCCGACACCGGTGTTTTTGCAGGCGTATTTTGCCGACCATGTTCAGTATCAGCGCCGGGATATTAATCCAGTACCCGCTGATATGGGGAACTTTAGCCGCAGTGACTTCAGCCACATTCGGCCAGTTAGCCGCAGGGTGAAGCTAACTAGTCGGCGGCACTTTCGTGCGGCGGGTGTCTACGCGTTGCCTGGCAGAACGGTGACAGTTAGGCGAATCGATAGCGCTGCGGTGGCCACCACCATTTTTGTGAATACCCTGCGCAGTGGCGCGACCCACCCCTTCAATGAGAATGCTTATTCGCGTCCGAAATTTTTGCGGGGTCAGGCTTTGGCGCTGGCGCCTGGTCAGACCTTGCGATTTACCTCTGCCTACGGGGGCCCTATCCAAATTGGCTTTGATCGCAATGACGAACAGGTAGAGTTTGAATTCAGCGAGGTGGGAGAGCACCCTTACTGGGCGGGAGAGGGTGACAATGCTGATTTTGCCGCCGCGATGGCACGTGGCGACTATGACTGGGCAGAACTCTCCACACCGGGCTTTGAAGTTCACTCCAAGCTGGAAAAAATGCGCAGCTCTATCGCCGAGTGGCACAGCGCCGCCGAGCTGGCCCAAGCGACGGAGCGCTATATGTATAACTTCGCTCATGTACTGGCGGGCTTTCAAGGAGAGGGAATAGACCGTGTCAGCGAGATTCACCAATTCGCTGAGCAACGGGGTTGGCAGCTAGACACCATCGATGTGGTGAAGCATATGAACGCCGACCAAGCGACGTGCGGCTACGGTTGTTCCGGAAATCCCTACGATGCGTACTGGTCTTTCAATCCGATAGGGCATGGTGACCTACACGAATTGGGCCACGGCCTAGAGCGTGGGCGCTTTAGATTCGCGGGTTGGGACGGCCATGCCAGCACTAATCCCTACTCCTACTATGCTAAATCTCAGTATTTTCTCGATACGGGTGAGGACCCTGGGTGTCAGGCATTGCCGTTTGATTCGTTAAAGCAAGCCTTGCTTGAAAGCCGCGCCAGCGCGGACCCCTTCGCAGATATGCAGCGTCGACAATTGAACGGCTGGTCTGAGGGCGTGGCGATAACAATACAAATGATGATGTCGGCTCAGGCAGAAGGTGTGCTCAGTGATGGCTGGCATTTGCTGGCTCGCCTACACATTATGGATCGCATTTTTAATCGTGCTGACAACAGTGACGAAAGCTGGCTGGCAGAGCGTGAGGCCTTGGGCTTTTCTTCCTACTCCCGCGCCGAGGCGCGCGCACTTTCAAATAATGATTGGTTGGCCATTGCGCTGTCACAGAGTACCTCGCGAGATATGCGTGAATACCTGGCAATGTGGGGCTTAGCCATCAGTGATAAGGCTGCTGCGCAGGTGGCCAGTTTTGCCTACCCAAGCATGCCGCTGCGCTTCTTTGATAGCGGTGCCCGCGACTACTGCAATAATTTCCAGCCAGCGTCGATGGCAATGGATTAGACCTTGGTCTAGTCAGGCTGAACTGGGCGTTGAAAACCCTTACCCTGTGGTATTCACATGCCAGAGGAGACGGCGCCCATGTTGGATGAGCACGATGCCGGTTTATTGATTATTGATGTGCAGGGCAAGCTTGCACGGATGATGCACGACAGCGAAGCGATGATCGCCAATATAAGGCGGATGATTCGCGCCTGCCAAATACTGTCAGTGCCTATTGTTTGGATAGAGCAGTACCCACAAGGGCTTGGTGAAACCGTCGAGGAATTATCGGAATTACTCGTAGACTTAAGGCCGCACATTAAGTCGACGTTTAGTGTCTGCGATTGTGAATCAACACTTCAGCCCCTTGAAGCCTCCGGTCGCAAGCAGTGGATGGTGTGTGGCATTGAGGCACACATCTGTGTGTATCAAAC
Organism: Spongiibacter sp. UBA1325; assembly: GCF_002306875.1. Classification (NCBI taxonomy): domain Bacteria; kingdom Pseudomonadati; phylum Pseudomonadota; class Gammaproteobacteria; order Cellvibrionales; family Spongiibacteraceae; genus Spongiibacter; species Spongiibacter sp. UBA1325. The sequence continues at coordinate 84,465 of NZ_DBTD01000004.1, forward strand.
CGTGGTGGGTATGTTGCAGCGGGGTTATCAGGTAGAGGTTATTAGTGATGCAGTATCCTCTCGAGCCGCTAGTAATCACCAGCTCGCTTTGCAAAAAATGCATGAGCATGGTGCGGGGCTAAGTAGCGTTGAGATGGCGGTTTACGAGCTGTTGAAGGATTCGGCGCGGCCAGAGTTCAAGGCCATGTTGCCACTGATGAAATAGCGCGCCAACGTACCTTTCGGATCAATATCACGGCGATGCCCGGCCTCTTTGGAAATAGAGACCGGGCAAGTGCTTAGGGGCAGTTTGAGATAGGTTCGGAGATGGTGAAACTGCTCGACACCCCTGAGTAGGCTTGTTTTGGTAGTACTAGGGTTTGTGCCGCACCTTCATGACGCAGGCGGTACGTACCCGCGGGCGTGTTGCGGGGAATATGCCAAGTGACCTCAGCCGTAGAGGGCCCGACTTCCGGTAACTCTATGGGTAGCGGCGAGGGCAATAGAGGCTGCCACGAGAACAGCAGCTCGGGGTCTTTGTCGGTAGCGACAACCTGCCACTGCTGGTCTTCTCCCAGGCGTTCGGCATACACGTAGCTGGATTGTATTTTCAGATCATTGCGTGGGTGGCCGGCCTGGAAACTGGCGGTAACGGTGTCGCCGGGCGCCGCACTGCTGGGCGTGTCGGTAACAACATCGCCATAGCTTTTGCCCAGGCCCGGTAAGTCACTGGGAATATAGGGCAGGCGAATCAAAATTGGCGAGCCATCAACGTAGCTTGGCCCCTCGGGCGAGGCCTGGCCCTCGGCAAGTGAGCGCGCCAGACGCCGGCTTTCTTGTTCCACCGCAGCCAAAGACCACGGGCCAAAGATGGTGGATCCACCTTCATACTGTTGAACTGAGTATTCCTCGCGGGTTGTCAGGTAGTGGGAGTACTCGTTGACCAAACCGGCGACGACAATGGTGTCGATGCCCACTGGCGCCAACAGCGGGAATAGTTGTTTTTGAATGCGTCGCGCCGACATCGTGGTCACTTCCCAGGGAATACCGAGAATCGCTAGATTCCCCATGCGGAAGAGCTGGAAAGGAACGATGCTGGGCTCAGCGGAAAGTGGTGGGCCAAGTGGAATAAGGATGGGCTTCTCGGCGTGGCAGGAGAGATCGAGAAGAGGCAGTTGGTCAAGGTTGCAGAGCACTGCATTGGATAGCAGTGTTGGCGGTATCAAGCCCTGTGTTGCCGTTGCGATATCGCTAAGTGCTGCCGCGATGAGGTCGGGGTCGCCGTCGCAGCTAATTCCTTCGCGAGTGAAGCCGGGGCCGTCTTCGGCACCCGCACCAAATGCAGGGCCAACTGCCGCCAAGCACGTGCGAATTTCTTCGGCATCCAGCTCCGCTGGGTGGTTAAGCGCATTGAGAACGGCTGGGTCAGTAACGCTGACCTCGTCCATTTTTACGTGGAAAAAGCGGTAGTCGATAGGGCCGTTCAGCGCCTTGCCTGTTTGGAAAAGGTCCAGCGCTTTGGCGAGCTGTTTTGTCCCCGAGATGGCGTTGGACTCGTAGGGGTCGGCGCCGCCGCCACGCGTTGGGTCGGGGTGGGGACGTTCGACAATAAAGATATTCGGCGAGGCATCGCCCTCATCCTTTTGAGCGAAGGCCGCGACAAAGTTGTCTTCGCCATTGCCGGTGTCGCCGTAGCGAGTATTCATGATGCGTTCGAAGCCGAGCGATGCATAGCCCTTGATATCTGAACTGACTAAGTCCAGTTCTGAGCCGAGCACGGTTGGGTGGACGCCAAACCAGTTGATAACACCGACAGCTGAGCCGCTTTTGCGCACCATATTCAGCTGCACGACGCGCTTGTCGACAGTGATCTCTTCACCGCGGGTATTGATAAATTCCTCACGCTCTTGCTGGCTGTTTTGCTCAAAGGCAATCAAGGAGCGGTTGATATTGGTATTTAAGAGTTCGTCTACCGCTAACTGAATAGGGGCGGTCTCTGGGTGCGCCTGGATATTTTGGTGGGCCATTCTCAGTGCGGCCATCATACCGTCGACGATCGTGTCGAGCACCAGCTTGTCAAAGCCAAAGTGGAAGGTATTAAAGCCCTCGTAGTGGGAGTACCCCGCCGGCCCCTGGTGGGTGTGAGTCGCTGACAGCATGATATTGTCGGGCCCATAGTGTTGAGACAGTTCAGGGTCTTGGGCAACTTCGCGCAACACAGCCTGACGCATGGAGCCGAACACCATACCGGTGTCGGTGGACATGAATAATACGCGCTTGCCGTTGCAGGGGGACTCGATGGCGAAAGCGCGAGCGTACTGGCGCTGATGCAGACCGCTGAGAACCTGGGTAGGGCTCTCCCAGCCCATGCCGCTGGTATTGGCAACCGGCCCGGTGATGTCGTGAATACCCGAACCGAAGCGGTACTCGTTATTGTCAGCGCAACTCCCGGTGGGTTTGCCGGTAGCGGTGCCTGCGGCCGCTGGGGTAATCGCGAGCGTCCTGCTGGGAGCGTCGATGCCTTCCCCGACTTTTAAGTACTCACTATCGCGCATACATTGCGCTCGCTCTGCGTCGACAAAACGGTTCACCTGCTCGCTTGCCGGTGAATTTTTGCTGCTGGAACTGCTTCCTCCGCAGCCAGCTATCAGTAAGGAAAGAGCAATAGCGATAAGCCTTGCCGGTGGCGTATTAGCACACATAGAGAGTCCCTTTCTTTTTGTTATGACAGCCTTACGGATGTGCTTGCTCAGGCTGGATATATACACGCTGTCTCGCGAGTTTTTCGCGACTAACCGTTAATGAGTTATAGCGCCTTAGTGGCTAGGTTACTTTTATGCGAAGGGTGTGTCGAGAGGTGCTGGGTATGAGGGTGCGCCTTGCGGCGCTTCACGGCAGTAAGCTAATGGTGGACAGTGGCGGCGAGCTTTATTCTGATTCGAACTTTTTGCAGTGTCGCCATGCGTCTTTTGTGCCAACTACACTTTCGAAGGTGGTTAGGCGGTAACTTTTCAGATCTGGGATGCGTTCATTTTCGCTGTCTACCCGAATGAGCGCTCCGCGGCATCCTGCGAAAACGGTGTCATAGATGCCTTTGTACTTCGCGCCTTCAACTGGAGTGAACCCGACGTTTATCATGCAAAAATCATTTATTCCAAAGGAGACGAAGAGTGGCGCGTTGGCGGGAATAGCGATCTCTCTGTTGTTGAACTCATCTTCCTTTACCATTAGGCGGCCAAGTACGCCGTCGACATTAGGTTGGCCGCCGTAGCAATCATCGAATAATTGAACATTCATGCGCTTCTCTAAAAACGGTAGCGCGTTTGGCATGTATGGGCCGTCAAATGTAACGGTTGCTAGGGGGCCGTCGGTAGGTGGGGTGTAGGGTTTCATTGCGCAGGCGCTAGAGAGCGCGAATACACTGAAAATAGCCAAATATCTCCCTGTCCGCATAGTAAAGGTCTCCATGACATCGCGGTGAATAGCATTATTTCAGCCGAGCGAAGGCGGCTGCGTTAGTGGGGATTACTCTATCTTGATATTTATTTAAAAATCTGTAGTCGAACTCACGTGGAGCAAATTGCCCCTGAAATCAGGGGCATTGGGGTTGACAGAGCGCTTAGCGCGAAGTGATTCGCACAGGCATCGACTTAAACGCGTGGATGGAGTTGGAGCGGATGTAACGCGGAGGTGCCGTTTCCTCAACTGCTGAGAAGTTCTTGAAGAATTCCTCAAAGAATATCCGCGCTTCCATACGCGCTAAATTCGCACCGAGGCATAAATGTATGCCGTGACCAAAGGCCATGTGGGGATTATTTTGGCGGTGTATGTCGAAGGTCATTGCTTGTTCGAAGACCGACTCGTCAAAGTTGGCTGAGCTGTACAGCATAACCACTTTGTCACCAGCCTTGATCGCGGTACCCGCAATTTCTGTGTCGCAGGTGGCGGTGCGCCGGAAGTAGTGCAACGGGCATGTCCAGCGCAGCATTTCCTCGACGGCGTTGCCGAGTTTGTCGGGGCTTGCCTCCAGTTCACGGTACAGGGCCGGGCGCTGCAACAGCTCATGCATGCCGGAGCTGATAAGGCCGCGTGTTGTCTCGTTACCGGCAACCGCAATTTGCACGAACAGGCTGGCAAACTCTGCTTCACTGACAAGCTCGCCGTCTATTTCCTGGTTGATGAGCAGTGATATTAAGTCGTCGCCATTTTTATCTTTGCGCTCACAGGCAAGCTCAAAGCCGTAGGTGCCCATTTCAATGCTTGCTTGCAAAACCTCCTCCTCAGTGCCGCCGAGGTCGGGGTCCGAGGACGAGGTTTGCATGTCTGACCACTGGCGAATTTGCGTCCACATGTCTCGCGGAATATCCATCAGCTGGCAGATAACCGCGGTGGGCAAGTCGCCGGCCAGGTCTTCAACGAAGTCGACCTCTTCACGCTCGCGCGCGGAGCGCATAATGTCTTGGGCAATCTCGCGAATTTGTGGCTCTAGCGCTTTGAGGCGGCTTGACGTAAAACGGCTAATCACCGCACGGCGGGGTTTGGCGTGGCGCGGCGGGTCCATGCCGAGCAGCTGGTTACGGGTCATTTCCAGGGTGCTTTCAGGGAGGTCGTCAACCAGCACAAAGCCCTGTTCTGCCGAAAATGTTTTAAAGTCCCGCGATACAGCCATTACGTCAGCATGGCGGCTAACGACCCAGTAGCCGCTGCCACCGGGATGAGGGTGCCAATAAACGGGGGCATGCTCGCGCAGCCACCGGAACTGGTCGTGGGGAATACCCTGTAGATAGTTGTCAGGGTTGTATACATCTATGTTCATCATTGGCTCCTGAGCTATTCCACCAGCACCTTGGGGGTGGGTAAGCCCTCTGCCTCACACATGGCCAGGTAAAAATCGAGGGTCATTTGCCCGTCGACCACAGAGGTAATATTGCCCTCGGCATCCAGATTGATATTGGAGCCATACATCTGGAACCAAACCCGGGTGTTGTCCTCGATGCACTGCAGGGTGTGTACAGAACCTGCGGGCTCGTAAAGAAACGACCCAGCCCGGTTTACGTAGTCGTACTCTTTATACTTCCAGGCGCCAGAGGTGGTATAGCCCCAGACTGGCCCGGTGTGCTTATGGGTTTCTACTTCGTAGCCTGCCTTGAAGACATTCTCGATAATCCATAATCCTTCGCCGCGTTTAACCTGCAATACGCGCAACAAACTACCGTCGCCGATGTCGATAAAAGGCATTTCGTCGGCGCCGATGTGGATGGCCTCGGGGTGAATGGCCTCGGGGATAGACATATTCTCTCCTGATGTTGGGTTGCTTTTGAATTGTTATCGGTGGTGCACACTTCCATCAGCCTCTACTATGAACAGGCTGTGGCGACTTGAACACCTCCATCTGGAGGAGGCCGCGGGGAGAAGTGCGCCCAGTAAATGAACGATCGATAAGGAGTGGTTGTGGCTTGGGTTTATCTGGTGTTAGCGGGTTTGTTTGAGATTGGTTGGCCGGTCGGCCTAAAACTTGCGCAGGAGGATAAAACGCGACTCCTGGGGGTAGTTGTTGCCGTCGTATTTATGGGCGTTAGCGGTATGTTGCTGTGGTTGGCGCAGAAGCAGATACCCATTGGCACCTCCTATGCCGTGTGGACCGGGATAGGCGCGGCGGGAACCTTTCTGGTGGGGGTGTTTTTTTTCGGTGACGCTAGCAGCCTGTTGCGCTATGTGGGAATCGCGTTGATTGTGGCCGGGGTGGCAACGCTTAAATTAGCGCATTAGAGCAACAGTGTTGGGTGATCCTCGCCTAAGCAGATACCTACGCTCGAATGAACGTAGGTATCTATAAGGTTCCCAGCCTTAAAAACGTCCGGCATTCATCACTTTATGCCATGCGTTTACAAAGTCTTTGATAAAGAGCTTATCGCCGTCCTTCGCCGCATAGGCTTCAGCAATGGCGCGAAGTTCTGAGTTGGACCCAAAGACAAGATCTACAGTCGTAGCCGTCCACTTTACCTTGCCGGTATCACGGCTGGCACCCTCGTAAAGGTTGTCTGACTTCGCTTTCCATTGCGTTGACATATCGACGAGGTTGACGAAAAAGTCATTGCTCAGCTGTCCTGGCCGGTCAGTGAGTACGCCGTGCTTCGAGCCATTTGCATTGGCATCGAGAACGCGCATACCGCCGATTAATGCGGTCATCTCCGGCACCGTTAAACCGAGTAGGTCTGCTTTTTCTATGAGCATCTCCGCGGGTTTGTAGTAAGCCCCATCACTGTAGTAGTTGCGAAAGCCGTCAGCCTTTGGTTCAAGTACGGCGAAGGACTGGACGTCGGTCATGCTCTGAGTGGCGTCGCCACGGCCTGAATCAAAGGGCACATCAACTTTGTGCCCGGCGTCCTTCGCGGCTTTTTCGATAGCGGCAGCACCGCCAAGTACGATCAAGTCGGCCATCGAAATATCGCTGCGGCTGTCCTCTTTGATTTTCTGCAAAGTAGCCAGCACTTTTGCGAGTTCGTCGGGGTTGTTGACGGGCCAGTCTTTCTGCGGGGCTAGGCGCACTCGGGCGCCGTTGGAGCCTCCACGCATATCGGTGTAGCGATAGGTTGAGGCTGAGGCCCAAGCTGTGCGAACCAACTCAGAGACGGTCAACCCAGAGTCGAGAATCTTGGCTTTTAGTTTGCGGGCTTCCCGTTTACCTATTTTTTCGCCGGCTGGAACAGGGTCTTGCCAGAGGAATGTCTCAGAGGGAACGTTGTCGCCCAGATATCGTGTTTTTGGCCCCAGGTCTCTGTGAGTGAGTTTGAACCAGGCTTTTGCGAAAGCCTCATCAAATTGGCTGGGGTTTTTCCAGAAGCGTTCTGCGATTTTTCGGAACGCTGGATCTTCCTTCAATGCTAAGTCGGTAGTGAGCATGACTGGCGGGTTACGCTTGCCCTCTACATGGGCATCTGGGACGCTTTTGTGAAGGGCTTCATTTACCGGAACCCAGACTTCTCCGCCGCCGGGGGAAGTGTGTTTTTTCCATTCATTGCGAAACAGGTTGTCGAGATAGAGGATCGACCAGCGAGTGGGAGTTTGTGTCCATGCGCCCTCTAGGCCACTGGTCATGGTGTCTTCGGAGTGGCCTTTGCCACATTTGTTTTTCCAGCCCAGTCCTTGCTGCTCTATCGGTGCTGCCGCGGGCTCTGGGCCAACGCACGAGCCTTTGCTACCACCGTGCATTTTTCCGAGGGTGTGTCCGCCAGCGATTAGCGCGACAATCTCCTCGTCATTCATGGCCATGCGATAGAACGACTGCCGAATATCCTCCGCAGCCATTTTGGGGTCCATATTGCCGTTGCGCCCTTCTGGGTTTACGTAAATGAGTCCCATATGAACGGCGGCGAGCGGTTTCTCCAGTTTCCCTTCTTTATTAAATCGCTTGTCGTTGCCAAGCATCTCTGTTTCCGGCCCCCAGTAAACGAGGTCAGCTTCCCAATCGTCTTCGCGTCCACCGGCAAAGCCCAGTGTCTTAAAGCCCATCGACTCAAGCGCCACGTTACCCGCCAGAATCATTAGGTCAGCCCAAGAGACGTTCCGTCCGTACTTTTGTTTTACCGGCCATAGCAGGCGCCGCGCTTTGTCGAGGTTGGCGTTATCTGGCCAACTGCCTAGGGGCTCAAAGCGCTGTTGACCACCGTCTGCGCCACCGCGCCCGTCATGGATTCTGTAGGTGCCCGCACTGTGCCAGGCCATGCGAATCATCAGGCCGCCGTAGTGCCCCCAATCTGCGGGCCACCAATCTTGCGAGGTTGTGAGTGCTGCTTCGATATCTGCTTTCAGTTGGTCAAGGTCAACATTTTCGAAAGCGGCGGCGTAGTCAAAGTCTTCTGAGTAGGGGCTCGATTGTCGATCGTGGTCACGCAGTGCCGATAGATCAACTTGGTTTGGCCACCAGAAACTGTTGGGTTTCGCTTTACCGCTGAACATATTCTCTGCGAAAGCGCTGGCGCCGAATGTTGTTGCGATTGCTGCGCTCAGTGCTATTGCGGCTAGAGGTGGAAATTTTTGTTTTTGCATTGGATTCTCCTAGCTAGCGCGAAAATTATGGGTATGTCGAGCGTGATTCCAGCGTCGGGGCAATTGTGCATCCCAGGCAGGCGCCAGTAACCTCGCCCTATTCAACATAGTTCACTTATTGATCTGACGCGTGTTGATTTTTTCTACTGACTTAATAGCGAATGACTATCGACAGGAGGAGTTTCGGTGGCAAAACTTGCTTTTGGGGGTTGAGGGCGTGCTGCTAAGCCGAAAAATGACGGTAGGTGGGTGTCTCTGGTTTGTAATTATTTGAATTTTAATGAAATTTTTAGAGTTTTCTGCAAGCGTTCCCGGCGTCCCATTTAAGCGAAACACCCGAAATTGGGGGGGGCTGAAGGCAGTTTGTATTCTTGAATATGGCGCTTAAGGCCGTGTTCTTGGCAGGATTTTTCAGTCGTTTTGGAAAAATTCCACCAGATTTAGCATAATTCCGCAAAATAAGAGAGAAATTTTTTCTCACTTCCAGTATCGTAGCCAACCATTTTCAACCACAGCTTATTCAGAGACTGCCGTGACTGACTTATCCTTGTACCGCAACATCGGTATTTTCGCCCACGTTGATGCCGGAAAAACCACCACCACTGAGCGTATCCTCAAGCTCACGGGTAAAATTCACAAGCTTGGTGAGGTTCACGAGGGTGAATCGACGACCGACTTCATGGAGCAGGAAGCTGAGCGTGGTATTACCATTCAGTCAGCGGCTGTTACCTGTGAGTGGAATGGCCATCGACTGAACGTTATTGACACCCCGGGACACGTTGACTTCACCGTAGAAGTTTACCGTTCATTGAAAGTTCTCGACGGCGGTATCGGCGTATTCTGTGGTTCTGGTGGTGTTGAGCCCCAGTCTGAAACCAACTGGCGCTATGCCAACGAATCAAAAGTATCTCGCCTGATCTTCGTGAACAAGCTGGACCGCGTTGGTGCGGATTTCCTGCGTGTGACCGATCAAGTGAAAAACGTGCTCGGCGCCAACCCGTTGATCATGACGCTGCCTATTGGCCGTGAAGATGAGTTTACCGGCGTTGTCGACCTGCTGAGCAACAAAGCCTACGTTTGGGATGACTCTGGCCAGCCAGAGAACTACGAAGTGACCGACGTTCCTGCGGACATGGAAGAAGACGTTGCCATGTATCGCGAGCAGCTGATCGAAACAGCTGTGGAAATGGACGACGACTTGATGATGGCCTACATGGAAGGCGAAGAGCCCTCTATCGATGACATCAAGCGCTGTATCCGTAAAGGTACGCTGGAACTGGCTTTCTTCCCCACCTACTGTGGTTCGGCCTTCAAGAACAAAGGTATGCAGCTGCTGCTGGACGCCGTTGTTGACTACCTGCCAAGCCCCACCGAGGTTAACCCGCAGCCGTTGACTGATGAAGAAGGTGAGCCTACTGGTGAGTACGCCATTGTTTCTGCCGATGAGCCACTGCGCGCGCTGGCATTTAAAATCATGGACGACCGTTTTGGCGCCCTGACCTTCGTGCGTATCTACTCCGGTAAGCTGAACAAAGGCGACACCATTCTTAACTCATTCACCGGTAAGACTGAGCGTATCGGTCGTATGTGTGAAATGCAGGCCGACGAGCGCAACGAGCTGAGCAGCGCTCAAGCGGGTGACATTATCGCTATCGTGGGCATGAAGAACGTACAGACTGGTCACACACTGTGTGATGTTGACCATCCATGTACACTGGAAGCGATGGTATTCCCAGAGCCTGTTATCTCTATCTCGGTAACCCCGAAAGATAAGGGTTCAACTGAGAAAATGGGTATTGCTATCGGTAAGATGGTTGCAGAAGACCCCTCATTCCGCGTTGAGACAGACGAAGATTCTGGTGAGACCATCCTTAAAGGTATGGGTGAGCTGCACCTCGACATCAAAGTCGACATCCTCAAGCGCACCTACGGTGTTGAACTGGAAGTGGGTCAGCCTCAGGTAGCCTACCGCGAGACCATCACTCAGAAGATCGAAGACAGCTACACTCACAAGAAGCAGTCTGGTGGTTCTGGTCAGTTTGGTAAGATCGACTACACCATGGAGCCTGGCGAGCCTAACTCTGGCTTCACCTTCAGCACCTCGGTTGTGGGCGGTAACGTACCTAAGGAATTCTTCCCAGCAATTGAGAAGGGCTTCAAGTCGATGATGGACAACGGCCCACTGGCTGGCTTCCCCGTGTTGGATGTTGCCATTAACGTTCACGACGGTGCCTACCACGCGGTTGACTCCTCGGCAGTGGCCTTCGAAATCGCGGCGAAAGGCGCTTTCCGTCAGTCTATGCCGAAAGCGGGCGCACAGCTGCTTGAGCCGGTAATGAAAGTTGACGTGTTCAGCCCTGAAGACAATGTCGGTGACGTAATCGGTGACCTTAACCGTCGTCGCGGCATGATTTCTGGTCAGGAAGCGGGTGTAACAGGTGTTCGCGTTAAAGCCGATGTGCCTCTGTCTGAAATGTTTGGCTACATCAGCACGCTGCGTACAATGACCTCAGGTCGTGGCCAGTTCTCTATGGAGTTCTCGCACTACTCGGCTTGCCCAGCTAACGTAGCTGAAGAAGTTATTGCCAAAGAGAAAGAGAAAAAAGCAGCGAAATAACACCGCTGGCTAGCTCTTTTCGAAAGCCCCTGCGGGAATCCGCCGGGGCTTTTTTTTGCCTTCTGAAATAGTGTTGGGTCTTGACGCTGTTGTCTGGAGTGCCTGCGCGGGTAAAGGGCCCCAGCCCTATTAAACACGCAGCACAGGGTGCGTAAAACGTGTTAAATACTCACGAGCTTTGTGCACTACCGCGTTATCCTCGCTGGTAAAATTCCTCTTCCCTCAGGAGAGAGTGTTCATGTCTAAGCCCAAAACGTCGAAAAACAAACGGCCACTATTAGCGGAACTGCGTAGCCAGGCGTTGCTGATGAATCAGCGGGCGGTGCAGGCTGCCGTGAATACTTATGACTGGGTATTGCGCCCCAAGCAATTGGTGAAGTCCGGGTTGACCGAGTATGAAACGGTTTACGCGGGGGATCTAATGAAGGTGCGTTACTATTCCCTCGTCGATGAAGACGAGATCGAGTTGGAAGATGGCAGCCGGATGCCGGTGCGTCGCCGTCAGCACAGTGTTCCCCTGGTGTTGGTGCCGCCTTTGGGCGTCACCGTAGAGACATTTGACCTGCTGCCGCAGCGCTCGTTAGTGAGATATCTGGCGGCGCGCGGTTTTAAAACCTACCTGATCGATTGGGGGGAACCTCAGCGTCGCCATGCCCACCTGGGCTTGTTTGACTACGCGGACGAGATGTTTACTACCGCACTGGACGAAGTTCGAAAACACTCGGGTAAAACGGATTTATCGTTAATGGGGTGGTGCATGGGTGGGTTGTTGTCATTGATCCACCTTGGATTGCAGCAAGACCCCAGAATTCGGAACTTAATTACCGTTGCCAGTCCGATAAATTTGCGCGGTGGTGGAATTGTGGCGGGGGCCGCACAGGCCATCAATGCGCCGGCGCAAATCGTTCGGCGCTACTCTGATTTTCGCCTCGAAAACCTCGACCCCAGCAAGCTTCAATTGCCCGCTTGGGCGACGACAGTCATCTTTAAGCTCACCGACCCGATTGGAAGCGTCACAACCTATTGGGATTTGTTGATGCGCTCATGGGACCGCGAGTTTGTGGTTGCGCACTCGACCACCGCAAATTATCTGAACAATATGCTTATGTATCCAGCAGGCATGCTGAGAGACTTTGCCATTAAAGTCGCTGTGGATAATGACTTGGCAAGTGGCCGCATTGTTGTTGGTGAGCGGGTGGCTGAACTGGGGAATATTCAAAGTTCGCTGCTCGCCTTCGCCGGTGCGGGAGATGTGTTAGTGAAGCCGCCCATCGCCGAAAAAATCATGGACGTAGTCGGTGTGGATGTGGGGAATCATGATAAAGCATTCCACATCGCCCCGGGAGGACACATGGGGGTAATCCTTGGAAAAAGTGCACTGGAAAGCGTATGGGCGCCTGCGGCTGACTGGCTGGTGTCGCGCTCCAAGCAGCGCCCTTATAAAGCTTGAAACCTCGTAGTTTTAGCGAGTGAAATGATTGGCGTTCTGCAAACGAGTGGAAGGCCAATTAAACTTGGTTTGCCCTTTCTCCCCTCTTTATACTTTTGCTGTTCGGTCTTCGTCGGTGTGTTTGTGCTAATAAAGACGGAATGCGCACCGGCCTGATTCCACTGCTATTTTACGTTGTGCAATACAACGTTACTCAATTTCCTACGCCGATACAGTAGCGGCCTCAACTCGTAGATATAAAGCACTGCTATTCAGTGCGTCGACGTATTCTTGCCAGCTTTGGTCAAGATTAAACGGCGCCATATGCCATTTATCTGTTTTTACCCCCCAATCACAATAGATTTTCCGTAAGCGCTGATTTCCAAAAAGGGGGGATGCTATGGCGTCGGAGCCGGACATCTTAAGTCAAGCGTTTACGCTGGGCTATACCTATACCCGCTCAACAGGGCCCGTGGTGGGGCATTTCTTTAGCGCTTTGCGCGGTAAAAAAATCGTGGGTATTAAGGGGAGCGATGGTCGGGTCATTGTACCGCCTATGGAGTATGACCCTATCACTGCTGAAGCGTTGAATGAGTTTGTCGAGGTGGCGGAAACCGGCGTTGTCAAAAGTTGGTGCTGGGTAAGCGAGCCGCGTAAGAAGCACCTTCTGCAAAGGCCTTTTGCATGGATTCAAGTCCAGTTAGATGGAGCGGATGTTCCCATGTTGCATATGCTCTCAGCGCTTGATGCGTCGGCAGTAAGAACTGGAATGCGGGTAAAAGCGCGCTGGGCGGCAGAGCCGCGCGGACATATTTCCGATATAGCTTTTTTCGAACCAGCGTGAGGCTTGCCCAATGACTGCCAAGCTAGACGATACTGCCACACTGCCTCCTGTTACCTGCGTTGAAGAGCCGATTTACCTCGATTACAACTTCACAGCGGGGCATGCGGCCAGCCGTTTTCTGAAAGAAATTAAAAAAGGTCGGTTGGTGGGGCAGCGTTGCCCGTCGTGCCGCAATGTCTACGTTCCTCCTCGAGGCCTGTGTGCGGCATGCGGTGTGCCAATGGCGGAAGACGTCGAGTTATCTAATAAGGCGACAATTGAGTCGTTCACCGTGGTGCATATTCCACTACCGGGAAACCCGATCAAACCTCCCTTTGTTGTCGCAAACATTGTGCCTGATGGTGCGAACGTTTCCTTTATTCACCTTGTCAGCGACTGCGATATCAATGATGTACGCATTGGTATGCGCATCGAGGCGCGGTGGCGTGATCGCTCGCAATGGAGTTACTCCATGGAAAATATTCAGTATTACGCGCCCATTGACGAGCCCGATATTCCGCGGGAATCGATAGGAAGGTTGGACTGATGGTAGCCAATAGTAAGCGCGAGGTCGCCGTCGTTGCCTTCGCCCAAAGTGCCATTCGCCGGGATGCTGGCAGCTGCAATGAAGTGGAGTTGATCGCTCCTGTTATTCGAGAGGCGCTCGATCAAGCCGGGTTAGACAGTGTTCAGGATGTGGGTTTTACCTGCTCGGGGAGCTGTGACTATTTGCAGGGCGCTGCCTTCGCTTTTGTCTCGGGGCTCGATGCATTGGGCGCGGTGCCGCCCATAAAAGAATCGCACGTTGAAATGGATGGTGCCTGGGCACTCTATGAAGCCTGGCTGAAAATTCAGACTGGTGAAGTATCGTCGGCGCTGCTCTACGGTTTTAGCAAATCGTCCCAGGGTGACTTGCCCTCAGTCCTGAGCCTTCAGCTCGACCCCTATTACCTCCAGCCACTTTGGCCGGACTCAGTAAGCCTGGCCGCTTTGCAGGCGCGGGCCATGTTGGATAAGGGCGATGCGACCGAAGCGGATATGGCACGCGTGGTCGCCGATTCCCGTCAGCGAGCCAAAAGTAATGCGTATGCACAGTTGGCGGGTGATGTGGCAGTCGAAACATTGCTTGATGAGCCCGAGTTTGTTGCGCCCCTGCGTCGGCACGACTGCTGCCCGGTATCGGACGGTGCTTCCGCGGTGATCATTTGTACCGTTGAAAAGGCAAAAGAATGGGGCAGGCCCTATGCGCTTATTCGTGGCATCGATCATCGAATTGAGACCCACAATATCGGTGCCCGTGATTTGACCCGTTCGGTATCAACAGAAATCGCCGCCAAGAAGGCCGGGGCCTGCGAGGGGCCGATTGATATCGCGGAAATTTGTGCGCCTTTTAGTCATCAGCATATTTTATTGCAGCGCGCTTTGGGTCTCGATTCAAACACCACTGTTAACCCCTCGGGCGGCGTGTTAGCCGGTAACCCAATGATGGCCGCAGGCCTAAGCCGCATTGGTGAAGTTGCCATGCGCATCATTCGTGGTGAGGCTCGACGAGGGCTCGCGCATGCCACCTCTGGGCCGTGCTTACAACAAAACATGGTTGTCGTGTTGGAGGGGGCGTAATGGCGAATTGGGCGGCTGTGGTGGGCGTAGGGCAAACCAAATATCAGGCGACGCGTGGCGATGTATCCATTGCCGGTTTGGTAAGAGAGGCTGCGCGGCGGGCCCTTGACGATGCAGGCTTAGAGTGGGGCGACATTGATGCCGTAATTATTGGCAAAGCCCCTGATATGTTCGAAGGCATGACCATGCCGGAGCTGTATCTGACTGATGCGCTGGGTTGCAATGGCAAGCCGATGTTGCGGGTACATACCGCCGGCTCTGTTGGCGGATCAACGGCCATTGTCGCAGCGTCTTATGTGCAAAGTGGTGTCTTTGATCGGGTATTGACGGTTGCCTACGAAAAGCAGTCGGAGTCGAATGCGATGTGGGCGCTGTCAAACCCTCAGCCGTTTTCTCTGCACCTAAATGCCGGTGCTGGCGGTTATTTCGCGCCGATCATGCGCGAGTATATTCGCCGTTCCGGCGCACCTGACGACGTAGGTGTCCACGTTGCCGTGAAAGACCGCCTGAATGGCGCGCGCAATCCGCTGGCACACTTGCAATTACCCAACATCACAACAGAAGAAGTGAAAGCGAGCCCGTTGCTGTGGGAGCCGCTGCGCTTTCTGGAGAGCTGCCCATCTTCAGATGGTGCCTGCGCGATGGTGATATCTAGCGAGGCCTTGGTTGACGAGTCGCCCGGAAAGCCGGCGTGGATTCGCGGCACCGGCATGCGCAGCGAGCCGGCAATTTTCGCGGGCCGCGAAAACGTGGATACCCGGTCAGGGCGTGATTGTGCCAAAGATGTGTATGCACAGGCAGGTATCAGCAACCCACGCCGAGAGCTGGATTGCGCCGAAGTGTATGTTCCCTTCTCGTGGTACGAGCCTATGTGGCTTGAAAACCTCGGCTTCGCAGACCAGAACAAAGGCTGGGAGTTGACCATGAGTGGCGCGACATCGGCCATCGAAAACGGCGACATTCCGTGGAATCCCTCAGGGGGAGTGCTGTCGTCGAACCCCATCGGTGCGTCGGGAATGATTCGGTTTGCAGAGGCAGCCCAGCAGGTGCGCGGAACGGCAGGCGCCTATCAGGTCGATGGCGCAAAAACCGCATTGGGCCACGCCTACGGTGGCGGCGCTCAGTTTTATTCCATGTGGATTGTTGGCTCGGAAAGAGCCTGAGTACAGAGAGTTCGGAGAGTACTGTGGTAGAAGAATTGGATATCAGCACCGATAACTGCGTTATCGAAAAAGAAGGTAGCACATTGATCGTTACCCTTAACCGGCCGGAAGCGAAGAACGCATTTAGTTTGGGAATGCTTCATGGCTTGTATCGCGCCTGGCGTCGCCTCGACGAGGATGACCAGCTAATGTGCGCGATTCTCACGGCAAACGGAAACACCTTTTGCGCGGGTATGGATCTAAAGGCCGGCCCCGATGATACGCCGGGTCGCACAGCGGAAATAGAGGAAACCCAGCGCCTTGTGCCCAACATGCATTGGCAAGCCCTGCTGCGTGACAACCGGCCGAATAAGCCCATTATTCTGGCGGTTGAAGGTTATGCATTGGCCGGTGGGACAGAAATTTTGGCGGGTACCGATATTCGTTTTGGCGCTGAAGGCTCGACCTATGGTGTTACCGAAGTCGCCCGAGGGTTGTATCCAATGGCCGGTGCAAGTATCCGCTTGCCACGACAAATACCGTATTGCCTGGCCGCTGAAATACTGATTACCGGGCGCCACGTGACCGCCACAGAGGCCCTTGAGTGGGGGCTGATCAACCGACTGGTGCCTAACGGCCAGGCGCTTGCAGAAGCGAAGAAGTTGGCGGAGGAGATCGGTAAGACGGGACCGATCGCGTTGAAAGCGATTATGAAATCGCTGCGCCAACTGCAGGCCGATGTTTCCGAAGAAGAGGCAATGCTGTCGTCCGATAAGCTGGCGGGGCCAGTGTTTGCGTCAGAGGACGCAAAGGAAGGCATGCGCGCATTTAAGGAAAAGCGCGCCGCCAAGTTTATGGGGCGATAGACATGACTTGCGGGCCGCTGGCGGGGTTCAAGGTTCTCGAGATGGCGGGTATTGGTCCCGCCCCCTTCGCTTGTATGTTGTTGTCGGACCTCGGTGCCGATGTCATCCGCATCGATAGGGTCGGCGCTGAAGCTCCGGCAAACAGTGGAGACTTCGTCGCGCGAGGACGCCGTTCCATCGCCGTTAATCTAAAAGACACCAAAGGTATTGAAGTCGTATTAAAGCTGGTGGAGAGCGCCGATGTCATCATCGAGGGGTTTCGCCCCGGTGTCATGGAAAAACTGGGTTTGGGCCCTGATGCCTGTGCTGCTCGAAACCCCGGCATCGTTTATGGGCGAATGACCGGATGGGGGCAGAGTGGCCCGCTGTCTTCGGCTGCCGGTCACGACATCAATTACATCGCGATTACCGGTGCGCTGGATGCGATAGGCAGCGAGCAATCAGGCCCAGTGCCACCGCTAAACCTATTGGGCGATTACGCCGGTGGGGCGATGTATCTGGTCGTTGGCATATTGTCGGCATTGTTGGAGCGGGTCCACTCGGAAAAGGGGCAGGTGGTCGATGCGGCGATATGCGATGGCACAATTTCATTGACCACCGCGATCCATGCCTTTAAAGCGATGGCTATGTGGCAGGATGGGCGGTGCGACAACTTACTCGACGGCGGCGCTCACTTTTATGCCAACTATCTCTGCGCCGATGGCAAGTACATCAGCCTGGGCGCAATAGAGCCAAAGTTTTACAGCCTGCTTGCTCAAAAACTTGAGATTGACCTTGGTGAACCGGGTGCTCATTTCGACCGGTCGCAATGGCCAAAGTACAAAGCAAAGATCGCTCAGCGCATTGCAATGAAATCCCGAGACGAGTGGTGCGCCTTATTAGAGGGAAGCGATGTCTGTTTCGCCCCTGTTTTGGATTGGAGCGAAGCGCCTGATCATCCGCACAATCAAGCGCGGGGTAATTTCATAGAGCTCGATGGCCACTTACAGCCCGCACCTGCCCCCAAGTTGTCGCGCACGCCTGGCAGGGTTCAGTCTTCGCCGACAGGTGTTGCACGTGACACCAGAGATATCTTGTTGTCGTTGGGTTACGGCGATAGTGACATCGACGAACTACTAACCAGCAATACCGTCTCTTCAATACCGTAATTCGCCTACGCAAGCGCAATCTCCGCCTTAGCGCAATGTCGCCTGCGAGCCCCCGGCGGCAGCGAAAAAATCTGGCTGTATATGCAAATTAACTCTGGAGGCTTTTGGCATTGGTTGCTCGCGTGGGGGCTGATAAAACTACAGCTTAAGTGATTTGCGCCGCGGGAATGGTCCGGCGGCGGGTTTTCTGTTGGGAACTGCGAGGGAAATAACGTGATTGATATGGATGGCAAAGTTGCGCTGATTAGCGGCGGTGCCCGGGGACAAGGGGCAGCGGAGGCGCGTCTATTTGCCAGTCTCGGTGCAAAGGTGGTGATCGGTGATCTGCTGTGTGAAGAGGGTGAAGAAGTCGCCCGTTCAATAGGCCCCCATGCGGCCTTTTGCCGACTGGATGTTACGTCTGAGCAGGATTGGCAGGCTGCTGTGGCGCTGACTCTGGAGAAGTTTGGCAAGCTGAATGTGCTGGTTAATAACGCGGGGATCTCGGGCGGAAAATTCCTTGAGGATGAAACCGAAGAAGGCTTCATGAAAATGATCCAGATTAATCAGCTGGGCGTTTTTCTTGGAATGAAATCGGTTGTCGCGGCAATGCGAGCAGCTGGTGGAGGCTCCATCGTGAATATCTCGTCGACGGCGGGCTTTCGCGGGGTGACTAAGTGTATTGCTTATTCAGCTTCTAAGTGGGCCGTTCGAGGCATGACAAAAACGGCGGCTATAGAACTGGGTCGCGATGGCATTCGGGTCAACTCGGTGCACCCCGGTGTGATCAACACCGCGATGGTGAAGTGGGACGAAATACCCGATAAGCAGCGCGATATGGTGGCGGGTATGTTGCCGCTTGCTCGCATCGGCGAGGTGTCGGAAGTTGCCCAGATGGTGACGTTTCTCGCTTCGGATGCCAGTTCATATAGCACTGGTGGTGAATTCATTATCGATGGTGGCTCCACAGCGGGCACGCCTTTTTTCCAACCTAAGCGAAAAGCCAAGGCGTAACGCGCCGACGGGCGTGACTTGCCCCATCACCAAACCGAATAAGGCAGGCTATGGAAAATCAGGAAACATTTAGGCGCGAAGTTGCCAACTGGCTAGAGGAAAATTGCCCGCCGGCGATGCGAGAGCCCGCCCGCCCGGAAGACCTCTACAACGGTGGCAGTAAAGGGGAGTTCCCCTGTGAGGACGCGCGTCTTTGGTTTGAGCGTATGTTGGCCAGGGGCTGGACCGCGCCGGATTGGCCCGAGGAATACGGTGGTGCGGGTCTCAACAAAGACGAGAGCAAAATTCTCAAGCAGGAGATGAAGCGCCTCGGCTGCCGCCCGGCGCTGGCGGCCGGTCAGGGGCTTGCCATGCTGGGCCCGGCATTGCTCGAGTATGGTACTGAGCAACAAAAACGCGAACACCTACCGAAAATAGCCCGTGGTGAAGTGCGTTGGTGTCAGGGTTACAGCGAGCCTGGGGCAGGTTCTGATCTTGCAAATATTCAATGCAAGGCCGAGGACAAGGGTGACCACTTTCTCGTAAATGGCACCAAAATTTGGACGTCAAACGCCGATGCCGCTGACTGGATATTTTGTCTTGTACGAACTGACTCAGAAGCCCCAAAGCATGAGGGAATCAGCTTTGTACTAATGGATATGGCGCAGCAGGGAGTGAGCGTTAGTCCGATCGAGCTAATATCGGGTGACTCCGATTTCTGTCAAACATTTTTCGATAACGCGCGAGTTGAAAAGCGCAATATGTTGGGTGAGCAGAATAAGGGCTGGGGTGTCGCCAAGCGGTTGTTGCAGCACGAGCGGACGCTGATGTCCGAGCTGTCAGAATTGGCCGTTGGCCCCAGGTATTCGCCCTCTGAAATCGCTCGTCGGTATTTGCCCATGGCCGACGGTAAATTGCTAGACGGTAACTTGCGTCAGCAACTCACGCAGTACGATATGGATGCCATGGTGATGGGCCTGGCTAAGCAAAAGGCGTTTGAGGAAGGTCGGCAGGGTACGCTTGATCCCAATACCACTTCGTTCTTTAAGTACTACGCGACGGAATT
This sequence comes from Spongiibacter sp. UBA1325, assembly GCF_002306875.1. Classification (NCBI taxonomy): domain Bacteria; kingdom Pseudomonadati; phylum Pseudomonadota; class Gammaproteobacteria; order Cellvibrionales; family Spongiibacteraceae; genus Spongiibacter; species Spongiibacter sp. UBA1325. Next base: position 104,176 of record NZ_DBTD01000004.1, read on the forward strand.
AGACCAGAGGTGCAGTGAGTTAAAACTGGCCTTGATGGGCACCCAGGGGTTGGGCTGGGAAGGCGAAGGCTTCGATAGCGATGAACTTATGGAAGCAAGGCATTGGGCGCATTCGAAAATTTTGACGATCGCCGGTGGCAGTTCCGAAATTCAATTGAACGTGGTCGCGAAGCGCGTATTACAGCTGCCGGACTGACAATTGTTGATTACTCGCTCTCGGAACAAACTCCTTACAAAAGCAGGTCCTGGATGCAAAGGCGGTCGAAACAATGACGATGGTATTAAGTGAAGAGCAGATATTACTGAAAGACACCGCACGCGAATTTATCCAGTCACAATGTCCGGTTGGAGAATTTCGCAAGCTCCGTGATGCACCATCAGGGACGGGGTATTCAGCAGCCCATTGGCGGACAATGGTCGAGCTGGGTTGGCCAGGTATTTTACTGCCCGAAGACTGTGGTGGTATGGATTTCGGCTATGTCGGCTTAGGTGGAATTATGGAAGAGGCCGGTCGAACCCTGTTGGCCTCGCCGCTTTTTGCCACGGTGATTCTGGGTGCGCAATGCGTGCAAATCGGTGGCAGCCGTCGTCAGCGTGAATCTGTGTTGCCTAAGGTGGTGGAGGGGCAGTGCACACTGGCCCTTGCCCTCGATGAGGGGGGGCGCCATGCCCCTCTGGAAACTGCCATGTCGGCGCGCACTGACGGTGACGGATTCGTGCTGAACGGAAGAAAGACGTTTGTTCTGGATGGCGGTAGCGCAGATCAGTTAATCGTTGTGGCGCGCAGTGCAGGCAGCCCGGGTGAGGAACACGGCCTGACGCTCTTTCTCATTGATGCTAACTCAGCCGGTATTTCACGCCGCGAGCTGACCCTGATGGACGAACGCAGCGCGGCGCAGATCGACTTTAGTAATGTACGTGTTGAGCGGAGTGCCGTCCTCGGCGAGGTTGATCAGGGCTGGAAGGTGTTGTCACCGGTGCTGGACGCCGCTTGCATACTCCTGGCCGCTGAAATGCTCGGTGGCATTTCGGAATGCTTTGATCGCACTGTGGCCTACCTGAAAGATCGCGAGCAGTTCGGTGTGAAAATAGGCAGCTTTCAAGCGCTAAAACACCGTGCTGCCAAGTTGTTCGCCGAGGTTGAGTTATGTCGCGCCGCAGTGCGGGCGGGGCTCGTCGCCCTAGATCGCGGGTCTGACCAGGTGCCGCTGTTGGCCAGCCTCGCAAAAAGTCGCCTTAATGATATTGCCAAACTGGCGACGAATGAGGCGGTGCAGATGCACGGCGGCATCGGCGTGACGGATGAACTTGATATCGGCTTGTTCTTAAAACGGGCCCGAGTCACCGCACAAACCCTCGGTGATAGTAGTTACCACAGTGACCGCTTCGCTCGGTTAAGTGGCTACTAGCGTTCTAAAATTTCGCCCTCGCCCGCCGCCTGGCTGTGCAGGCCTGCGGCACTTGCCCACCATCACGCACAGCGGAGAAAAGCAATGAAACTGGGACTTACCTTCGGCTACTGGCAACAAGACCCCACTCCCAATATGGTCGAGCTCGCTCAGGAGGCGGAGCGGCTTGGCTTTGACTCCGTCTGGACGGCTGAGGCCTACGGATCGGACTGTTTTTCCCCCCTGACTTGGCTGGGCGCCCATACCAAAACCATTAAGCTGGGCACGGGCATCATGCAGTTATCGGCGCGCACGCCGGTCTGCGCTGCCATGACGGCGCTCACCATTGACCACCTCACTAATGGTCGACTCATCCTCGGGGTCGGGGTGTCCGGGCCGCAGGTGGTTGAGGGATGGTATGGCCAGGACTTTCGCAAACCGCTAACCCGCACGCGTGAATGGCTGGACATCTTTCGCCAGGTGATCGCCCGCGAGCAGCCTGTCAGCCTTGATGGCAAGGTGTATCAGCTGCCGCTACAAGGCGGAATGGGGCTAGGCAAGCCGCTGAAAAGCATCACGCACCCGCTGCGCAGCCATATCCCCGTGTACCTGGGCGCCGAAGGGCCAAAAAACGTCCAGCTGGCGGCTGAAGCGTTCGATGGCTGGATGCCTGTATTCGTCTCGCCCTACCGCATGGATATTTTCGCTGACTCCCTGCAACACCGCCGCGAAGGCCACGAGATCGCTGCTTACTGTTCGGTGAACATTAACGATGACCTGGCCGCCGCACTGCTGCCGGTGAAATACACCCTGGCCTTATATCTTGGTGGTATGGGGGCGAAGGATATGAACTTCCATAAGAATTTAATGGGGCGGATGGGATTTGGCGATGCCGCCGAAAAAGTGCAGGAGTTGTTCTATGCCGGCAAACGCGAGGAAGCCGTGATGGCTGTGCCCGATGCGTTGGCTGATGAAATATCCCTGAGCGGCCCGAAAGACCGGATTCGAGAACGGCTGCAGGATTGGAAGAAATCTGATGTCACGTCTTTACTCATAGGGTGTTACGGGAGCCTGACGGATAAATACGAAACCATGCGTTTTCTTGCAGAAGAGACCCTCTAAGAGCGGGCGGTTTTGTAAAGTGAACTCGGTGGGCTTTGTTATGGTCGGCGCGGGGTGACGAATCTACCATCTCTTTAGCATCTCAAAAAACTCTAATCGCTTGCTGAAGAAAAGGTATCTGTCATGTCTGCTTGCCCCTATGCTAATTTGCTCGATCCCGACCTGTATGTCGACGGGAATCACCACGAGGTTATGCGCGATGTTCGCACCAAGGGTGGCGTGGTCGTCAAGGTAGATGACCCCATCACGGGTATTCCCTATTGGGCGGTACAGGGCCGAGAAGAAGTAGACTTTGTATGTAAAAATCCGAAGCTATTCTCCAGCGCTGAACGCGGCGCAATGTCCATGGAGCTGGATGACGAGGCATTGGCGAGAAACCGCCTTATGATCGTCAACATGGATCCGCCCAGTCACAACAAGTATCGCCGCATCGCTCGCAACGCTTTTACCCCCTCTGCTGTGGATAGTTACACAGAACGGTTCCGCACCTATGCCAAGCAAATTGTCGATACCGTGGCTGCGCGCGGCGAATGTGAATTTGTTCAAGAAGTGGCAGCAGAACTCCCACTGATCGCCATTCTGGAGTTATGCGGTGTGCCGATTGAAGATCGCCAGAAGTTCTTTAAATGGACCAACGCGATGTTCTTTCCAGAAGACGACAACATGAGCGACGGTGAGGATAATCTCGCGGCAGCGCGTGACGCTGGAATGAACATGTATCTGTATGCCGCTGACCTGGCTCGAAAACATGCTGAAACGCCTCTGAATAATATTGTAGGCGCCTTACTTGATGGTGAGGTAAACGACGAGAAGCTCACGCCGGATGAATTTTCTGCTTTCTTCCTGATGTTGGTGGCAGCCGGCAACGAGAGTACCCGTACGGTGACAAGCCATGGCATGCGATTGTTGATGGAAAACCCAGATCAGCTGCAGTGGTTGGTCGAAAATCCGGATGCCATTCCCGAAGCGTGCGAAGAAATGCTCCGTTACAATGCGGCATTTATGTCAATGCGGAGAACAGCGACGGAAGATGTAGAGCTGGGCGGCCAACAAATTAAGAAGGGCGATAAAGTGGTGCTGTTTTGGCACGGTATCAATCGCGACGAGCGAATTTTTGACGACCCGATGACCTTCGATATCACTCGCTTCAAGCGTATGCCCGATCTATATAAAGAGCACCGCGCGTTTGGTATCGGTCAGCACTTTTGTTTGGGTTCGCATTTGGCGCGGCTGGAAATGCGAGTTATGTTCGAAGAAATTCTACCCCGCCTTCGCAACCCAAAATTTGCAGAGCCGGTGCAATATGTGCGCGACTATTTTATTAACGGTATCCGCTCTATGAAAATTACGTTTGATCCGGAAGTGGCTTCCTAGAACGGGGCGCTCATCTTTAGGCCGCTATATGCGGCCTTATTTTTTTAGCCTTTGTAACCATCAAAATACCCGGTAAAGCCATAGGGTTCATAAGGCCCCATATGGAACTGTTCTAATACACCGTAGCCGATGTCGTTACCACAGCGCGCTTTTACTACCTGTTGCACGTGTAAGTTTTCAAAGGCCAGTGGGTCAAGTTCATCGAGTTTCCAAAATTCCGCACCGACTTTGAGCTCTCCCTGCCAACGGCCGTGCCCCCACTCTGGGTTTTGATATCCCAAGCCCTTCATGTGGTGTCGCAACAGCGGTTCTACGCTGATTTCCATGCTTTCTCCGTGACGATTGTTCATTGTCAGGGAGCCTGATTTGGCAAAGCGGGTGCCGGGCTCAAATTGTAAGCGATGATTGACGATCCCCTGCCAGTGTTGGCTGCCCGAGTCCGTCATTCCGGGAATGAGGTCTGGCTTGTTATAGGCGGGTAGAATGACTTGATCGCTGTGCCACTGGTAGCCGTCCTCGTACTCGAACATTCCGGCCAGGGTGCATTGATTGCTCCAATGCAGTGGCAGCCACATGAAGTGCATGACGCGGCGGGGATCCAGCGGGGTGCCCCCGGTATAGGGCTCGCCGACGGGGCGAATACCCCAGGAGCGATCTTTCAGACCGCAGCTATTGCGTGCGTCGATGTCCAGGCGCTTACCGTCAAAATGAATGGCGCCTTCCCATTGACCAAACTGATCCAGCCGGGTGGCATCCATCACAATATGGCGGGCGTTGCGAGTCGTTTGCCGCTGTTCCTGGAAGGGGATGGTGGTGGGGGTGAATAGCAGGTCGCAACGGATGCCGGTGTCGTTGTCATCAATCACCAGCCGGTGTTTTCCCATCGGTTCAAGAATTTGTAATTGGAATGGGCCAACGGTGAGGTCGGAGGGTTCGTTTGACGATCGACGTGAAGCATGAAAAGCGTACTGCTTACCTTCGGTGACCAGGCTCAATGAGCAATCGGTGATACCTAAATTCGGATATCGGCATAGGGCAATGCCGAAGTAATATTGGCCCTCTTTGTCGTGACCGTTATACCAAAAGCGATCGTAGGTGTTTCGGTCACTGCTGGCCGTATGGATTAGCGGTTCCGGAGTCTGGTGGACGGGGTAGTCATCGAGCTTGGATAGCATGCTGGGTCGCTCCTTGCGTTGGCGGTCAGGGCAAATGTTGTTCCAGGTATTGATTGACGAAGTTATCTAACGCCACATCATCGGCGCCCATATTGCGCATGATCCGTGCGAAGATCAGGCCAAAGCGCAGGCCGGCGAAGACCAGGTAGTAGTCCAAATTTCCAAGGTCCAACCCGGTAGCCGCCGCCCAGTGTTCACACGATGTTTCGCGATCTGGCAGGCCTGGCAGCCTCGCACTGCCAAGGCCATGACTAAAGAGCTCATCGAGATAGATCCACCAGGCGAGGTCTTGCAGGGGGTCACCCAAAGCCAGCATTTCCCAGTCGAGCAAGGCCGCGACGTCAGCGTTGTCAGTGTCGAATATGACGTTGGGCATGCGTGAGTCACCCCAGCAGAAGGCGAGCTTTTGCTCAGGTGGTTGATGTGCTCTCAGCCAGGCAGAGGCTCGCGCTATTACTGACGGAGTGGGTTTGTCGTCGAAAGCCCAGCGGCAGTAGTTTTCCCAGTAATCCAGCTGCTCGCTGAGTGACTTGGGGAACGCATACGAGGCAATGAGCGCCTGGGCATCGGGGGTGGTTGTGTCCAGGTTATGGAGCGATGCCATAGCATCAATGCCGTTTAGCCACATCTCGCGCTGTTGCTCGGCGCTCAGTGACACCATCCAGCCGTCGCGATGATAGGACGGTGTATCCGTGGGAACGCGGCCGTCGGTGCGCAACATAAGGTAAAAAGGCGTGCCCAGTACTCGGCCACTGGTTTCCTCGGCCAGTAACGCCGGACCGGGGCACTGGGGCTGCTTTTCCAACCAGGCCATAAAGGCGTATTGCAGTGCCAGGTTGTAGTCGGGAAAGGTGAGCTTGTCGCCGTTTGCCTGCAATCGGCCAACTACGTTGTGGCGCTCTGTTTTGCCGTCTTTGTGGCAGTCGACCGAGAACAGGACGGTGATGTTGGACATCCCATTGCCTTCCGGAATGTCGATGGCAGAAACATCAACGCGGTCTACAGCCAGTGCACCGGGCAGCCATTCTTGCAGGGCCAGCCGGACTTCTTCGGGATTGTTCAGCGAGGGTGTGGGGCGTTCGCTGCTGGGAGGGTAGTTATTATTTTGCATGGGCGATTCCTCGTCGGCGGGCGGTGCGAAACGCCGAACCGCCCGTGCAATGGGGGCGGTTAGCGCGGTGGCATGCGCATTGCCGCGTCTAGTCGGATGGTTTCGGCATTGATGTACTCGTTTTCACACAGGTGCTTCACCAGTTTGGCGAACTCCTGCGGCTTGCCAAGACGGGGAGGGAACTGCGCATTTGCGGCTAGGTTGTCCTGCATTTCCTGCGGGGCCATCGCCATCAGTTCAGTTTTGAAAACGCCGGGGCAAATGGTGTTTATGCGAATACCCAGTTTCCCGAGATCGCGCGCAATTGGCAGCGTCATGCCGATTACGCCCGCCTTGCTGGCGGCGTAGGCTGCCTGGCCGATTTGTCCGTCGATACCCGCTACCGACCCCGTGTTGATGATGACGCCGCGCTCGCCATCCTCGGTCAACGCCTCGTTGTGCTGCATTTCTGCAGCGCAAAGGCGTAACACGTTGAATGTGCCGATAAGGTTAAGCTTTACTACCCATTCAAAACGGTCTAACGGGAAGGGGCCTTTTTTGCCTACTGTGCGAATGGCATCGCCGCTGCCGGCGCAGTTAACACAGATGTGGATATTTCCAAAGGCTGCCTTCGTGGCCTCAATCCCTGCGGCAACAGACTCTTCATTGGTGACATCGACGGTGAAGGCCTGGCAGTGCTCGGCGCCCAGTTCCTCGACAAGGCGTTGGGCGTTTTCGGCTTGAATATCAAAGAGCGCGACTTTGGCGCCAGCGGCGACGAGTTGTTGTGCTGTTGCTTTCCCGAGTCCGGAGGCGCCGCCGGTAATTATTGCGACGCGGTTGTGTAGTTGCATTGGTGTGACTCCTGATTAAGTGGAGGCAGGGCTGTGATATCAGTCCCGGCCATAGAGCGTAACGACACAGGCACCACCTATGCCGAGGTTGTGCTGAAGTGCATGGCGCGCATTGCTAACTTGCCGGCCCTGCGCGGTTCCGCGCAGCTGCCATACCAATTCTGTGCACTGCGCGAGTCCCGTGGCACCCAATGGATGGCCCTTGGACAGCAGGCCCCCGGATGGATTGACCACGACCTTGCCGCCGTAGGTATTGTCTTCATCCCAGACAAACTGTTCTGCGCTGCCCTCGGGGGTCAGGCCGAGAGACTCATAGCTGATAAGCTCATTCGCGGTGAAACAATCATGCAGCTCGACAACGTCAATATCGCTTGGGTCGACCCCGGCCTGGTTATAGACCTTGTCGGCGGCCTCCTTCGCCATGCCATACCCAACGATCTGCAGCATATCGGGTGAATCAAACAGGCCTGGCAGGTCCGTTGTCATGGCCTGTCCTTTAATGCTGACAGCCTGATTAAGTAAGCCGTGCTTTTTGGCAAATGCTTCGCTGCAAACCACGGCGGCTGCGGCTCCGCAGGTGGGTGGGCAACTCTGATATCGCGTGATCACGCCGTAGAGTTCCGGCGATTGCATAATCTCGTCCAGGCTAAGCGGATCGCGAAACACCGCGTAGGGATTGTTTGCCGCGTGCCGCCGCGCCTTCTCTGAAATTTTGCCAAAGGTTTCTGGCTTGGTGCCGTACTTATCGCTGTATTCCCGCGCTGCGCCACCAAACAGCTGAGCAGTGGGCGGCGCTTTCGGTTCGTAGCCCTGAATCTTTACCATCTCGGCAAAGACCTTGTTTCCCGGGCCTGGGCGGTCGTCAAATAAGGTGCCGAGCATGCCTGGCATCATTTGTTCAAAGCCTACCGCCAGAGCACAATCCACAGCGCCGGTTTCGACGGATTGCCGTGCTAAAAACAACGCCGAGGAGCCGGTGGCACAATTATTATTTACATTGAAAACCGGCACGCCACTGAGCCCAAGTGGATACACCGCCGCCTGTCCGGCGCAAGAGTCGGCATAGATATAGCCGGCATATACTTGGCCAATATCCTTGTATTCAATACCGGCGTCCGCCAGCGCTAGGCGGGCGGCTTTCTCGCCCATTATGTCGTAGGTGTCGCTTTGGCCGGGCTTGGTGAAGGGGATCATTCCCACCCCGATGACTTTTACACTGTGTGTCATCTTTCGTTCTCTTTTAAAAATTTAATGGCGCGGCGCAATGGCCGCTTGGAAGCTGGGTTGTCGTTCAGCCAAGCGGATAGTCAGTGGGCATGTTGATGGTCTTGAATTCCAGATAGGCCTCCAGGCCTGGCGTGCCGAGTTCACGCCCCATTCCGGACTGCTTGAAGCCGCCGAAAGGACTGGTGAAGTCCATGCTCATGCCGTTGACGGTATAGGTGCCTGTGCGAACACCACGCGCGATAGCCAGGCCTCGCTCAGCGTCTTCTGTCCATACTGTGCCGCATAGGCCGTAGTTCGAATCATTGGCGATGCGTATGGCATCGGCATCGTCGCCGTAGGGAATCACAGAGAGTACCGGCCCAAAGATTTCTTCACGGGCGATACGCATATTGTTGTCCACGTCGGAAAACACGGTGGGCTCAACGTACCAGCCTTGCGACGCATGCCCTGGTCGGCCGCCACCGGTGACCACGCGTGCGCCTTCCTCGCGACCAATGCTGATATAGCTCTCCACCCGCTCTCGATGCCTGGCGGAAACAAGCGGGCCGATAGCCGTATCTTCCTCTAATGGGTTGCCGATTTTCAGCTTCTCAACGAAGGCGGCAACGGCGTCAACAACCTCTGCGTAGCGCTGCTTCGACGCGAGGATACGTGTCTGTGCTATGCAGGCTTGCCCTGTATTCATCAGGCCTGCCATTACCATCTCCGGGATGGTTTTGTTCAGGTCTGCATCGTCCAGAACTATCGCTGCAGATTTGCCGCCAAGCTCGAGTGTTAGGCGCTTGATTTGCTCGCCACAAATGGCGCCAATTTTTCTACCGGCGGCAACACTGCCAGTGAACGACACCTTGTCGACACCGGGGTGGGATACCAGATATTCACTTACCTCTCGGTCTGCGGGAACAATGTTGATTACACCGGGCGGGATGCTGATTTTTGCTACCGCCTCGGCCAGGGCATTGGCGTCTAATGGTGTTTCTGTGGCGGGCTTAATCACCACGCAGCACCCTGCCGCCAGTGCCGGTGCCAGCTTGAGCATCAGCGTAAAGAGGGGGGCGTTCCACGGCGTGATTGCGGCGACGACACCCACTGCCTCGCCGCGCACAACGACTGGGCTAACCATCCCTTGGCGCTTTTCTTCAAAGGCGTATTGGCGCGCCAAGCCGGCGTAGTAGTCGAGTACAATAATCGGGCTGAAAGCCTGAGAGCGCGTGGAGAAGCTCATAGGGCTACCCATTTCCTGAGTAATTAGGCTGGCTAATCCAGGAATGTCCTCTTGTAAGGCCTGGGAGAGTTCTGTCATGCAATCAGCGCGTTCACTCGCGCTCATTCGTGGCCACGGCCCCTGATCAAATGCTTCGCGCGCTGCCGCTACGGCTGCGTCAATGTCTGCTTTTTGACCCTCCGGTGTCGTGGCAATACAGGCCTCGGTAGCGGGGTTGATCACCGACAGGGTGGCAGACGAAGACGGGCTCACCCACTCATTGTTGATAAACAGTTTATCGTAGCTTTTTATGTCCATGATCTTTTCTCTTATCGTTGTATTCTGCGTTGATTGCTGGCGTTACACTTGCCGCTGTCGACCCTCCCAGTAGGGATCTCTCAGGCGGCGTTTAAAGAGCTTTCCATTTGGGTCACGGGGCAGGGCATCGAGATAGTCAATGCTGCGTGGCAGCTTCATTTTTGCTATCCGTGACGCGAGGAAGTCCATAATTTCCTGGGTGGTGGCGTCATCGCTGCCGACGCCTTCGGCCGGCTGTACAACTGCTTTAATTTCTTCCCCCCACTCGTCATTCGGCACACCAAAGACGGCGCAGTCGGCTACTTTCTCATGCAGGATGAGTACGTTTTCGATCTCTGCTGGATAAATGTTGGCGCCGCCGGAAATGATCATGTCGATCTTGCGGTCGCACAGAAAGAGATAGCCTTCTTCATTGAGATAGCCGATGTCACCAACAGTGAAGTAATTGCCAATACGGTTCTCCGCCGTATTTTTTGCATTGCCTTTGTATTCAAAGTTGCCGCGCTCGGTCAGGCGCATGTACACCGTGCCTTGTTCACCCACTGGGAGTTCATTGGCATCGTCGTCAAAGATCTTGATATCTGCTTCAGGCCAGGCCTTACCGACGGTGCCGGGATACTTCAGCCATTCTTCGGGTGACACGATGGTGCCGCCGCCTTCGGTTGCGGCGTAGTATTCGTAAATGGATAAGCCCCACCACTCGATCATGGCGCGTTTCACATCAGGCGGGCAGGGCGCTGCTGCATGCACCATGCGACGGGTGCTGGAGCAGTCGTATTTCTCGCGCGTTTGCTCAGGGAGCTTCAACAGTCGGATAAATTGTGTTGGCACCATATGGGAGGTGGTGACGCGATACTTCTCGATCAAGCGCAACATCTCTTCCGGTTCCCACTTGTCCATCAAGACCACGGCGTGGCCTAAATGCAGAGAGCCGCTGGCCCAGGCCATTACCGCGGTGTGATAAAGCGGCGAGCCAGTGATGTTGACATTATTGTCCTCCGGCAGCGTGCCCAGCATTAACAAAATCCCTGAGCTCATTTGTGCTCCCACTTCCGGTGACAGGCCGGTGAGTGGTCGTCGTACGCCCTTGGGTTTGCCAGTGGTGCCAGAGGTGTAGTTCATTACGGCGCCAGCGCTGCGGTTGTCTGGCAGCGTATGAGGTTGCTCGGCAATAATGTCCGAATAGGGGCGCCAGCCCGGAATGTCACCAATAGCGAAAGCGCGCTGGGTATCGAAGTTCGCCTCGGCCACCGCTTGTGTTGCAGCGTCTTTGATGCGCTCGTGGCTGATAAATACCTTCGCGCCGCTATCCTCCAGAATGTAGGCAACCTCAGAACCTGCCAGGTGCCAGTTGATGGGCACCATGTAAAAGCCGGCTTGAAGTATCGCCAGGTTGATAGCGATCATTTCTTTGCAGTTGGGCATGATCACCGCAACAACGTCGCCAGGTTCCATACCTAGCTGGCGTAAGCCGTGTACCAGTTGGTTACACTCTTTTAAAAGTGCCCCACGGGTAATTTCATCGCCATTTGGTGCGACCAATGCGAGTGGAGCGGGGTCCTTTTCTGCATAGTGCCAAAAGCCGATATTTGTCATTAGATTCTCCCGGGGTCTTTAAGCGAAGCGAATACGGACAGAGCGATGGCCTCAATGCAACGGCCAAACGTGTGGCTGGCTTCACAGCAAAACCATTGTAGGAGAGACAGATTGACGCAATAAATGTCATTTCAATCCGTATTCGATTGATTAAACCTGCACCTCTTTGGGTAGGCGCGAGAGGTTTTTACGGCGGTGAGGTCGTTAGAAGAGTGTAACGACCAGATGCCAAAGGCGGGTATTGTCGGCGAGAAAAATTCGGCGCGTTAGTGAAGGCATTAACGCAGTAGGTGCGATTCCATCATGCTCAGATAAATGTCGGCAGCCTGGCGCAATGAGGTGCCTTCCACACTTAATTGGTAGTTAGCCATGCCCGACATACTGCCAAAGAACATCATTACCAGGTTGTCGACTTTCCATTCAGGGTTGATTTCACCATTCTTTATGGCGTCTTCAAATATGCGGGCCTGTAAGGCGCGCATTTCATTTTCCCGGTGGCTGAATATTTCTTTGAGTGTTTCGTGGCGCTGAGTTTCCAGTGGAATGGATGACAGGAATCCACTTTTTAATGGAGACTGTTCGTGCAGGCTAACCATGGCCTCTACCAGGTTGCGTATACGTTCCTTAAGACGGGTCGATGATTCAATTGCCTGTTGAAAGCGCGGGTAGATGTCTTGATAAATATGGTCGACGACGGCGATGTATAGCGCGGGTTTGGAGTCAAAGTACTGATAGATCGCTGCGCTGGTGATATTTGCCCCAACCGCTATATCCTTGAATTTTGTACTGGCGTAGCCATGGGATGTGAAACAGGCCAGTGCGCTGTCGAGAATTCTGGCAATCGTATCTTCGCGCTTGCTACCGACCGGTCGACCGATAGTTTTATCCGGGGCTGTATGGCTGCTTTTTCTTTTCACGGTAGGCCTCTACGATCCAACCGGTAAAGCTTGACGGTTAAATCGCAGAGGCGCAAGTGGGGTGGGGTCAGTCCGCCGTAAGATTGTTGATGTACTCGAGGGCTTCCACGTATTCATTGAGTAGACGCATAATCAAATTCCGGGACGACTCAACATGGGTGACCTGGCCGATAACCTGTCCCGCCGGATTGAATGCCACCTTCTGGCAATCACCTTTGTCGGCATATTGATTTGTACGGATCATGGCGTTGTAAGACACCAGGCCCTGCAGTGGCATAGGCAGTGGGTCCGGCGTATCGGACGAGCCCCATGCTTCGGTCCAGTCGTTCTTGATCATGCGGCAGGGTTTTCCCGTCCACGATTTAGAGCGCACGGTATCCTCGGAGCTCGCATCAAAATAGGATTGCTTTTGCGCAGGCTGGGCATGGGCTTCTTCAACGGCCAGCCATAGCGAGCCTGTCCACACGCCCTGAACGCCGGTTGCCATCGCGGAGAGCATTTGTCGGCCATTACCGATACCGCCGGCGGCCAGTACTGGAACATCTCCCGCCGCGTCCACGGCCTGTGGCCAAAAGACGATCGAACCGACATCGCCGGTATGTCCACCGCCTTCACCGCCCTGTGCAACAATAAAGTCCAGGCCCGCATCGCGATGGGCCTCTACTTGTTTAATGCGGCCGCACAGCGCGCCGACAAGGCGACCGCTGTCCTGAATGCGTTTAACCAGGTCTGCTGGTGGGGTGCCCAGAGCGTTTGCAACCAGGCGACAGTTTGGGCGATGTAGCGCCTGCTCAACCAACTGTGAACCAATGGCCTCATTCCAGCTTAGCAGCCTAGCTTCTTGCTTCTCTGGCAGCTCGGGTACGCCGTGCTCGGCTAGCACCTTGTCGGCAAACTCGTAGTGTTCCTGGGGCACCATGGCTCGCAGTTGCTGTTCGAGCTTTTCCGGGTCCATTTCGCCTTGGCCTTCATACTTGGCCGGAATAACAATATCGAGACCGTAAGGTTTGTCGCCGATATGTTCATCAATCCAGTCAAGTTCAATTTTTAACATCTCGGGGGAGAGGCCGACTGCGCCAAATACACCAATGCCGCCAGCTTTGGAGACTTCTACTACCACATCCCGGCAGTGAGTGAAGGCAAAGATCGGCAGGTCTATCCCCAGCTTTTTACATAGTTCGGTTTGCACAATATGGTCCTCTGAATCGATTTTCGCAGGCTATGTTAGAGCGCTGTATCTCCCATCCACAGGGCATTTTCCGCCAACTTGGCTAGACGTTTGCGGGTGGAGTGAAATGTTAGGAACTATTGAGAGGTTATTACATGTTCAGTGCTGGCACGGTTGACTAAGCTGGAATTCGAACATTTACGAGGTGGGGAGTTGGCAATGCGAGCAGTCGTCTGTAGAGGAATAGAAGAGATCGCTGTAGAAGAGGTAACCCTGGACCCTCCCAAAGCGGGAGAGGTAAAGGTGCGTATGGTGGCGACGGGCGTGTGCCATTCCGATCTCTCGATAATCAATGGCGGATTCCCGGTTGCGATGCCCATTGTCCTCGGTCACGAGGGCGCCGGCGTGGTGGAAGAAGTGGGCGAGGGCGTTACGCATCTGCAAGCCGGTGATCACGTTGTCATGTCCTTTGTGCCTGCTTGCGGTGAATGCAGCCATTGCCACAATCATCGGCCATCGCTGTGTGACACCGGATTGCGCATGGGCAAAATGCTCGACGGCACCACCCGCGTGCACGCTGGCGACGAGGATATCGATGTTATGCAGTATCTCGGTTGCATGGCGGAGTATGCCGTTATTCCTCAGGCAAGTGCAATTAAGATTGATAAGTCTATCCCGCTGGATAAAGCCGCTTTGGTCGGTTGTGGGGTAATGACCGGTGTTGGCGCCGCGATTAATACCGCGAAGATTGTGCCGGGTTCGAGTGTTGCTGTGTTCGGCTGTGGCGGTGTTGGTCTGTCCGTGATTCAGGGTGCACGTCTCGCTGGCGCAGAAAAAATCATCGCGGTGGATCTCTCAGAGAGCAAACTCGAAATGGCGAAAAAGTTCGGCGCGACTCACGGTGTCTGCAGTGCCAGCGACGATCCCGTGGCCACCATTCAAGCGCTAACAGGCGGTGGTGCCGATTATGCTTTCGAAGCTGTCGGTATCGCCAAATTGATGGAGCAAGCGAATGCCTGTGTAAGACGCGGTGGTATGGCCGTTATTGTTGGTGTTGGATCGCTGACTGAGAATGTCTCACTGAATGCACTAATGCTTTCCATGGGTGCAAAAACGCTGAAGGGCTGCTTTTACGGTGATGCCAACCCTCCTGTCGATTTTCCCCGGCTGATCAATTTATACACCGCTGGCAAGCTGAATCTAGACGACATGGTGACCAAGCGGTACACCATCGATGAAGCGCCTCAGGCTTTCGAAGATATGAAAAGTGGGGTAAATGCGCGCGGCGTGATTACCTTTCAATAAAAAAAATTAAGAAATATAAAAATACGACAGTGAGAGAAAGATTATGAACCTTTGCATGCGAATCGGACAGGCTGGCCGCATATTGATGGGAACCGGGATGGCCATGATAGCGGGCGACACTTTGGCGCAGGCTGGCGCCTTAGAAGAGGTGATAGTGACAGCGCGTCACCGCTCGGAAAATATGCAGGAAACGCCCATTGCAGTGAGTGCAGTAAGCGCCGAAAGCATGCGTGAGCAGGGTATCAAAAATACCAAAGACCTGACCCGCAGTATTCCTAGCTTGCAAATAGGAAAGGCGGGCTCGGTACAAATATACATTCGCGGTATCGGCGAGCGAACGGGGTTTTCCCGTGTTGATCCAAGTGTCGGGGTGTATTTGGATGGCGTTTATATCCCACGGGTAGACGGCCAGCTGTTCGATGCCGTTGAGCTCGGCGGCATTCAGGTATTGCGCGGACCCCAGGGTACGCTATTTGGTAAGAACACCACCGGCGGAGCGATGTTGTTGACGCTCGCCAAGCCCAGTGACGAAGATGAAACCATTGTTGAACTTGGTGCGGCCTCCCACCGGCGCGTGCAAGGCAAGGTGGTCAATGGCTTTACCTTGTCGGAAAACCTTCACGCCCGCCTAGCCTTGTCGGCCATTACCGACGATGGCTACCTGAAAGATGTTAACGGCCAGAAGTTTTCCACGAATAATCGTCAGTCGCTTATTGGCCAGCTTCGCTGGACACCGGCTGATAATCTTCTGAACGACACTTTCTTGTACTTCGGCAATATCAATGAAACCCGGCCTGGCCGGCACTGTAATTTGTCTGATGATAACGGCCTCTTTATTCGCGGCCTGTATGTCATGTTCCCCGGCGACACAGACCCAAGTAACCCCACCGCCTGGAATGAAAATTGTTTGGAAAATTCGATTGACCGTTTGGGGCGCGACACGGTGTCGCTGGGTGATGCGCCCAATGAATATCGCTTCCGTTCTGTGATGCTCGGGAACACTCTGGAGTTAGAGCTCGACTCTGGAGATGTGCTCAAGTTTATTCTCGGTAGCCAATACTCGGTAGAGGAGCCTCACCAGGTCAGTGATTCCGACGCGGGGCCAGCGGAGTTCCTTGAAGCATTCACTATTGATGATAGTGAGCGTTACGTAAACAGCCTCGAGTTACAGCTAACAGGCACCATGTTTGACGAGCGCATGAGTTACTCGACTGGGCTTTACGCGATGGTCGAGTCTCTCAACGACAGCTTTGTTAATTTCACTAGCCTGGTTGGCCTTGATCTCCAAACACTCGGCGCAATGGGGCTGGGGCAGCGTCCATCACAGCCCACGCCTATGGGAACGGTGCCCGTTGTCGGTGTGCTGGCGGGCCCGCTTGCTGAGTCTGTCTTTGAATTAGATAACCAGACCTATGGCGCTTATTTTCAAGGTGTTTTTGATGTAACAGAGAACATCCAGTGGACATTTGGTGGCCGCTATACCGTTGAAACCCGCTCTACTGACCAGGTATTCACCGGCTCAGACATAGATGCCATCAGTGCGCGTATTGCGCTTTCACCGCAATTTGGCCCAGCCGTTGCGCCGGGCTTCCATCCGTTTTTGGGGTCGTGGGCGCAAGATCCTGTCAGCATCGCCGCGTCATTGTTCACTGATGAGGACGGCGATGGAATCATCGACTTCCCAATGGATCGGGACAATGCCGTAGTGCAAAAAGAGAAAGTCACCTTCCGGGAGTTCTCGCCGATGACGTCACTGTCCTATGTGTTCGACGGAGAATGGATGGAAGATTCTGTCGTCGACTCTCTGATGGCATACGCGACATGGAGTAACGGATTTAAGTCGGGCTTCTTCGAGCCTAAAGGCGCCGACGGTTTGAAATTTATCGAGCCAGAGGAAGTGGAGAATATTGAGTTGGGCATTAAGTCTGACTGGTTTGGTCGTCGCTTGCGCAGCAACTTGTCGATTTACAATATGGATTACAAGCAGATTCAGTTGCTGCAGATTTCCACCGATAGAAATAACAACCTTCAAGTCACCATGGACAATGCCGGTGCGGCGACGATCAAAGGCGTGGAGCTGGAGATGACCTGGCTGCCGACACCGCGACTGATGATGCAGTTTAGCTACAGTCGTAATGACTATAGCTACGACGAGTTCACCGACCTTGAATTAATTCCCCTGGCAATTAATGGTACCAGAGTGCCTGTCGACCGCTCCGACGAAAGTTTTGCAATTGTGCCCGAGCAGACGGCGTACTTCGGTGTTCAGTACGAATTTAAGACGGACTACGGCCGCATCGTGCCAAGGGTTGATGTTAGCTACAAAGATAAAATTTATTACGGCATAGACCGTAAGTCCTGGGAGGCCTACAAGCGTGACGAGAGTCGCGGAGGCGTCCCATCTAGTACCGTAGCCAATGCCATGGTTACTTGGTTCTCTGATAGCGGTGACTTTAGCGTCACGGGTTATGTTCGCAACTTCACTGATGAAGCCTACCCCGAGGGAGGTTCGGCGACAGCAGAAACCCTCGGTAATTTTGTTGTTACCCCCGGTGAACCACGCGTTTACGGGATCGAATTCAGAAAAGTTTTTTAATAGACCTGTTTCCGGCAGTGGCTCGACGAGCCACTACGCGTGGTCAACCATTTAAACCAGGAGTACGAAGATGAGTCTTGAGCCGTATACCCTCATTACTGCAGACAGCCACGCGGGTGGCAGCATAGATCAATACCGAGAATACCTTGAGCCGAAATATCAAAAGGCATTCGATGAGTGGCGGAGTGGCTATAAAAACCCGTCGCGTAACCACGTTGGGAAAAAGAAAAACAAAAACTGGGACGGCGAGGAGCGTAACGCCGACCAAAACGGGCAGGGCGTTGTTGGCGAGGTAATTTATCCAAATACGCTGCCACCCTTTTTCCGTGAGAGTATTGTTACCGCGCAGCCGCCGCGCCCAGAAAACTTCGAGTACTGCCTGCAGGGTATCCGTGCCCATAACCGCTGGCTGAAAGACTTTTGTGATGAAGACCCAGATCGCAGAGCGGGCGTGGGTTTGATATTGCCGAACAGTATTGAAGAGGCAATCAAAGACGTAGAGTGGATTGCAAAAGCGGGTTTGCGTGGCGGTATTCTGCTGCCGTTAATTCCCGAGGACTGTACCTGGTTGAAGCCACTCTATCACCCGGATTGGGACCCCTTGTTCGCTGCAATCCAGGACTGTGATTTGGTTATGAACCAGCACTCAGGCCAGGGTTTGCCGAACTATGGTAAGGGCGCTGTGGCCAGTGCCGTGTGGATGTCTGAAGTGGCCTACTTCGGCAAGCGCGGTTACAGCCACCTTCTGCTTAGCGGTGTGTTCGAGCGCTACCCTAACCTGAAGTATATATTGACCGAATCCGGTTGCTCATGGGCGCCGGCCGTACTGAGCCTTTTGGACAAGATACATTACGGTGCGAAGGCGGGGTCGCTTGGCGAGGTGGAGTTCAAGTCAGAAGATTGGGTACTTAAAGAGCCGCCCAGCTATTACGCGCAACGCAATTGTTATTACGGCGCCAGCTTCCCCAGTATTGAAGAGCTACAGGGCAGCGAGCATGTCACTGTTGATCAAATCTGTTGGGGCAACGACTATCCGCATTACGAGGGTACTTTCCCCTACAACATTGAATCGTTGCAGCTGACCTTCCCTGAGGTATCGGAAAGCGACCGCCGGAAAATTTTTGCTGAAAACGCGGCGCGCTTGTACAAGTTCGATCTTGAAAAACTGAAGCCGCTCGCTCAGAAATACGGCCCAACCGCGGAGATGATTAACCAGCCACTAAAAGAGATTCCCAAAGACTCTGGCTGCTATTTATTCGTCAATGCGCGGGAATCTCAGTACGCCTGATTCCCCGCCCCTCTATTCCTGCGATTCCCCGCCTGGCATGCCGTCAGGCGGGGCTTTTTGTGTGTCGTAGCGAAATTTCAACGCCTGTATAAGCGTGTTCACGCTATTTTCGATGCTCCCCTGTGGAGGCGTGAAAGTTAACTTGCAAAAAACTAACTAACGTGTAAGTTATATAAGTGTCGTTATGAAATTAACCGGTGGCGACACGAGAATGAGTCACGTAATTAGGTAGCCGAAGCATTGAATAAAACGACTGATACGCAGACCGCTGGCCAGCGCGACCCCGCCCCGAAAGGGCGCCGAGTGGGGCGCCCGGCGGGCAGTCGACGAGAGGAAACCATTGCGCGTATTCGACACAGTGCGATGCATATTTTTACGGCGAAAGGCTATGCCGCGACCTCCTTTAAGGACATTGCCAAAGACATTCATGTAACGCCGGCCACGCTGTATCAGTACTTTGATTCGAAGCTCGCGCTGTATGTGTCGTTGTTTGATGAAATTTTTGATGACCTAAGGCCGCGCTACGAACGTGTGTTCTCACAGCGGGGCCACTTGCGGGATCAGCTGTGCAATTTGATGACAGAGACACTGGATAGCTATGCATCGCACCCGGAGTATTCGCCTTTCCTCGCTGGCGCAACAATCGATATTGTCCGGGACAGCGAGCTGCGTGAAATGTTTTCACATCGCAACGGTACGCTGAACGACAGGCTCGTGAGCGTATTTGAATCGGCAAAACAACGCGGTGAATTACCGCGCGAGCTCGACAGCGAGGACATCGCCTCGGCATTCCTGGGGGCATTGATGGGAATTATTTGGCGGCAGAGAGGGCGCCAGGTTGGCTCGGCGGAAAAAGCGATCAATATCTTCGTGATGCTAATCGAGAACCGATTGTTTCACAAAGTATAAGTAGTAAACGGGAGAATTTACGGGACGACGGCACAAAATAAAAAAGTCGGGAGGTAGATAATGTCTATAAGAACTATGCCTGCTGAGCAAGCGCAAAAATTGCTCGCATCTGCACACAAATATGGCGCCGATGTTGATGAGTTGCTGGAATCAACGGGGCTTATATTGCCCAGGCAAGATGAGCTGCACCCCCATGATTTGGCGGTGCCCGCAGACCTTTACTGTAAGCTGCTGCAAAAAGTCGCCTACGCCACTCATAAACATTGGTTCGGGCTACCGGGCACTGAGCGCGACCCCGTCGGCGGGTTCCGTATGCTGTGCCGGATAGTCGCCCACTGCCGAACGCTGGAGCAAGCCATTGCGCGTGCGACAGAATTTTACAGCCTGTATGGTTTGCCGGGCTGGGGTTTTACTCTTCGCCGCGACGGCGACCGTGCAACGCTGAGTATATGTACCCAGGATATGGGGACGGCTCCGCAATTTAAAACCGTCCACTACATGTACATTCTGCATCGGTTCTGGGCATGGCTTAGTGGTCAGTACATGGATTTGCGCGAGGTAAACCTGGTGAGGAATCCCTGCCATAGCCTGGATGCCTACCGTGAACTATTTGACTGCGAGATCCGGTTTAATCAGCAGGAGAATAGCCTGGTATTTGATAGTAGTTATCTCGATGCGCCAATGGTGCACTCCGAACAAGCCTTGATGGATTTTGTGGAAACGGCCCCCTACGAGCTGTTACTGGCTCCGCAGGATAAGGATGACAGCATCACTGCCAAGATTCGCTATCTAATCGGTTCAGACTTTACCCGTCCGATGCCAAGCTTCGATGAAATTATCGATCGCTTGCATACGTCCGCGTCCACCTTGCGCCGCAAGTTAAAGCGTGAAGGAACCACCTACCAAAAAATTAAAGACGATGCGCGCCGAGAAGCGGCAATGGCGTATTTAAAACGCAGTGATCTAAGCGTAACCACCAGCGCCTTTTTAATGGGTTTTGATGACCCGAGTGCGTTTACACGTTCATTCAAGCGCTGGACGGGGTTAGCGCCAAGCGAGTATCGGGCGCGGTATGTGTCGGCAGGTAAACGGACGGCCCGGGTATACCCAATTGAGTCGGCGAGCCCGGTATCACGCACGGTTAGCACTGGTCAGGTATTTCGTTCGGCTGGCTCTGGTTCCATATGACAGGAAATCTCGACGTTTTAGCCCATACAGCGTGGTAGGGCCAACTTGTTATGCTCGATGCATAACAGGGGAGAGTATGTATGAGTGATAACGCGATATTGGCGCGGCTGCAGGCGAAAGAGGAAATTCGCGATCTGGTGGCTAGCTACTGCCATGCGATTGCAGCCGCCGATCTGGATAGCCTGATGCAGTTGTTTGCCGAACAGGCCTACATCAATGTAAATGTTGATGATGGCAAAGGCAGTTTTGGCAAAGTGGAAGGCAGGGAAGCCATGCGAGCCTTCTATAAGGATATGGTCGCGCTGGCGCCCAAACCATTCATCCACAACCACCTGATCGACATTGATGGCGACAGAGCGACCGGGCGTTGCTCAGTGGAGATTCGTGGCTTGCCGGACGCGCTGTCCAGTAAAAATGGCGGTTACTACGAGGACCGCTATCTGCATGACGGCGAGTCCTGGAAGTTCGAAACCCGCAGCTATTTTCCCTACTGATAAACACCTTATTTGGACAGCTGATGAATCGTACAAGCACCAATAGTGGCCCCTTGGTCGGCCTGACCGTTGTGGACTTTGGGCATTACTATGCGGGACCGCTGGCGGCAATGCTGTTAGCTGACCAGGGAGCACGGGTAATTCGCGTGACCCAGCCGGGGTCGCCAGAGTTGCCGGACGAGCAGTATCGCGTCGTTAATCGCAATAAAACGCTGATCGAGCTCGACCTGAAAAGCGCGCAGGGTAAAGCCCGAGCACGGCAGTTAGCAACAGCGGCAGATGTTGTTATCGAGAATTTTCGGCCGGGGGTGATGGACCGTCTGGGCCTGGGTTGGGCATCGTTAAAAGCGGTCAATCCATCCTTGATCTACCTTTCCTTGCCGGGGTTTTCAGCAGCCGACGTCGCACGTCGCGAGATACAAGCCTGGGAGGGCGTGCTGTGTGCGGCAACGAGTTTGTATCGGATGGATATGCTGCGGGATAAGTTTAATTTCCCGCCGCACTATATGTCTTTGGCTCCCTGCTCCACGTTTGGTGCCATGCATGGTGCCGTCGCGGTATTAGCGGCATTGCATGCACGTCAGAGCGGTGCGGCTGGCCAGCTTATCGAAGCGCCGTTAGCGGCGGCGGGGCTGTCTACATGTGCGCGCAGTTTCGTGTTTCGCGGTGAAAAAATTCGCACTGGCGATGTTGTGCTGTCCAATAAGCCCTTGCCGGATTCCATGAAAGTAATGGCCTTTGACGAGTCTGATTCTGCGGAGATTAGTGAAAAGAAATTGGCGGGCTTGTATCAGTTCTTGCCAAACAATTTCGTGACACATGCCTACCGGTCGAAAGATCAGCGGCTAATGATGTTTATGCCCATTAAGCCCGAAATGGCGCAGCGCTTTTTTGATTACCTCGGCTTAACTCAAACCCTGGTTTCAGAGGGTTATGAAATTCTTTCGCCGTGGCAATCCCCGGTGCCAGCGAATGTTAAGAATCTCGCCAATGCGTGGGAGCTGGGTGAACACAATAAGTCGGTAATAGATCATATTCAGGCATTAGTTGGTGAGATGACCGCAGAGGAATGCCAAAAGGCGATGCTTGAGGCCCGCATTCCCTTCTCGTACGTGCGTACCCGCGATGAATGGATGAATATCGCAGCGCTTGTGCGAGCGGGTATGTTTGTCGACATGGGCAGCGATGACAGAGTTCTGCGTGCGCCGGGGCGGGTAGTCGATGTGACCGGGCCGGACGGCCAGATGGCGCTGGATGATTCCGCATTTCGCGAAGCGAGATCACTGACCTGGGAGCAACTGACCGCAGAGACGGATCTCGCGCCGGCGAGCCGGCTATCGGCGGCCACTGCGCGGGAAAAACATCAGCTGCTTGCAGGGGTAAAAGTTCTGGACCTGTGCAATGTCGTGGCGGGGCCAAATGCGGCATACACGCTTGCGCAATACGGTGCCGAGGTCATTCGTGTCGAACCCCCTAAGAGCTTTAATTTACCCATGCACCTTAGCTGGACGCTCGAGGTGAACCAGGGCAAGCGCAGTATGGTTTTGGATATTGAAAGCCAAGCGGGTAAAGCCGTCTTTGACCGCTTGGTTCGAGATGCCGATATTGTGCTTCATAACCGTTTGGACGACGTCGCCGCACAGTTGGGGTTATCAGAGACGCAGCTTAAACGCATTAACCCTGCAGTTATTGTCTGCCAGGTCAGTGCGTTTGGCGCAAGCCTGAACAATGCCTGGGAACAGCAGCCGGGATATGACCCCAACCCGAATATGACCAGTGGGCTGGAGGCCTCGCGTGGCAGTGTGGAATCACCCAGCCAGATGATGGAGGTCCTTACCGATTTGATGGGGGGATTAAGCCTGGCTTTTGGCGCACTGGTGGCATTGCGTCAGCGCGATGAGACTGGCTTCTCCGGTTTTGCCACGGGCTCGCTGGCGCGCGGCTGTAATTACTACCAGATGCCGCAGATGATTCTCGGTCGTGATGAACAGAGCACAAGGCACTCGGGTTGGTTTGCGGTGGGCGAATCCCTGGGGCAGCGCATGTATGCCTGCGCCGATCAACGGTGGATATTCGTTGGTGTGCGCCCCGGTGACGAGTCGCATCTCTGTGAATTGGTGGCCGGAGGCTCCACAGCGAGTGAAGCGGATCTGGCGCACGCGTTTGCGAGTAAGGAGGCGCAGCACTGGTGCCGCCTGCTTCAGCGTGCTGATATCGGTTGCCACATCGTGGTGGATATCGATGAGATCTGTCATGCCGAGCCTCTCGCAGAACTTAACAATCACGCCGCGACCATCTCCAGGGAAGCCACCTTCGATGTTGTGTGCCACCGCTATCACCCCTGTGGCCAGCCGCTGGTATTACCGCTGCCATCGTGGGTGCGCTGCGGTGATAATCGGCACTACCGAAAACTACAACCGGCGCCGAAAGTCGGCCAGCATACTCGTGTAATCTTGCAGGAGTTAGGCTATTCCGACGCGGAGGTCGAAGCGCTTTACCAGCAGAAAGTGGCTTGGGATTACCTGCCCGCTATCGGCAATAGCGAAGACTACTTTTTTGTGCAGGAAAAAGTCGCCGCGGAAACCGCCTAGTCATCCAGCTAAACGTTGCAGGCCTTTTTAGTCTGCACAAAAAACCCCAGGTGGTTATTGCCTGGGGTTTTTCGTATCTGTGGTTTTATTTCAGCCATACTGCGCTTCAGGCTGTGGTTGCCTCACTTAGCTCAGTGCCTTCCGGCTCGCGGTGTTTAATGCGAATCAGTGGCAGTGTTAGTGTGGCCAGCGCCAATACGACGATGAAACCCGAAAACGCGAGTGAGTAGTTCCCGCTTACGTCGTACGCGTAGCCAGCAAGCGGCGGCGCGGTAAGCGCCAGAAGGGTGATGATCGGGGTCATCAGGCCCATTGCCCGGCCATAGTTATCGGCTCCGAACACCTGCCCTACGATACCGCCCCAGATAGGCAGCATACCGCCTGACGCGAGCCCGAGAAGCACCGTGCCCAGCGCGAGAACGGCAAATTGCTGATTGCTGAGAAAACAACCTAGCGCAATGCATTGAACAATCAGTGTTCCGGCGAAAGCCACTCGTAGATCGATACGGTCACCGACAATACCAAACAGCAGTTTACCCAGCACACTGGTTGCGGCCAGCAGTGACAGCAGCAGTGCGGCACTGCTGGCCGTGGCGCCGCTGTCTGTAACGAAGGGCACCAGGTTGGCCAGCATGGCGGTTTGTACTGCGGTTAAGGCCCCGGCGACAAACGCGATTGCCCAAAAGCTCTTGCTTCTCATAAATGCCTTGGTATTTGAGAAGTGTAATGCCTGGTGCTGTTGCAGCGAGTCCTGGCTAACCGGGGCAGCCGCGCCATCGGGATGCAGGTCGCGGTCGGCGGGGTGGTTAACAATCAGCAGGATGATCCACGGTGCGCTGCAAACGAGGATAATCGCGCTCAGGATCTGGAAAGCCGCCCGCCATTCGAAACTATCAATTAACCATTGCAACAGAAGCGGGAAGGCGAGGCCTCCCAAAGAGGTGCCCGCAGCGGCTATGCCCAGTGCCAGGGTGCGGCGTTGGTGGAACCAGCGCACCAGCAATGTATTGGCGGCTAGCGGGCCCGCCAACGTGGTCGCCACCGCAATCAGGCTTCCGTAAATAATAAGGACTTGCCACATGGCGGTAACGAAAGATAACGCCAGATATCCACCGGAAAGACACAGCACGCCAATAAGCATCAGCCGTTTGATCGGATAGCGGTCCAGCCAAACGCCAGCCCAGGGTGAAATGATGCCCGAGGTAATCATAATGCAGGTAACACCCAGCATCAGCACCATGCGGTCGGCCTGGAAGGTTTCGCCGAAAGAGACGGCCACCAATCCGTAAGTGAAGTAAACGGCACCGATACTGACACCCTGAACAAGCAGGGCGACAAACACCTGAGCCCAGCCGTGCGAAAAATTTTTATTCATTTTAAAGCGCTCACAACGTTGATATCACTCATACACAGAAGGCGCGTCACGCCCACCTGGAAAGACTATTTTTGACACAGGGCAGCGCTAGCGCCGCGCGTTTTGTTCGTGCTCGAAGGTCATGGACTCACGTATTGCTGTGGCGCCCAGTCCGAAATTGAGAGCTTCCTTAATCAGGCTGAGAATCGCGGGCTTGCTTTGCGCCATCTCTTCCGCAATAGCCAATGCGCTCGGCAGCAGTGATTCGGCGGCTACCACACCGTCCACCAGACCGTATTGCTCTGCTTCGGGGGCGGTTAATGTGCGGCCAGTTAACGCCAGTAATTTTGCTCTACCTGGCCCCATCAGGCGCGGAAGCAACCAGGTGCTGCCAAGCCCCGGCACGATGCCGAGTTTAGCGAAGGGGATACCCAGCTTTGCGGTCTCGGAGGCAATGCGGATGTCGCAGGGCAAACTCAGCGTGACACCCACACCAATAGCGGCGCCGTTGATGGCTGCGATCACAGGTTTTGGATAGTTGAGCAACGTGTCGGCAAAGTCCTGAACCAGTCGTTCTTTACCTAATGGCGGTAAGTCGCGGTCTTCTTCTGTGGGGCCGCTTTTCAATTTTTCTAAATCAACCCCTGCGCAAAACCCTCTGCCGGCGCCGGTAATAATAATGACCCGGCAATCGTCATCCCCTCGCAGCTTCTCGAAAGCATCGACAATTTCCTCGCCCATTCTCACTGTATACGCATTGAGCTTTTTTGGTCGGTTCAGTGTGATCACCGTCGTGGTATTTTGCCGGCTGATCTGAATGTCTTTGTAATCCATGAGTAGGTCTCGCAACGTTCATTATTTTCTACAGTGTTGGCGAATCTTTCGGAGGGGTATATCCAAGTGCAGCGTCATAGTTGGACAAAGAAGTATCCGTCAAGCGCGTTTGGTTGATATAGCCATTTACTGGTGTGCGGGAACAGCGATACTGGCCTCATCACATGAAGAGACCGACCGGAACAGCATTTATGAACAAGATTGATTACAAGGATTTAACCGCACTGCGTGCCCAAATCGGCGACGAATACGGGGAGTGGTCATCACCGTTTGTCGTATCGCAAGAGGTGATTGACCAGTTCGCGGATCTGTCGGGCGACAGGCAGTGGATTCATACCGATATTGAGCGTGCCAAGTCGGGCCCCTATGGCTCAACTATCGCCCACGGCTTCTTGTTATTAGCGGTAATGCCGCAGGTGAGGCCGCCACAGGCATTTGAAGTGGTCAATCACAGGAGTGTGGCCAATTACGGCTCCAAGGGGCTGCGATTTTTGGCGCCGGTGCTGGCCGGTTCAAGCATCCACTCCCGTCAAAAACTGATCGCCGTCGAGGAGCATCCAAAGGGCACGTTACTGACAAGCGAAATGGCCATTCATGCGGTCGGTAATGACAAGCCCTCGCTGGTCTACAATATGTCGCTACTTTATCTGTGAAGTCGGGTGTGAATATGTTGAGTGCGAACAGACAGCCGACGTTATGGCAGCGTATTGACGCCCGTTGCCAGCAAACCCCCGATAAAATTTTTCTCCGCGATGAACACGGCAAGTGCCTCACTTTTGCCAACTACCACTCAGCGACCGAGCGTTACGCCAGCTGGTTACAGTCACTGGGGATTGGTTGTAACAGCCGCGTGGCCTGGCAACTACCCACGAACCTGCAATCGGTGATTGTGGCGGCTGCCCTCTGTCGCTTGGGGGCAGTACAGGTACCCATACTGCCGTTTTTGCGAGAGCGGGAAGTGGGCTTTATTTGTCAGCAATCTCGGGTTGATTTGCTGTTGCTGCCCGGTGTGTGGGGAGGCTTTGATTATGCAGAGATGGGTGAAGTCCTGCTTCAGCACAATGCCAATTTGCGCTTACAAGTCATGCCGGCGGACTCGGCGATAGATGGCGTTGACGCGCTGGCCGAGTATATCGCACCTGCTGCGCCTGAGCATGTTAGCTGGATTTTTTATACCTCAGGCACAACCTCTGATCCAAAGGGCGCGCGCCATTGCGATGATGCGATCCTGTCCACGGCATTTGGTATGGTCGCGGCTCTGGAGCTGTGCGGCGAGGATGTCGTACCCATGGTATTTCCCTTCACTCATATTGGCGGGGGGGTGTGGTTAGCCAGCCTGGTTCTTTGTGGCGGCGAAGCGCTGCTGCTTGAGCGCTTCTCTGAAGATAAATTTGCCTCCATGGCGGCTGCTGGTATCAGTGTTGCCGGCGCGGGGACGACCTTTATTCAGGCCTATCTAAAAGTACAGCGGCAGCAGCCAGAACAGCCATTATTCCCCCGCTTACGCTGTGCCACGGGAGGTGGCTCGACGAAGCCGCCACAACTGCATGCCCAGGTAAAGGCGGAATTGGGCGGCGTGGGTATGGTGTCGGGATACGGTATGACAGAGTGCCCCATCGCGACCATGGGCACGGTGCGCGATCCTGACGGTCGGCTGGCGGCGACAGAGGGGCGGGCAATGCCGGGTATGCTGGTCAAGATCGTTAATGCCGATGGCGAGCGGCTCAATGCTGGTGAGCAGGGCGAAATATGCCTTAAGGGCCCCCACCTGTGCCTGGGTTATATCGATAGCGAATTGGATAAAACTGCGTTTGATAGTGAAGGCTATTTGCGCAGCGGCGATCTCGGTGTTCTCGACAGCGATGGCTGGCTTACCGTAACGGGACGTCTGAAGGACGTTATTATTCGCAAGGGTGAGAATATTTCAGCGAAAAAAGTGGAAGATGCTATCGCCTCTCATCCTGTCGTGGCTGAAGTCACCGTGGTGGGCGTGCCCGATGACGAGCGAGGCGAGCTCGCCTGCGCCGTTATTGTGTTGCGGGCAGGGTGCGAGGGCTTCGACCTCGGTGAACTGGCGAATCACTGCCTGCAGCAGGGGTTGCTCAAGCAGGAATGTCCCGAACGCATAGAGTTTGTTGACGAAATTCCCCGCAATGCCAGCGGCAAGGTGGTGAAGCCGCGCTTACTTTCGTTGTTGACGGCTTGAAGGATTCAAGCCGATCTTTTTTCTTACTAACGTTATTTTGCCGTTAGCCAGCTAGGTTTCGCTTTTTACCCAGCGAGGCATTACCAGGCCGTCCTCCTCCTTCTGAAAAACCACGCGGACAGCGTCGCCAATTGAAATCTCGTCGAAGGATATAGAATTGATGGCGCTGTTAGCTGAGGCAATCAGGTTTCCCACCAGCCGAACTGTCGGATCTTCGTCCAGCTCAACGATCACACAATTATAGGGCGCTAGTGCGGCAAACTGCGCGGTTAGTGGTGGGTGGGGTTCGATGATTGACCAGACTTTCCCCCGTCCGGACACTTCCACCCAGTCTAGCTCTCCGGTGGTATGCCAGGGGCTGTTATAACGTGGTGGATGGATGAGGCGGCCGCTGTTAACACAGCGTTGTATCAGTAGTTTGTGCTGTTTGCAGCCTTCCCAGAAGGGCGTGGTCGTGTCGTCGAGAGTCGGTAACAAGCTATCACTGCTCATGGTTAATTCCTCAGGATAATCGCGCTGGTGGGAGAGCAACCGCCACCGGTGACCAGGCAACTGGAGGCGTTGCTGACTTGGTTGGTGGCATTACCACGCATTTGACGAACCCCTTCGCTGATCAGGTTAAAGCCATGTATGTAAGCTTCGGAGAGGCCGCCACCCGCGGTGTTAATCGGTAGTGGGCTATTCATACCCAGACCGTGATCATCAATATAACCGGGCGCTTCGCCGAGGCCGCAAAAGCCGTATGCCTCTAACGAAAACAGTACAAGCGGTGTGAAAGCATCGTAGATTTGAGCGGTGTCGATATCGGCGGCGCGGA
Organism: Spongiibacter sp. UBA1325; assembly: GCF_002306875.1. NCBI lineage: Bacteria > Pseudomonadati > Pseudomonadota > Gammaproteobacteria > Cellvibrionales > Spongiibacteraceae > Spongiibacter > Spongiibacter sp. UBA1325. The sequence goes on from NZ_DBTD01000004.1 coordinate 133,191, forward strand.
TGTCTGAGTGTTTGTACAGGCTGCGCGCGCAGGCGTGGGAGCTGTTTTTCGTTGGGTCCTCAGAGTAAAAATCCACCATGCTGTGCGATTGCTGCGCGCAACCCTGACCGAATGCGTGAACATACACCGGTTTTTGCGCGCAATCTTTTGCGCGTTCTGCAGACATCATGACAACGGCCACCGCACCGTCGGACTCAAGGCAATTGTCGAACAGACACAAAGGGCGAGATATCCAGCGCGCGTTGAAGTAGTCGTCGCGTGTCATTTCCCGATCAAACATAATCGCGTTTGGGTTATTGTTGGCCATCGACCGTGCGCTCAGCGCCACTTCTGCCAGGTGCTGTCGTGTTGCCCCGGTCTCATGCATATAGCGCTGGGTGAGTAAGCCGATCTCGTCCACCGGGCGAACCACGCCGAAAGGGCGCGACCAGTTATTGGCGGTAGTGAGCATGGCAGAAGCGGCCTGGCTGGCCCACACCCGCGAAGCGGGGCTGCCGCGTTTGCGCGATCGCCAGGCAACGCCCACCTCACATTGGCCTGTGGCAATGGCCATCGCCAGCAAGCCGATGGTTGCGGTGCTGCCGCCACCACCATGGGGAGATTGGGCAAAGAAATTTAGATCGCCAAACCCCAAATTTTTGGCAAGTTCAAAATCGGCGGTTGACTCCATTGTGTATGACGCAAGACCATCCACTTCCTTAGGTGAAATACCTGCATCATCGAGAGCCTCGGTGACCACCTGACAGGCCAACTCAGTTTCTGATTGCGGTAATGATTTGGCGAAATCCGATTGCCCGATGCCGACAATCGCACTGCGATCTTTGATCATTGTAAAGCACCTGCTTCGCGACATTATTTCCTTTAATAATAGGGTCCCCGTTAAAAATCTGGTGATGCATTAGTATCAATTGCCGACAGAAAGGCATCGCCATTGCAGGTGGTTATTTTGCTTTTATCACCGTGTCGAATACTGACACTTTCTTGTCGTGAAAGGCTGCTAGCGCGGCCTTTGCGGCGATCGCTCGAGTGCTAGCATGATTCCAACATTAATTATGTAGGAGTTAGCGATGGACTTTGCGTTTTCAGCCGAGGAGATCGCCTTCGTTAAAGAGGTGCAGCAATTTCTCGACGATAACTATTCACCGGAAGTGATGGATGTCACTCGAGAGAATATGGCTCAGATTTGCGACACGCCAGCGCGTCGGGCATTTATGAAAAAACTCGCCGCCAAGGGGTGGCTCGGGCTGACATGGCCTGAGGAATACGGCGGTGCCAATGCCGATGGTGTGTATGAGTATCTCCTGAATGAATTACTGTCGTCGGTAGGTGCCCCTCAGATCGGCAAAGGTGTGGGTATTATCGGCAAGACGCTGATGCGTCATGGCTCAGAGAAACTTAAGCGCGAGTTTTTGCCGCAAATAATTAATGCAGACATCGAGTTTGCCGTTGGCTATTCCGAGCCCAATGCGGGATCCGATGCAGCGGCCATGCGCCTTAAGGCCGAGCGCGATGGTGATGGCTGGGTGCTAAATGGGCAGAAAATGTTTACCACCTCTGCTCACTTTGCTGACTGGTACTGGGTTGGTGCACGCACCTCACCTGATGCGCCGAAACACAATGGCATAACGCTTTTCCTTATTCGCATGGATGACCCTGGGTTAACCATTCACCCCATGCCGACAATGGGTAAAGAACGCACCAATATGGTCTTTTTCGACAATGTGCGTGTTTCCGATGATTATCGTGTGGGTGAACTGAATAAAGGCTTTCAATACATCTCTGAGGCGTTGGATTTAGAGCGCTTCACAATGTTTACCTTCAGCCCCATTAAGAATCGTCTGCAACTGCTGATCGAATATGTCAAAACGGCAACCCGTAATGGCAAGTGCCTGAAAGACGACCCGATTATTCGTCAGCGTATTGCCAATACGGCGGTTGAGGGCGAAGTGGCGCGTCTATTGGGTCTCAATTTCGTTTCCGCTGCGATTGCCGGTGGCAAGCCCCCTACCAGTGAGGCGTCCTGCTACAAACTCTATGCGACCGAACTGTCGCAGCGCATAGCCGATACCACCATGGATTTGGCCGGTCCCGGCAGTCAATTGTGTCTCGGCAATAACACTGCACCCTTGCGAGGCCGGGCAGAGAGCACCTACACCTATACGGTGATCGATACCATCGGTGGCGGCTCATCCGAAGTTCAGAAGAACATTATTGCCCGCCGCAAACTTGGCTTGCCGAAAAACTTCTGAGGTCAGCCATGGACGCATACAAAGTCATCAATCTCGCAAGTGTTGGCCCTGGGGCGCGGGCGGCCCAGCTATTAGCCGACCTGGGTGCAGATGTAATCCAGGTCGGTGCGGTGAGTCGGTCGGGTAGCGTGCAGATCGAACCCGCACCTTATGCCTACGGCGCCGGTCGGGGTGTACGCAAGATTCGTCTGGATCTAAAAAGCGCTTCGGGGCTGGCGGCGTTTAAAAAATTGATCGCCGCTTCCGATGTAGTGATAGAGAGTTTTCGCCCCGGGGTCGTTAAAAAGCTCGGGATCGACTACGCATCGCTACGCCACCTCAACCCACGATTGATCTACTGCTCGGTAAGCGGCTATGGCCAGCAAGGGCCCTGCAGCCAATGGGCCGGGCACGACATCAATTATCTTGCAATGAGTGGCTTTCTCGACTGTTCGGCTAGGGATGGCAGAGGCGTGCCGGCCACGCCGGGCGCCACCGTGGCCGACAGCGCTGGCGGTGGTATGCAAGCCGTAATCGCCATCCAGAGTGCACTGCTGCGCAGGGGGGACTACGGGGAAGGTGAGTGCCTCGATGTGTCAGTGACGGACGGCGTACTGTCGATGATGTCTTTACACATCGACCAGTACCTCGCCACCGGTAAAGCCGTGACGGAGGGTAGTGAGTTGCTCACCGGGCGATATGCCTGGTACAGCTGTTATTTAACCGCCGATAAACGTTATTTAAGTATTGGTGCGATTGAGCCGAAGTTCTATCGCAACCTTTGCCGTTTGCTGGAGCTGGATCGCTACAGCGACAAGCAATATGACGACGCTGTGCAAGAGGAATTGCGAGACGCGTTGCAGAGCGTGCTACTGACCGACACCCGCGATAATTGGGTACGTAGGCTGGCAGCCGAGGATACCTGCGTCGCACCAGTGCTCACCGTAGCAGAGGCAACGGGTGAGCCGCATTTCATCGAGCGAGGCAATTTCCAGCCAGTGACATGTGATGATGCAGAACCCTTCAGTCAGTTGGCGCCAGTGATGGCTGGCAGTGCTAGAGGGCGCGCCGTTCATGCCACGCCCGGGCGCCTTCATACCGATGATGTTCTTCGCGAAGTCGGCATAGAACAAAGCCATGTTTCTGCATTGGTGGAGCAGGGGGTGGCGGAATGACGCGCAACATAGATGAGTCGGTAGCATTGCCAAGTGCGGTGCAGTCATTGATCGGAAAACCGCTGTATCGCGAAGTTAGTGATGTCTTGGTAGAGCAGGGCGCCATCGAGAATTTCTGCGCCGCTGTGGAAAATGGCAACCCCCTGTACTGGGACGAGGGCTACGCGCAGGAATTTGCCGGCGGTCGCACGGCGCCAGCGTCAATGCTGTCGGCGTGGTTCCGTCCGCATATTTGGAAGCCTGGCGCAGACGGCGAGCAGCATGCCTTGCAAGCACACTTCGACCTCAAAGAGCTATTGGCGCTCCCTGAGGCGGTAATTGCCAGCAATGAGCTTAGCTTTGGTCAGCCGGCGAAGGTGGGTGAGCGCTTACAGTCCTATCAGTGTATCCGTTCGATCAGTGAACCCAAGACAACAAAGCTTGGCCACGGTCGCTTCTGGGTGGTTGATGTGGTCGTGGAAAATGCCGACGGCGAATTTATCGGCAGCGACAGTTACACCGCCTTCGGCTATCGGAGGCCGGCACAATGAGCTCTCATAAGAATCTTTTTCCCGCTGCCATTGCGCCGGGCTTGTCACTTCCGCCATTTACGCAAACGGTTACGGCGACCACCGTGGTTCTCGGTGCCATGGCGAGCCGCGACTGGCGGCCGATGCATCACGATCGCGACTTTGCGGTCAATCGCAACGGCGTAAAGGACATCTTCTTAAACACCCCTACCCAGGCCGGTTGGTTCGAGCGGTATCTGTTCGATTGGGCCGGGCCCGCCGCGCGCTTGGGCAAGATGCGCTTCGCCATGAAAGCGTCGATTTTTCCCGATGCGACCATGCAGTTTAGCGGCAAGGTTGACGCCGTGACGCCGAGTCATTGCGGCCGTTGGGTGTGGGTGGATGTGCAGTTGGCAATACATTTGGAAGGCGGCGAATTGGCCAGTACGTGCGAGGCACGGCTGGCGGTGCCGCAGGGGCCCGAGGTGAATCTGTGGTCTGTTCCTGCGGCTGAATGGCAGCCATGAATTTCTGGCAGCAATACGAAAACGGATGGATAGGTTATGAAATTAGATCGTAGTGAAGATCAAACAGCGGTTGCCGATTTGGTGCGCGGTATTTGCGAAGACCACTGTACCACCGACATCGTGAGACAAATGGAAGACGATGCAAAAGGCTATCACCAGCCATTTTGGGATGCGCTGCGCGAAACCGGGCTGATGGGCACTTTTGTCGCGGAAGAGTTGGGTGGCACGCCGGTAAGTATGCTGGAGAACGCGGCAATGTATGAAGAGTTTGGCCGCGCACTCGCGCCGAGCCCGCACTTTGGTTCCTCGGTATTAGCGGCGTTGGTGCTGGCGGATCAGGAAGAAATGCCGAGCAGCCAAAGGCTGTTGACCGAAATTGCCTCAGGCGAGCTGATTATTGCTCCCGCCTGGCTAGAAACCGGCGGCGGGTTCGAGCCGGAAGGTGTGCAGCTGCGAGCCGAAAAAATGGACGATGGTGTCAGGCTGAATGGTTCGAAACGTCATGTCTTTTTCGCCAGTGCGGCGCAAAAATTGTTGGTGTTGGCGCGCAGCGGAGATGCGCCGGAGGCAATCGATTTATTTTTGGTAGATCGCTCGGCACCGGGAGTGAGCCTGAAACAAGAGCTCTCGATGGCGTCAGACACGCAGTATCTTGTGCAGTTCGACAACGTTGACGTGGCTGCAGAGCAGTGTGTGAGCGTAGCGGGTACTGGCTGGGATGTCTGGCACCGGGCGGTGATGCAAGGGTTGATTTTGGAGGCGGCGCGCGCCGTTGGTCTTGCTCAACGTGCCTTGGAAATCACCGTTCAGTATGCCCAGGATCGCGAGCAATTCGGCAAGCCTATCGGCGCCTTTCAGGCGATTGGTCACTACCTGGCGGACTGCTCAACGGAGATCGACGGGGCTCGCCTGCTGGTACAGGAAGCCGCGTGGGCCCACGCCAATGGTCAGCCCTATGAAACCCTGGCCGCCGCGGCGAAGTTGTTTGCCTGCAAGGTGGCGCGAGAAGTGACCGCGAAGGCAGAGCAGATCCATGGCGGTATTGGTTTCACCATGGAGTACGACATTCAGTTGTTCTTCCGTCGCGCGAAACAGCAGCAGCTGAACTGGCTGGATAGCCGCAGGCTGGAAGACATCGTCGCCGCGGCGGTACTGGATAGCGATGACCTGATTGCCGTGGCTGACCCCTTCGCGGCCTGATAACTAACTGCATCGATACGGGGAATCATATGAAAGGCGATACCGTTCACTATGAGAAATCCGGCAAGGTAGCGATTGTCACGCTTAATCGCCCCGAGCATAACAATGCCTTCAACTACACCATGATGCAGGAGCTGGATCAGGTGTGGGACGAAATTAAGCAGGACACGTCGGTGGTGTCAGTACTGCTTACCGGGGCGGGCAACAAGGCATTCTGTACGGGTATGGACCTGTCTGACGTGTCGCCGGAAAAAATCGAAAAGCTGTATTGCACCGGCATGGACGCCTCGCCGCTATTTCGAATAACAGCCATTCAGAAGCAGTGTTGGAAGCCAGTAGTCACCGCCGTGAATGGCATCGCATGCGGGGGCGGCTTCCACTTCATTGCTGACAGCGACTTAGTGGTGGCCTCCGAACGCGCCACATTTTTTGATCCCCACGTAAAGCTCGGTTTGATTGCTGGCCTGGAGCCTGTCGGCTTGGTGCGGCGGCTGCCGTTGGAAACGGTATTGCGCTTGTCGCTGTTAGGCGGCGCCGAGCGCATGAGCAGTCAACAGGCATTGGCCTGCGGGCTGGTCGGTGAGGTCGTCGCTGACGATGCGCTACAGGAGCGCGGCTTGGAGCTGGCCACAAAAATTTCGGCGCATTCACCAACCGCACTTGCCCGTACCAAACAAGCCATCTGGCAGAGCCTGAATGTGGGCTTGGAGCAAGCGCTTTCGGACACCTGGGCGCTGATGCTCAGCCACAATGATCACCCGGATTTAGAAGAGGGACGAATGGCGCATCTACAGCGCCGAACGCCGCAGTGGCATCCCTACAATGAACAGTAATAGGAGATAACGATTGTGAAACTGCTTGAAGGAAAGGCTGCTGTAGTGACCGGTGGCGCACGCGGAATTGGCAAGGGACATTGCGAACACCTGGTGGCCAATGGGGCGGCAGTGGTTGTGAATGATATTGACATAGAGGCGGCGCAGGCACTTGCCGACGCGCTGGTTGAGCAGGGCGGAAAGGCGATTGCCAGTGCCGCAGATATTGGCACGCGCAGTGGTTGTGAGAGTCTTGTTCAGGCCTGCTGCGATGCCTTCGGGAAGATCGATATCATGATTAACAATGCGGGTGTCGTGCGTGATAAAACGCTGATCAAGCTTGAAGACGACGACTTTGAGTTGGTTTGGCGTATACACGTTATGGGAACGTTCTGGTGCTCACAGGCGGCCGCTCGCAAGATGATTGAGCAGGGTGGCGGGGGCGCGATTCTGAATACCACGTCTGGCGCGCAGTTTGGCAACTTTGGCCAAACCAACTACTCAGCAGCCAAAGGCGCGATTGCCTCGATGACCTATACCTGGGCGTTAGAGTTGGCGCGCAAAGGTATTCGCGTGAACGCCATTGGCCCCTTGGCGACCACCCATATGTCGGCCACCTTTAAAGACGCCGACAAGATGCCCTACTTCGATCCCGCCGCGAATGGCCCGATGGTCTGTTGGTTGTGTAGTGACGAAGCCGACAATGTGACCGGTCAGGTTTTCGGTACCGGCGGCGAACGTATTTCTCATATGGTGCAGCCGCACTACGGTAAAACCGTTATTCGAGAGGGCGGCTGGGATATCGATAGTATTCGTCAATATTTCCAAATGCATATCCCCTCTGAGTTTGGCGCCTTTGGCGTGATGGGCAAACCCTACCCCTTTCACCAAGGTGTGAAATCGATAGCGGCTGAAGCAGCCAAGAGCAAGGGGTAGACCATGCAGGTTGGTATTGAAGCGGCCGGTGCATACCTGCCCTATACGCGTCTGCCGCTGGCGGTTATACACGGGCGGGGGGCAAAGGCGGGCGGGCCAGAGAAAGCCATCGCCTGGTATGACGAAGATGCGATTACCCTCGCGGTCGCCGCCGCACGTAATTGCCTGGCGGGCATAGACCGCCATCGTATCGACGGCTTGATTCTAGCCAGTACCAGCCTGCCGTATGCCGAGAAACAGGGCGCAAGCATTGTTGCGCGTGCGTTGGATCTACGCACTGACATCCGCACCGCGGATCTCACCGGATCGTTGCGCGCAGGCACAAGCGCTCTGCAACAGGCGTTTGATATGGTGGGCGCCGGCGGCTTGAAGGCAGTGTTAGTCGTAGCCGCGGATTGCCGTATGGCGGCGCCGCGCAGTACCGCCGAGAATGACGGCGGCGACGGCGCGGCTGCTGTGTTGGTCAGCGCCGAAAACCTGAAGGCTGAGGGGCTTGGCTTTGCTTCTGTCAGCAACGAAATGATGGATATTTGGCGTCGCCCTGGCGACCGCTTTATCCATAGTTGGGAAGACCGTTTTGTCAAACAGCACGGCTATACGGACGTCTCGGTAGCGGCGGTAACGGCGCTTTGTGACCAGCTCAATACCCGCCCCGATGCCTTTGACCGTTGTTGTTTGTACGCCCCCGATGCGCGCAGCCACGCCGGTATGGCGGCAAAGCTCTCTGTGGCTAAAGACAAACTTCAGCCGGCCTGGTTTGGAAAGCTGGGTAATACCGGTGCGAGTTTTTCTTTGATTCAACTGGTCGCCGCGATGGAGTCTGCTGATATAGGCGATCGCCTGATGGTGACAAGCTATGGTGACGGCGCCGACGCGATGGCGCTGCGCGTGTTGGCACATGCCGCGCCACACCAGCGCACCGATGAACTGCTGGCGAGGCGTAGAACCATTAAGCACTACGACAGCTACCTCTCGGCGCGGGGCATGACCACCAGTGAATATCCCGAGGCTGATGACCAGGGAATTTCGGCCACGGTGCAGTATCGCAATCGCGATGAAAACCTTTCTCTCGCCGGCCAGGTGTGCAGCGGCTGTGGAACCCACCAGTTCCCGAAAGGGCGAGTGTGCGGTCACTGCGGCAGCCTCGATAAGTGGCAGCCTGCACGTTATGCGGATGATCGGGCTCGGTTACTGACCTACACCCGCGATGCGTTTTATCCCGCGCCGGAGCCTCCCACCCTTGCCGGTATCGTCGAAGTAGAACGGGCCGATGGTTCGCCGGGGCCGCGTTTTCACATGCAGGTGACCGAGTGTGCCAGTGAAACCTTGCATTGCGGGATGTCGCTGCAATTTGTATTTCGCTGCATTCACAAGGTGGGCCAGCGGCCCAACTATTTCTGGAAGTGTATTCCTAACACGCAAGCTGTAAACACTGACGAGGGCTGAGCATGAGTTTGAAAAACAAGGCCGCAATTGTGGGTGTTGGGTGCTGCAAATTCGGTGAAAACTGGGATCGCAGCGAAGAAGATATGATTGTTGATGCGGCCTACGAGGCCTATGCCGATGCCGGTATTGACGATCCAAACAAGCAAATAGACGCCATTTATTGCGGTTCCCTTTACAGTAAAAACGGCCCGGTTGAAGTCTCTGAGTCGTTGAAGTTATACAAGCCACTCACCTCGGTACTTAATTACTGCGCCACCGGGACCGAGGCGGTGCGCGCGGCAGCGATGTCAATTGCGGCGGGCGTATATGAGACTGTGCTCGTAGTCGGCTATGACAAGCCAAAGGACCGCGGCGTCTCTGGTCCGTCAGTGAATATTCGGGATGTACGCAGCTTGCCGGCAACCCCCGCGGGTTGGTTTGCCGTGTGCGCCCAGCCTTATTTTGAGCGCTATGGTGCGAGCCGTGAACACCTGGCGCGGATCGCGGTAAAGAATCATCACAATGGTTCGCTGGCGCCGAAGTCCTTCTTGAAAAAGCGCATTACCGTAGAAGAGGCCCTCAACGGCAGGATGATCTCCTGGCCCTTTGGCTTGTATGACTGTGCGGCACAAACAGACGGCTGTGCGGTTCTCGTGCTGACGCGCGCTGACAGAGCGCGCAATTTTCGCGACGACCCTGTGTACATCAAGGGCATTGGCAGCGGCTGTGCACCGGACCCTAACAGCGACCCGGATTTTGATTTTTGCCGGTGGAAAGCCACGGAAAATGCCTCGAAGGAAGCGTATGCGATGGCAGGCATCGATGATCCGGCCAAGCAGATTGATATTGCTCAGGTACACGACTGCTTCACGTTAACCGAGCTGCTCAGCTATGAAGACCTCGGCTTCATCGAAAAGGGCAGTGCCAAGGAATATATAGAGAGTGACTACTTTGCGCTGGACGGTGAGCTACCGGTCAATACCGACGGCGGCTTGAAAGCTTTTGGTCACCCAACAGGGGCGAGTGGGGTGCGAATGATTGTGGAGAATGTACTGCAGTTGCAAGGCCGGGCGGGTGAGCGCAGTACCCGTAAGCGACCGACCACTGCCTTGTCACACAATATCGGCGGCTTCCCTACTGGCTGCGCAGTATCCGTCATCGGAATCGAATACTGAGTCAGGCTTAAACAGTGTAACCGTGCCAAAGGAACTGATATGACCGCTGTAAACAATACTCCCTACCCGCGTCCGCTCGTTGCAAATTATGTACTGGGCATTTTGGTGGTTGCCTATATTCTCTCCTTCGTGGATCGGAATATTCTCTCGTTAATGGTGGGGCCGATCCGCGAGGAGTTTGGTCTCAGCGACTTTCAGTTCAGTATCTTGCATGGTTGGTCGTTTACGTTGTTTTACGTTGTGCTCGGGCTGCCGATCGCGTGGCTGGCAGACCGCTACTCCCGTATCCGCATTATCGCTACCGGCATCACCTTATGGAGCCTGATGACTGGTCTGTGTGGATTGGCAAAAAGCTTTCCTGCGCTGTTCGCAGCGCGCGTGGGTGTCGGGGTGGGTGAGGCGGCATTGTCGCCAGCGGCATACTCGCTACTGGCAGATTACTTCCCGCCACGCCGGTTAAAATATGCCACAGCCATTTACGCGTCTGGTATCGCGATTGGTAGCGGCGGCTCGTTTATTTTAGGGGGTTGGCTGTTCGAGCAGTATGTGGCAATGGGCGGTTTGGACATTCCCGCACTGGGTTTGCACATCAAGCCCTGGCAACTCACCTTTATCACTGTTGGCCTGCCGGGTTTTCTGGTCGCCTTGCTACTGCTTCTGGTAAAAGAGCCGACACGGCAGAAGACTGCGCTTGACGGCGACGAAGCCGCGCCGGTTAAAGAAATTATCCAGTATCTAAAGAAGCATCGCCGTGCCTATATCGGTGTGATTCTTGGCATGTCCACAATGTCGGTTATCGGCTACGGCATGTTGGTGTGGTTACCTGAATTTATGCTGCGTACCTACGGTATGCAGAAAGCCGAGAGCGGCGCATGGCTGGGGCTGATATTTATCGGTGCCGGCACCCTGGGAACACTCTCCGGCGCCCCGATGGCCGACTGGCTGGAACGGCGTGGTTATCGTGATGCCAACCTGCGGTTTGTGGCGCTGGTTGCGGCGGTGCTTGCCGTGCCAGCCACACTTGCGCCGCTGATGCCGACGGCCGCGGGTGCGTTGTTGTTGTATGCAGTTGCGCAGTTTTTGCAGTTTGCCCACGCCGGGGTGGGGCTGGCGGCGCTTCAGCTAATCACCCCAAGTCTCATGCGGGCTCAGGTATCGGCGCTATTCGTCTTTTCTACGAATCTGTTTGGGCTGGCACTGGGTGGTACCTGTATCGCGTTTTTCACTGATTTTGTATTCGGTGCCGACAGTGCTCTGAATTATTCAATGGCGCTGACCGCGGCGATCTTCTATCCGCTCACCGCAATTATCGTTGCCTCGGGGTTGCGAGCTTACACTGAGGCGCAGCGAGCGATAGTGGGTGACTGAGCATTCACCGGTGCGGTGAGTGAGGGAATGCGTCAACTAGTGCTTGGCTTGCGAAATGTTGTTTTCTTCAGCAAGCCGTTTCACGGAGAGACGCTATCAGAACCCGCTAGTAAAACTCGCGGCGGAATTCCAGTCCCCAGGCTCGTGGCGCTCCCGGTGTAATGATCTTATTACCCAGGGTTTCTGCCGTCGCCGAGCCGCCTTCAGGGTAGACCTCGTCGGTAACATTGCGCAGATAGGCAGTCACCGTTGTGCCTCCTTGTGGTGATCGCCACATCAACCTTGCGTTTACGGTGACAAAGGCCGGCGTGCCCGCCAGTTCTTTGTCACGTTGATAGGCAAGCCAGGCCTTGTTGTCGATACCGTAGTAAATATCGCTCTTATAATTCATATCAAACCGTGGCGTTAAGGTGCCGAAGCCGGTTTCGAAGTCGTATTGTGCGCCCAGAAAAAATGTCGTTTCCGGCACAACAGGAAAGGACTCGTCGGTTCGGTCTATTTCGACTTTCTCGCCGGTTACCGCCAGCGCCAGCAAATCGCGGTCGCTGAATTGGGTGAAATCATAGGCGTTATAACTGAACGCGGCGTTGATCATCATGCCGGGCAGTGGCAGCCAGGTGGCTTCAAGCTCTACCCCCTCGATGGTGGCGGCACCGGCGTTATCCATGGTGACCGCCAGATTGTTCTCACTATCGGTATCAACCTGTATCAGCTGAATATTGTCGTAGCGCATCTGGTAGAGCGCGCCATTGACGCGAACGCTGCGCTCGAAGGCATCAATTTTGAAACCGAGCTCTATATTCTCGACGCGCTCCGGTTTGATAAATACCAGTCCGTCGGCGCCGCGAGGCTCGAAAAAGCCAGACTTAAAACCATTGCTCCAGGTGCCGTAGACCATGGCAGAGTTGATCCAGCTGTCATCGAGCCATGCCTCCGGCAGCACATAGGCCAGCGAGGTCATGGGCGATGTTTCGTAAAAGGTAATGCCGGCGCTCTGCCGCGTTGCCGCCGCATGATCAAGCGGGAAATCCGGAACGCCGTCGCTATCATTGTCTGGGAAAAGGTCCATGGCAATTTGTACTGGATCCAGCGCCCACGGTCCCAGAAAGGGATGAAGGCCGTCAGTAACACCCGGTACCGCTGGGCCAAATAATGGGTGTGCGGATATGACCGCGCTAATGGCTGCCATGTCGGCACCGGTATATACCAGGTCTGTCGCTCTCTCTTCTTCGGTATAACGAATTCCCAGCGTCCACTGCAAATTATTCGTGAAGTCGTAAGAACCCTGGAAATAGGCGCCTCTTGCTTCGTTATTGAGCTGAAACTGTGACAGCGCAACCGGGCCTGCCAGCGCACCAACTACCGGCAAGGTTCCAAGGAGAGGGGGAGCATCCGGGTACTGGCCCAGCCCCAGTTGTGCCAGTACCAAGGCGTCAAACCCGAGCAGGCTGGTGAAGGTCATTAGTGAATCGGTGATGCTTTCCTTTAGCCAGTACAGCCCGGTGGTGTAATTGAGGTGGCTGTCCAGGGCTGAGCCATTAAACTGCAATTCCGCACTGTAAGTTCGACGGTCGCTATCATCGACGGAAGACGTTTCAAGGAAATCGGCCGGACCGCCATCGGAGTCGCTCACCTGGTTGGGCTTTTCCACGGCGTCTTGTATACCCAGAATCAGCTTGAGGCCATAGTCGTCGGTTATCGCCCACGCCGTTGAATTACCGAGGGTGAGGCCTTGGTATTCGTAGTCAGCCTGAGGGTTTTTGCCGAGAGACAGCTCGCCCTTTTCTATTAAACTGGGCGGATTTTTTTCACAATTTTCACGAAACGCCGACAGGTCACCCGGGTTGGTATCTCCTGGCCAGGCAACTTGAAGTCCCTTTACGAGTAGCGCATTTTCATCAATCATCTCGCAACTTCGGCCGGGGCGTTTTTCATCAATCTTGCCGTAGTAGAGAAACGAGTCGTTGGTGATCGATTCGCTGGCGTCCCACTGCAGTTGGGCGATGAAGGACTGACGGTTATTGGAGGAAAAATGTTCGCCGGTGGCCTTGTCTTCCAGAAATCCCTCATCGTTGATGCCGGCCAGAACCCAGCTTGCGCGTAAACTATCGCTAAGGGGGAGGGAGAATCCCACTTTACCCTGCAATAATTCGAAGCTGCCGATTCCGCCCTCGATAAAGCCAGAACGTTCCTCCGCCGGTTCCTGCAGGGTGAGTAGCATTGCACCGCCGGTGGTATTCTTGCCAAACAGCGACCCCTGAGGACCGCGCAAAACCTGCACTGCTTTCAAATTTACCGTGTCAAATAGCTGCCCATCGACTCTGGGTATATAGAGGCCGTTGAGATAAACACCGACGCCGGGATCAACGCGGCTGAACCCGGTGCGTTCTCCAATGCCGCGAATGAATATCTGCGTCGTGGAGGCCTTGCCGATCTGCAGGCTTGGCACCGAGCGTGTGAGATCCGCGGTTGTCGTAAGGCCTTGCTCGCGCATGTCGTCGCCACTAATCGCCGATACGGCGACTGGGGTCTCCTGAAGGTTTTCCGAGCGGCGACGTGCGGTCACCACTACTTCCTCAAGTACGGCGCGTTTTCCGGTGGTGTTTGCGAAGCTTTCGGGCACGCCGGCTATGGTGACTCCGGCTAGCGTTGGTATGAGTACTCTCAGTGTTGCTTGTCTTTTTATTATTGTCATTGAGTTCTTTCCCCCTGTATGCGGCGGTGACCTAGTAGGTGATACTAGAAACGCGCTATTCACGCGGACAGTACATATGACGCCGATTGCGGTGGGCAATTAGTACCAAGGAAGGTTTCGTGGCGATAACGGATATAAGCTTGGCGGGCTGGGATGCAATATTCTGCGGCGGCGCGGTTTTAGCGGGTAAATGGGCTATCTAGCATGTTGGCATTCTAATAAACGAAGCCCATGCATCAGGAACCTCATCATGCAAACAATACTGCTACGCCAGCTACTGATCACCGTATGCCTACTCATGCCTTCGGCGCTGTTTGGCACTACCCTTGAAGACCTTCGGCCGCACCACCCCAGTTCCGACAAAACCTGGGCGGAACAGTGGTTTTACAATGTTGGCGTGCCCGGCGTGGGCCTGTTTAAAATTAGTTTGCAAACCTATATTGCGCCGGATTTTAAACAGGCCAATGCAAAAGCGTATATACATCTGGCGTTCACGCCCTTGCAGGGAAAAACGGTTAAATACGACATTTTTCGCGACGACCTGATTCTGCGGGGGTATGACGATGCCGAGCAGTTTCACTACGAGGTACCGGGCATCGTGGTTGCCAATAACGATATGCTCATGGTCACCCATGACGACTTTCATTTCACTATGCGCTGGAATGGTGAACACGCTCACTACTGGCACGGTTCAAACCCGGGCCAAACGCCGTTCAGTTTTGTGCCCGAGCTACCGGGGGTGGGCGGTAAGTGGTTCTTGTATACCGTTGGCACGCCGGTGCTATACCGTTTTTCCGACGGCGAGCAGTCGCTCAGCGGTACCGGTTATACGCAGCTCGATAAGGGGTGGTACGACAAGGAATCGAGCAACGGCATGATCTATAGCATGGGAGTCTCGGATCACCTCCACTACATGCTGACGGGGGCAAAAGTGGGTACATCCAGCATTGAAATGTGGGGCGGGCGCTATATTTCAAAGGACCACGACCTGATTTTTTACCCCACCTTTAACAATCTTACGGTAAAGCGAGAGTACGACTCCTGCGCCGGCTATCTGAAGGTGGAGATGCGTAAACTGCGTTACAAAATGGTGATGGAGGCGCGCTCTGCGTTAAGTGATTTTTACTCTCAGGCTTTCCCGTCGGTGATCATCTTTGGTGGCGAGCAAAAGTATATGAAGTCGATGAAGGCCGCGGCTACGTTTACGCTATACCAGGGTGATGAGCTTGCCGAAGTGATTCAAATGCCTCAGGTCCTGCTTGAGTTCAGCGGTCCGTTCTACTGTGATGAGATGCCGCCCTTGCAGCCCGATAACTGAAGAGTGGGGTGGTCGCTTAGGACAGATGATCTTGGTGGGAATCTCCATTCTAGTCGCTTTATCAAATCGGTAACCTTTTCGTAGAACTTACGAACGGGGCAGGCCGATGTCATCACTCTCAACGTTACCGAAAACATCCTTTGCGATGGTGCAAACCGGAGTAAGGCAGCTTGAGGGGCGGGATATCCCAATGCCGCAAATTGATGACGAAAGCGCGATTCTTCAGGTTGAAGCCTGCGGGATTTGCGGCAGCGACTATGAGCAGTACGAAGGCCACCTTCCGGTGCCTTATCCGTCAATACCCGGGCATGAGCCGCTTGGCAAGATTGTTGCGATTGGCGATAAGGCTGCGCACCGCTGGGGAGTGGACGTTGGCGACCGGGTAGCGGTTGAGACCCAGATCGCATGCCATCACTGTTCTACCTGTCACAGCGGCCGCTATCAGCATTGTGGCGATATTCGCGTCTATTCGTTTTTACCGCTTTCGTTACCGCCCGGCCTTTGGGGCGCCTACTCGCAGTATATGTATATTGATCCAAACGCCATTGTGCATAAAATGGATTCAGAGTTGCCGCCTGAAATTGCCGTGATGTTCAACCCCTTGGGAGCGGGCTTTCGCTGGGCGGTGGAACTGCCGCAAACTAAACTCGGCGATACCATTTTAATTATGGGGCCGGGCCAGCGCGGCTTGGCCAGTGTGATTGCTGCCCGTGAAGCGGGTGCGGGAACCATCATTGTCACTGGCTTGCAAGCTGACGCGGATAAGCTCGATCTGGCTCGACTCTATGGCGCTGACCACACCATTGATGTAGAGAATGAAAACGCGAAACAGCGGGTGAAGGAAATTACCGGCGGCAAGGGGGTGGATATTGTGGTGGACCTCACGCCCTATGCCACGCAACCGGTAGTGGATGCCATCAGCTTTGCGCGTCGTGGCGGCACCATTGTGCTCGCGGGTATGAAGGGGTTTAAAGAAGTCCCTGGTTTTATCAGTGACAAAGTGATCGGCAAAGAGTTGACGATACAGGGTGCCAGTGGTGTGACTTCCAGTGGCTATCGCTCGGCAATACGCACAATTGAATCCGGTCGTTACCCGCTGGAGGCCATGCACACCCATAATTTCAAATTAGAGGAGGCCGAGTTGGCCATCAAAACACTTGCTCGGCAGATCCCGGGACAAGAGTCCATTCATTCCTGCCTGTTGCCTGAGCACTGAAAGATTCCTTCCTAGCTGAGAGCCGCCACCCAGGTTTCGGCTGTTGCCTCTGACCCAGTCGCGCGGGGTCAGGGGCTTTTTTGTATGACTACTCTGATGGTTGGGGAAGGGTTAGCTTCTGCGCCGCATAACGCTCGGTGTATTTCCTGAACTTCTTGAACATACTGCGGTTGACCCTAGTCATAATGGGGCGGGCGATCATGTCGCGCCAACTGGGGCCGCCGCGCTTCTCCATTGCCATATACCACTCGACTTTGCAGCAACCATTACCCAGATCCGTTACGCGGTAGTCCTCCAGGAATTTTTCTGGGTTCTCTTTATTAGAGGCGACAAAAGTAAATGCCATGCGCTTACCGCGTTCCCAGGCAATGAATTCTTCATATACTTTCATATCGCCCATCATATAAACGGTTCGCGTGGTGCCCACGCCAAATGGTTTTGGCGATGTCCATTCCACCCGCTGTATCGGGAAGGCCCATTGTGTCCAGGCAATTTCATTTTCGAAGACATCAAATATTTGCTCGGGACTGGCTTTTACAATTTCTTCGCATCGATACACGGTGCTGGCTTCGTCAAGAAACGACAGCCCAACCGCAACGCATTCGTAGCAGTCATTCATAGGTGTTCTCTCTTCCTATCCAGGCGAGGCTTTGTTGTATTTAGGTGCACATGTCTATAGCCACACATGCCAGACCTCAGTGTTGCATTGGGCAATACAGAGATCGATAGACCTACTTCGATGTGGCGCCTTTTGATACCGCGTTTTCCGATTTGGAAACAGTATTTGTGGTAATGCCTCCAGCGATTGGGGGCGCCGGAGGGAAACGTCGCGCTAATGCCCTATAGTTCGGGTGCTGGCAATATGGTCAGGTTGGATACTAGCGCATCCGCATCAGCGAATAGTGTGCTGAGTATGTGGGCGCGCTTTAACAGCAGGTGTATGGGCATTTCGCGGGTGAAGCCCATCGCGCCATGTATTTGAATCGCCGCTTCTGCATTTTCGATTGCCGCTTTTTGTGCAGCCAGTTTGGCCGCAAGGGCATCGAAGGTCGCTTCTGAATGGTGGCTATCAAACTCCAGGGCCGCCTGGGTGGTTAATGCCAGCGCGGCTTCATGTCGCAGCGCCATATCGGCGCAGTAGTGCTTAATTGATTGAAACGCGCCGATAGGTTTGCCGAATTGTTCGCGCTCGTTGGCGTAGCTCACGGCGAGGGAAAGTGCTTGCTCCGCTATACCTGTTAGCATTGCGGAACAGAGAATTAACGCTTGCTCAAAGACGCGACCGTTACTGGTGGCCAGCGGTGTTTGATCCACAAGGTGTAAGCTGTTTAGTGACAGGCTTTCGTCAGTGCATTGCTGGCTTGTAAGCGAGGCACTATCGATTGGTAGCACGGCGCTTTGGCTGGGTGTCACAACGAGCAACATATCGCAGTGCTCGGCGTCCAATAAGTAGAACTCGCCGTTTACGCGCTGATCAGAAATGCCGGCACCGGGGCGCGCAATGGCCGGTGCAATTCGGCAAGTGCCATCGATCAGTGACCTGGCGGTATCAGCCAGCCTGGCATCGAGTAGCACGCGCGCGCCCAAACTGGATGCGATAAGCAATGGGCTGATCAGATTTTTGCCAGCCTCGATGAATAGCAACATTTCTTCAGCGGCGCCTAATCCTGCGCCGTCAATGACTTCATCCTGAGCAATGGAAAGCCAGCCAAGTTCTGCGAGGTTTTGCCAGCTTGCTGCGTCCCCCTGTGGCTTGGTGGCGTCAACCAGTCGTGAAAGCGGTAACTCCGAGTGCAAAAATGCTTTGAAAGCATCGACAATTTGGGTTTGGTCGGCGTTTGGCAAGTAATCCATAGCGCTCAAGCTCTCCTCTCTAAGTACCGTCATTGTGGTCAGATCAGATAGCGACCGCCAGTACGAATATGTATCCAAACACGACAGGTCTATTCCTTGGATTGGTCACACTAGCGCTAACGATATTCGGAGACTTTTTTACCCGTCCATGTTTTGAAGGCGCGACGAAAGTTACTCACATTGGTAAAGCCCACCAGATACGCGATCTCCTTGGGGGTCAAACTGGTGTGGCTCAGGTATTGAATGGCGAGTTCCTTGCGGGTGTCATTAACCAGTTCCTGGTAGCTGGTATTTTCTTCGCGCAATCGCCGAGCGAGGGTGCGTGGCCCGAGGGAAAGCCGGGCGGCCATGTCCTCCATCGACAGGAACTTCCCGGGCATATTCAGCAGAATGTAACGAATGCGCTCGGCGATCGCGTCGGTATCATCCTTTTGACGGATAAGCTGTTGGCAGAGCTGATCACACACTGAAAAAACATCTTCATCGGCCAGTGCTATTGGGTCCTGCAATCGTTGACGGTCAAAATGAATGACGTCACAAGGCTGGTTAAAACTAATCGGGCAATCAAAATATTTTCGATATTTATCGCTGTGCTCGGGCTCGGGAAAACTGAACTGTATGCGCAAGGGTTTGAATGGCTTATTGGTCAGTGACGAAGAGAGTGTCACTGCCCGCGACACAAACTCTTCCACTGCATTCATATACAAGCTACCCAAGGGGAAGGACTCCTTTACCTCGCAAGTCCAGCTATCACCGCTAACGTAGTCTTGTGGCACTACCAAGTGCTCATTTAGCCGATGGTAGCGGTGTATCACGGTGCGGGCTTGGGCCAGCGTGGCGCTGCTTAAGGCGGCGTAGCCCAGAACGCCCAGATCACTTACTTTGACTTCGTTGCCTAGCTCCAAGCCCAGATAGGGCCGGCGGGTAAGCTTGATCATATTGGATAGCACCATGCGGTATTGATCGGCGCTGGCTTTAAAATCACCGTGGGTAACGGTTTCCTCGTCCAGGTGAGTTCCTTCTAGTACGCGGTGTGCTGCATAGCCTCGCTCACGCATGCGGTTAAGGTAAAATGTTAGCTTATTCTTTTGTTCTTTTAGCATGCTGGGCTCGCACTCGTGTAAATAGGGTCCATTAATTTTATTGTCTGAAATAGATACAACTCCTATCAATTCTGATCCCGTCCTATTGTTCCTGTCAACGGAGTGCTGGAGTAAAGTAAGTTTTAAATAATGGATTACTTAAGGCGAATAGGGCATGAATCTCTCTTTCACATTGGAGCAGGAGCAACTGCGTACACAGGTGCGCGAATGGTTGCAGGAAAATGTGCCGTCGCAGCCGCGCCCGCCTTCTACCTCCGTTGAAGCGAAAGATTTTGACCTCGCATGGCAGCGCTGTTTGTACGACGGTGGTTGGGCGGGCGTGTCTTGGCCGGTGGAGTACGGCGGACGGGGGCTGGATGCAATCGAGCAGCTGATATTCCTGCAAGAATACGCCAAGGCAGGGGCGCCGGACGAGGGCTTCCGTTTCAACGGACTAAATTTAGGCGGGCCGACAATTATCGCTTTTGGCAGTGATGAGCAGAAGCGGGAATATCTACCGCCAATTCTGAGAGGAGAGACGGTGTGGTGTCAGGGCTTTTCTGAACCGGGCGCAGGCTCCGATCTGGCCTCCTTGCGAACCAGGGCGGTTGTGGATGGCGATGAGCTGGTCATCAATGGTCAAAAGATCTGGACCAGCTTCGCCCGCTTTGCCGATTACCAGCAGGTGCTGGTGCGCACAGACCCCGAATCCGAACGTCATCATGGCCTGTCATGGGTTGTGCTGAAAATGGACACACCAGGGATTACGGTTCGCCCCATCGTAGATATGGCGGCGGGGGATGACCTTCACGAGGTGTTCTACGAAGATGTGAGGGTGCCAATTCGCAATGTGGTGGGCGGGGTCAATAATGGCTGGCGAGTGGCTATGGGGCAATTGGGCTTTGAGCGTGGTTCGGCGTTTATGCCCTTACAAATTGAACTTGCCCGCGCTGTGAATGAGCTGGGTGAGGCGATTGCGCAGCGTTACCGCACGCTAGGTGGCGGCGAGGGGCATTTGAATGCGATTGTGCAGCTTCGAGCCGAAGTCAGGGCCTTGCAGGCGATGACGTTAATGGCCGTGTCACGAATTCGCCGGTCCGGTATTCCCGGTGCAGAGGGCTCGTTATTGAAACTGCACTACTCGGAGTTAATAAAAAAACTCGGCCGTATCGCGATGTCGGCGCTGGGTGCTGACCGTATTAATTTATCGGGTGATACCGGGCGCTGGCCTCACTGGCTGCTTTGGTCCTACGGTGTTTCCCTGGGCGGTGGCACCACGGAGATTCAAAAAAATATCATCGCTGAGCGAATGTTGAACTTACCGCGATCGTAAATTTGCCTTTCAGGCGGCGCGTTGTTTGGCTTCCTCCGGCATCGAGTAATTGACCAGATTTGTATAGCCACATAGGAGGATTTCGACAACGCATCCTCTGCAGCCTCGTGCGATAGTGATTTGTAAAATGCACTGTGAGGTTGCCGTGGCCTATAAACCATCCATCGATCCTTGGATCAACGTCAACATGGGTGACGTTGCCGATCTAGATTATATGCAAGCTGTGAAACGCGATTATTTTCGCGGAGATGACAGCTTTTTCAAAAATATTACCCCAGATGAGCTGATTGCTGAGATGGACGGTAATGGCGTAGAGAAAGCGCTGGTTACCTACAGTCTTGAAGATCCTAAAGCTTGGATTCTGGATTTTCCAAAACGCTACCCGGGACGCTTCTTCCTGGCAGTCGTTCCCGATTTAAAACGCGGCATGAAAACCTTATGGGAGCTGGAAGAGCTGGCCCGAGAGTATCCTGTGGCGCTGGCGCGTGTCGCACCTTTTCAGCTAAACGTGGCGCCCAACGAAGCATTGTATTTCCCGTTTTATAGCAAGTGCATCGAAATGGATTTGCCCGTCGGTATCAATACCGGTATCTGCGGGCCTCCTCTGCCAAGCGAGTGCCAGAACCCCATGCACCTGGATAAGGTGTGCCACCATTTTCCCGAGTTAAAACTCATTATGCAGCACGGCGCAGACCCGTGGTGGGATTTCGCTCTTCGTTTGATGATCAAGTACCGAAATCTTTACATGATGACGTCGGCCTACGCGCCGCGACATTTCCCCGCGTCATTACTGCACTTCATGAAAACGCGTGGCAAAAAGAAAGTCATGTTCGCCTCGGATCACCCGGTTCTCAGTATTGAGCGCTGTGTGCGTGAGGCTCACGAGCTGGATGTCGATGAAGGGCTGTTAGAAGACTTTCTCTATAACACTGCTGAGCGCGTTCTTTTTGGAAAACGCCACTCGCGCTACGGCGAGTTCGCCATCGATTCTTATACGCGTGACACCATGCGTGACATCAAGAAGGAAGCATAGCTATGGTCGATTTTTTTACTAAAAAGCAACGCCAGCGCTTTCGCCGGACGAATACGCTGGCTGATGCGACACCGATTCCAACACGTTCTATCTCCAACGGTGAATATGACCCAATGCCGCGCACCAACGCGCAGCGGCAGGTGGAAGGGCTTATCCATAAAATGGCGGATGAGCAGGGTAAAAAAATGGGCCTGAGCCGTCGCGACTTTCTGCGCAGTAGCAGTGGCATGGCGGCATCGTTCCTCGCAATGAATACTGTGTATGGCTCGCTATTTAATGTGAGCGCCGCGGAGGCTGCTGAGCTTGATCGCGCGGAAGAGCGCCGCAAGCGTTTGTCTAAGCAGTTTATCTTTGATGACCAGGTGCACTTTGTTCACGAAGATTTCGATACGCCATTTATGCTTGATTACGCCGACTACGCGGCGGAGCATTGGAACCCCCACATGTTCGATGATATCGGCTTAACGCTGGACCGATATCGTTTCGATAATTTCATCAAAGAAGTCTTCATCGATAGTGATACCAAGGTGTGTCTGGTTTCCAGTGCGCCCACGTCAGGTGAGTTGTCCGGGCTGCTGATTTCAAATAAGCAGATGGCATTAACTCGCGAGCTGGTAAACCGCTTGTCGGGCACTGAGCGAATGCTCTGTCACAGTGTGGTGATACCGGGTCAGCCAGGTTGGCTTGATGATGTCGATAAGTCTATTGAAGTCTTCAAGCCCAATGCCTGGAAGGGCTATACAGTGGGCAATCCATTTCATCCTAAGAACCTGCCATACCGGCTCGACGATGAAAAACTCATGTACCCCTTCTACGAAAAAATGTTGAAGTCCGGTATCAATACGATCTGTATCCACAAAGGCTTGCTGCCGAAAAACTACCTCAGCGAAATGTCGGACCTCTGGCCGTACGCGACTGTGGATGATGTGCCCAAAGCCGCGAAGGATTGGCCCGATATTAACTTCGTTATTTATCACGCCGCGCTGAGACCCTGGTTGGAAGTTCCCGACAAGGAGATGGCTGAATTTGAACGCACCGGCTATATCCCCTGGGTGAGTGACCTTGCGGCAATACCGGAAAAGTACGGCGTGAATAATGTTTACGGCGAGATTGGTTCCTCATTTGCGCAATCGGCGGTGGCTCATCCACGTTTCTGTGCGGCGTTCCTCGGTACCTTGATAAAGGGGATGGGGGTGGATCACGTACTGTGGGGCACGGACTCTGTTTGGTACGGCTCTCCGCAGTGGCAGATAGAAGCCTTGCGCCGGTTGGAAATTCCCCAAGACATGCAGATGCGCTTCGGGTTTGCGCCGCTGGGGCCGGAAGACGGGCCGGTTAAGAACGCCATCTTTGGTTTGAATGGCGCCAAGTTATACGGCGTTGATCCCGGCCGGAGTGCAGATGCGCTGGCAGCTGACACTATTGAGCTCATGAAGTCTGAATATCACGCGAGGGGGGTTGGAACCAGCAATAACGCCTACGGCTATACGGTAGACGAAAGCTAGGGCGTGTTTGAAAAAATTTTCCCTGTTTAGAAAGAATAATAATAGGAGGTGAAGCACATTATGGCGATGCACTTTAATCTGGCGGACATGATCGAGGCGGTTGCTGATCGTGTTCCGGATCGCGAGGCGCTTGTTTGCGGCAATCGGCGGGCAACATATGCCCAGCTGGACGAGCGAGCAACTCAGCTTGCCCATTTTCTGCAGTCTCGCGGAGTGCAGGCCGGTAATAATGTGGGCCTCTATATGTACAACTGCGTGGAATACCTTGAGGCAATGCTGGCTTGCTTTAAACTCCGCGCGGTTCCTATCAACGTGAACTATCGCTATGTGGATGATGAGCTGCGCTATATCTTTGATAACGCCGACCTTGTCGCCTGTGTGCTTAATCGACAGTTTGTTCCTCATCTGGCGGTGATCGCGGACTCGGTGTCTGACTTGAAGGCCTGCATTGCTGTTGAAGACGGCTCTGAGCCCGCCAGTGCGAGTTCCCCTGAGATTGTGGAGTTTGAGCAGGCCCTGCAAGGTCAGCCAGCGCAGCGGGATTTTGCAGAGCGCTCGGAAGACGACCTTTTTATTCTCTATACCGGGGGCACCACCGGATTGCCCAAGGGAGTGATCTGGAGCCATAAGGCGCTATTGTTTGCGGCAATGGGCGGGGGAGGACATTTTTCCCCGCTGGGGCCCTGCGAGAAAGCGAGCGATATTGTGTCGCGAATCGCCGAACAACCCGTCACCGGCATTGCACTGGCGCCACTTATGCATGGGGCTTCGTGGTGGTATGCCTGTATCCAGCTGCTGGCGGGTAACAAGCTGGTACTGAACCACCATCATTCCTTAAATGGTGAGCAGGTGTGGGATATTTGCGAGCGAGAAAAAATCAACGCCCTGCAGATTGTTGGCGACGCAATGGCGATTCCTCTCCTCGATGCCCTGGAGGCAAACCCAGGCCGCTGGGATCTCAGTACTATCTTTGGAATGAGTTCAGGCGGCGCGGTGTTTTCCCAGATTAAGCAAGACGGTTTTCGCGCTCACTTTCCCGGCATTCGTATTATCAACAGCTTTGGTTCGTCTGAGTCGGGGCAGATGGGCGCCGATAGTGGTAGCCGGAAGCCTGAGGGCGGCCTGGGCAACGTCACGCGCTCCGCGTTTATGGATGTGATTCTTGAGGAAGACGGCACCCATAGAAAAGCGCGAGCCGGAGAGCGGGGCATCTTTGCCCGCTCCGGGCATATTCCCGAGGGCTATTACGGTGACCCCGAGAAAACCGCGAGAACATTTATTGTGGTTGAGGGCAAACGCTGGTTGCTCACCGGAGACGAAGCGCGGTTGGAGGGCGACGATACCATCACGGTTTTCGGCCGGGGGTCGAATTGCATCAACAGCGGTGGTGAGAAAGTCTTCCCTGAGGAAGTTGAGGATGCGCTAAAAGCGCACGCAAGTATCTTTGATGCACTGGTGGTAGGCACGCCAGACCCGCGTTGGGGGAACCGTGTGCTAGCGGTTGTACAGCTGCGCGAAGGCAAAGAATTAAGTCTTGATGCGATTCAGACTCACTGCCGCAAACACATTGCGGGTTATAAGATTCCCCGGGCTTTGGTGCTGGTTGATAAAATACCGCGCTCGCCGAGTGGTAAGCCGGATTACAAGACGGCGTCAAGGATCGCACATGAACAGAGTGAGTCGTGTAGTGCCTGAGCAAGATGCGACAATGTCTGCGTTATTCGCCGATGCACCCCTAACCCAGCCAGGGGAAGCCTACGAAATTACGCTGGAAACGGTCGGCGGGCACTGCTACCCCATGTTCAAGAGGCGTCATAAAAATCTGACGCAGCTGCTCTACGCAGGGCGGCAGTTTGCAGGGCGCGAAGCGCTGGTCGTCGGTGATTTGAGGTTAACCTACGAGGAGCTGATTGCCCGAGTAGAAACCGGGGCTCAGTGGTTGCGCAATAAGTGCGGCGTTCGTCAGGGTGACCGCGTGGCTATCTATGCCGAGAATAGTGCGGAGTGGGTGATTGCCTTCTGGTCGATTACCAGCTTGGGCGGAGTGGCTGTCGCCATGAACGGCTGGTGGACAGAGGCGGAGTTCGCGGATGCGTGGGCGCTAACATCGCCACGTTTATTGCTGGTTGATGATAAAAGACTGGCGCGCCTGAGTGATGCAAGCCGCCCTGCAGCCATGCATTCCATTCGAGAGATAATGCATGCTGACGAGGCCCCCGTTGAACTGGCCACGGGCCTCATCGCCGAAGATGACCCCGCATTAATTCTGTTCACCAGTGGAACAACCGGACGCGCCAAGGCGGTACAAATCTCACATCTCGGTGAGTTGGGTTTTGTGCAGACCAATCAGTACGCCGCGGCCTGTGGCTTGGCCACAATGGGGCTCACGCTCAAGGACAAACCGCCTTCAACGGTGTTGGGTATCGCGCCTTTTTTCCATATGTCAGGTGTGGGAGGGCTGATTTTGTTCACCTACGCAATGGGCGACAAATTGGTGCTGCAGCCGGGTCGATTTGACCCCGAGGCTGTGCTCAAGCTGATCGAATCTGAGCGGGTGACCACATGGACGTTGCTCGGCGGAATGGGGCCAATGGTTATCGAGACGGCTTCTCGGGTTGAGTACGACCTGTCGTCCGTTAACGTGATCACCTTCGGTGGCAGCCGAGTCAGCCCAAAAACCGTTAGCGCCCTGCGCCAAATATTCCCTAACGCTGCATGCAATACGTCGATCGGTTATGGCGCGACAGAGACAGTGTCAGTGCCGGTTGGCTTTGGCGGCGCTGAATTTGAGGAAAACCCGGCGGCGACGGGGTCGGTAAATATTCTGCATTCACTGCAAATACGAAACGCTGCTGGCGAATGCTGCGGCGATGGTGAGGAAGGCGAGATATGGGTTAGAAGCGCATTCACCATGCAGAAATATGTAAATGACGAGGACGCGACAAACGCCGTTTTTGATGACGATCGATGGTACAAAACCGGTGATATCGGCCGTATTGAAAACGGTTTACTGTATGTAAATGCCCGGGCCAGAGATTTGATTATCCGCTCCGCAGAAAATATTTATCCTGCTGAAATTGAAAACATGTTGGACAGCTATGTGGGGGTTATTGAATCTGCAGTGGTGGGGCTTCCCCACGCGATACACGGACAAGTTCCTGCGGGTGTCATCGTGGTCGATTCGCCGAGTGATTTTGCGTTAGATGCGATGCGCGAATGGCTCGCCCAACGCCTCGCACCCTTTAAGATTCCCGAATGCTGGCGGGTTGTGTCACGCCCTTTGAGCAGAAATCACGCTGGGAAAATTATTAAGGAGTCGGTGCTTCAGCTCTTCTCCGACGAGCAAGGCGAGTGTGGGCACCAGTTAAAGTAAGTGTAATGAGGTCAGGGTAAATATAGCCCCTCCCTGCGTTGTAGTGGTGTTGCTGTGATCGAGCCTGATCTAATGCCGTAGATTGAAGGGCGGATGGCGATCAGGTCGCCGCCTTTATACGTTGTGCTCAGGACAAGGCCACGGGTGTTGCCTTGAGCTCGAACTCATTGAACGTTGAATATACAAAGAGTGCTAAGGGGAATGCATAGAAATGCTTGAATACTCGGGAAAGATCGTCGCCGTTACCGGTGGCTGTGGTGCATTGGGCAGCGCGGTGATTGAGGCAGTGTTGGAAAAAGGTGGAGAGGCGGTCCGCATCGATGTGCTTCCATTAGAGAAGCGTCAGGCCATCGAGGGAGTGCGTGATTACTGTATAGACCTCACCGATGCCGACCAGTCGCGCTCACAATTTGAGGCCATCGGTCGAGTGGATGCACTGTTTAATATTGCGGGTGGGTTCTCATTTGGGCCCACCGTGTGGGAAACCGACGATGAGGCGTTCGAGCACATGTTAAGCATGAATTTGCGGACGATGCTTAACGCTGTGAGAGGGGTGATGCCGGAGATGATTCGCAATGGCCGCGGTGCGATCGTCAATGTCGGCGCGCTTGGCGCGCGCAGCGGCGCTGCATCAATGGGGGCTTACATTGTCTCTAAGTCCGGTGTGATGCGCCTGACCGAAAGCTTAGCGGAAGAAGTGAAAGAGAAAGGTATCAATGTGAATGCGGTGCTGCCTGGCGTTATCGATACCCCAGCGAATCGCGCGGGTATGCCTGATGTAGACCCTTCACGCTGGGTAGCGCCGGCTGATCTGGCCGCCGTGATCTGCTTCCTCGGCAGTGAGCAGGCCAGGGCTATGCACGGTGCGTTGATACCGGTGTCGGGCCTGGGTTAAGCCCACCATGCCCAGCGCGAGCATGATCGCGCTGGCAGTTTTAAGCAATAAAAAAGGCGAACCTGCTAGCGCATGATTCGCCTTTCTTTTTTTGGTAGCGGGGGCTGGATTCGAACCAACGACCTTCGGGTTATGAGCCCGACGAGCT
>NZ_DBTD01000004.1:161301-494603 GCF_002306875.1 Spongiibacter sp. UBA1325
CGAGCTACCAGACTGCTCCACCCCGCAATTGACTGGTTGTCTTGTTCTCTAAGACAGGTCGCGCATTATAGGGATGGCTTTGGGGGCTTGCAAGCCTTATGTGCGTTTTGTTTCAAATTTTTGAAAATGCCGGTATTTAAAGCACATTAACCGCTGTGGCGAATGGAGCCATCGACAGGTAGCACGGTGCCGTTGATGAAGGACCCCGCGTCACTCGCGAGCAAGATGACCGGGCCGACAAGCTCGTCGATATTGCCCAGGCGTTTAGCAGGCATGCGCTGAATATAGGCTTTGCCGGCGTCGGTGGCGAAGAAGTCTTGGTTCATTTCGGTTAGGAACCAGCCGGGTGCGATGGCGTTTACGCGAATGCCGTGACGCATTAGGTCGAGTGACATTGCCTGAGTGAGGTGGGCGACTGCTGCTTTTGAGGCGCAGTACGTGGTTTGGCCACTCTGCGCCATAATCGCTAGTACCGAGGCGATGTTGATAATGCTGCCCTGTAGTCCGGCGGCAACCATGCGTGCGGCGCCTTCCTGCGCTACATTCCAAACCCCATTGAAGTTGGTGCCCATAACGAAATCGCGAGACGCGTCGTCAATTTTAAGGAAGTTCTTCGGGTCGGCAACACCGGCGTTGTTAATGATGATGTCAGGGGTTCCCGACAGCGCTTCGGCGCGGTCATAGGCGGCATTGACGCTGCTGCGGTCGGCGACGTCCATGGCGACTGCATGGGCAACGCCCCCTGCGGCGCGAATTTCTTCCACCAGTGCGTGCAGTTTCTCTTCGCGGCGGGCACAGGCAATGATTTCCGCGCCAGCCTCGGCCAGCCCTTTGGCGATGCCGTGGCCCAGGCCCGATGAGGCCCCGGTAATAAGTACTCGACGGTTTTGCAGAGAGAAACGTTGCAGGCTCATTCGCTTATCCTTCGCTGTTTAGTTATTGAAAGTGTGCCCGATTAAAGCGGCTTTCGGCGCCGATAGGAAGCTCTTTTCATGCCCTGGTGTGTCATTGCACGGCGGCGATGTCGCGTTAGGACCGTCGTGGCGCGGCTGCGCATCTTTTCAGCAATTGAGGTAGAATTCTGCCCTCAAATAATACCTCTCCCCCGATGGGGCGATACTGCTTCGGCGCGACGACGCAGCCGCCGAGGTCTGCGATGAGTGAATACGATGGATGAATTTGCCGATATTCGGCCCTACCGCGACAGTGAGGTGCGGGAGGTGCTGGATCGCCTGTTAGTTGACGATGAATTACTCAACGCCGTTGCTGCGCTGCGCATGCCAAAAGCCAGCCGTTGGTTCCCAAAGTTGCTGCGACCGCTGATCAGCGCAATTTTGCGCCGGCAGTTTAAGCGCGTTGTGTCTGTGGCAGATTTTCAGCAGCGGGTGAAAAGCTATATGGATAGCATGATCGCTCGTTCCACCAGTGCATTCACGGTATCGGGGCTGGAAAACCTCTCGGCGGACAAGGCATACCTGTTTATCAGTAACCATCGAGATATCGCTCTCGACCCCGCATTTGTGAACTATGCGCTCCATACCAATGGCATGGACACTGTGCGTATCGCGATTGGCGATAACTTGTTGTCCAAGGCTTTTGCTGCCGATTTGATGCGTATTAATAAGAGCTTCATCGTGCAGCGCAGTGCCAAGGGGCCGAGGCAGATGCTGGCCGCATTTAAGAAGCTGTCCAGCTACATTCGCCATTCTCTGCATCAAGAGCGCTCCTCGATATGGATCGCTCAGCGGGAAGGGCGCGCAAAGGACGGCAACGACGCGACCGAAGTTGCGCTGCTAAAGATGATCGGTATGTCGCAGCGTAAGGCTGACGAGAGCTACGCCGAATTTATTGCGGCGATGAATATTGTGCCGGTGAGCATCAGCTATGAATGGGACCCGCTGGATGCGGCCAAGGCCCATGAGCTGGCGCAGATAGAAATGGATGGCCGTTATGAAAAGGCCGAACACGAGGATCTGAAAAGCATCGCGACAGGGATTGTTGGGCAAAAGGGGCATGTGCATGTGCATTTCGGTACGCCAATGAGTGGCGACTACAGCGATGCCAGCGAGCTTGCCCAGGCTATCGATGCCCAGATCATTGGCAACTACCGCTTACACGGCAGCAACCTGTTGGCCTATATGCGCCTGTTTAACGACGAGCGCTGGCGCTCGGTCACCACCGCCGATGTGCCCGCCGCCGAGGTGGCGCACTTTGACGAGCACTTCGCCAATATGCCGCCCGACTATCGGCGCAAGGCGTTGGAGATCTATGCGCGACCGCTGATTAACCAATTGGCATTACAAGAGAGCACCTCTGCGTGAGGTTGTCGGGAGCCAATAGTGCTGAGTGATGCGCTAAAACAGCAGATTCAGGGCGCGTACCGCCAGTTTCTTGATAGCAAATCGCTGCGGCCGCGGCTCGGGCAGCGCTTAATGATTGCCCATATTGCGCGCGTGCTGGGTGGGATTAAGCGCAATCAAGACCACAAACGCAGCGGCGGGGACCACCTGTGTGTGGTGGAAGCTGGCACGGGCACGGGCAAGACCCTGGCCTATGCATTGGCAGCGATACCCATTGCACGGGAATGCGACAAAACACTGGTGATTGCCACCGCGACCGTGGCTTTGCAGGAGCAGATTCTGCAGCGAGACTTGCCGGATATTCTTCAGCACAGCGGCCTGTCTTTCACCTTGAGTTTGTCCAAAGGGCGCCGCCGTTATTTGTGTCTCTCTAAGCTTGACCAGATTCTCAGTGGTGGCGATGCCGCGACCCTACCGCTTTATCCTGATGAGCGCAGCGCCGCGCCGGACAACAGCGCGTTGGCGCTGTATACGCGTTTTGCCGATACCTTGGCGAGTGGCCATTGGGACGGTGATCGCGATAACTGGGACAGCGTCTTGCCCGAGGAGCAGTGGCAGCGGGTCACTACCGACCACGCGCAGTGCAGCGGTCGGCGTTGTAGTCATGTGAAGCAGTGCAGCTTCTTTAAAGCGCGGGAGTCGATGGCTCAAGCCGAGGTGGTTGTGGCAAACCACGACCTCGTGCTGGCCGACTTAGCCTTGGGTGGCGGCGCAATACTGCCGCCGCCGGAAGAGTGCATTTATATTTTCGACGAAGCCCATCACCTTCCCGACAAGGTGATCAATCATTTCAGTGCAAACTTTCGCCTCGGCGCCAGTGAGCGATGGCTGGAACAAGCGGAGCGCAGTATTGCGCCTATTCTGGCCATACCGGCCATGCAAAAGTCACTCAGGGGGCAGTTTGACTCCCTATTGAACTTGCTCGTTGCCGCGCGAGAGGCGCTGAATCCGCTCAGGCCGATATTGGTGGAATTGCTAGAGGGGGCCGTTGAGCGGCAGGGCAATAAGCAGCTGCGCTTTGAAGAGGGCAGGGTGCCCGAGCGACTGGCTGAGCGAGCGCGCGAGTTGCGCGTTGCCTTTGCTGCACTGGTGCAGCATTGCGAGGCCATGAGCGACACCCTCCAGGACGGTTTGGATAAGGGCACATTAGAGCAGCGCCGCGACGAGTTGGAACAGTGGTTGGGTGATGTGTCGGCGATGCGCTTTCGCTGCCAGAATATGCTGGCCCTGTGGCAGTCCTACGCCAGCGATAGCCGCACGGAAAAGCCGCCTATCGCCCGTTGGCTGACGCTGGTTGATGCCGGTCAGGGGCTCAGGGATATGGAGCTCAACAGTAGCCCTATTTTGGCGGCAAAAACCCTTCAGTCGTCACTGTGGTCGCGCTGTTATGGCGCGGTATTGACATCGGCTACGCTTACGGCGCTCGGCAGTTTTAAGCGCTTTAGTATGCGCGCTGGTTTATACGAAGACGCCAGCTTTGAGGTGGTACCCAGCCCTTTCAATCACGCCGATGCGGGGCAATTGCATGTGCCTGCGATGAGCTGCGATGCCGGCGATGCCCAGGCGCATACCGACGCATTAATTGAGATGTTGCCACAGCTGCTGGACAAGGCGGCGGGAAGCCTGGTGTTGTTCGCATCGCGAAAACAGCTGAACGCGGTCTATGAGGGAGTGCCTTTGTCGCTGCGCAGCTTGATACTGGCGCAGGGAGAATTGCCGAAACATGACATTCTGCGGCAGCATCGCGAGCGTCTGGATGCCGGAAAGGGCAGCGTTATTTTTGGTTTAGCCAGTTTCGCAGAAGGGGTCGATTTGCCGGGTAAATACTGCTCGCACGTGGTGATCGCGAAAATCCCCTTTGCCGTGCCGGAGGACCCAGTAGAAGAGGCGCTGGCAGAGTGGATAAGCGCCAATAACGGCAACCCCTTTATGGAAATTACCGTGCCGGATGCGGCGGTTCGCCTTATTCAGGCTAGTGGGCGCTTGCTGCGCAGTGAGTCTGATCGGGGGAAAATCAGTATTCTGGACCGGCGTATAGTCACCCGTCAGTACGGCCGCAAAATGCTCGACTCAATGCCGCCCTACCAACAAGTAATAGAGTAAAGCTGTGAGTGTGTATTATCGCGTGTCCGCAACGCTGATTGATATTGAAGCTGAGCTGCGTCGCATCGGGCACTGGGAAAGCCAACGGCCGCCCGAGCAGGCACTGCGCAGCGAGCAACCCTTTGCCGTGGATACCTTGTCGTTCAACCAGTGGTTGCAGTTTATCTTTATTCCGCGAATGCGCTTTCTTGCTGAGCAGAAGCAGAGCCTGCCGGGGGCGTGTAATATTTCGCCAATGGCGGAGGAGTTTTATCGAGGGCAGAATCTGCCCGTGGCGGAGTTGCTGGCTGCGCTGCGACATATCGACAGCTTATTAAGTGATGGCGGCGACGCGCCGACGCGATAACTCATCGCTCCGGCGCGCAGAGGAAGGGGCTGCTTAGCTTGCGCTGCTGTTGTCTTCGGCGGCCATTACCATGCGCACCAAATGGGCCAGTGAGCGCACGCCCATTTTTTCCATCACCCGGGCGCGGTGAATTTCCACGGTGCGTTGGCTGATATCCAGGTCATAGGCAATCACCTTATTGGCCTTGCCTTCAATCATCAGCTCCATAACCTGTTTCTCGCGGGGGGTTAGCTCGGCGAGACGCTCAATAATCTTGTGCTTTTCTTCCAGGTCGGCGCGGTTTTCAGCGTCCGCGGCGATCGCCTGTTGAATCTTGCCCAGTAGCTCTTCCTCTCGGTAGGGCTTCTGCACGAAGTCAACAGCGCCGCGCTGCATGGCTTCAACGGCCATCGGAACATCGCCGTGGCCGGTAACGAAGATAATCGGCAAAATGGAGTTTCGCATGTTCAGCTGGCGTTGAAGCTCCATGCCGTTCATGCCGGGCATACGGATGTCCAGTACCATACAGCCGGCCATATCAGTGGAGAAATCCTCTAAAAAGGCATCTGCGCGAGAGTACGCGGCAACGTGGTAGCCTACCGATTCCAAGACCATTTGCAGTGAGTCGCGAACGGCGTCATCGTCTTCAACCAAGTAGACAGTTGCTTCTTTTGTCATTATTCCGTCCTTGCTTTGTCAGGCGTCTTTCGCCCAGATTAGCCGAAATCTATGGGGTTTTGCCAGCTTCATGCAGAAATTCCTCACTGCGATACTGGCGAAGCGCGATCTGAGCCGATAAGCTTCTGGTTTATATGCCTTCGGGCCACCAATATGAAGAAGAAAGGGTGCGCATGAAATCGAAGCGCAGTTTAGTACAGATATACCTCCTCAGCCTGGTTGCCTTGTCGGCAATTCCGCTGGCTGTGCTGGGTTACATCTGGATCGCCAAAGAGTACGAGCGCTACACTCAGCAGAGTGAGGATTGGCGCGACAGTTATATCGAGTCGCGCCGTGAACTGCTGCGTCGAGAGGTCGACAAGGCCGTTGAGTACTTAGAGTTTAGGCGCACTCAGCTCAACCGTCAGCTTTACAACGACCTGCGCCACCAAGTGGCCATTGGTCTGTCTCTCATAGAGAACACGCACAAGGAATATGTGGGTGAGAGCCGTAAGGAACAGCTGAGCCGCTTGCGCACAACAATGAGCTCGCTCAGCTTTCACGACAACAACGGCTTTTTCTTTCTTTTCGATTCCGCCGGGCGGGCAATTTTGCCGCCCATGCATCCCGCTGGTGATAAACGCCTGAGCGACGGCAAGGTACTTAATGCCTTTGCCGAACAGATACGCTCGGTCACACAAAAGAAAAATTACGACTTTGTAGAATACCGAGTCACTGACAGCAGTCGCCCTGGCACCAGTGAGCGCAACTTCAGCTTTGTGTACTACTTTGAGCCGCTTGGCTTGTACATGGGGGCGAGTGTTTACCTGCATGACGAGATTGCGCGCGTTCAGAAAGAAGTTGTTGAGCGTATAGCCGCTGTGCCCGTCGATACCGAAAACTCAATCCTGTTTATGGTGGACGGCGATGGGCGGCAGTTGGTCAATGGCTATGACCCCGAGGCAGTGGGCCAGCCAATGCCGGACGTGCTTGCCGTTACTCAGGGGTTGGACGCCGAAAACAACAGCTTGTTTACCGAGCTGAATTGGCGAGACCGGGAAGGCGGTCAGCAGCCGGTGGTTTCCTATATCCGTCGCTACCAGCCCTGGGGCTGGACCCTGGGCTCGGCTGTGTTTTTGGACGAGCTCAATGCCAAACTGTTGGCTGAGCGCTCCGCCCTGCAGAGCCGTGTAGAAGAACATATTTTATTCATCTTGGTCATCGCCTTCGGCCTGATGCTGTTCTCGATGATCGCGGCGCGCTGGTTGGCCCGGCGCAGTGCGCACGGCTTCAATATCTTTCAGCAGTTTTTTGCCGACGCCAGCAAGCGTTCAACATTTATCGACGTGGAGCGGCTGCCGTTTGCCGAGTTTCAACACTTGGCGGAAGATGCCAACTTCATGGTCGAGAAGCGCACCCAAACGGAGCGCGCGCTTAAACTCAGTGAACGGCGCTTCCAATTAGCCTTGGATGCCGCCCAAAACCACCTCTGGGATCTCGACTTAAGCACTGGCTTAGTGACCGTGGGTGCCAGCTTCTTTCGCTCGCTGGGCTACACCCCACCGAGCAAGCCCTATGCCGTGGCGGCATTCAAAGAAATTGCCTACCCGGATGATCTGCAGATTATCGCTTCTGCCGTTGATAGTTGGTTGGGTTTGGCAACTGGCAATAGCGTCGAGTTTCGGGTTCGCGACAGCGACGGAAATTATCACTGGATATACAGTCGCGGCGACGTTGTCGAAAACGACGAGCGCGACCAGCCCCTGCGCGCCATGGGTATCATGACCGATATCACCGAGCGCAAGCGCATGGAGCAGGATCTGGTGGATGCACGCATTGCCGCCGAAGATGCGCTTCACGCCAAGAGTCAGTTCCTTTCAAGTGTGAGCCACGAGCTGCGGACACCACTTAACGGCGTACTGGGCTACGCGCAATTATTGCAAAAAGAGCAGGGCTTCCCGCCAGACAGCAAAGAGTATTTACGCGCGATCGAAAGCTGCGGCAAGCACTTGTTGAACTTGATTAACGATGTGCTCGATCTGGCAAAAATTGAAAGTGGCAATATCAATATCGTATGCGAAGCGAATGACCTCGATGATGTTATCGCCAGTGTTGGCGACATTGTCGGCCATCGCGCGAAGTCGAAAGGCCTGGAGTTCATCATTGAGGTTGCCGACGATGTTGAGCGCAAGCTGCAATTCGACGCCGTAAAACTGCGGCAGGTATTGGTTAACCTGCTCGATAACGCCGTCAAGTTCACCAACAGTGGACAGGTGGGCCTGAAGGTTGGTGTTAACGAAGTTGACGATAGCTTGCAGTTTGAGGTTCGCGACTCCGGTATTGGTATTCCCGCCGACAAGCTGCGAGATGTTTTTGAGCCCTTCCGCCAAGTGAATCCTCAAGACGGTAAGGGAACGGGGCTCGGCCTGTCGATCTGTCGGCGCTTGGTAGAGGCGATGGGTGGCAGTTTGAATGTGCGCAGCGAGGAAGGTGTTGGCAGCTGTTTCTACTTCCATATCCCGCTAATGCCTGTGTCAGAGCAAAGCTCGCCGTTATTGGATGCGCCCGAAACGCAGGAGCCCGTCGCTGAAGAAGCCGAAATATCGGGTAATCCTGCGGTGATTGTTGCCGACGACGTTGCGGTGAATCGCCAGGTATTGCTGGGCATGCTCGAAGATATTACCGACGACGTTCGAGAAGCGGCGAACGGCCTTGAAGTGATAGAGCGTTTGAAGGAGCGCGACGCCGCCGTTATTTTGATGGATTTGCGAATGCCGGAAATGGACGGCATGGAAGCAACGCGGATCATTAAGCAGGAAATGAAACACGATGTTGCCATTATTATGGCATCGGCCACCACCGACGAGGGAATGGTGGAAGAAGCGCGCTCCTTCGGCTGTGATGATTTCCTTCCTAAGCCGATTAGCATGGCAGACCTGTACAAGGTAATGGCGCGATTCTGCGATACCGCCGTGCCGGACGATTCACCGGTGGCGAGCGTTGCGCCGGCGGCGTTAAAAGCGGGATATATCGATGTTTATCCGAATGCATCAGCGTCTGAGGATGTGCCGCTGCCCGAGGAATTGCTGGAAAAATTAGCCCACGCCGTAGACCTCGGTGATGTCACCGGTTTGCGAGAACTGCTTGAGGTGCTGCGTAAGCGTCACCCAGAGCAGCGCGAATTGAGTGAAGAGGCTGAGCGCCTTCTGCGTGAATTCGACTTTGAGCGCTTAGGGCAATTGTTCAAGTCAGTAAATGAAGGAGCCGCCGTCGATGGCACCTGATCGCGGCGGAGAGCAGATACTGCTCGTCGACGACAATCCCACCAATCTCCAGGTATTGTTTAAGACGCTTGAAGGCAGTGGCTACCGGCTGTTGGCCGCGCGCGACGGTGAGTCAGCGCTCTACACGGCAAAGCGCGCTAAGCCCGCGCTGATACTGCTGGATGTCATGATGCCGGGGGTCGACGGCTTTGAGGTTTGTGAGCGCTTAAAAGCGGACCCCGAAACCGAAGATATCGTCGTTATTTTCCTCTCGGCATTGACCGATAGTCAGTCCAAAGTACACGGCCTGGCCATTGGTGGTGTCGACTATATCGCCAAACCCTTCCAGGCCGATGAAGTACTCGCAAGGGTGCGCACGCACATCAAGTTGCAGCGCCTGGAGCGAGCGCTCGCCAAGCGAAATAGCGAACTAGAGGATGAGAATCAGCGTATTCTCAACGCCGTGGATGAGGGGATTTTTGGCCTCGACAGCGCCGGAAGGGTTTCCTCGATGAACGCGCGTGCCGCAGAGCTCACCGGCTGGCCACAGGCTGACGCGCTGGGCGAGCCGCTGCTGGCACTGAAACTGTTCCCCGGCGACGACGGCTTAAACCAAGCCTTGTCGCTGCTCTGCGAAGCCGGTGTGAGCTTGCGCAAGAACCACGTTGAGCTAACCGGCAAGGACGGCGAGCTGGTTCAGGTGGCCTTGAGCGGCAGCGCCAGCGCCGAGGGTGGGGCAGTGCTGGTATTGCGCGATATTGGCGAATGGCTGGCAAATCAACAAGCGCTGGAGGCGGCCAGAAACGAGGTGGACCACCAGCGTCAGCACCTGGCGCATATTGAGCGTTTAAGCACCGGGGGCGAAATGGCAGCGGGTATCGCCCACGAGGTCAATCAGCCACTTACCGCAGTGAGTAATTACGCCCGCGTTGCCCAGCGCCTGCTGGCGGACTTACCCGATGCGCAGCGCAGTAAGCTGGACGATGTGCTGAGTAAAATCGGCGTGCAGGCCGAGCGCGCGTCGGCGGTGATTCAGCGGATGCGCAGTTACGTGAAAAAACCCTCAGGGGCGAAGGCGACACTGTCGCTCAATGAATTACTGGAGGACGTGTTGGCGCTGGCGGAGGTGGATTCGAAGGTCAACCGTACTCGCGTAGTGTTTATGGGCGCCAATGACCTGCCAACAGTCTATGGCGACGAAGTGCAGATTCAGCAAGTCGCCCTGAACCTGATTCGCAATGCGATGGAGTCGACCGCGGCGGCGCAAAGCACCAGGCCGGTTGAGGTGAGTACGTTTTTCGCCAACGGCCGGGTTGGTTTTCGCGTTCGTGATTTTGGTCTCGGTCTCGCAAAGGAAGTGGAAGAGCAGTTATTCAGCCCCTTCGTCACTTCCAAAGAGGGAGGGATGGGGATTGGTCTGTCAGTGTCCCAGACGATTATGCAGGGCCATGGCG
Source organism: Spongiibacter sp. UBA1325 (assembly GCF_002306875.1). NCBI lineage: Bacteria > Pseudomonadati > Pseudomonadota > Gammaproteobacteria > Cellvibrionales > Spongiibacteraceae > Spongiibacter > Spongiibacter sp. UBA1325. The sequence goes on from NZ_DBTD01000004.1 coordinate 171,464, forward strand.
GCGATATCGCCTACGAGGCCAACCCGGGTGGCGGGGCAGTTTTCTGTTGCGAATTTCCCGTTGCACAAGATCCAGCGTTGACGGATTCGCGTGACTCCGCCAGCGACTGAGCAGGGACAGCTCGAGCTGGAGGGCCTGTCGGTGCGCTACGTGGTGCGTCGCCAGTCGCAACGCCGCAGGCGCTTGGCATTGCGCGTTTCCCCGAGCGGCGATGTTGAAGTTCGCGTGCCGCAACATACTCCCCAGCACGAAATTGATGCAATGCTTCGCCGTCACGGCCGGTGGCTGAGGTCGTGTATTGAGCAGGCAGTGCCGGCGGCGCCGGCTCCTCAATATCGCTGTGGCGACTATTTTTCCTATTTGGGTGAGCGTTGGCAATTGCGCGTTGAGCCGGGGCGTGGCACGAGCATTTTTCCCGAACAGCGTTTGCTGGTTATCAAAGCCAGAGATCGAAGCCCGGAAAATATTCGCCGCTTGTTTTTATGCTGGTTACGCGATCGCAGCCGCGACTATTTTGCCGCTCGCCTAACGCAGCTGTCGGCGAGCCTGCCGTGGCCGCAGCCGCTGCCGCCGCTGCGTGTCAGGGCAATGCGTTCGCGCTGGGGGAGCTGCTCAAGGCGCGGTATTTGCTTGAATACCCGTCTGATGAAGGCGCCGCCACTGTGCATTGATATGGTCATTGTTCATGAGCTGTGTCACATCCGCGAGATGAATCACAGCAGCGCTTTTTACGCGTTGATGGATGCGGCCATGCCGGGCTGGCGAGACGCGAGCCGACAGCTGGATGCATTGAGTGATCAGCTGCTGGTTGATTGACGCTGGTGATGTGCCGACACGGCGGTGAACAGCAGCACGCTGCTTTCTATTAACGACTCGCGGCTTTCGTGGTAGCCATTTAATACCCAGCGCCGCGCCATTTGCACCACGGCGCCCACCAACCCTGCATAGACCATGCTGTCATTGGCGGGTTTGCTGAACTCGGCAATACCCAGCACCTGAGCAAGTTCGCCGATCAATTCGGCAAATTCTTCCATCGCTTGATAGTAGAGCGTATCCATCGCTTTGCTCACGCCAAAGATCTCAAACAGGATGACCCGCGCCAGCTCCGGTTGCTTCTCCAGGGTTTCAAAAAACGCACTTAGCCCGGTGCGCATGGTTTGCTCAGTCGATAAGCCGGGAGCGGCAATGGCGTTCAGCATCGCGTCGCGAAGCAGGGCGGTTTGCTGTTGGTACAGCTCGCCAAGCAGTGCCTCGCGGTTTGCAAACGACTCGTAGAAATAACGCTCTGTTAACCCCGCCGACGCACACAGACTGCGAACGGTTGCGTTGCTGTATCCCTGAGAAGACACCACTTCCAGCGCCGCCTGCAGAAGAAGCTGGCGGCGTTCAGCGCGTCGCGCATCGGGGCTTTGGCCGCGATAAGAGCGGCGGCGTGCGGGGCTTGAATTTGTCATGGGTAAAATTTTGACATGGCGCGTTGTCAAATGTAAAGTGACAACGTGCATTGTCAGAATAGCATCGGTTCTGACGGAGAGTCTTTTACTAAAGAGCGGCGCAGCGGCGCTGAGAGAGCAATGAGCAAACAACAAGACTACGATTTTGATTATTTGGTGGTGGGGTCGGGTTTCGGCGGTTCCGTTTCGGCTCACCGGCTCACGCAGAAGGGCTATTCGGTTGCCGTGGTTGAATCGGGGAAGCGTTGGAATGCCGACAACCTGCCCGCCAGCAACTGGCGTTTTTGGCGTTGGCTGTGGCGCCCTCTGCTTGGCTTAAAAGGTTTCTTCAATATTCGCTGGTTCCGGCATGTGCTGATCTTGCAGGGCAACGCCGTTGGCGGCGGGTCGGTGACTTATGCCAACACGCTGTTGGTGCCCAAGGAAACGGTGTGGGATGACGGCAGCTGGGCGGGCCTGACTAACTGGAAGCAGGTTATGCCCCGGCATTACGATTCTGCCAGGGCGATGTTAGGGGTCACAGAAAATCGCATCCTTGGGCCCGCAGATCATGCGCTGAAAGAGATTGCTGACGACTGGGGCTGTGGTGACACGTTCTACCGAACACAGGTGGGCGTGTTTTTCGGCAACGAAGAGGATGAGCCGGGCACCCGTTATAACGACCCTTACTTTGGTGGCGATGGTCCGGCGCGTAACAGCTGTATCGCCTGTGGTGGTTGCATGGTTGGTTGCCGGCACAATGCCAAGAATAGCCTGGATAAGAACTACCTTTACTTCGCAGAAAAGCAGGGCGCAAAAGTATTTGCCGAGAGCAAGGTCGTCGATGTGCGACCACTCGGCGATGCCCAAGGCTCGCAGGGCTATGAGGTCACGGCGATAAGCAGTACCTCTTTATTTCGCAAAAATGTCCGCCGCTGGCGAGTGCGCTCGGTTGTGTTTGCGGCCTCGTCACTGGGCACTCAAGACTTGTTATTTAAACTGCGCGACAAAGGGTCGCTGCCAAATATTTCGTCGCAACTGGGTCGCCGGGTGCGAACCAATGCAGAGTCGTTGATTGGGGTTCGTGTGCCGGGCAATCCGGAAATGGATAAGGGGATTGCGATAGGTTCGGGGGTGTACCTGGATGAGCACACGCATATCGAAGCAACGCGTTATCCAAAAGGGTCCGACGCGATGGGCATGCTGGTTACGGCAATGACGCGCGGCGATACAAGTGCCACGCGCATCGCTGTGTGGATCAAGACCGTACTCAAGCTCCTGCTAACCCGTCCCCTGCAGGGGATTCGCATGCTGATCCCCTTTGGTATGGCCTCGCAAACGATTATTTTTCTGTGTATGCAAACCCTGGAAGGGCATATCGATATGCGCTACCGGCGCCCTTGGTACTGGCCCTTTAGCAAGAAAATGCTCAGTCATGGCGAACGCATTCCCACGTATATTCCTCAGGCCAGCGATTTCGCCCAGCGGGCGGCGGAAAAGCTGGGTGGAATGGCGGGAAGTTTGCTTACAGAGGTGCTCTTTAATATTCCTGCCACCGCGCATTGTATGGGCGGTGCGGCGATGGGGCGCTCTGCCGACGAGGGAGTGATTGACTACCGCAACCGGGTGTTTGGCTACCAAAACATGTATATCTGTGACGGTTCCATGCTGGGCGCGAACCTGGGTGTAAACCCCTCGCTCACCATCACAGCCTTGACCGAGCATGCCATGAGTCACATTCCCGCCAAGCAGGAGCTCACCGACGAAAACGCGGCCCCTAGCAGCGCTGCTGCCTAGGGGCAGCCTCCGCCCTGAAAACAGGGTCCAGGCTTAGAGTGGCAGTTGTAGTGATGCGTGGCCGCCGAGCTCGCGTTTGCCTGCTGCTGTCACGCTGATTTCCGCCCTCAGCGAGCGGCCGAGGGTATAGCGGATGCCGGCGTTGCCGGTATCTCGCTCGTAGCGATGCTCGGCGTAGTTGTAACCCATAACGAGGGCAAATCGGCGGGTAACGTTCAGGCTCGCCGAGAGGTTGACGTCGCGGCGCTGTGGCGCCTCGCCAAAGCGTGCTCTTGGCACGAGGTCACCCATAATCTGCACATCTCCCCAGGGGCGTCGATAGTCGATCCCGGCGATCACCCGGCTGCGTTGGCGGTAGAGGTCACCGCTGGCTCCGCGCAAGGATTCGGTATACAAGTCTTTGACTATTAGGTGCAGGCCGACATGGCCAATGGTATGTCGCATGCCGAGGTCGGCATTGAGTTGCACGCGGTTCTTAATGTCGGTGTCCCAGTCGAACACTTTATTCTTTTCGTAGTCATCGTAATCGATGCGACGCTCAAGCAAGCTAATGACCTGTATCTTGCCCAAAATTCCAAACTCAGTATTCGGCAGAGCGTCCAGGCGGAAGTGATAATTAATGCCCGCGTGGTTTTCCAGCACGGCGGAGATATCCATGTAGGATTCTAGGTCGGGGCCGCCAAACAAGCCGGTTACACCGGCGAAGCGCAGGCGATTTTCATCGCCTTCGTCATAGTAAAAGCGCGCAGTGCCGCGCAGCTCGCTGCCCAGCCGGTAGTGAAACGGGCTCTCATTGGATGTTGCCAGAATAATTGTGCCGCGGCTGCGCAGGCTGGTGGTTGCGCCATCCAAGGCTTCGAGCGCGTCGACTAAATCTTGTTCGTCGCCCGGAATCAACAATAGGCCTCGCGACCTCGCTTCGAGATTTTCGCCTTCTTCTTTTACTTCCAGTGCTTTGTCCAGCAGGTCGTCCCTGTCGTCGAAGTAGATCTCGCCGTAACTGTAGAGCAGGGTTTCTTTGGGGTCGCGGCTGGTTTGTGCGTCAGCCGGATTGTTGTCCAGTGCGCGCAGGTCCACGGGTTTTGAGTGCTGTGCGATGGCAATACAGCTGTACAGGTAGCAGGGGATAAGCAGTAGCTTAAAAAGTCGGCTCACTTGGGGCTCCGGTGTCGCGGCGCGACAGCTAGGCCGCATATTATGGTGTTTTGGCGAGGATAGCGGGGGCAGCTCAGGGCGGCAAGCGTCGGCGTAGATTCTTGTGTATGATTCTGAGCGTCGGCGATGACCGACAAATAACAATAACGATGTAGAGCGGCTCATGACTTCCTATGTTTCTGAGATAGCGCAGCGTAAAACGGTGTGCAGTTACCCCCGGGTTTTAACAGCTATTCACTGGTTAGTCGGCGGCGTGTTTCGGCTGCGAGGGTGGCGTTTTCAGATGCCTGCGCCGGCGCCGCGCAAATATGTGATGGTCGTTGCGCCGCATACCAGTAATTGGGACTTTTTCTTGATGGTAGCGCTTGGCGCTGCGCTGGGGCGACAGGTGCGCTTTATGGGCAAGCACAGCTTATTTCTCGGCCCGCTTGGGAGCTTGCTGCGTTGGTTAGGCGGTATTGCGGTAGAGCGCACAAGTCGACATAACTTCGTTGAGCATATGGTTGAGCAATTTCACAATACCGATGACATGGTGCTGATTATTGCCCCGGAAGGTACGCGCAAGGCAGTAGAGCGCTGGAAGGGCGGCTTCTACCACATTGCTGCAGGGGCGGGTGTGCCCATTGTGCCGGTGTATCTTGATTACGCGGAAAAACGGGTTGGCTTCGCGTCGCCGTGTATGCCTACCGGCGATATGGATGCGGATATGGTCGATATCCAGCAGTGCTATGAGCGCGTCACTGCTCGTCACCCCTCCGGCGATAGCAGCCACCCCAACAAAGGTAGGTAGATTACCCAATAACCCTGGGCGGTGTGCTTGCTGACAATGTAATTTTGCGTAAAACGGCTACACTCAGCGCATTACCACAGCGAGGCGGTAAGTCATGAATGAGTTCTGGCGCAGTATCCTGGGGCCGGAAATGCCACCCCATGGTCACTGCTACCTTTGGAATGAGCAGTTGGTGTTTCTGCACGTTCTTAGCGACACCTTAATTACCCTGTCTTACTTCACGATTCCCATTGCTTTGATTGTCCTCGTCAAACGGCGTGACGATCTCAAGTTCAATTATATGTTCTTGATGTTCGCGGTGTTTATTTTTGCGTGTGGTACCACGCACTTAGTGAATATTCTGAATGTTTGGTACGGTGCTTATTGGTTAAGCGGCACCATAAAGGCGATAACGGCCATCGCCTCTGTCGGTACGGCAATACTCGTGTGGCCCCTCATCCCCAAAGCCCTGGCGTTGCCGAGTAACGCGCAGTTGGTCGAGCTGAACAATCAGTTACAGAATGAAATTGCGGAGAACCGTCGTAAACAAGAAGAAGTGGAGCGTTTGTCGGCAGACTTGCAGAGCCTTGTTACCCAGCGTACCGAAGAGCTCGCCGAAGCGCGGTTGAATAAAACCCTACTCGAAAAGACCAATGAGTCGCTCAGCAATAGCAATACGGCACTGGAAGAATTCTCGCGCGCCAGTAACGAGGGTTTTGTCGAGCCCTTGAGGGTTATCGATGTATACAGCAAGCGCCTGCAAGAGCGCGCTGGCCAGGAGCTGAGCGAGGAATCGCGGCAGTGGTTAAGCAAAGTCTGTGAGGCAAGCAGCCAGGCGTCGCGCTTGAATGCCGGCTTGCAGCGCTATAGCCAGCTGCCCTTGAATGAGCCCGTTGAGGAGTTGAGCCTGGACAGCTTGGTGTCGCGAATTATCGACGACGAGGCGATGGCCGATGTCGTGAGCATTCAACCGCCCGGCTTGGGTACCGCCGTGCTGCCGGGTGGAACGCTGACCTTGGTTATCAGAGAATTATTGCGCAACGCCAAACGCTTCAGTGGCCAGCGCCCATTGCGAGTGGATATCGGCCGCTTACCCGACCCCACGACGGGTGGCCTCGCGCTGTTTGTACGGGATAACGGCCGCGGGATTCCCGCTGCCCAGCAGAAGCGTGTCTTTGCGCTCTTCGAGCAATTTCATTCGGAGGGCGAGGGTGTTGGCCTGGCGTCTATTCGCCGCCTCGTTAGTGAATATGGTGGCCGTGTCAGCGTTATCAGCGACGGTGAGAGTGGCAGCGAGTTCCGCGTTGAATTCCCGCTGCTATAATCCGCTCACTTTTTGCCCGGTGACTCGTCGATTTTGTCGAGAATTCGGGTAGCGGTGTCGTTGTCCTCTTGCCAGAGTTGACGGGCTAACCTCGCTGCGGTGTCGCGGCTTGTCACTAGGTGCTGCCGAAAGCGCCGACAGGGGCCGCAAATCATTAGGTGCATTTTAAATTGCAGGCCGGCCCAACCGCGCGGCGGGTTATCGAGGTGGTCACTGGCCAAATGGCTTATTTCCTTGCAGCTTAGCATTCCCCCGTCTCCTGAAAGTGGTCGACAACATCTAATAGCTTGAGTCGCGCTCGGTGAAGTAATACGCGTACATTGCTTTCGCTTAGCAGCAATTGATCGGCAATATCACTCAGTGGCATTTGCTCTAAATCACGCAGCATAAACACCGCTTTTTGGTTCTCCGGTAGCAAGGTTAATGTGTGCTCGATACAACAGCGCAACTGGTCTTCCTCTAGCAGGCGTTCCGGCGTGCCCAGTTCCCAATGCGTGGGCGGGATTTGCCAGTGGCCATCGGCGGCGAAACGGCTCTCTGCGAGCGCCGCAGGAAGCTGCTCGGTATCGGCTACATTCATGTGGCGCTTCTCCTTGCGAAGTCGCGATTTGGCCTCGTTACTGACGATCTGGATCATCCAGGTCGATAGTGCAGAGCGCCCCTCGAAGCGGTTTATCGCCCTGAATATTGAGGTCCAGGCTTCCTGTACCACATCCTCGGCAAAAACATCACCAATAATGGCGCGGGCCACAATAAGCAGGCGCTGATTGTAGCGAACAATAAGGTCCCTGAATGCGGCGTTATCTCCGCTTTGCAGGCGCTCGAGCAGGGCGTCGTCTTGCATTGCTTGTGACACGCGTAGTGGCCTTCGTTTTATTGCGAAACGTAGGTCATAGTGTCCCCGATAACGCGACCCGGCGGCAATGCTTGGCGGTAAAATTGCTGACATCTTTAGCGGCGTTGTCGCGCCATGTAACGGTGGAGGCCGTCATCGATACTCACGTAGCGCCCTCCGCCCATTTTGATCAGGGCCAATAACATAATGAAATAGGTGGCTGCGAACTCGATGCCGTTGTTGAGGATCACAAAGTTGCCGCTCTCGGTCAGCCAATCGTAGTGGCCGTGTTCCTGAAGAATGGATTTTGCAGCGTCCAGTTTTTCCGCTGCGGCGTCAACACGGGCATTTGCAAAGGGGGCACTCGCATCGGCGATCGCCTGCCAACCAAAGGACCAGTGCACGGTGGTGGCGGCCACAAGCATGGTGACGGCGAGCGGCACCGCTATCCAGCGTGTGGCGAGGCCAACGAGCAGCAGGGCGGCGCCCGCCAGCTCAGTGGCCGTAGCCAAGCCTGCCATCAGTGTTGGCATGGGTAGCCCCAGGCCCCACTCGGGGTTGCCAAACCAGGCGACGGTATCGTCGAAATGGCGGTACTTATTGCTGCCTGCCATCCAAAATATTGGTACCAGATAGAGCCGAATCAGCAGTGACGGCAGACCAGAGAGCGGTGTCAGCAGGCGCCCTAGTCCGTTGTGTAGGCGAGTGACCGTGTCAGTAGCGGTCTGGAGAAACGTCATGGCGAGCATCCTTATTTTTACAGGTATGCGCCATAGACGAACCGCGTTCGCCATTGTTACACCGTCTGGAAATATTCCAGCGATGCCAATAAATTTTATTAATTCACTGTAACAACTTTCTCTGTGAGTCATCTATGCTGTAACGCAGGTGCTTTTCGCTGGCGTCAATTAAACTTTCTAAACGAGGTAGTACATCCATGAATAAATCAAAAATGACAGCACTGACCGCCGCCATGTTCGCTTCAAGTCTTGCTTCCGCTGCGGTGAGCGATAGCGGCAACCCCTTCAGTGCGCAATCGCTGAGCAGTGGCTATCAACAAGTGGATTTTGGTAAGCACGCTGAGGGTAAATGCGGCGAAGGCAAGTGTGGTGGCAAAAAGGCCAGCGACGAAGGTAAATGCGGCGAGGGCAAGTGCGGTGGCAAAAAAGCCAGCGACGAAGGTAAGTGCGGCGAAGGCAAATGTGGCGGCAACAAAGCCCGTGACGAAGGCAAGTGCGGCGAGGGTAAATGTGGCGGCAACAAAGCCCGTGACGAAGGCAAGTGTGGCGAAGGTAAGTGCGGCCACTAAATTCGTGGCGGCAATAGCGCCGCCCACTCCTCTTTTCTGGTAAAGGTCGCCAGCGCTATTTATAGTGTTCGGCGGCTGCGCCACAGTGCAGTCCTATTATCGGTATGTTGGGCGGTGTTGTGGCAGGTTTTCCTTTTCGATTTTCACAAGACAGGCGGCGCTTAGCCATTGGCGTTGGCTTGTCCCTGCTCACCGTTTTCCTGTCGGCGACCGTTGCCGCGGTTGGTAAACATTTGTCGGGAATGCAGGTGCCGGTATCGGCAATGATCGTTGCCCAATACAGCATATCCTTTGTTTTTACCCTGCCCAGTGTTGCGCGCGGCGGCGTTGCCAGCTTGCGTAGTGAGCGCCTGCCCATGCATTTTTTGAGGGGGTTAAGTGGGGTTGCATGCTTCTACTTCTACTTTTTCGCGCTCAGTAAAATCTCACTATTAGAAGCCACGCTGCTGCGCAACAGCGCACCATTGATGGTGCCGCTGTTAATATTTTTGGCGTTGCGAGAGCCGGTGAGCCGTCGCAGCTTGCCACCGTTACTGCTGGGTTTTGCCGGGGTGGTGTTGGTGCTGCGGCCGGGCTTTGCGGAGTTGAGCATCTGGCATTTGGTTGCGCTGGGCTCGGGCTTGGGCCTGGCTATTTCTATGATTACCACGCGTATGTTGGCGTCCACTGAACCCGCAAATCGGATCTTGTTCTATTACTTTGCCGTGTCCCTGATGGTCAGCGTGCCGTTTTTTCTCTGGCAGGGCGGCGACGTGCATCTCTCGGCCTACCCTTGGTTGCTGTATATGGGGGTGGTGATCTATTTGTGCTTTCTGCTGTACACCTGGGCTTATCGCTATGCCTCGGCATCGGTGCTCGCGCCGACCAGTTATTTTGCGGTGGTCTTTGGCGGGCTGCTGGATTGGCTGATCTGGGGGCTGCTGCCAGATACGCTCACATTGATTGGCATTGCGCTGGTGATTCTTGGCGGTGTGATGGTTGTCGGCGGCCGCGACGATGCCAAAACATAAGCGGTGCTCATAGGCTCTTGTACAGTGGCGCGAGGGCCGGTTTGGCGGGACTCTCGGCCTGCTGCTTTCTGTAGGCCGCTGCGGTCTGTAGCAATGCGGCGTAATCCACACAGGGCTCGGCGGCGCGATAAAGTTCGGCGTTGATATTGTCAACGTGAGTGGCAAAGGCGGGTTCGTGAGCGACGAGCTCCGCTAAACTGCGGTAGCCGTCTTGCTGGTGAGAGGCCCAGTCTTGTAACGCCGCTCTCGCGGCGCGGGCATCGCGCTGTTTGCAGGCCTTTTTCAGCCTTTGGTAAGCCGCCTTTTCGTGTTGGTCACTCTTCTTCTCAGCATCCCGGAGAGGAGGCTCTGTGCGATCACGACGACGGAGCAGCGCCCACAGGCAAAGTAGATTGGTGCAAATTAATAGGGCAATAATTATCCGGTAGGGTGTCAGTGCCGTGTGTGCGCTGGTTGCCGGGCCGCTGAGCGGGGTTGCCGAGGGCGCAGCTTGCGACGCTGCGGTTTCGATGGCCTCATCGCCGGACGCGCCCGGTGCGGGGCTTACAACTAACTCCCGGGCGGGTAATACCGCAAGCTCGGCGCGGTTAGTGCGCGTGTTCCACCAGGCAAGCTTTATTTCGGGCAGGGTGTAGCGCCCGGCTTCGTTGGCGATCATCGCTGTGGATTCGCTGCGCAGGCCAACCAGTATTTGTTCATCTTTGTTATTTTGCAGCACTGGCTGGTCAGGGTAGAGCTTGGCCCCTGCCAGGTCGTAGCGAGGCAGTGCGGGTAGCTGCGCTGCCATCAGCCCCTCGGCGCGAATATCCACGCGACGGGTAATCGACTCGCCCACCTGCAGTTGCTCGGGGTCGCTGCTCCACTCTTCAAATATCTCTACGTTGCCTGCGGGCAGCCATAGCGCGCCGTCGAAGTCTGCCGGTGGGGATTGAATATCAATCTCCATGGGCGGACTGCGACGTACCAGTAAACGGCCTGGGTCTAACAGTGAAGGGCGGTAGCTTTCCACGCGCGCTTGCAGCGTCAACGCAGGTATCTCCAATGTGCCACTGCGCTGAGGGAAAACGGCGTAGCGGCGTTCAATAACCTGAAAGCTGCGGCCATCAATGCGTTGGCGGTAACGACTCTCCCCGAGTGATTCGACCAGGGCATTGTCGACTTCCAGGGGATCCAGGGTGGCGTCGAGAAAATTCACCGAGCTGTATAGCTTGACGCTGTATTCCAGCATTTGCTGAACATAGCCGCGACGCGGCGTGATATCCGCTTCTAACCATACTTGGCGATTGTCAGTATTCTGGCGTCGCGCGCTGTTTGACGGCGTGACGCGGATGCTTATCGCCTTGGTTTGTTTGTTGCCCATGGTGATGGCGGGTATGGTCAGGTCGCCTTCGCGCTTCGGGGCCAGCGTGTAGTCCCACTGACGGCTGCTGCTGATTTTGCCGTTGACGATATTGGTACGGCTGCTCTGCTGTCGGTTCAGAATATGGAAATCATTGCTCAGCTCGCTTACATCGGGCTCACCGCTGAATAAAATGCTGTCGGCCGACAAGGTGAGGTTGAGGGTTTCCTCCAGGGCGACTTGATTGCGGTCGACCGAGGCACGTACTGTGGTTTCGGCCTGCGCGAGGCCGCTACAGCAAAGCGCAAAAAAGCTCAGCCACAAGGTCGCTAGATACTTAATACGGGGCATAGTTTTCGGCCTCCGGCAGCTCGCCTTGGCGGCGGCGCTGATCATATTGGTATTGGAATTTGTTGCGAAGCAGCGTATCCGAGCTGTCAGGAATATTTCTCAGCCACTGCTCTTGCGCCTGTTCTTCCTCTGACAGCGGCGCCTGAGCAGCACCTGCAGCAGGCGCTGCTTTGGCATTTTCAACGGGCGTAGTGCCGTCGCTTTGCCGGGCGACGGCGTCGTTTCGCGCATCGTCATTCTCACCGCGCTGTTGCGCGTGCTGCTCGGCGAGAGCCTTCTGGTTCGCCGTGTTTTCTGAAGCAGGTGCGGCGTCGGAGTCGTCGGTGCCTGGATCCTCTGATGGGGCCGCTTGCTGTTCCCCCGAAGACTGTTGCGGGTTTTCGCCTGCGTTGGTGGCATTGTTGTCAGCCGCGGCGTTGTTACTTTGCGGGTCGCCGCCTTGATTTGCCTGGTTCGGCGCACCGGTGTCGCCTTGTTCCTTGTTATCAGTGTCTTTATTTTGAGAGCTCTGGTTTTCAGAGGCCTGATTTTCAGAACCTTCGTTTTCAGAACCTTGGCCGCCGGTTTGCTGCTGTTGTTCTGTTAATTGTTCTACTAATGCCTTGTTGGTTTTGGCATCGGCCATGTCGGGCTGGCGGTGCAACGCTTGATCGTAGGCCTTCAAGGCTTCGTCCAGTTTTCCCGCCTTGGCCAGTGCGTTGCCGCGGTTATAGTGAGCGTCAGCGGAGTCTCGCTCTGCGAAGGCGTCCGCCGCCGCGGCATAGTTGCCGGCGCGATAGTGGGCGCTGCCGCGCCACATAGGGTCGCGGAATAGTTCGGCGGCTTCTGCGGGCGCCTCCTGAAAGCGCTGCAGTGCTCGTTGGTCGGCGGTTTTCCACGGGTGCTGCCAGTCCAGCGCATAGCTGTGCTCGGGCTGGGTGAGTATCGCGAGGAATATAATCAGCACAGCACCGCGCCGGAAGGCCAGCAGGGCAAAGGGTAGCAGGAGCAGGGCTAACCACTGACCGCCGTCTTGCCACTGCTCGAAGGTTTGCTGCTGTGTACTCTCTTCAAATTGTTGGCTGCCCGCTGCCAGTTTGCGCAGGGCGGAATCGCCCAGTGGGGCGCTTAAGTTAATGTACTGCCCCCCGGCCTTGCGGGCCAGGGCCTGCATCAAGGCCTCTGGCATACTGGCGACGATGGTGTTGCCTTGTGAGTCCCTTAAAAAGCCCCCTTCCGGCAGGGGGATAGGCGCGCCCTGTTCACTGCCCACACCGATAATTGAAACCGGGTAAGAGGACTGGTCGACAAAGCCCTCCAGTCCCTTTAGCTGCTGTGCAGAAAAGCCATCGCCGATAAGAAGAATGTGGCCGCTGGGGCTACCCGCATTGTCGAGTAGCTGCTGCGCCTGGACGAGTCCGCTAAGGGGATTGCTGCCTTGCACAGGCATCATAGCTGGATGGAGGGAGGGCAGCAGCGTATTGAGGGTGTTGCCATCATCGGTGAGCGGCGCTACCACAAAGGCGTCGCCCGCACTGGCCACCAAGCCTGTTTGGCCGTCGGCGCGCAGTGCCAGCAGATCGCGTATGGCATATTTAGCCCGCTGCAGGCGCGACGGTTGTAGGTCTTCGGCAAGCATGGAGGGGGACAGGTCCAGCACAATTGCCAAACCGCCCCGGTCTTCTAATACGGGACTTGGCAGGCGTTGCCAGCTAGGCCCCATCAGTGCCAGCCAGCACAACAACCCCGCCAAGAACACTGGCCACAGGCGCCGAGAATAGCCGCCTTGCGGCTGCTCAAGGAGGTGGGGCAATAAGCCAGGGTCGATAAATTGTTGCCACTGCTGCGCCGAGCGCTGCTGGCGAAGGTGCAGCCATAAGCACAGCAGTATTGGCAGTGCGCTCCACACCCACTCGGGACGCAACCAATGTAGCGTTATCATTGCGATCTCCTTTGCGCCAGGGTAATCGCCAGCGCTGTTATTAGCGCAGCGGTCAATGGCCAGTGGAGGAGGGAGCGTCGCGGCCGAATCTGTTGCTGTTCCTGCTCAATTGGCTCTAACGCGGCAATGGCATTGTAGGCCGCTTGCAGTTCTTCTGTGTTGCGCGCGCGGTAATATTCGCCGCCGGTTTGGTGGGCGATTTCGCGCAGTGTTTTTTCATCCAGGTCGGCAGAGGGGTTAATTTTTCGCGCCCCTAGCCGACTGCCAAAAAGCCCTGGTACTTCCATTTCTGTTGCCCCGACACCAATGGTGTAAATGCGGATATTCTCACGCTGGGCTACGGCAGCCGCCTCTAAGGGCGGTAGGGTGCTGGCGGTGTCGGCACCATCGGTTAATAAAATTACCACGCGGCTATTTTCCGAGCGTTTGCGCAGTCGCTTGATGGCAAAGCCAATGGCATCGCCGATGGCGGTTTGTTTGCCAGCGAAGCCAACCTCGGCTTCATCCATTAGCTGGCCGAGAGTCGCCAAGTCGAAGGAGAGCGGGGATTGAATGTAGGCGCGCGAGCCGAATAGGATGAGTCCGAGCTTGTCGCCTCGGCGCTGGCGGACAAATTCGTTGACGACTGCCTTTACGACAGTAATGCGAGGCAGGGCGCTGCCTTGAACTTTCATATCTTGCTGAGCCATCGACCCTGAGATGTCGACTGCCAGCATTAGATCCCTGCCGGTGCTGGGAAGCGCCTGAGGCTCACCCACCCACTGTGGACCACTGGCGGCGGCAAGCAGGCTGAGCCAGAGCAGCCAATGTGCAATGACAAGCGGGCTTTTGGTGTTATTTATGCTGAGGCTTTCGCGGTCGCGAAGCTGCATCAGTTGGTGGTAAAACGGCACCCGCAGGGCGCTTCGCACGGCCTGCTCGCTTGCGGGTTTGCTCAGTGCCCTAACGATGAGTGGTAGGGGCAGCAGCAACAACAGCCATGGCCACTGTAAACTCAGCATCCCTTCGCTCTCCTGTGCGTGCGCAGCCATGTGCTTACTGACCTATGCAGCCCGTCGCGATCAGTCAGCTGCGACGTTGCCTGATAAGCGGCGGTCTCCAGTTCGGCAAACTGCTGGGTAGTAAACACAGGGTGCTTGCAGTAACTATTTAACAGCTCGCACCAGGCGTCGCCTCGTGCAGTAGCGGCGCGTTGGCCATCAAGCTGTAAAGCGACTCGGCGCAGCAATTGATTGGCGCTTGCGGCGTAAAGGCTGTCATCGCTTTGCTGCGCGAGCTTTCCGAGCTCCGCCAGCGCGGCGCGGCGATAGGCGTTGCGGTTGTAGCAGCGGCGCCAATACAGCGCACCGGTGAGGGCGACCAACAACAGCAGTCCGAGCAGGGCAAACCAGCCCCAGGCCCAGGGAAAATCAGCCGGCGGTGGCGGTAGGTGGATGTCGGCGAGTTGGGCCAATGGGTCTGTGGGCCTTGGCGTCATGTTAGCCGGATCTCCCTGCTGAGGATGTCCAGTAGGTCGTCATCGGTATGCAGTGGTAAGAAAACAACGCCCAGCTGACGAAGTTGTTGTTGAAGCGTTTGCTGGGCCTGTGCGATGTGATCGCGGTAGTGCTGTTGTAGCCGCTGGTCGATATTAATGACCGAACGCTGCTGGCCATCGCTGAGGGGCAGCGCACCTTGCAGCGGCAAGCGCAGCTCGAGCGGGTCGTTGATGCCCAGCGCGACAATGTCGTTGTGACGTGACAGCAGCAGCAATTGCTTGTGGGCCTCGTCATCGTAGTCGTGAAAATCGCTCAAGATAAACACTGATGAGCCCGGCCTGGTGATGCGCCGAAGCTCCTCCAGCGCTGAGGACAGGGCTTGTTGTTTATCCTCTGCGGGTGCTTGGAGTAGCCGCTCGCTGTACTCGCAGGCGCTGTTTAACAAATGCAGTACTGCTCGGCTGCTGCGCTTAGGCCGGAACTCGTTGTGGCGGTCGTCGGAAAAAATAAGGCCGCCGACTCGGTCATTGCTGTCCAGACCATTCCATGCCAGCAGCGCCGCGGCGTGGCAGGCCATGACTGACTTAAAGCAATGGCGGCTGCCAAAGGCCATTGGCCGACGCTGGTCCAGGCAAATAACAATCGGCCGCTCGCGCTCTTCTTCAAACACGCGGGTGTGCGGCTTGGTGGTGCGCGCGGTTACCCGCCAGTCGATGTGGCGAATCTCGTCGCCGCCCTGGTAAGCGCGAAGTTGTTGGAAGCTTAAGCCGCGACCTTTGAAGGGCGCCGGGTGATTGCCGGTTTGTCGGGCGACGTGGCGCCGTTGTTGGCGCAGGCGAAGTTGCCGCGCGGTCAGTCTGGCGGCTATCAGCGCAGCGCGGTTAACACTCGCGCCGCGAACTACGTAGTTCATCGATTCTGTTGAAGACGTCGCTTTGGCCATAGCGGTTTAGGCAACGGGTACGCAATGAATCAGTCGGTCTATCAATTGGTCGCGGGCAACGCCCTCGGCCTCAGCGGCGAAGCTGATAATTAAACGGTGGCGGAGCACGTCGTGGGCAACAGCTTGGACATCATCCGGGCTAACGTAGTCTCGGCCGGCCAGCCAGGCATGGGCACGCGAGCAGCGGTCCAGGGCGATGGTTGCTCGCGGGCTGGCGCCGACATCGAGCCACTGGTCGAGCTGTTGATCCCACTGGCCGGCATTGCGCGTCGCGACGACCAGTTGCACGATGTACTGCTCCACGGCGTCGGCCATATGAATATCCAAAGCCTGCTGTCTTGCCGAGAATATCGCCTGCTGGCTGATTTGCGGCGCAGCGCTTTGCTCGCCCTGGGCCTCGTTGCGTACGCTGCGCAGAATGGCCAGCTCGGCTTCTGCACTGGGGTAGTCGACATTGACATGCATCAGGAAGCGGTCGAGCTGAGCCTCTGGCAGTGGGTAGGTACCCTCTTGCTCAAGCGGGTTTTGGGTTGCCATTACCAAGAACAAGGAGTCCAGGGCGTAGCTGTGGCTGCCGACGCTGACCTGCCTTTCCGCCATGGCTTCCAGCAGTGCGGACTGCACTTTAGCCGGGGCCCGGTTGATCTCGTCGGCCAGCAACAGATTGTGGAATATGGGGCCGCGCTGGAACTCAAACACGCCGGTTTCGGGGCGATAGATTTCGCTACCGGTGACATCGCCAGGTAGCAGGTCCGGGGTGAACTGAATACGCTGGAAGCTGCCCTCAATGGCATCGGAGAGGGTTTTGATCGCCTTGGTTTTCGCCAGGCCGGGGGCGCCTTCAACCAGCAGGTGGCCGTCTGCCAACAGGGCAATAAGCAGGCGTTGGGTGAGTTGCTGCTGGCCGATAATCTGGCTGTTCAACCAGTCGTGGAGCTGGCTGATGTGTTGGTGTTCGGTCATTTAAGGTCTACCTGTGACAATATTCTTATGTGCCCGATGGTGGGGGCATTTGTGCCATTTTCAAGCGCTGCTGGGGCGAGGTTTAGCAGTGCGCTGCGATCAATAGACCGCGAGCGGCACTATTCATTCCCCTGATCTTCCCCAACAGCGCCATGGCAGCGCAATAACCGCAGCTCTACATCCAGGGTTAGTGATATCGGTGCACTGCTTAACAGCGCTTGCCTAGCTTCGTGGGGGGCGCGGTAGTTGTGGGGTGTCATGCTTAGCAGCTCGTCAAGCTCGCTGCGTGACAGTGCGCGGGTTTGTTGGTGGACGCGCACTCGCCTATGCAAGGGGCCGATAAGTTGTTCTGCCTTGTCCAGGCTCGGTGGCTCGCTGCGCCGCAATTCGGCGTACAGCTTTTCCCGCAATTCCAGTAAGTGGTCGGGGCCGCTGTCCACCTGAAGGTAGTAGCCGCCGTCGCGCAGTAGTCGTGAAAATTCGTTGTACACCGGAAAACCGAAGGCGCAGAGGACAATGTCCTGGCTGGAGGTGGGCAGCGGCACGCTGCGATTGCTGGCAACAATGCCGTTTAGTGAGCGGTTGCGCTGCAGGCAGCAACGCAGCGCCCACTTTGAAATATCCAGGCCGATTGCCGTGACGTTGCCGCCCCGGTCGACCAGCGCTTGTGCGAGTGTGTTGAGGTAGTAGCCATCGCCGCAGCCGGCGTCCAGGACGCTGCATGACGCTGCCTCACCAAATTCGTCGAGCAATAACTGAGTGATGGCATCGGCAATGGGCCGGTATATACCGCGATCCAAAAATTGCTTGCGCGCATTGACCATGGCTTTGCTGTCGCCGGGGTCCTTGGATTTTTTGTGCTGTACCGGCAGCAAGTTGATGTAACCTTGGCGAGCAATATCAAAGCTGTGACCGCGCGGGCAGCGCCACTGTTGATCGCTGCGCTGCATGGCCTCGCCATCAATGGGGCAGCAAAGGTGTTGTAGAGCAAGTAAGGGCATAGTTGTTCACGGTTTGATACAGTGCGCAGCATACAGTGACACAGCTGGGCGACGCCATCGCTCTGACAGAGATTACGGGAATCATTACACGATGTTGAAAAAACTCCGCCAGGAAAAGCGCCAAAAACGCGCATTGGCCGAGGCGATTGACCGCCGGGTTGAGGCCTTGACCCAGCGCTTTGAGGCCGATGCCTTGCATCGCACAGAACGGGGTGTGGCGGAAAATACGCCGCGCCCCATCGTTGTTTCGCTAACCAGTTTCAGCAAGCGCATTCACGATGTGTATTTAACGATTGAGAGTCTGCTTCAGCAGTCCCATAAACCGGACCGTATCGTGTTGTGGCTGTCTGCCGAGGAGTTCAGCGATGCTGATATTCCGGCAATTCTGAAGCGTCAATGCGCGCGCGGGCTGGACATCGAGTTTGTTGAGAAAGATCTCGGCCCCTATACCAAGTTCTTCTACGCCCTGCAGAAATACCCCGAGGCGTTATTACTCACGGTTGACGACGATATTCTTTACCCACAGGACATGGTCGACCAGCTCTATCGCGCTCACTTACAAGCGCCCAATGAGATTCACTGTACGCGCGGCCACCGTATCCGCTTAGACGAAAAGGGCGAGCTGCTGCCCTATAAGCAATGGTGGCGGCGCAATGATGACCGCGACAGCTCGCTAATGATTTTCCCCACAGGCGTGGGTGGTGTGCTGTATTTCCCCGGTTGTTTTGACGACAGCATTGACGACGTTGAGGCCTTTTCCCGTCTGGCTCCCAATGCCGACGACGTATGGTTGAAAGCCATGAGCCTGAAAGCGGGTACCGTGTGCACCATGTTGGAAGGGCGTGGGGTGTGGATGCAGCGTTTTCCAGTGATTGCAGGTAGCCAGGAGGTGTCGTTAAAGCGGCGCAACAAGAGCAAGCGCACCGGCAATGATGAGCAGATCAAAGCCGTGTTTGAAGCCTACGGCTTGCTGCCTGTGCTGCGTGAGGTCGCGGCGCGCGAGCCCGGCTTGTAGCGCCGGGGCTAATCGGCGGGTACCGCGCGTTCCTTGCACCATTGGCGAAGGGCGTCAATACGCTCACTCATTGTAATGGACAGCGGCACGGTGTTACCCAGTTCACCGACGATATGGGCGGTGCTTAGCGCTTCGTCGCGGGCGTTTGCGGTGTAGCCCGCGGCAACAATAGCCTGCTCGATCTCGGCGCCGGTAAACCCTGCGCTTTCCTCAGACAGTACCTCCAAGGAAAAACTGTCGGTTGAGTAGCCGCGTTTTTCCAGGTGAACGGCGAAGATGTCTTCGCGTATTGTCGGTTTGGGCAAGTCGACGAAGAATATTTCATCCAGGCGCCCTTTGCGGATCAATTCGGGCGGCAGGTGTTGGATGGCGTTGGCGGTTGCAACGACAAAAACAGCTTGCTGGCGCTCTGCCATCCACGTTAACAGGGTGCCCAACACCCGTTTGGCGGTGCCGCCATCATTGCTATCGGCGACAATGCCTTTTTCAATTTCATCTATCCACAGCACACAGGGTGACATGGTTTCGGCAAGTGCAAGCGCCTCGCGGACATTGCGCTCCGACTCGCCAAAATACTTGTTAAACAGCGCCCCCATATCCATGCGCAGCAAGGGCAGGCCCCACATACCGGCGACGGCCTTGGCGGCCAGGCTTTTGCCACCGCCTTGAACGCCAACCAGCATAATGCCCTTGGGCGCATCCGTCTGGCGTTGCAGAAACGCAGCCTCACGTTTTTGCAACCAGTCGCGCAGTTTCAGCAGGCCACCGACATGGGCAAAACTCTCTGTGTCGTATTCAAAGCTCAGAACACCGTCCATATCCAGGAGTTGAAACTTGGCTTTGTTGACGGCCTGAATATCTGACTCGGTGATGGCGCCGTCCTGATAGATGGCGCCGCGCGCCAGTTTTCGCGCGTCTTGCAGTGGCAGCCCCCGAAGATTGCTGACCAGCTTGTCCAGGGCGCGGCGGTCGGTGCGGACCTTGCGCCCCTTGTCCTTGGCAAATTGCTGGGCTTCGCGGTGAATCGCGGCGAGCAGTTTGTGGTCTTCGGGCATCGACAGCGTGAAGCGCGCCGTCATGCGCTTGAATTCAGCGGGAATCTGCAATGCATGACTGATAAAAATAAGACACTGCTTTGCCGCCTCTGCTTGCATGGCAATGTCTTTAATCAAGCGTACATTCAGCGGCTCATTGACCAAATACGGGTGGAAGTCACACAAGGCGTATAGCCCCGGTGAATTGGCGGCGCGAATATGTTTGAGCGCAGCCTCTGGCGACGTTGTTTGCGGCAGCGATGGTGAGTCCACGAGGTCGGCACGCCGCAAACCGTCGCTCGCTGACCAGGCATAGAGCGGTTTCGCGAGTTGAACGCCGAGTTTGCTCAGCAGGGTCAGTGCTCGGCGCTCCTCCCAGGTTTCGATAACAATAATCGGGATGCGCGACTCGATGATGAGTCGCAGGTCGTGGCTATTATTCATAGTGCTTTAATGCGTACTCGCGGTAACTTATGCCGGCTCTGCGGTACTGGCTAATGCGCTTTCGTGCAGCTCGTCGTAAGCGCGCTGGATGCACTCCCGGTAAAAGTCGGGGTCGGGCATCATATCGCGACAGGCGGTAAACGACAGGGCGATGATGCCGCGCTTGTTTTGCACGCTGGAATAGACAATGTGGAACAGGCCGACGTTGGGCAACAGCGGTCCAAAGTTCATGCCATTAACTAAGCGGGCGCCGCAGAAATACAGCTGCTCGCGCGGGCCGGGAACGTTGGTTATCACGGTGTTAAAGATTACCGCTGCCTCGGACAGGCCTGTACTTGAGGCGGCGCGCAGCGCGAGCTGCAGAACTCCGCCATGTAATACATCGGTGACATCCACCGCAACACGAGGCCCCAGCGCGTTGGCATAGGCTTTGGACTCCAGCGAGGCTTGCTGAATGTGGGTCAGGCGCTCCATAGGGTCGGCGATGGTGCTGCACAGTGACACGGTCATAAAGCCGACCATATTTCCGCCGCTGTTTTGCTCGGCGGCGCTGCGCACATCAATGGGGCAGCCGCCAACCAGGGTTTTTTCCGGTAATTCCCCCTTGGCGCTGAGGTAGTGACGCAGCGCGCCAGACACGATGCACAGCATCACATCATTAATCGTGGCGCCCTCGCAGTGCTGTTTGATGCTGCGTAGCTCGGCGAAGTCAAAATTCACAGAGTCGACCACGCGGTGGGGGGACAGTTTTCCCTGAAAGCGCGTGCGCTGCTTGTCGTCGAGGCTTCGGAAGTCATTCTCTTTCCTACCGCGGCGGATACGCTGCCAGGCGGGCACCAAGTTGCCCACCAGTTTGGCGGTCTTAAGGGGTTTGCGCAGATTATTTGCTGCGGCCTTCTTCAGTATGTCGCTTCGAGTAAGCATGGATTCATGCTCAGTGTCCGGCACCGGGATATCTTCAACGGTTGGGCTGAGGTCATGCAGCAGGGGAAGCAGACGCGCCCCCGTGGCGCCATCCATAGAGGCATGATGAACTTTTAGCAGCACTGCGAAGCAGTTCTCCGGGAGTCCGGGGACGTTGTCCAGGCCCTCGATGACGTACATTTCCCACAGCGGCTTTTCCATATCGAGCGGGCGCGAGTGGATACGGGCAGCGAGAATACACAGCTGCCGCCAATCACCTGGCTTGGGTAGTGCCATGTGGTGGATATGGCGTTCGACATCGGGGTCTTCGACTTCTTCCCACCACGGCTGGTCCAGGCCCCAGGGCACGCGCTGCAGTTGGCGGGTGAAGATCGGTGACAGCGGCGCCCGGGCGCTGATTAACTCAATAATCTGTTTGAAGCGAACCAAACCGCCGTCGGCGCTGGATTGGTCGTAAATGCCGAGGCTACTGATATGCTGCGGTATGCCCGCTGCCTCGGTATGGATGAACATGGCATCTTGGCCGGAAAGCTGGTGCATAGTGCTACCCCCTGCTGAATTTTATTGTTGTGTCTCGAGCCTTTTCTCGGCCCTTAGTCGCCTTGCCGCTGGCGTTGTTGTAGTGACCATAGTTGAGCATAGTGGCCCTCGGCTGCAAGCAATTGTTGATGATTACCCTGCTCAACAATACGGCCCTCGTGCAGCACCACAATGGTATCGGCATCGACAATGGTCGATAGCCGGTGCGCGATCACAAGCATACTGTGTTGTCTGGCAATGTCTCGCATGGCGGCAAGAATGGCTTGCTCTGACTTGCTGTCCAGTGAGGACGTGGCTTCATCAAAGACAATAATTGGCGCGCCCTTGAGTAGCGCCCGGGCAATTGCCACGCGCTGTTTCTCGCCGCCTGATAATTTTAAGCCGCGCTCGCCCACCAGCGTGTCGGCACCAGCGGGTAGGCTTTGAATAAAGTCTTGCAAGTGGGCAAGGCGAATGGCTTCGTCGATGTCCTCATCGCTGGCATCGACCCGGCCGTAGCGGATATTGTCGCGGATGCTCTGGTTGAATAGCACGGTATCCTGGGGGACGATGCCGAGAACACTGCGCAGCGACTGTTGGCTGACGGTGGCGATGTTCTGGCCATCGATTAAAATTTGCCCGCTGTCGACATCGTAAAAACGAAATAAAAGTTTCAGTAAGGTGGACTTGCCCGCGCCGCTGCTGCCGACGATGGCGACTTTTTTGCGCGGCGGTAGGCGGAAACTAATATCGCGGAGAATCTGCCGGTCGCGGTCGTAAGCAAAGCAAACCTGGCTGAACTCCAGTTCTGCATCACGAACCGATAGCGAGGGCGCGCCGGCCTTATCGGTAACGCTGGCACGTTGGCGCAGCAGGGCGAACATCGCTTCAATATTCGCCATTGAGCCTTTCATTTCCCGGTAGACAAAGCCAAGAAAATTCAGCGGCATGAAAATCTGCATCATAAAGGCGTTGATCAACACAAAATCGCCGATGGTCATGCTGCCCGACAGGGTGTCTTTGGCGGCCAGCAGCATTGCCGATGTCATCGCGGTTGCAATGATAAAGGCCTGGCCGGCGTTCAGGGCAAACAGGCTGAGACGGTTCTGACGTCTCGCTCGCTCCCACTGCGCCAGCTCGTTGTCGTAGCACTGGGCTTCGTAGTCTTCATTGCCAAAGTATTTCACGGTTTCGAAGTTGAGCAGGCTGTCGACAGCGCGACTGCTGCTGCGCGATTCGGCAACATTGGCACGGCGTATAAAGCCGGTGCGCCACTCTGTTGCCACCACGGAAAACCCGACATAACTCACCACGGCCAGAAGTACGATCAGGGCGTAATACACGCTGTATTGCCAGCCCAGTAGTACCAATACCATGCCGATCTCAATAAATGTCGGCACGATGTTAAACACCATAAAGCGCAGTAAAAAGCTGATGCCATTGGTGCCGCGTTCGATATCGCGAGACAGGCCGCCAGTGCGGCGGTTTAGGTGAAAATCCAGGTCCAGTTGGTGCAGGTGCTTGAATACCGACAGACCAATGCGCCGCATCGCACGCTCAGTAACGCGGCCAAACAGAGTATCGCGTAGCTCGCCGAATAATACGTTGGCAAAGCGCAGACCGCCGTAGGCCAGCAGCAGGCCGATCGGTGCAAGTGTCAGTGCGTTCAGCCCGCTGGTGTCCAGGTAGTCGACGATATGTTTTAAGGCAAAGGGCAGGCCGACACTGGCCAGCTTTGCCGCGATGAGGCACAGCAGTGCCAGGCCGATGCGCGGCATATGGGGGCGGAGGTAGGGTAGCAGCTCTAGCAGGGTACGGGCGCTTACCCGTTGGTCTTCAGAATAGGGAGTGTGCCCGTGCATAGCTAGTGAAGTCTCTCGTCGGGAAGCCGGTGTGCTTGCAGCTCAATATTTTCAATATGCTTGCCCAGAGTAATAATGCGGCCCTGATAGCGCTCGTCACCTTGAGCGCTGAACTCGAAATGATAGCGGCGCCACACATGAATCTGCCCCCTGCGATTGCGCTTCCACCACAGTGCGCGGAGCGCAATATTTTCATCGAGTAACTGCAGCTGATGTGCGGCCAAGTGTCGCTTAACAGCGATCAGGCAGTGCTCTCGTACCCCGACCGATGCCCAGAGGTGGTAGAGCACTATGCAAAGAAGAATAAGGGCGACCAAGTCGCTGAGTTGCAACACTAAAATATCCAGGCAATGAATAGCCAAAATATCAGGAAGAAGCTCACAAAGCCGCCAAGCATGAACTGCAGCTCACCGAGCAGGCCATCCCCTGCCGCAAAGGCGAACACGACTAAGGTGGCCACCGTGACAAAAAAAGCGATGACGGCGGCATTGCGCAAGTCGAGGCCGGGGGTGAAGTGCTGGTCAATGAAGCCGGCAACCAATGGCAGCATCATAGCTGTTGCAGCGCCCAGCAGGAGCAGCAATCCAAGTAGTAGGCCGCCAATTTTTAAGACTTGCTGGCGGTCTGTGCTCATTGCTCGTCAACTTGGCTGGCTTTTACCAGTTCCCTGAATACCTCGGGGCGGGGCATGCCGCTAGCCTGTACCTCGGCCTTGTCACCCGCCGTAAAGATGCTCAGGGTGCCAACGCCGAACAAGCGGTTCATTAGAGACTGACTGATTTTAACAGTGCGAATACTCGACGTGTTGAGCTCGGTGCGGTCTTTGTTCAGCAGGCCCTGCTCAAGCACGATCTCGTTGCCATTAATTTCAAGGCGAGTGGCTTTGCACTTAAGGTACCAATAAAGCAGGATCAAAATGCCAATCCCAACCGGCACCAACAGCAGCGCGAGAATGAAGCCGAATGGCTTGTTGCGAAACATGGCGGGGTGTTCTGCGTATTGTTGGCTCACTTGTATCTCTCTTTATTCTACAGGGTTGCTACATTCTACACGCTATCTGGAGGCTGTGAATTACGTTTCTGTGGCGATAACCGCTGGTCCGTAGCGCTGGTTAAATACCGGCGGCATGCGGCGCGGCTTGCCGTTGCTCAGCCGAATGCATACCAGCTGCCAGCGCGCCCGAAGAAGGGTAGCGCCGTCGCGAGAGCGTTTTAATTGAAAGCGTCGCTCCATCGTAAGGCGCTGGTCGCTAGCCGTTAACCACGTGGCCATTTCGCACTCTTCATCTAAAAAAGCTGCAGCGACATAGTCATACTCCGCATGCCGAATAACCATTGCGGCATCGAGCTGATGGTAGTCGTCCAGATTTAGCCCCAGCTCAACGGAATGTTGCCAGCCAACCCGCTGGCACCAGCTCACGTACACACCGTTGTTCACATGGCCGAGGCCGTCAATATCTTCGCGGCTGACACTCAGGCTTTGGGTGAACGGGGCGGGCAGGTCCCAATCGGAGTTTACAATTGTCATAGCCTTTCCCTTTGCCAAAACGGTATTATGGCGACTGCCGCGAAGAAGGGAAGCGTGTGAACTGTGGGTTTGTGTCACAGTGAGCAGAGTGGCAGCTTAGTTAACTCGTTTTTTTGTGATGCAGGTCTCAAAAAGCGCGGGGTTTTCCGCGTCTACTTCGGTTTTCCCTTACTTCGCCTATTTCCCACTGCTGGTTCAATGTACACACATGCCCCATCAGTGGATGAGGCGCTTCGGCGTTGGCATGGCGGTGTGAATGCACAGCTCTCCCCCTATTGTTGGCAGGCACCTCGATACCTGTTTTTACGGAGTTACAGAACATGTTCAAACTTAATAAATTTAATCGCGCTGGCCTGCTCGGCCTAAGCGCTGCGGTGCTTCTTACCGCTTGCGGTGGCGGCGGTGGTGGCGGTTCGAGCTCAGGCGGCTCGGGCGAGCAAGCGACCTACCAAGGTGTAGAAGGCCCATTAGACATGGTTCAAGAGCCGCTGTCTGAGCAAGTGCTGGGGCAAATTGCCTCTGCAGCCGCTGGCACACCGCTGGAAGGCGCTGTGCAGTGTGTGGATCAAGTTGTTGTCCAAGACACAGTGGATATTCTCGATAGTATCCTGGCCGCGGTTAACCCCGACTCGATCAATGATCCCCAGCAAGCGTTTGCCGATGCTGCAACGAATGCCCAGCTGGCAGTAACGGAGCTGTTGTCAGATTTGCCGGTATTGCTGACTTCTCTGGCAGGGCAGGGCGACTGTACTGGCCCGAGTGGCGCACCGATGGGCAGCAACCCGCTGGCAGGTACCCCTCTTGCCCCGCTGGGTGACGCGTTGGCTCCGCTGCTAACTGCAGCAGGCGGCAGCGGTTTTGGCAATGGTGAAAACCTGGATCTGACAGCGCTGCAAGCACTGACTGATCAACTGTCTTCAGCATTTAACGAAGGTCTGGCCAATCTGCCCGCAGAAGTGGCCGACGCGCCAGTTCTTGGTGGTCTGCTGACTACCCTGCAAACGACCTTTAACGATTTGGACACGACTATTGGTGCCCTCGACGATGCCTCTGGCGACGAGACGGCTGGCGCTATCGCGACGACTCTGGATAACTTGCTCAGCAACCTGCTGACTCAAGTTGTTCCTGTCGAGTTCATCGAAGAGCAAGCTGGTCAGCCCGGTGCGGTTAGCAGCCAGATTAAAGATGGTATCGGTCAGGTAACGGCGCAGTTGGACAACGGTCTTGGCGCGGTGCTGGACCCTGCATTCGGTGCACTGTTCGGTGGCGCTCTGGATCCACTGTTTAGCGGTTTGAACATGCTGCTGACACCGATTGGTGAGGCGATTACTGGCGGTCTGGCTTCAGGCGGCTCTGGCGCTGGCCCAACTGGCACACCTCTCGATGCCTTGCTGGCACCCCTGGAAGGTGTATTTGCTGCCCTGACTGGTGGCGGTAGTGGCGACGGCCTGACTGGCACACCGCTTGACCTGTTGCTCGACCCGCTGGCTTCAGCATTGGGCGGCGGTGGTTCTTGCCCCTTGGCAGAAACGCCTCTGAACCCGCTTTGCACCGTGGTTGATGGCCTGTTATCCGGTCTTGGTGGTGGCGGTAACCCACTGGATCTGTTGACAGATTTGCTCGACACCATTCTGGGCCCCCTGTTGGGCGGTCTGGGCTAAGCGCTTCGCGTCAGTGATGAAA
This sequence comes from Spongiibacter sp. UBA1325, assembly GCF_002306875.1. Taxonomy (NCBI): domain Bacteria; kingdom Pseudomonadati; phylum Pseudomonadota; class Gammaproteobacteria; order Cellvibrionales; family Spongiibacteraceae; genus Spongiibacter; species Spongiibacter sp. UBA1325. Next base: position 198,100 of record NZ_DBTD01000004.1, read on the forward strand.
AGGCGGCCAACAGGTCGCCTTTTTTTTGCCCGCGACTATGAATAACTCGGTTTTTCCGTACATCGAAAACAGTGCCGTATTGGTTGAATACAGTGTGGCGTCGGGAAGGGAAAACGATGATCGGCGCCGGGTGCAGAGCCTTTCTGTACCCAATGGCGACTTAAGGGAGTAAAGCCTATGTTGAAATTATCCTCATTATATCGCGCCTTCATACTGGCATTCAGTGTCAGCTTGGCACTTAGTGCCTGCGGAGGCTCGAGCAGCAGTAGCAGTAATAACCCCAGCAGTATTCCCGATGGCGGTAATGGCGCCGATGACGGCGGCTCCGGTGATGGCGGCAATGATGGTGGTTCTGATGGCGGCGGGTCCGGGTCGGGCTCCGACAACGGCGGCTCAAATGATGGCGGAGATGAGACAAGCCGTTATCAGGGAGTAGAAGGACCGCTGGATGTGATTCAGCAGCCCCTGTCTGAGCAGGTGTTTGGTGGCTTGGCGTCGGCAGCTGAAGGCACGCCGTTAGAAGCCAGCATCAGTTGTCTGGATCAAGTCGTCGCGCAAGATACTGTCGATATTCTGGACGCGGTGCTCGCCGCCGTAAACCCCGAGTCGGCGGCGGATCCGCAGCAAGCCTTTGCGGCAGCGGCGGAGAATGTGCAGCTGGCGAGCAACGAGCTACTGGCTGATTTGCCGGGGTTGTTAATGTCGCTTGCAGGGCAGGGCGATTGCGACGGTAGCGCTAGCCCCGGCGGTGACAACCCACTTGCCGGAACACCCCTGGCGCCCTTGGGTGAAGCCCTTGCACCGCTGCTGAATGCCGGTGGTGGTGGCAGCGCTGATGGCGATCTCGACCTGACCGCACTGACCGTACTCACCGGCCAGTTAAGCGATGCATTCGAAGAAGGTTTGAGCAATTTGCCGGCCGAGGTGATGTCGGCGCCGGTCTTGGGTGGCGCACTGACAACCCTGAGTGTGACCTTCGCCGACCTTGATAATACCGTGGTGGCCCTGGACAGTGGCAACGGCGTATTGACGGCATTTCGCGTGTCGCAGACCGTTGAGCACCTGCTAAAAAATGTACTGACCGACATTGTTCCAGTCACGTTTATCGAAGAGCAGGCCGGGCAGCAGGGTGTTGTGTCCGACCAGATCAATAGCGGTGTCGAAGCGTTAAGTTCACAGCTTCTCGGTGGTTTGGCGGTTGTGCTGGCACCCACCTTTGATCAGTTGTTTGGTGGTGCCGCAGCACAGTTATTCGCTGGCGTGAATACCATTTTGACCCCATTGGGTGAGGTGCTGAGCGACAGTGTGAATGGCGGCGGTTCTGGCGCTGGCCCCACGGGTACGCCTCTCGATGCTCTGCTTGCTCCACTCGAGTCACTGGCTGCGGCGTTGCAGGGCGGCGGTAGTGATGGTGGGTTGACTGGCACGCCCCTGGACTTGCTGCTGGATCCCATTGCGTCGGCGTTAAGTGGTGGCGGGTGCCCGCTAGAGGGGACGCCGCTAGCAGTACTCTGTTCGGCAGTGGATCAGCTTCAGTCGGCTGTCTCCCAGCAGCCGGGGGCAGACCCGCTGGCACTGCTGACAGATACCCTGAAAGGTCTACTGGGTGGTTTGATCCCCTAAGCGTTTCGGCGACCCCCTGCAGGGCGGCTTGTTAGCCGCCCTTTTTATTGCTCTTGCAAAAAGCGGCGCTGGGCTTCTTCAACAACGATGGCGTGTCGTCTGGCCAGTGCCTTGCGATCATCGTCGTAGCCACCGCCAATGACTGTTGCAACTGGGATGCCCGCTGAGCGACAGCGCTCGATGACCATGCGGTCGCGCTGGCGAATGCCGTTTTCACTGACCTTTAGCAGGCCCAGTGGGTCGCCGGCATAGATATCCACGCCAGCATCGTAAATCACCAGCTCCGGGCGGGCGCTGGCCAATGCCGTTTCCAGGGTGTCGCTGACAATACTCAGGTATTGATCGTCCTCACAGTTGCTGGCCACCTCAACATCCAGATCGCTGCAGGCTTTGCGCGCGGGAAAATTTTTCGCACCGTGTACGGAGCAGGTAAAGGCGGCGGGCTCGTCAGCGAGAATGGTGGCCGTGCCATCGCCCTGATGAACGTCGCAATCAAAGATCAACAAGCGCTTCACCCGGCCCTGAGCAAGCAGGGCTTTAGCGGCGACAGCCAAGTCGTTGAATACGCAAAAGCCAGAGCCGAAGTCGCGATGGGCGTGGTGAGTGCCCCCGGCAAGGTGGCAGGCGATGCCGTGGCGCAGGGCCAACTGAGCGGTCAAGAAACTGCCATTCGGCGAGATCCAGCTGCGCGTAACCAAGCCCTCGCTCCAGGGCAGTCCCAGGCGCCGCGAGGCCTGTTTGTCCAGGGTATTGCTGGTGAAGCGCTTGATGTAGTCACCGCAGTGAGCGAGTTGCAACAGCTCGGGTCGGGCTTTTCCCGGCCGATAGACGTTGCTTGGAGAGAGAATATGTTGACCGGCTAAATACTGATTTAGCAGGCCAAACTTTTCCATCGGAAAGCGGTGCTTTTGATCAAAGGAATAGCTGTAGACAGGGTTGGTGACCAATGGCAGTTGCTTCATAGGCAGAGGTAATCGTTCTGTCATTATTGGCACATATCGTGCGTTGCTGTTGGGCGAAAGCGCACCGCAACGGCCGTGGATCTGTCGGGCGGTGGTCGCGAAGATTGTCCCGTTGGTCAGTCTTTGTGTAGTATTGCCTCATTTTGCGCATCTCGCTCACCGTTTTGAGCGGGTGCACACTCCGGGGCGTCCCTACTAATTGCGCCCTAAATCGGTGCAGCGATGACAGGTTGGCTATGCGGGATCACTACCAAATAACCGTTACGAGTTTTGAGCGAACGCGGCATTATCGCGTACCACAATTTATTAAGCACCTTGCCACGGGCTTCGTTGCTGTGCTTGGGCTGTTATTTGCCGGCGGTGTGCTGGCTATTTACGTACTCAGCAATAAGCTCGATGCAATGGACCAAGAGCTTTCTCGCCTTCATGTCCAGCAATCCGAAATTCGCGCAGAGAATACGGCTTTACTGCAAGAGCAGCAACGACTGCAAAATTCCGTTGAAGAAAAAGTGGCAGCCCTGTCTATGATGGGCGAGGAATTAGGCAGCATTGAGGCGATGATGGGCCTGTCTCCTAATCCGGATGCCGAGATCGAATTTCGCTTGGATACCGCAAGCCAAACAGCGCAGGAGAAGCGCTATATGCTCACTGCCATTCCCAGTGGCTACCCGCTGGAAGAGGCCAAAGTCACGAGCTTCTACGGTATGCGAAAGCACCCGGTATTGGGGAAAATGAAATTGCATGGCGGGGCCGATCTGCGCGCCCGCATCGGTACCCCGGTGTATGCTACGGCCAATGGTGTTGTGGAGTGGGCGGGGTACAACGATGGCGGTTTTGGAAAGATGGTGAAGTTGAGTCATAACTTTGGCTTTACCACGGTATACGGACATTTAAGTAAGTCGACAGTGGCTGTTGGCGACTATGTAAAGCAGGGAGAGCTGATTGGTTACAGCGGGAATACGGGCTTGTCCAGCGCTCCCCATTTGCACTACGAAGTTCGCCACTTGCATCGGCGTCTGGCTCCGCGAAGTTTTATGGAGTGGTCGCTGGAAAACTATGACGGGCTTTTCAAGCGCGAGGAGAGGATAAAGTGGGACTCATTAGCAAAAACAGTAAGAGATCAGACAGCCCTGCCCGAACGACGATTATCGCTGCGGGGACCCATTTCGTCGGGGACTTCGAGTTAAAAGACAGCTTTCACTTAGATGGCTCGGTAGACGGCAATATCACCTCGCAGGCTGACGTGACCATCGGTGTGAGCGGGCATTTTAAGGGCGATATAAAGGCCAAGCGTGTGCTAGTGAGCGGCAGGCTCGATGGCAAGGTTGATGCCGACTACATTGAAATTGTGGCGTCAGGGCAGGTGAATGGCGATATCCGGGTGCGCGAGCTGGCCATTGAGTCGGGAGGCCAGTTTATCGGCGCAAGCCATGTTAAAAAACACGACACGCCAGTACTGACACCCGTCGACGCTAGTGCTGAGGCAGACAGTAACGACCGCGCGGCTGGCTGATTGTCAGCGCCTTCACCGCAGCGGCTGCAGATCGTTTATAATGCGCGGCTTTTGCTTGGAGGCAATCATGGCAATCGATCAGGCGTTAATGCAGCGCAGCCAGGGACAGTGCGAGCTGTGTGGCAGTAGTGACGGGCTCAGCGCGTATGAGGTTAGCGGTTCAGAGCAGCCAGCGTCGGTGGTAGTTTGTGATGAATGCCTTGCGCAGATTGCCGGTGACGATGCCCTGCAAGCGGCGCGCTGGCACTGCCTGAATCAAAGTGTATGGAGCACTGAACCCGCTGTTCAGGTGCTTTCCTATCGAATGTTACATCGCCTGAGTAGCGAGCCCTGGGCGCAAGACCTGCTGGATATGGTGTTTCTTGATGAGCCCCTGCAGAAATGGGCCGACGCAGGGCTGGCCGATAGCGACCAGGTGGCAACTGTTGACGCCAACGGTGCGGTACTTCAGGCCGGCGATAGCGTTACCCTGATCAAAGACCTTAACGTCAAAGGCACCAGTTTCACCGCCAAACGCGGCACTGCCGTTCGCAATATCTCCCTTAGCGACAACCCCGAGCATATTGAAGGGCGTGTCAATGGCACGCGCATTGTGATCATTAGTAAGTTTGTTAAAAAATCCAGCTAATCTTTTCCCCGCAGTGCGACCGGGTTGCACTCGCGGGGCCTGTCTCTTTAGATAGCCATAATTGCCTCCAGCCCTGTTGTCGGTGGCTTATTTGGGTCCGCCAAACCTCGCTTCCTTCGCCTCGTTAGAGGCAAAAATGACCTCCAGCAGGTGCAATTCGTTGCGTGTTAGCAGGCTCCCGTTTCTAGCTGGCGCCTCACTGTCGACAGCATTCTCGGAATGGCGCCATTTTTCTAATGAATTTTTAATATCGCTATGCTGTAATCGCCACTAACAAGACGTTTTTTGATTCCTCAAACCCAAATAAGAATAGTATTCAGGGGGAACATTGAAACCGACCGATGTAAAAGACCCGGAGTATTTCCACAGGGTGGTGGATTGCCAATATGCCTGTCCTGCCCATACCCCCGTTCCCGAATATATTCGCCTGATCGCGGCTCAGCGCTATACCGATGCGTATATGGTTAACTGGGAGTCGAATGTCTTTCCCGGTGTGCTTGGGCGCACCTGTGACCGCCCCTGTGAACCCGCATGCAGGCGCGGCAGGGTGGAAGAAGAGCCTGTTGCCATTTGCCGGTTAAAGCGCGTTGCTGCTGATAATAAGGCGGATATTCAGGACCGCTTGCCGGTCATCCCGAAAAAGAAAAACGGTAAGCGAATAGCCTTGGTGGGTGCCGGGCCGGCGTCGCTGACGGTTGCCCGCGACCTCATGCCTCTTGGTTACAACATCGACTTATTTGACGAGCAGCCAGCGGGCGGCGGATTCATGCGCAGCCAGATACCGGCGTTCCGGCTCCCTGAGTCGGTGCTGAATGAAGAGGTCGATACCATTTTACATATGGGGGTGGTCAGCCACTTTAGGCACTATGTCGACAGTTTGAAGGCGCTGCTTGAACAGAGCGATTACGATGCGGTGTTTGTTGGCAGCGGCGCGCCCATGGGACGCGATTTAGATATTTCTGGTCGCGAAGCCGCCGACGCGAATATCCACATTGGTATCAATTGGCTGGCCAGTGTGGCGTTTGGTCATGTGCAGACAGTTGGGCGCAGAGTGCTGGTACTCGGCGGCGGGAATACCGCCATGGACTGCTGCCGAACAGCCAGACGTTTGGGAGGCGAAGACGTGCGCGTGGTGGTGCGCAGCCCCTTTGAAGAGATGAAGGCCTCACCCTGGGAAAAGGAAGACGCCCAGCAGGAAGGCATTCCGATCTACGATAACCATGTCCCCAAGGCGTTTCTTGTTGAAGACGGCAAGCTGGTTGGTATGCGCTTTGAAAAAGTGAAGGCCGTGTATGAAGACGGCAAGCGGCAACTGATACCCACCGGCGAGCCGCCAGTCGATATGGCCTGCGACGATGTGCTGGTCGCCATCGGTCAGCAGAATGCGTTTCCCTGGATTGAGCGCGATATTGGTATTGAGTTCGATCAGTGGCAATTGCCCGTTGTTGATAAGGACACCTTCCAGTCGACGCTGCCCAATGTGTTTTTTGGTGGCGATGCCGCCTTTGGTCCGGAAAATGTGATTACCGCGGTTGCCCATGGCCACCAAGCGGCGATTTCTATTGACCTGTTTTGCCGCGGCGAGTCGGTGACACAGCGCCCGCCGCCGGGGGTGACCTTGGTCAGCCAGAAGATGGGTATTCACGAATGGAGCTACGACAATCAAATTGAAGATGACGCCCGTTATCGTGTTCCCCACGCCAACCTGGATCAGGCATTGTCCGATCGCAGCCTGGAGGTCGAGTTAGGCTTCGATGCCGAAACAGCCTTTCACGAAGCGCAGCGCTGCCTGAATTGCGATGCGCAAACTGTCTTCACCGAGAAGCTGTGCATTGAATGTGATGCCTGCTTGGATATTTGCCCAACCAGTTGCCTGAGCTTTGTTGTTAACGACGACGAAGAAAGCACGCTGCGTCAGAAACTGCGGATGCCTGCGAACAATCCTGATCAGGCCATTTATGTATCCGACAACCTCGCAACTGGCAGGGCCATGGTTAAAGACGAAAATGTCTGCCTGCACTGCGGTTTGTGTGCCGAGCGCTGTCCTACTGCGGCTTGGGATATGCAGCAGTTTTATTACAGCGTCAGCAAAGCCGGCGAGGAAGTACAGCCATGAAGCGTATCGAAGCGGTCAATGATTTTGTCATCAAATTCGCCAATGTTAACGGCACCGGCTCGGCGAGTGCCAACAATATGTTTGCCAAGGCGCTGTTTCGTATGGGTCTGCCGGTAAGCCCCAAAAACATCTTTCCTTCTAATATTCAGGGGCTACCGACCTGGTTCGAGGTGCGGGTGAACGAGAAGGGCTTTCTCGGTCGCCGTGGCGGCATCGATATGATGGTCTGCATGAATCCGCAGAGCATGGCGAAAGACATCAAAGAATTAGAGTCCGGAGGTTACTTCCTCTATGACTCCAGCAAGCCTCTCGACCTGCGTTTACTGCGCAGTGATGTTACCTTCATTGGTATTCCGCTTCGCGACTTGTGCCGTCGGGAATTTAGCGATCCGCGTCAGCAGCAGCTGTTTCGCAATGTGGTCTATGTGGGGGCGCTCGCCGCGCTGCTGGATATCGAGTTTGATGTGCTTACCGGCCTGGTGGCCGACCAGTTTCAGGGCAAGGAAAAGCTGATTACTTCCAATGTGCGGGCCCTGGAACTGGGTTACCACTACGCTGCGGAGAGCATCGACTGCCCGCTGGGTATTCGCGTGGAGCGTCGCGACGCCGTGGGTGACGCGATCCTTATCGACGGCAACACGGCGTCGGCGTTGGGGGCCATCTATGGTGGCGCAAGCGTTGCGGCCTGGTACCCCATTACGCCCTCGACCTCGGTCGTCGATGGTTTTGATAAATACTGCAAGCGCTTGCGCATTGATCCTGCCAGCGGCAATAAGAACTACGCCATTGTGCAGGCTGAAGATGAGCTGGCGGCAATTGGCATGGTGATTGGTGCCAGTTGGAACGGTGCCCGCGCATTTACGGCAACCAGTGGCCCGGGAATTTCGCTAATGAGTGAGTTTTTGGGGCTGGCGTATTTTGCCGAAATTCCCTGTGTGCTTATTAATGTTCAGCGAGCCGGGCCATCTACCGGTATGCCGACGCGAACACAGCAGTCGGATGTGATGGCTTGCGCCTATGCCTCCCACGGCGATACCAAACACGTGCTGTTGTTTCCGGCCACGGCGCAGGAGTGCTTTTCCATGACGGCGGAGGCTTTCGATTTAGCTGAAGAGTTGCAGACCCCAGTGATTGTGATGAGCGATTTGGATCTGGGTATGAATGACAGTATGTCGCCGCCGTTGAGCTGGGATGACCAGCGCGAATACCGTCGTGGCAAGGTGTACAGCGGCGAGCAACTAGAGGCGATGTCGGAGCGCTTTGGCCGGTATCTCGATACCGATGGCGACGGTATTCCCTATCGCACCTACCCCGGTGCCCATCCGGAGAAGGGCGCATTCTTCACTCGCGGCACCTCCCGAGACGAGTACGCCGTGTACACCGAAGACAGCGCGCAATACGAATTGAATATGCAGCGCCTGCTGAAGAAATGGCAAACGGCATCCACCAAGGTGCCCAAAGCGGAGGAGTGCAACGCGAGCGGCGCTGCAGATGTAGGGGTGATTTACTACGGAACCAGCCACGAGGCAGCGCGAGAGGCGGTAGACAGTTTGTCGCGAGCGGGGATTGCCGTCGACACGCTGCGGTTAAAGGCCTTTCCCTTCGATGATTGTGTGGCCGCGTTTATTGATAGCCACAAGCAACTTTTTATTATTGAGCAAAATCGTGACGCGCAAATGCGCAGCTTAATCGTCAACGAATGCCTGGTATCGCCGCGTCGTTTAGTGCCTATTTTAAACTACGGCGGTATGCCGATTACCGCTCGGCAGATTGAGAGCGATATTTGTCGCCACCTTGACGAGAACAAAGTACAACCGCTGCGCGCCGCCAAGGAGACCGTGTAATGACCTATTTACGCCCGAGTTTCCGCCATCCAGAGCAGCCGATTAACGAGTTGGGTTTTACCCGCAAGGATTATGAAGGCGCGCTATCGACACTCTGTGCGGGTTGTGGCCACGATTCGATTAGCGCGGCGATTGTGCAGGCCTGTTTCGAGTTATCCATCGCCCCACACAAGGTGGCCAAACTTTCCGGTATTGGCTGCAGCTCGAAGACACCCACCTACTTTCTCGGCAATTCTCACGGCTTCAACTCGGTTCACGGCCGCATGCCATCGGTCGCGACAGGTGCGAACCTGGCGAACCGCGACTTAATCTACGTTGGCGTCTCAGGTGACGGCGATTCAGCATCCATTGGTATGGGGCAGTTCACTCACGCCGTGCGTCGCAACGTGAATATGATGTACGTGGTCGAGAACAACGGCTGCTACGGTTTAACAAAGGGGCAGGACTCCGCGACCGCCGATGTTGGCTCGGCCAGTAAAAAGGGTGAGCCCAATCCCTTTGAGGCCATCGACCTGGCCAGCATCGCCCTGCAGCTCGGTGCCAGCTTTGTTGCGCGGAGCTTCTCGGGGGATCGCGAGCAACTCGTGCCGTTGATCAAGGCAGCGATCAGTCACCGCGGTTTTGCCTTTATCGATGTGATCTCACCCTGTGTCACCTTTAATAATAATCCGGCTTCGACCAAGGGGTATGAGTATGTGCGCGACCACTTGGCGGCGACGGGGACGGTGGATTATGTTCCGTTTAAGCAGGAAATTTCGGCCAGTTATGCCGAGGGTGAAAGCAAGGCGGTAACGCTGCATGACGGCTCAGTGGTGCAGCTTCGCAAGGCGGATCCAGAGCTGGACCTAAACAGCCGGCGCTCGGCGTTGCGCTTGATAAAGGATTACCGAGCCAAAGAGCAAATTCTCACCGGGCTGTTGTATATGGATGAGGATTCTCAGGACCTGCATGAAATTATCGGTACCAGCAAGACACCGTTGCAGGCCTTGACCGAGGCAGAGCTTTGCCCCGGTCAGAAGGTATTAGACAAGCTCAACGACAGTTTGCGTTGAGCTTGTCTGCGGCTTACCAGCGATAGGAGGCTTGCAGGGCGAGCGTCCGGGGTGGGTTGGTAAAGCCGTGGTGGCTGGTGGTGCCTGCGATGACTTTCTTGGCCACGGGGGTGTCAACCGCGTACAGCACTATCAGCTCGTCGGTGAGGTTTTTACCCAGCAGCGCCAGCTCCCAGGTGCCGTCTGCCGCAGACAGTGATACCCGGCCGTTGTACTGAATAAAGGCGTCTTGTTTTACGCGCTCATCCAGGTTTGGCGACGGGTGGTACTCGTCGCTGAAGATGGCATCCAGGTTTGCCCGCAGCATTAAGCTGTCACCCAGTGCGCTTTCGTACGCGAGCAATAAGTTGCCCGAGAAGTCGGCGGCATACTGGTTGGTTTTACCGGAGTAATCGCAGTTGATGCCATTGGGGTTGTCGGGAATCTGGTCCTGAATACAGGTGCCGAATTCGTGATTTTGAAACTCAAAGTCCAAAAACGCCAAGCCACCGGCAAGCATCAGGTTTTCACTCAGTGCGATACGGCCGTCGAATTCAATACCCTGGGTCACAGCGCTGGCGGCATTGCCGACATTGAAGCCCAGGGTGCCATCAAACACACTGACCTGAAGATCGTCGAACTGGGTGTAAAACAGTGCGGTATTCAGCTCGGCAACACCGTCGAACAAGGTGGTTTTCAAACCTAACTCGTAGGACGTGGCGCGCTCTTCCTCATACTCGAAGCTACCGATTAATACCTGCGGGTTAGGCCCAACGGCATTGGGGTTGCTCGGTGTGGGGTCGGCACTGGGCGAAGAGTTGGAGCGGGCATCGTAGCCGCCCGATTTAAAGCCTCGGCGAGCGGAGAAGTAGCTCATTGCCGCGTCGTTGATGTCCCACTGAATATTTACCAGCGGTGCAAACTGTGACTCGGTGCGCTTACCTTTTAAGTCGTGGCGCTCAGCGGCAAAGGTCACCGCAGCGGCGGTATCGGTTTCACCGATCGGCAGGCGAGAGCCATCCGGCAGCCCGAACTCTAGCTTCCTGCTGCCGCTTTTCTTCTCGTAGGTATAGCGGCCGCCCAGAGTCAGGCGCCAACTCGGGTTGATGATCCAGGTGCCTTGCATAAAGGCCGAGGCAATAATCGAGTCGCTTTTGAAATCGCGCGGTGAGCGAATATCGATCAGCGAGTTACCCGCATCGCCAATACCCAGTAGTTCAAAGCCGCTGCTGCCATTGGCGCCGGGGTCGATGTCGCCGCGTGCGCCGCCTTCAAGCAGGTCGGCAGCATTGATCAGCTGGGGAATCAGCGTGGAGGGCAGCACAATGGAGTCGAAAAAGTAGACATCGTTGTACTGGAAGTACGTGCCGGCGATCATGTCGAAGTTCTCGCCCGCCGGGGATATCCAGCGAAATTCCTGGCTGAACTGCTCGTATTCCTCTTCCATGACCACCTGGAAAAGGGGTGAGCCGGTAAAGTCGCAGTCACACTCTTCATCGTACTGGTAGGCCATGTAGGCGGTAGTCGACGAGAAGGTGTGCCCGTCTTTATACCAGTCCATATTCAGGGTGACGTTTTGCGTATCGTTATAGCTGAAGTCGCCATTGGCGTGGCGCTTGCGATCGGCCTTGGTGTCGAGCACCGAGTCATCGGCCTGCATATTCAGAATGGAGCCGTTGTCCTGCAGTTGCAGCAGGTTGCGCACCGGCGCTGGCAGGGCAGCGAAAACACCGCTGGCGGCGCCGAAGTCAGGGAATACAGTGTTGTTGAGAATCTCACCATAAGTGCGCCCGGTGAAGATAAAGATGTCTGAGTCAGAGGGAGTGTCGTTAATAATCTCCGACTGACGACCCACCACATCGAAGCTGCCAATTTCCAGTTTCAGCATGGCCTTGAAATCATCGCCTGGGTCCCAGCCGACTTTCAGTCGATAGGTTGCCTCGTCGCGCTCGGCCTCATCGCGGTCGAGAACCTGGTTTTCCACAAAGCCGTCTATCTGGCGCTGGCGCATTGCAAAGCGCATGCTCAGTGCGTCGGTCAGTGGGCCAGAGGCAACAAAGTCGATCACTCGTTCACCGAGGTCGGGCTCGTAGGTGCCCTGAATAAACAGCTCGGGTTCCTGGCTGGGCGAGGCTGTGCCGACATTGATGGCGCCGGCAATACTGTTTTTACCCAGCAGGATATTTTGTGGGCCACGCAATACTTCGACACGCTCTAGGTCGAGGAAGGGCGCGCGCGCCAGCTGGGCGCGGCCGTAGTACACGCCATCTACGTACATGCCAACCGATTGCTCAAAGCCTTGGTTTTCACCGGAGCCGATACCGCGAATATAAATGTCGGTACCGATACTGGATTCGGTCATCGTAAAGTTGGGGACGTAGGCCTGCAGGTCTTCAATTTTTGCCAGCCCGGCTTCCATTAATTTCTCACCACCGATTGCGCTGACCGAAACCGGTACGTCTTGCAGGCTTTGCTCGCGCAGTTGCGCGGTAACGATAACTTCTTCCAGCTGTGCGGCAAAAAGCTGCGGGCTTTGGCAGAGTCCGATAGATAGTGCGCTGTATAGTGCAGTCTTTCTTATCATTATGGTTCTCCATTACAAACTGAGGCGCCGCCTAAGCGGCGGCGACAGGTGTTTTCGCGTTGATTAGGCAGCTCGGCCCTGATTGCTTGACGTTGGGTAACGGCGTTTCAGCTTCTGCGCCTTACTTGGGTGCAAATGCGCCTGGCTGAGATTGCCCTGATGGTGAGCGACAACTTTCGGGTCCATCACTCGGAACCACAGCGGCGGAAAGTAGGCGAGGATCATCATCGACGCATAGCCAGAGGGCAGCTGTGGGCTGTCACTAAAGTGTCGCAGGGCCTGAAACGCTCGGTTGGGATGGGCGTGGTGGTCGGAGTGGCGCTGCAGCTGATAGAGCAACAGGTTAGTAACGATGTGGTTGCTGTTCCACGAGTGCTTGGGTAGGCAGCGCTCATAGCGACCCTTTTCATCTTGCTGGCGCAGCAGGCCATAGTGTTCAACATAGTTGATGACCTCCAGCAATGACGCGCCGAGGGCCGCTTGAACCACCAGAAACGCCAGGGCAGGCCAGCCCAGCCAGAGGGTGCATGCCGCGAACAGTACAATCGTCATCGACCATGCCTGAAGCACGTCATTGCGCCAGTGCCAAAAGCTGAGGCCTTTGCGCTCGAGGCGCTGTTTTTCAATTTCGCATGCTGAGCGCAAGCTGCCAATGACGGTGCGGGGCAGAAAGCGCCAAAAGCTCTCTCCCATCCTTGAGCTGGCGGGGTCTTTGGGAGTCGCGACGTTGCGGTGATGACCGAAGTTGTGCTCGACATAAAAGTGGCCATAGGCGACGGGGGCCAGTGCCAGCTTCGCCAAAAACTGGCTGAGAGCGTCGCGTTTATGGCCAAGCTCATGGCCGGTATTGATGCCGATGCCGTTTACGTAAGCACAGCTTAACAGGGCGCCAGCGATACCCCAGGGGCCAAGTTCAGTACAGGCAAACCACACAGCGATTAACGTGCCCACGTATTGCAGCGGGATATACGCGTAAACAATGTATCGGTAATAAGGGTCGGCCTCGAGTTGCGCAACAGCGCTCTCTGGTGGGTTTGAGCGGTCAGTGCCAATGACGAAATCCATCATCGGGATCACCAGGTACACCATGAAGGGAGCAAACCACCAGCCCCATATTTGTCCCGTTGTCATGTAGATGGCGGCGCCAACAATGGGGAACAGTGGAACCAATAGGCCCAAGGCCCACATATAGCGCTTGGGGTCGCGCCAGTGTGAAGTGCTTGCAGACATCCGAAATCGCCTCTTATTGAAGTTAACATGTGTTAAGATGGACTTTAGTCCATTAACTTAACGGGTGTCAAGATTTTATGCCAGGCGCTACTGTTCTCTGATATGTTCTATTTTTGTTGTGTTATCAACGGTTTGTGTGGATGTTGTTGGGCGGTAGTCGTGTGATGGTGTTAACATTTGTAAAAATGCGTTCTCAGTTGAGGAGAAAATGAGCGAGAGCAAGCCCAAACAGAGTCGCAAGGGGAACAAGGAAAAGTTGATGAATGCGGCCCTGAACCTATTGGCGGAAGATCAGAGTGGTTTGTCTGGTATCAGTCTGAGACAGATCACCAAGGCCTGTGGTTTGAGTCCCCCGGCGTTTTACAGCCACTTTTCCTCGGTGGAGGAGCTGGGGTTGGCCTTGGTTAGCGAGGTAGGTAGCACGCTGCGCCAAGTCTTGAAGGGTGTTCGCGATGCTGAGTCAGAAGAGGCGGTTATCGAGGCTTCTGTGCAAGCGGCCTTTGGGTATATCCGCGGTAACGAGCCACTGTTTATTCTTATTGCGAGGGAGCGCGCCGGTAGCTCTTCGCTGTTGCGAGGGGCAATTCGCAACGAGGTTCGTGAAATTGTTGAGGACATGGCGACCGACTTTCATCGACGCGGGCTGTTTGAGCGTTTCGATCTCGATAGCAAGTATGCCGCCGTGGCTGCCATTGTCTCGCTGGGCCTTAGTCTGATCCCTGATATTCTCGATGTGTCGCGGGACTCACCCAGCGACGGCGACCGCCTGCTCGCTGAGTTTGAAAATCAAGTAAAGCTCATCTTGTTTTAGCGGGGTCGCCTTTTTGGCGACCCCTCTAATTATTTCAGAGAAATGGTCATATTCGGCGCACCTGAACTGGCGTCATCCTCGGGCCAGCGCGCGGTAATGGTTTTTGTCTCGGTGTAAAACCGAACAGCTTGTTTGCCATAGGCGTGCAGGTCGCCCATGAATGACTTTTTCCAGCCGGTGAATGAAAAGAATGGCAATGGGACTGGAATGGGAATGTTGATACCCACTTGGCCCACTTCAACCTCACTTTGATAGCGTCGGGCGGCGGCGCCAGAAGCGGTGAAGATCGACGTGCCGTTGCCAAAGGGGCTGCTGTTGACCAATGTCAGCGCTTCGTCGAGGTTGGCGACCTGCATGGCGCACAGTACCGGGCCAAAAATTTCTTCCCGATAGATACGCATATCGGTGGTGACATCGGCAAATACCGTGGGGCCAAGCCAGTTGCCGTCGGGGAAGCCCGCAACCTGGCACTGGCGGCCATCGAGTTTCAGGTTTGCACCCTCATCCACGCCTGCGGCAATTAAGGTCTCCACGCGCTGTTTGGCTGCTGGGCTGATCAAGGGGCCGTAGCCGGCCTCGGGGTCTTTCCAATGCCCGGGGCGAATTGCCCGAAGTTTCTCAGTAAGTTCGTCCAGCCACTGAATCGCGTCGCCCACGAATACCGCCACGCTTATTGCCATGCAGCGCTGACCCGCGGCGCCGACAGCAGCGCCCAGCAAATTATTGATCACGGTGTTTTTGTCGGCATCGGGCATGATCACCATGTGGTTTTTCGCACCGGCCATGCACTGCACGCGTTTGAGCTGGTGGCAACCGCGGCGATAAATATGCTCGCCGACGGGAACCGATCCCACAAAGGAAATCGCTCGGGTCAGTGGCGCATCAAGCAGGGCGTCGACCTGCTGTTTGCCCCCGTGAACCATTTGCAATACGCCTGCTGGGCAGCCCGCCTCCTCAAAGAGTTCAACAAGTCGCAGCGCGGTCATTGGCACTTGTTCAGAGGGCTTGAGGATAAAGGTATTTCCGCAGGCGATTGCCATGGGGAACATCCACAGTGGAATCATCGCCGGGAAATTAAACGGCGTAATGCCCACGCACACACCCAGTGGCTGGGTGATGCTGTAGGTATCGACATCGCGGGCGACATTCTCAACGGTTTCGCCCATCAGTAAGCTGGGGATATTGCAGGCTTGCTCGACAACTTCAATGCCGCGCCAGACATCGCCCTTGGCATCTTCAAAGGTCTTGCCGTTGTCTTGAGCCAGAATTTCCGCCAGTTCATCGTGGTGGGCTTTAAGCAGGTGCTGATAGCGCAACATAAGCCGTGCGCGTTCGGGTACTGGCACTTTCCGCCACGATGCAAAGGCCTTTTCGGCGCCTTCAATAGCGCGTTCAATGTCGGCCTCACTGCTGTAGGGAAGGGTAGCAAGGTGCTGCTGTGTGGCGGGGTCGACAATGGTCTGCGACTCGGCGGATTGTCCCGGCAGGTACTCGCCGTTAATGAACTGCGGAATGATGGTCGTCATGGTTCACCTCGCTGTGGAAAGGGGGTCAGTGTAGCAAGGCCAGTGCGATAAAATGAATGCCGAGTGCGGACAGCGTTGATCTACAGCAATTGTTGCTCGCTCAACCAGCGCCGGGTTATGGCGGCAACTTGTTCGTCATCCTCTTGCAGGGCCATATGGCCGACGCCGGCGATCACCGAGTGGTCGACGCAGGGCGAGCACCGCCGCGCGTGAAACTCAAATACGCTGGGTGGGTAGAGGTAGCTGTGTTCGGCGCGCAGCAACAGGGTTGGCACCTTAATGGTTTTCAGCGCCTGCCAGGGGGAGTCAACATGGCTGAAGTTGTGTGCTTCCCACGCCGGTAAATAATTCAGTTGGTAACCATCGTCGACGGGGCTAAGTACAGCGTTGGCGTAATCGACAAAAGCCTGTTCAGAGAAGCGCTTATATATAGGTTTTTGCGCGTGATAGTCGATGAACTCGCGGTGGTCAGTCCACTGTTGCCGCCGCCCGCGTGTGCGTTTGACGAGGCCGATATGGCGCGTGACCCACGGGGAAATCAGCTTTGGAAACTTAGGCAGTAGGCGGCCGGGCAATGTGGCGGGGTCGTACATCACCAGTGCCTTGAATAAATCAGGCCGACGCGCGGCGGCAAGGGCGCTTACCGATGCGCCAATGGAATGTCCCAGTGCCACGACCGGGGCTGTTTGTTGGTGCTCGAGAAAGGCAATCAGGTCGTCGGCGTGATCTTGCCAGTTAAAACCTCGTGGTGGCTGCGCATGCGGCCAGGCTCCGCGGTTTTCCATGCCAAGCAGAGAAAAGTCGTCGGCAAAGTGGCGTAGAAAGAACTGGTAGCTGGCAACGGGAAAGCCGTTAGCGGCAGCGAAATGCAGCGGCTGCTCGCCCTTTCCGCCGTGGAGCCAGGCCGCGGGGCCGCGGCCAAAATCGTGTTCTACGCGCGTTAACATGGCGCCCTCCCGGTTGCTGTGGTTACCCATGTGGGCGCACCGGCGGCGCATCCACATGGGGCATTCTTACACCTGGGGTGGGCGTGGTTTCAGTAACTATGCGTGCAAGCCGTGCTCAATCGGGCATTCCCCACGAGCGAGTTTGCGCGCGCGCTCCACCAGTGTGTCTTCCATCGACTCGCGGCCAATCATAATCACAAAGTCGCCCTGATGCAGCCCATCCAGAGCAAACCGTGCCAATTCGTCCAGGTCTTGTACTGGCAGGTCTACGCCGATTTGCTTCATGCCCTCCATAAACTCGTCGAAGGTCATTTCTGCGCCTTCGGGGGCAGGCTTTTCTCGTGCGAGCTCAGCGGGGCGGTTGCGGCGCGTGGTCCAGATGCCCGTTGGCAAGATACCGCCGGACGGATAGAAGATGCAGGCGCGCAATTTGCTTTCCTGGCCGACAAGCTGTGCGTTTAGACACTCCGTCATGATCGACACCCCGGCTTTGCTCGAGGCGTAGACAGATTGGTCTGCCAGCGGTGAAATGCCGCCGTCCCCAGAGCTGGTGTTCATAATAATGCCTTCTTCACCGGACTCCAGCATGCGTGGCACAAAGGCCTGAACGCCGTGGGCGATGCCGCGCAGATTCACGCCTAATACCCACTGCCAGTCGTTGGGCGTGGTGTCCCACACATTATTGTTGGGCACGCTAACCCCGGCGTTGTTGCACAGCACGTGGCAGGCACCAAATTCGCTGAACACCGCATCGGCCAGAGCATTGACCGACTCGGGTTTGGATACGTCGGTGACAACAGCGCGCACCACACCCCCTTTGGCGGCTAACTCGGTTGCCGTTTTATCCAGTGCGGTTTTCTCCACGTCGGAGATCACCACTTTGGCGCCTTCCTCTAAAAATGCATTGGCGAGTGCGCGGCCAATGCCGCTGGCGCCGCCGGTAACGACAACGACTTTTTCTTTGAAGCTTTGCATGGTTTTCTCCTTGTTATAAATAGTGTGTTGCCAGTGTTAGAACAATTGTCGAAGATCCAGGCCGAACATTCTGGGTTCGCCCCAGGCCTGGTTATAGGTGCCGGATGAGTCGGCAACGGCGACGACGCCGATGCGGTATCGCTCGTCGGTGATGTTCTTCGCCCAGGCCGATACGCTTAAGTCACCGGCCGGGTTTTGCCAGGTCAGGCGGCCATCTAGGAGTGCATAGGCGGGCTGGCCGGCCTTTTCCGGTGAGTCTTTGAAGGCGGCATAGGATGCCGGGTCAAAACCGTAGAAAACGTCGCTTTTGTAGCTGAGGTCGAGGCGAGAGGTCACTATGCCGATGTCGCCGGACCAGGTGTATTGCACGCCAAGCGAGGCTGACTTGTCCGGGGAGACAGGAAAGGTCTCATTGCTGCGATCGACGAACTTCTCTTGGCCAACAATGGCCGACTGCAGGTCCAGCTCGGTGAATTCTATGTACCGATAGTTATTGATGCTGAGGCTGGCGTTAATTTGCAGTGCCGAGCTGGGAAGCCATAACAGTTCCAGCTCCGCGCCGCGTATTTCAGACTGGCCGGCATTGCCGAATACCACAACAACGTTCTGCGCCGAGTCTGAGCCAACGGCAATGAGTTGTTGGTCGTCAAAGTCCATGTGGTAGAACGCGCCGTTAATACGAACACTGCGCTCAAAGGCATCGATCTTAAAGCCGATCTCGTTATTGGTGACGACCTCCGGGTTGATCCGCTGCAGGCCGTCGACGCCCCGCGGCTCGAAAAAGCCCGACTTAAAGCCGCGGCTCCACGTGGCGTAAAACATTGCGCTGTTGAGCAACTCTCCGTCTAGCCAATGGTCCGGCAGTGTGTAGGCCAATGACACCATTGGCGTGGCCTGGCGAAAGGTTTCGTCGCCGATATCCTTGCGGCGGGTATTCGGGTCTAAGGGATAATCGTGCAGGGCATCGCCGTTGGCGTCTGGGAACAGGGCCGCGGCAATGCTCACTGGGTCGTCTCGCCAACCCAGGGGGCCGAGGTAGGGGAAAAAGCCGCCGGCACCGGGGCCAAACACGCCGATGTTAGTGCCGTTACCAAACAGGCCGCTGCCGAGCAGGCGCTGCTCAATTGCCGCCATGTCGGCCTCGGTGGTGCTGAGTTCGGACTGCCGCTGCTCTTCGGTAATGCGGTAGCCCAGTGTGAGCTCTAGCTGTTGGCTGATATCAAAGGAGGCTTGCGTAAAGGCGGCGAGGGTGGTGTTTTCCAACTCGAAGTCCGAAACCACCAGCGGGGCACCGATAAAACCGACCAAGGGCACGGTGCCGCCCGGCACGGGGCGTGTCGGTGACTGGCTGAGGGCAAGCTCTGCCAGGGTCTGCGAGTCGATGCCGCGAATACTGTTGGAGACGGTGAAGTTCTCGCTGTTGGTTTCCTGCATGGCAAATAGGCCGGCGGTATAGCGCAGGCGTTGTTCAAAGGCTGAACCATTGAGCTGCAGTTCAAAGCTGTAGGAACGCCGGTCGCTGTCCTCGGTATTGATGTAGCTACTCCACAGCGCGGGGCCGCCATCGGGATCGCTGGCCTGGATCGGGCCTTCCTTCTCACCGCGCAGGCCGATAACGGATTTCAGGCTCAGGGTGTCGCTGATCTGCCAGTCAGCGGTCGCCGCGAGCAGCGCGGTATCAAGATCCTTCTGCAAGCGCGGGTTGGGACCCTGGTTCGATTTTAAGTCGCCCAGGCGCTCCCGGGAGTTGGCGTCGCAGTTTTCCTGAAAGGCCCGCAAATTTGCGGGATCCGTGTCGCCGGGGTGGGCAACCCAGAGGCCCTGTATATACAGGGCCTCCTGGCTGGGCACAGAACAGTTGATACCACTGAGGTTTTCGCGGATTTTCCCCAGAAATGCCTGGGTATCCAGACTGAAATGCTCACTGGCTTCCCAGCGGGTTTGCAGCAACAGCGACTGACGGTCATTGGTGGGGTTGTTCTGGCCGGTGGCGACATTCTCGAAGTAGCCATCGTCTTTGGTGATGTTAATCGCTGCGCGGGTGAAAAAGTGATCACTGATAGGCCAGTTTACACCGGCTTTCAAACGTCGCTGGGCGTAGTTGCCGACGCCTGCTTCCACATACGCTGCGGGCTCGGCGTCGGGCTTTTGCAGGCTGACCACCATGGCGCCACCGGTGGTGTTTTTCCCGAAGAGGGTTCCCTGTGGGCCACGCAACACCTGAATGCTGGCGATGTCGACGGTATCGAGTAGCTGGCCGTCTGAGCGGGGTAAGAATAAATCGTCTAAATACACGCCTACCGTGGGATCAACACGGGCAAAACCGGTGCGTTCACCAATGCCGCGAATGTAAATTTGATTGGCTTGGCCCTTGCGAATCTCGAGGCTGGGAACCGACTTGGTTAACTCGCTGGTGTTGCTGATGCCGCGCTCGCGGAGACTGTCGGCGCTAATTGCCGTAACGGCAATAGGGATGTCCTGCATACTCTCGCTGCGCTTTCGCGCTGTCACCAGCACTTCCTCCAGTACCCCTTTTTGTACGGTGTTGTCAGCGGCTGGCTCCGCGTTGGCAAACGGGCTAATACTGAGGCCGAGGGCGATGCCCCCGGCGATAGCACTGAGGCTAGGGCGTGCAAAATAATCCACGATGACTCTCCGGCGAATTGGCGGGCAGTAATACGCCGCCGTTTAATTATTGTTATGAGTAGTTTTTCTACCTTGAAGTATTTTTACACCATAGTGTAAAAATACTTCAAGTGCCGGTGCTATAACTTTTTGTCATGTAGGGGTGATGGGCCTTAGCGAATGTCAATAAATTCCTCATCGCGGTACTGCCGCTGCCAGACGCGATGCTGGGTCTGATCCGGGGTATCGAGTTTCCAGATGCTTACCAGCAAGGTGTCGTCAGTATTGCGAGCTTGCACGGTGTAATCGCTGTTTCCTGCGACGTAGGTTTTCAATAGGCAGCTTTTTAAGTCGACGTCGAAGCCGTCGGCATTTTCGCTGTAGTTGCGGCAAATAGTCAGGAATTCATTGCCACCGCTGTCGCCAATGTAACTGGTGACGGTCAGCGTGTAGTCTTGGCGAAGATCAAAGCCCTCGGGCACTTGTAAATCGGCGGTGGTTTCCGCGGGCGGCTGCGGTTCGTCGACAGCGACGGGCTGCTGAACGGGCGTTGGGGTGATGTTTGCGCTGTCGCTGTCGGCAGTACTTGCCGTATTGTTTCCACCGCCGCCGCCACCACCTCCACCACCACAGGCGGTAATGGCAAGGCTAAGGCAGAGTGGTGCGATAAGTGAGTGGCTGCTCATAATAGTGACCTCGGTGTGTCGCCGTGTTTAGCGGTTGAAAATGTTTTTGGTGTTGGCGTTCTCACGGTTGTACCAGTCCAGGTGTTCTTTTCCCGACGAGCGTATGTGGTCGTGGAATTTGGGGTAGGCGTAGTGAATGTCCATGTACTCTGAGGGGTAATCCCATTTTGCCGGTATGTTCATTGCCCAGGGCATGTTGTTTTGGTTGACGTAGTACACGTTGGTATTGCTGGCGTCGTCACCTCTGCCAAGAAAATCCTGTTGAAAGGCGCTTGTTGGGGCCATACCCCTGAGATGAATTTCGAAGCGGCGTCCCGGTGCTTCTCCAAACAGATAGTTTCTTGTGTAGCCTGGCGTGGCGAAAAGAAATGGGTCGAAGGGGAAGTCGCCAAGGCGCTCTGATGGCACGCCTGTTTGCAGTGTGATCGTGGCACTAAAACGCATTTGTATGTTCGAACCGCAGCCGGGCTCGGTGCGGTAGTAGCGGCAGTTTTCCCCCGGGGTGGTGTATTGGTGAAGATCCTCTGCGATGATCACAATGGCGTCATCTTGATCTGGCTCCATGACGCTGGCTTGTGGAAGGCCGTTGATCGATAGGTGGCTCAGTGCTTCGATAACATCGTCGCGGTTAAGTCCGGGAAGGCGGAAAGCAAAGCCATTGTGGTAACTCGCGCCATGGGCGACGATTTCCCCTTCTATCTCGATATGGGTCAGCGAGTCGCCGAGTTGGTGTTTGGCTAAGCGGTATTGAATGACCACATCATTCATATCGTAGTCGCCCATCAGCGGCCAATTATCCTCAAAGGCCAGTGTCGCGCGGTCGTTTTCACCGGGGTAAAAAATGGTGGTGGCGGGCTGTTCTGCAATCTCAATGGCGTAATCTTCCACCTCGCCGTCGGGTGCACCGCCCTGACTGGTCAGCCCGGGTGTGGTACTCAAGCGAAAGCGCATCCAGCTTTCACCGATCGCTGCATCGGTGGGGGCGGTATAGGAGAGCATTGCCGTTCCGGCCGCGACTGGATGGTCCACCAACCACTGTTCGTCGCCGCTGAAATTGCCGTCGCCATTCCAATCCGCCCAGGCACTGAGCAAACCTGCGCCGCTGCTTTCAACTGACACTAATGCGCTTTTCCCACGCAGAGGCGTATTAAGAAAGGCAACGCCATCATTCTCGGTTGTCGCGTTGCCTAGTTCGGACAGCTTGGCATCGGCTTCGTAGCTGATGCTCGCGCCCAGATAGAGCTCGCCGTTGCCCTTGGCATGGCGGGCACCGTTGTTTTGCAGCGAGCTAGCATAGCTGTCCGGAGCGCTGCCGAAATCCGCGATGGCGATGCCGCTGGTAACGATAGGGGCCAGCGCACACCGGGCGCCATCGTTGTTGCTGGAGGCCGGGCCGGAGGCAAAGCGAACGGCTTTCGGCGTGCTTTGTGAAACGTCAATTTGGAAAATGAGGCCATCGTTGTTGCGGGAAATATAGAGGTTGCCATCAACGTCGAAATAGGCGGCGCCAAACGTTCCTGATTCGCCGGTATTGCCGAGCTTTTCAGCGGTGTTGTTCGAAATATCTATCTTCCAAAGTGCGCCTTGGTTATCCACGGCATAGACCATGCCGTTGCTGGGGTGGAAGGCCATATCGTAAATCTTGAGATTCAGTGCCGCGCCGGAAATAACTTTCTGCAGCGATAGATAGTCATCGCTGAGACTGTCCAACGAGAGCCGATACAGACCGTAATCGCTACCGCTTCGGTAGAAGTAGTAGGCGTTTTCCGTGGGCGATATATCACCGACAAAAAAACTTAAGCCCTGCATATTGGCATTGAGTTCCGCCACGCTGTTGTCAGCGCCAAGGCGGCTGATAGAGCCCGTTTCGTAGTTGTAGGCGTAGAGATAGCTGTCACTTAAATTGAAGGCGAGGGCATTCATTTTGGCACTCGTCCAACCCGGCGTGCTCAGCGGCTTACTGAAGCCGGTGGCGAGATCGACGCTGTACAGCTGCGCCACCCTGTCTTGAATAAGAAAGGCCTCCCCGGGGCAGCGCTCAAAGGGCAGGGCATACGTCAGCGAGGTGGTGCATGAAAGCAGGCTTACAAGGCCCAGAATTTTGCGTTTCATATTGGTCATCACTTATTCGTTGGCAGATGTCCTACTAATCGCAAAATTGATACCAATTAAAAAATCCTTTTATTTCATGGGTTTGGGGTTTTTGGCGGGAAGCTCTATCGGTTTTTCGCAAATTGCGACGCTAAATGCGTAGTCCCTCGCTCAAGTGGGCGGTGTTGTGAACCGAGTGGCGCTGAGGGCGGGCCTGGTCCGGCAGGCACAAAAGTGTGGAGGTTAGGTGCTTCAGTTGGGGTTAAGGCAAACCTGATTAGGCTAAAAACTCTAATGGAGGATATAGCGATGAACAAGACAGGTAGAGTGTCGTCAGAAAACCATCTATTGGCGGCGGTGGTCGTGTTGTTGGTCGGCACAATGGCATTGCCAAGCCAGGCGCGTGCCGACAATGCTGAGGTTGCTGCCGCGGTGTTGCTGGGTGCCGCAGTGGTTTACGCCGCGCACGATAGCGACGCCAGATATGTGCACCGTCACCATGCACATTGTGGTCACCGGGTGGCGAAGCACCCTAATTACCGGCGCGGTTATCAGCATGCCTATCGATCCGGCTATCGAGATGGCTACGATGATGGCGCTTACGATTACAGCCGCCCCCACTATGGCAAACACCATCACAAACGCGACTATTGGCGTCACCACAGCAGCCGCTACGACCGGCACTATCACAAGGGCGGCCACCGTCCCCACAAAAACCACCGGGTTCATGGTAAGGGTAATGACTGGAACACGCGGGTGATTATTCGCGAATACTAATGCGCCTTTGCTGCCATGTGTGACGGCGCTTGCGGCCTTGCGGGCGGCCTGCCAGACAGCTGCTAGACTCAGGTTGAGCGGCGTGTCTGGCAGGCCGCTTTGCTTTTTTGCAGAGTGAGACCGTTGATATGACTAACCTGAACATTAGGCAGCAATTACTCAAGCGTATCGCAACGGTTGCGGATAAACAGCTGGATGGGAGTGACGCGAAGGTTTTTCGTCAGTTTCTCGATCAGGTGGTACATGTTCACCCTGACGAGAGCCAGCTGAGTTGGGAAGCTGATGCTAACTTCGGTTTGTTATATGGCTTGTATGACTTTGTCTCCCAGCGCGCTGAATCGGAGTCATTGGTCAAAGTCTTTAATCCGGACCTGGAAAGCGACGGTTGGTTAAGTAAGCACACCGTAATCTACTACTGCCAGCCCGATCGCCCATTTCTCGTTGATTCTCTGCGTATCGCGTTGAATAACTCCAATCTCAATGTGCACGTGTTTGAGAGCAACTTAATGTGGGTTGAACGCAGCCCTGAGGGAATATTGGAGTCGCTCTCGACGAGTCGCAATAGTGACGCCTGTTGCGAAAGTGTCGGCTATGTATTGATAGACACCTGCAGTGATCAGGGCGTGCTTCATGCATTGACTTCCGATCTGCGCACCGCCAGTGACGACGTTGAGCGAGTTGTCGAGCACTTCCCGGCGATGCTTGAGCGTTTGCAGGCCTGTATCGACGAAAGTGAGCGAACCTTTGGGGAGGATAACGAAGAGGCCGTGTTTCTGCGTTGGCTGCGCGATGGCAATTTCACGTTTTTGGGGATGTCGGACTTTCTTCTCTCCAGCCAAAATGATCAACCCTACATTGCCGAGGTACCGGATAATCAGTTGGGCCTAATGGGTAAGCGCGCGCCACTGCCCGCTGTTGCCTTGACTGAATTGTGCCAGGGCTTTGCCGACTTCTACGCCCAGCGATCGGCATTGGCGTTTACGAAAACCTCGCAAAAATCGACGGTACACCGCCACGTTTACGCCGACTATATCGTGATAAAACGTTTCAATGAGCAGGGCCAGGCGGTTGGTGAGACAAGGGTGCTCGGCCTGTATACCGCAGGTATGTACTACCACAGTGTCGAGCGAATACCGCTACTGCGCAGCAAGGCGCAATGGTTGCGACACCACTCCCAGCTTGATGGCGCCAGCCACAATGGCAAAACCTTCGCGCTGATCATTGAGCGCCACCCCAGAGACGAGCTCATTCAGGCTGAGCAAAGCGACCTGCTCGACGCGCTCCTGGCAATTTGGAAAATTTACGAGCGGCGCGCAGTGAAATTGGTGCTGCGCGTTGATCGCTTTGAAAAATTCGTGAGCTGCATCGTTTACTTGCCGCGCGAAGCGGTAAAGATGGAAAAGGACATCGAACGACTGCTTGGGCAAGCCATTGGCAGTAGCGATTGTGAGTTGTCCACGCAGTTTCTTTCGGAATCGGTGCTGGCGCGGATGCAGTTGGTTTTCCGCATTCACGATCAGCAATTTCGTCAGCTTGATCGCGGAGCCCTGGAAGCTGAGATTATTGAATTGTGCCGTGACTGGCGGCAGCGCTTTACCGAGCTGTGTATTGAGCGTCATGGCGAGGAAACCGGTCGCTCGTTAGCCCTGCAATACCAGCAGGCATTTTCTGCGGCTTATCGGGATCGTTTTTCGCCGCTGCTGGCGGTGAATGATATTGAGCTCTGTCGGCGCCTTACAGACAGCAGTGATATCAGCATCAGCCTTTTTCATCAGGCCGGCAGTGACGATAATCGCTTGCGCTTAAAGCTGTTTCATCGCGAAGAATCGCTGCAGCTATCAGATATATTGCCGATGTTGGAAAAAATGGGCTCGCGGGTATTGGTGGAGCACCCGTATCAAATTTGCCCCGACAGTGAAAGCGATATCTGGATGCACGACTTCGTGTTGGAGCACGATCTGGGCGGCGGTAGGAAGCTTAATCTGGAGTCAGTGCGCGACAGCTATGAAGACGCTTTGCGCGCGATCTGGCAGGGCAAGGCCGAGAATGACAGCTTCAATCGTCTAGTCATTGGCGCCAGATTGGACTGGCGTTCTGTGGCGCTGATTCGCGCCTATGCGCGCTACATCAAGCAGCTCGGCTCACTGTTGAGCTTGGACTTTATCGCCTCGGTGTTGAGCAGTAATGTCGATATTACTCGGGATTTAATGGCTTTGTTTCGCTGCCTGTTTGACCCGAGGCGCGGCGCGCAAAAAAGCAGTGAAGAGCGCGAAAATAAGCTACGAGACGGCATTCTTCATGCGCTGGATGAAGTGCAAAACCTCAATGAGGACCAGGTGCTGCGGCAATACCTTGAGTGTATCGACGCCACGCTGCGGTGTAACTTCTTTCAACAGGATGACGCGCTGCAATACCGCGATTGTATTGCGTTGAAGATCAGCACCCGCGATCTTAGTTTTGCGCCAGCCCCTCGTCCTGAGTACGAGATATTTGTGTTTTCGCCGCGCGTGGAAGGCGTCCATCTGCGGGGCGGCAAAGTTGCGCGCGGCGGCATACGCTGGTCTGACCGTCTGGAGGACTACCGCACCGAAATCCTGGGGCTGGTAAAAGCGCAGCAGGTGAAAAATGCCGTCATAGTTCCCACCGGTGCTAAAGGGGGCTTTGTCGCCCGACGCTCGGCGCAGCTTGAGTCGCGAGAGGAGCTGTTTTCCGAGGGCGTGGCCTGCTACAAATTGTTTATTGGCAGCCTGTTGGATATTACCGATAACCGCGAGGGTGATCGTGTGGTGCCGCCCGAGTCTGTCGTTTGCCGCGATGACGACGATCCCTACTTGGTGGTTGCGGCGGATAAGGGCACGGCGAGTTTTTCCGATATTGCCAATGATATTGCCCTCAGTCGCGGCTTTTGGCTGGGCGATGCCTTTGCCTCAGGGGGCAGTAACGGTTATGACCACAAAGCGATGGGAATTACCGCCAGGGGTGCTTGGGTCGCGGTGCAGCGGCACTTCCGTGAGCTTGATATTGATGTGCAGCGCGATCCGGTGACGGTGATTGGTATCGGCGACATGGGCGGGGATGTATTTGGTAACGGCATGTTGTTGTCCAAGTCGCTGAAGGTGGTTGCCGCCTTCAACCACCTGCATATTTTTATTGACCCAGCGCCCGATGCAGAAGCTTCCTGGCAGGAGCGCAAGCGCTTATTTGAGCGGCCCAGGTCAAGTTGGGCCGACTACAGTACCGAATTAATCTCGACGGGCGGTGGCGTCTTCTCGCGCAGCGCCAAGCAGGTGCCATTGTCGCCGGAAATGCAGCAGCTACTAGCCTGTGACGACGCCGCACTCACTCCCACGCAACTGATTCGCCGACTGCTGCAGGCGAAGGTAGACCTGATATGGAACGGCGGCATTGGCACCTATGTTAAAGCCTCGGAAGAAAGTCATGCCGATGTTGGTGATCGCGCCAATGACCCGTTGCGGATAAATGGCAGCGAGCTGCGTTGCCGGGTATTTGGTGAGGGCGGAAATCTCGGCGTTACCCAGCTCGGGCGTCTGGAGTTTTGCCGCAATGGCGGTATTTGTAATACCGACTTTATCGATAACGCTGCTGGTGTGGATTGCTCCGACCACGAAGTAAATATAAAGATTCTGCTCAATGCACAGCTCGAGTCTGAGGACTTAACATCCAAGCAGCGCAATCAGCTGCTTGCCGATATGACGGATGATGTGGCGTCCTTGGTATTGCATAACAACTAC
Source organism: Spongiibacter sp. UBA1325 (assembly GCF_002306875.1). Classification (NCBI taxonomy): domain Bacteria; kingdom Pseudomonadati; phylum Pseudomonadota; class Gammaproteobacteria; order Cellvibrionales; family Spongiibacteraceae; genus Spongiibacter; species Spongiibacter sp. UBA1325. Next base: position 225,821 of record NZ_DBTD01000004.1, read on the forward strand.
CGTCAGACCTTGGCAATCAGCCTGGCAAGCTATAGCCGCGATAAGCACCACCACGACTACCTTCGCTTTGTTGAGCACCTGGAAGAGACGGGGGCGCTGAATCGAGAGCTGGAGTTTTTGCCTGATAACGAGCGTATTAACGAGCTGCACAGCGAAGGGAAAAGCTGGACGCGACCGGAATTAGCGCTGCTGGTTTCCTACGCCAAAGTTGAGCTCAAGGAGCAGTTAATGGCGCTGGCGGATACCGACGACCCCTGGTTGCTTGAGCGTGTATACCGCGCCTTCCCTCAGCGTCTTCGCCGCGACTATGCCTCACAAATTCGCGACCACCGTCTGGCCAGGGAAATCATTGCCACGCAGTTGGCCAATGAGCTGGTCAACATCATGGGCTTTCGCTACAGCCATCGTCAGGAAATCTCCCTGGGGGCAACAGCAGTAGAGACAGCCTGTGCGTTTGTCACCGTCGTCGAGTTATTTGGCATTGAAGGGCTGTGGCGCCGCGTAGAAGCGTTGGACCAAGGTGTCGATAGCACCGTGCAGTACGCCTTGTTTCACCAGATTATGCGTCTTGGGCGACGCAGCACGCGCTGGTTTTTGCGAAATATCCACCATATACAGCCGTCGCGATTGATTGAAAAAATGCAGCCGGGCTTCGCTGCACTAATGCCGGGTGTGGTGGAGAATCTGCGCGGTGTATGGGCAGAGGAATACCGCAGCAGAAGCGCGCGCTGGATAGATGCCGGGGTGCCGGAAGAATTGGCGACCACGATTGCGGCATTTGATGCCTATTTTATGCTGCCAGGCTGCGTGGACGCCGCCCTGGAAGTTGATTGCCCGGCGGAGCGTTTCAGCAAGTTGCAGTTCGCTCTGCTAGAAACCTTGCAAATGGATTGGGCGCTGCAGGTGCTAATTTCCTGGCAGCCGGGTGGGCGTTGGCAGGACCTGGCGCGGGAGTCCTATGTGGATAGCCTGGAGTCGTTGTTGCGCCAGCTAAGCATTGGCCTGTTGAGCGACGCGCAACGGAGTTTGTCTGACATACTCGATAGCTGGCAAACTGACAATCAGTCGCGCTTGAGCCGTTACAATACCATCATCGACAGTGTCAGAATTGCGGCAGCCGAGGATTTGTCGGTGTTCACTGTGGTGTTGCGAGAGCTTCAGGATCTGGTTGACGCGTCGTTGGCTCAACTGCCCGATTCGTCGCTGCCATACGCCACTGGCGAAGCCGGTGAGGCGTCATAAGGCGCTGTTGAGCCGAAATATATACTAAGGGGAAATACACTTTTGAAACGCACGTTGGTCTTTGTTTTTTCTGCGCTGTTACTCTGTCTGATCCTGATTGTCGCCAGCCCGTTTGTCTTGATTCAATTTGGCTCGCCGGGTATGGCGATGGCCTCTCGGGCGCTGTTGCATGCGGCCGTTGGCTACAGCGATGCCGCGCCGATGGATGGCGGTACTGATCTGACAGTCGCGGAGGGATATCGCGTTGATGTGTATGCCAGTGGTCTTGGAAATATTCGTTTTCTTGCCATCACCTCAGGTGGCGATCTTTTTGTCAGTCGCCCGCGCACTGGTGAAGTGCTGCGTCTTGCTGCAGACCACAATGGTGATGGCTTGCCCGACGCTCAAGAGGTCGTGCTGGCGGGGCTGACGCGGCCGCATGGCCTGGCATTGCGAGAAAATCACTTATACGTTGCCGAGTCGAATGCAATTGGTCGCGTGGCGCTGGACAGTGATGGCCGCATTCAAGGCGACTACCAACGGTTGGTGAGCGGATTTGGCGATGGCGGCAACCATTGGACAAAAACCATAGCGTTTGGCCCAGATGGCTGGCTGTATCTCAGCTCCGGGTCCACCTGTAATGTGTGTGAAGAAAGTGACCCGCAACGCGCGACGATCATGCGCATGCAAGCGGATGGCAGTGGCCTGGAAATCTATGCGCGCGGTTTACGCAACAGTGTTGGCTTTGACTGGACGCCTTGGGATCAGCGGCTTTTCGCCACCGATAATGGCCGCGATTTATTGGGTGACAACTTCCCGCCCTGCGAGCTGAATGAGGTGGTGAAGGGCGGCTTCTATGGTTGGCCCTACTACAATGCGGATCAGCTGGACCCGGACTTCGGTGAGAAAATTCCGCAAGGTTTGCCACAAAACAGACCGCCTGCCCATAATTTCCCCGCGCACAATGCCCCCCTCGGTATTCGTTTTTTGCGGCACCAGGACGGGCCTTACGCGCGCTCGGCCCTTGTGGCCTTGCACGGCTCCTGGAATCGCAGTGAGCCAGATGGTTACAAGGTGGTGTCACTTCACTGGCAGCAAGACGGCAGTATTCTCCAGCGCGACTTTTTAAGTGACTTCCTGCAGGCCGACAGCTTGCTGGGTCGCCCAGTGGATGTTGTGGAGGCGGCAAGCGGAGAGATATTTATCTCCGATGATTACAGTGGCCGGGTCTATCGTGTGCACCGCGGTGAAGCCAGTCGCGCAGCGGTTAATACCCGTGCTGAGCGCGACCAAACCGATCCACTGCGCGACTACAGTCAGCGCGATCGCGAGCGGCTTGTGGCAATGGGGGGTAGCTTATATGAACGCTATGCCTGCGCCGAGTGTCATGAGGGTAAAGGATTGCGCCCCCTGCAAGGGTTGGCAGAGCGTTATTCTGCGCAGAGCTTGATGAGCTTTTTTATAACGCCGACACCACCGATGCCTCAGCTAAATTTAAATGAAGCGCAGCGCGAGGCGTTAATGGTGTATTTATTCGCCGCAGAGAAGTAGCGGTTGCTGGCGCATCATCATGGAACGCTCCCTGTCCAAGCGCCTCAAGCCTGCCTGAATGCGAGCGCGAAGCTCTTCGCTGGCGGCGGGCTTGCAGATAAAGTCGTCGGCGCCCGCGTCCATGGCTGCGATCATGTCTGCCCGGTCTTTCCGCCCCGTTAGCATAATGAAGTAGGGTGCGCCCATTGCAGGGCTCTGACTAATGGTTTGGCAGAGCGCTAATCCAGTGATCTTGGGCATTTGCCAGTCGCAAAGCACAATGTCGATATGCTCAGTCAGTAAAATTTGCAGTGCTTTGCTGGGGTCGTTACAGCACAGGGCTTCAAAGTGATGCCTCGTCAGTAAGGCCTCCATTCGGAACAGCTCTACGGGAGAGTCATCGATAATGAGTACGCGTGACGACTCAATCGGGCTGGGGTGATTCGCAATGTTACGCATCCAAAACGCTCCGGTGCGCATATCTACTGCGCAGTGTGAATTTCCTGAGGTAATTGGTTGCAAGTTTTGTTCCCTGTTTAAGTAATTGAAAATAAAGAGTATTTATTTTATTCCGTTGCCGGTGTTGTGCTTGCGTCGCAGCTTGCATAGCAGTTTGCATGGGGCGTGTTACCCTGTGCGAGCTTGGCAATCGTCGCATAGACTTTAGTAGTATTTATTTTGTGATTGGCGTTATTCATGTGTAGAATGACGCGCCGAGAAGCTGTTTGTACCCCTCCGATACGAGTCCATTATGAATTCTGAGAAACCGCTGTATATCTCTTACGCAGGCCCCATGTTGTTGGAAACCCCGCTGCTAAATAAAGGCTCGGCATTTACTGAAAAGGAGCGTCGCAGCTTTAATTTGATGGGGCTGTTGCCGCCGCGCTACGAAAATATCGACGAGCAGGTCGAGCGTGCCTATATGCAGTACTGCAGCTTCGATGAGCCGATCAATAAACATATCTACCTGCGGGCGGTGCAAGACAACAATGAAACCCTGTTTTATCGCCTGCTGAATGATCACCTTGAAGAGATGTTGCCCATTATCTACACCCCGACGGTGGGCGAGGCTTGCGAGCATTTTTCCGACATTTATCGCAGTGCCCGCGGCATCTTTGTCTCCTATGAAGACCGTGACTACTTGGATGACATTTTGCACAGTGTCAGCAAGGACCGAGTAAAAGTGCTGGTGGTCACCGACGGTGAGCGCGTGTTGGGTTTGGGCGACCAGGGCATTGGGGGAATGGGTATTCCCATAGGCAAACTATCTTTGTATACCGCCTGCGGTGGAATTAGCCCCGCGTACACATTGCCGGTTGTGTTGGATGTGGGCACGAATAATCAAACATTGCTCGACGACCCCATGTATATGGGTATGCGTCACCCGCGTATTGAAAAGGATGAGTACAACGCCTTTGTCGACCAGTTTATCGACGCGGCGCAACAGCGCTGGCCAGGTGTGCTGATTCAGTTTGAAGATTTTGCTCAGCCCAATGCCATGCCGATTTTACAGCGGCATAAAGAGCGTGTTTGTTGCTTTAACGATGATATTCAGGGAACCGCTGCCGTCACCCTGGGGACGGTACTTTCCGCGTGTAAGCGCAAGGGCGAACGGCTGCGGGATCAGAATATCGTGTTCGTCGGTGCGGGTTCGGCGGGCTGTGGCATTGCCGAGCAATTGATTCGTGCAATGGTGGAGGAGGGCTTGAGCGACGCCGAAGCTCGCGCCCAACTCTACATGATCGACCGCTTTGGCTTACTTATGCAGCGCATGGACGGGCTGTTGGATTTTCAGGCGGCGCTGGCTCAGCCCGAATCGGCGGTATCGGCCTGGCAGTATGATGGCGACTATCCCAGCCTGTTGGATGTCGTGAGTAATATCGATGTAGGTGTGCTGATAGGTGTTTCCGGCAAGCCTGGTCTGTTTACCGAAGAGGCAATTCGCCGTCTGCACCAGCGTTGTGAGCGGCCCATCATCCTGCCATTAAGTAACCCATCAAAGCATGTTGAGGCGCGGCCGCAGCAGATTCTTGAATGGACCGATGGGCAGGCTATCGTCGCCACCGGCAGCCCGTTCTCAGCGGTGGAATACGCGCAGCAGCGCTACGAGATTTCGCAGTGCAATAACAGTTATATCTTCCCTGGAATTGGCTTGGGAGTGGTGGCCAGTCGCGCCAGCCGCGTCAGCGACGAAATGTTAATGGCCGCCAGTCGTTGCCTCGCCGAGGCCGCTAGCCAGTATCACGATAAACGCAATAGGGTGCTGCCGCCGCTAACCGAGCTCGCTGAGTTGAGTCGTGCCATCGCCTTTGCCGTTGCCAAAGTGGCTCAGGCGCAGGGCCTGGCCCGCGAGCGCAGTGACGAAGAGTTACGCGCAGATATAGAGCGCAACTTCTGGACACCGAGTTACCGAGAATACCGGCGCATCGCGGCGAGAGCGCGTTGACGCCGGTGCAGGTTAGTTATTGAGTGCCGTTTAAGTGCTTTTGGAAAAAGGCGATCTGATCACTCACCGCCTGTTCAAACGCCTCGCCAACATAAATATCGAAATGGCCGATATCGTATTGTTTGAGCGTGGCCTTCGCGCCGAGCTTATGCGCCAGCTTAATCGCTGCCGAAGCCGGTGCCACGGTGTCGCGCAAACAGGCTTGGATCAGCGCAGGGCAATGGACTTGCTTTGCCTTGAGTGTGGGGCGATAGGTGCCTAGCGCCAGGGCCAGGCGGCCAGCCATGGCATTTTGCCAGTTATCGGGTTGAATAGCGCGGTAGCCACTCCAGGCGTCGTGGCTGCTCATGGCGGCAAAGCCACCGGGCTTAGCGATAATGGGCACCATCACCGGTGAGCCGCCAAGGGCGGATTTGGCCAGGTCGGCCACGCCGTAGGCGCTGAGTTTGAGTAGCCGGCCGACGCCTGCATAGCCGAGCATGGCCGCTACCGAGGCCAGACCGTCCATCATCGGCCCCTGGGCAGCCACCGCGGCCACACGCTTATCGGCGGCCGCCGTACTGATCACATGTCCACCCGAGAACGAGCTGCCCCACAGCGCAATGCGCTTGGCGTCAACATTGGGCAGGGTTTCAGCAAAACTGATGGCGGCGCGCCAATCCTGCAGCTGTTTGGAAACAGACAGCAATTGCCGGGGTTCACCGTCAGAGGCGCCAAAGTGGCGGTAGTCAAATAGCAGCACTGCAAAGCCCGCGTCGGCAAACCGCTGGGCGTAGGGCTCCAGGCCCGCATCCCGTGTACCGCCCAAACCGTGCGCCATCACAATGCAGGCTTGTGGTGTGGCCGTGGGGTAATGCCATGCGCGGCAGCGAGTGCCCTGGCTTAAAAATTCGACATCCTTGCGTGGTAGGCTCATGGCGTCTCTCTATAATTATGTAAAACGGACGATTGATCAGCTGCGCGCCTTGCCAAACAATGAGCGTTCTCGCAGCGCCAAGCGCTAAACCTACCGAGGGTAAGCCATGTTTGACCATGTGAAAAAAGGACGTCTCACAACACTGGGGTTGTTATTCATCGCGGTATTAACCGCCTGCGGAGGCTCCTCGTCGGGCTCCGGTTCCTCCGGTGAGCGTTTCTCTGAGCCGACCTTTGAAACAGAAATGTCGGTGCTCAATGAGGGTCTGGTCTGTAACCCCTTCACCGAGAGCGGGCCTGTTGTGCTGCTGGTTCACGGCACGTTTACCCACGGCGAAGAGCAGTGGACGTGGAATTACGAGCCCCTGCTGTTGGGCGAGGGTTACGATGTTTGTATTGTGACCTACCCCAACCGCGGGTTAAGTGATGCGCAGATTGCCGCCGAATATGTGGTGAATGCGATTGATCAAATTGCCGACTCCGGGCGCAAGGTATCCATTGTTGGCCATAGTCAGGGCGGTATGGGGCCGCGCTGGGCAGTGCGTTGGTGGCCGAGCCTGCGCGACAAAATTGAGGACATGATTCTTCTGGCGACGCCTAACCACGGCCTGGAATTTGCGCAATTAACGGCACTCGGCCTGCCCATGCCGGCAGTATTTTTTCAGTTCGGGCAAGAGTCGAACTATATGCAGGCGCTGAATAGCGACGATGAAACGCCGGGTGATATTGATTACACCAATATCTACACCCAGTTTGACGAGCTGGTGCAGCCGGTGTCACCAGTGCCAACGGCGGCGTTGGATTGGCAGCAGGACAACCCCAGAGTTGCCAATATTCTGATTCAAGATGTTTGCCCGGGACGCATCGTCGAGCATGCGACGATCGGTTTGACCGACCGTGCGACCTACGAGCTGGTACTCGACGCGCTGGCCAACGGTGGGCCAGCCAGCCCAGAGCGGGCCGGCGGCGAGATATGTGGTTTACTGCCATTTTTACCCGAGCCGGCGCTATCGCCAAGCCTGCTCACCGATTTTATCGATGTGTTTGCCAGCGAAGGCGGTCAGGGTTTCCCCGACCTATCACTGGTGACCGAAGAGCCGCCCTTAAAACCCTATGCGCAGTCGGCGGTGCAGTCGGATTAAAGACTGAAATAATAGGGGGAGGAGCCTAGGGTAAGTGCTGCCGGTATTCCGACGGTGAACAATCAAACCAACGCTTAAATGCCCTGCAGAAGCTGGCACTGCTGGCGAAACCCAGCAGGAATGCCACCTCGGTAATACTGTAATGAGTGTTGCTGAGGTATTTTTTTGCCAACTCCATTCGCGCTTTGTCTAGCAGTTGTTGGTAAGTCGTGTTTTCACTTTGCAGCTTATTCTGCAGTTTTCTCAAGCTCATATTCAGTCGAGAGGCAAGCTTCTCGGCGCTGAGCTCTCCGTTGGGAAGTTCTTTCAGAATTTGTCGGTAGAGAGCGTCCTCAAAACCTGGCGACATATTCTGAATAAAGGCTTCGGTAATCTCGTCATGTTGCCGTGCCAGCGAGTCATTGGAGTAGCGCACTGGCCTCTTTATATCGCTACTGTCATAAATGAGTACATCGCGAGATTGGTTATATTGGATTGGGCATTTAAAGGCTGAATTATAGGGAACAATATTGTCAGGGTGTTCTTGGCATAATATAACTTTCAGTGGGTTAAAATTTGGGTCGCCAGTTATCTCTCGCATCATATTTGCGACTCCAAGGAAAAAACAGGGGACTATCTTCGGCGGGAGTAGTCGATGACCTTTTAAATCACTTTGCGATTTGATCTCAAATTGACACTGATCTTCGTTTTGATGAATTTCAATATGTCCTGAGTCTGAAATTATTGCCCCATGACGCTGAAATCGGTGTAGTGCATCCTCCACATTTTTGCTTACCAAGATTGCCATTCCCAGAGCATGAAAACTATGGGCATTAACGTATGTTCCCAGATGCAAGTAAAACTCTGATATGCCCGTAGCTTCCTCACAGATAGGGTAAAGGTTGCGTAATTTCGAGTCAGGAACTCGAGCATCTGGCTTGATGGATTCCTCGTAATCTAAACCTACTTTCTCAAATAAATATTTTGGATCAACTCCAGCATCTTTTAGGCACTCGCTTACGATTCTTCCCCACGCTCCACTAGTGGTTTGGGTGCCTGGCAATAGTGGCTTTGTCATAGTCATATCTGAATTTACTATTGGTTTTTGCGCGAAAAGGTAACAAGTCTGCGCGTAGTGGAAAACACAATCACATTTATTTTCCTAACATCTTGCCTCCACTTCTGTAGGCGAGCAACGCTCGCTAACAGTAGTCGTTAATAAAAAGAATAGCGGAGTCCTGCATGATGTTGCCAGAGACATTTGATTACCTGATCGCCGGTGCCGGTTCGGCGGGGTGCGTGCTGGCCAATCGCCTCAGCGAGGGCGGACGCTACAGCGTGTGTGTGCTGGAGGCAGGGGGGCGTGGAGATAGTGCCATTGTAAAGGCTCCCGCGGGTTTAGTGGTTATGATGCGCTCAAAAATGAACAACTGGGCGTATCAAACCGAGCCTCAGCCAGGGCTCAATGGACGTCGTAGCTATCAGCCGCGCGGGAAGTGCCTCGGAGGCTCCAGTGCAATCAATGCCATGCTTTATGTTCGTGGAAATCGCCGGGACTACGATGGCTGGGCGCAACAGGGCAATGTCGGTTGGTCATATGAGGACGTGCTCCCGTACTTCAAACGTTCCGAGAACAACGAGACATTTGGCGATAACCATCGCTATCACGGTGCGGATGGCCCCCTCAATGTCGCAAGCTTACAGTGCCCCAGCCCCTTAAATATGGCGTTTCTGGAGGCCGCTCAGGCCCAGGGCATCCCATTGAACCCGGATTACAATGCTGCTGAGCAGTTTGGGTGTTTCGAGTACCAGGTTACCCAAAAAAACGGCGAGCGGCATGGCGCGCATGCTGCTTATTTAAGCCCGGCAATGCAGCGCGGTAATGTAAAAGTCATCACTGGCGCATTGTTCGACCAAATTCAGTTTGAGCACCGCCGTGCGATAGGTCTCTCTGTCATCGTTAACGGCGAAAAGCGAATGCTCCGCGCACGCAGAGAGGTGTTGGTTTGCGCTGGAGCGTTTGGCTCGCCGCAATTGCTGATGAGGTCGAGTATTGGGCCGGCAGAAGAGCTTGTTAAACACGGAATCTCGGTGCTGCAAGATTTGCCCGGCGTAGGTAAGAACCTTCAGGATCATATTGACTACACCGTTCCCTATCGCACGCCCTACAACGCCGACACCTTTGGTCTATCGTTGCGCGGCAGTGCCCGCGTGGCGACCGGCATGGCGCAGTGGGCTAAGTGCCGTCGGGGCATACTGACAACGCCCTACGCCGAGGCGGGCGCGTTCTTGCGTTCGGCGCCGGACGTCGAGGTTCCCGACTTGCAGATGGTCTTTGTGGTGGCTGTTGTCGACGATCATGGCAGGAAGCTTCACTTCGGCCATGGTTACAGTTGCCACATAGAAGTACTTAGGCCGAAAAGTACCGGCACTGTCAGCCTACACTCAGCTAAGCCAGAGCAACCGCCCAAGATTGATCCGAACTTTCTCAGTCACCAAGATGATGTCGACCTGCTGGTAAAAGGTGCCCAACTGCAAGCTGCGATTCTGGAGTCGGCGCCATTCAACAAATACCGCCCATCGTTAATTTATCCCGTTGATTGGCAGGATGCCGAGGCTATTGAGCGAGATATTCGCAACCGCGCCGATACGCAATACCACCCTGTCGGCACCTGCAAAATGGGTCCCGAATCCGATGTTATGGCCGTTGTTGACTCGCGGCTTCGTGTGCGCGGTATCACGGGGCTGAGGGTCGTGGATGCGTCAGTTATGCCCACTATCGTTGGCGGCAATACCAATGCGCCGACAATCATGATTGCGGAAAAAGCCGCTGACATGATCTTGCATGCCCGAGACTAGCCGACCTTCTTACTTACTGTTACGCCATAGAAAAAATAGGAAATCATAATGATAAAAACATCTACGCACTTTAAGAAAGCCGTTGCAGCTGTTGCCATCAGCTGCGCGTATACGCCGGAAGTACTCTCTCAGGCCTTAGAGGAGGTTGTGGTGACAGCGCAGCGTCGCGCGGAAAGTGTGCAGGACACACCTGTGGCGATTACCGGTTTGGCCGACGACGCTCTGCAGAAGCTGGGCTTTGAAAACGCTAATGACATCTCCGCCCAAGTACCCAATATGCAGGTGAGCGGTCCCTACGGCGAAGTTCAGCCTATCTTCGCGATTCGCGGGGTGAGTATGTCGGACTACAGCTCAAACCAGGCAAGCCCAATCGGTGTGTATGTTGATGAAGCGTATTTGGGTGCAGTCTTCACCCACGGCACCAGTTTTTTTGATGTCGAGCGCCTGGAGGTTTTGCGTGGGCCGCAGGGAACTCTGTATGGCAAAAACACCACTGGTGGCGCCATTAATATCATTACCAAGACGCCAATGATCGGCGACCCTCTTCAGGGCATGATTAAGGCCGGTATTGGCAATTACGGTATGAGTAATTTGGAGGGGGCGATTGGCGACACGTTGATCGAGGACACTCTGGCGGCGCGGCTTGCGTTCAAGATTAAGGAAAATGACGGCGTGCAGGAGAATAAGGGTGTTGGAGACGACCGAGGCATGCTGGACTTCAGTGCTGCACGGTTGGCGCTGAACTGGCAGATAAGTGACAGTCTCAGTGCCGTGCTCAAATACACCCATGCGGTGAACCGCGGCAATATGAAGGTCCCCTATGCCGAGGCTAGAACGGATGTGCGTGGTCTTGAAGCAATAAAACTTCATGAGTATGAGACCAATGGATTTATCGATTATACCGGCTACGATCGTAGTACCCGCAACCTTGGCTTCCATGAGGTGGAGGATAATACCGGCGACCGAAATCGCAATGATTTTGACCTGGATCTTGTTATCGCCACGCTCAATTATGAGGCAGAAAATTACTCGCTGATTTCTGTGAGTTCTTGGTACGACACTCAGCTAGATAAATTCACTAACGATGATGGCAGTCCAACTCGGCTGGTTGAAATCGATTGGTATACCGGCAGTCGGTCATTCTCACAGGACTTCCGCTTCGTATCCAACTTTGACAGTGAATTCCAAGTCATGGGTGGTCTCTACTACGGCATAGAAAAATTGGAAATGCGTAATGTCTATGAATTGTTCGCCGATCTTCTCGACCTTCGCGCGGCACTGGCCAAGCCTGACCTCGCTGGGCAAGCGCCTTTTGTTCTCGATTTTGGTGCGGTTGATCAGCGTCAAAATACGGAGAAAGAGACCACTGCTATTTACACACAAATGCGATACGACGTTACTGCTGATTTTGGTATTGATTTCGGCGTACGGTATACGCAAGACACCAATCGCCTGACCTACCTAAACGTATCGCGGATAGGCTTGGATGGCAGTCCGCGCGGCACTTTTGTTCCGGGGAATACTACCGGATACGATCAGGCATTTGTGCCGATTTTCTTGCCGCCAGTGTTGTCGGGGAATCCTCAAGACTTGTTGGCGTTTTTGGCTGATCCCACACCCTATTTGAACAACCTGACTCAGTATGGCTTGCCCGGTTATACCGAAGGGCCTTACACACTGGATAGTGGCCCAAAACTTGAGTCAACCGAAAGGGAATGGACAGGGAAGGTGAGTGTTGATTACCGCTTCAACGACGCGTGGATGGCCTATGCCAGTTACAGCAAAGGCTATCGAGCGGGCGCCTTTAATAGCGGTATTTACTATGAAGCGCGTGATCTCGATGAGGCTTACGCAGACCCCGAATACATCGATGCCTTTGAAGTGGGCTTTAAGGCCGACTTACTCGACAACAGCCTACGGATTAACGCAGCGGCCTTTATGTACGAATATACCGATCAGCAATTTATTAATGTCGTGGGGATATCTAACTTCTTAGAAAACGCCGGCTCATCAGAAATTCTCGGCGCCGAGGCAGAAGTGTGGTGGCGCGCCACAGAGAGGTTGACCTTGCAGTTAGGTATTGGTCTTCTGGAAACGGAATACACTGACCTCGAACTGCGCGACACCAGTACATTGGCTGACCTTGATGACACGATCACGCTTGATGGCAATGAGTTAATTTCGGCGCCGCCATTAAATGTGAGCTTGTCCGCCGACTACGATCTGTATGTTGGCGAAAGCGGTTATTTGTCCATGAACGTGAATGCCAATTATCAGGATGAACAGTGGTTTAGTGCTTACAACGATGCGGCCGGGTATGACCAGGGGCGCGAGGACGCCTATACCGTGTACAACGCGCGTATAGGCTGGTACGCCAATGATGGCAGCTACCAAGTAGCGCTGTGGGGCAAGAACATTACTGACGAGGAATACAAAACCTACAGCATCAATTTACAGGCTAGTTTCGGCTTGGATTACTACATGATTGGCGATCCGATGATGTTTGGGCTGGAAGCGAGCTACAACTTCTAAATTGCCGTTTTTGTCTTGTCTGCAGCAGCATTGTTTCTAAGTAACCCTTCTTGCTTGGGGCGTTAACGCCCCCTTTTTTAGAGAGCTTTGTCATGTCGAAATTTTGGACGCCTATTGTTGGCCTGGATTTTTGGGCGCAGCAAAAGCCGAATGCGCGATTCTTAATTCAGCCCAGAGACGGTGCAAGTATTGAATATTCTTGGCAAGAGGTGCAGCGCCAGGCGCGTTGTTTTGCCAACTACTTGCTCAACGAAAATTATGCCCCGGGGACCTGTATAGCAGTCGTCTCACGCAACTGCGCGGAGTCGCTGATTTGCGATCTCGGTATCTGGATGGCGGGCTGTGTGAGCGTTCAGGTATATCCGTCCCTGAATGCGGAAACATTGCGATACATTCTTGAACACTGTGAGGCGCGCTGTCTACTGCTAGGGCAGGTGGATGATTGGTCTTCGATGAAATCCGGTGTGCCCAATGGTTTGCCGCTTATTCATTTTCCTGGGGCACCGGTCGAGCAACTTCAGCAGAACTATTTATCCTGGAAGAATATATTGGACTGCGCTGATGCGAGTCACGTGAAAAGTTCTATACGGCCCGAAGATCTCGCTCGCATCATTTATACTTCGGGCAGTACCGGTAAGCCAAAGGGCGTCATGATTCCCTTCTCTGCGTTATGTGCTGCTCGCAACATATTGAGAGATGTTGGAGGTGCTGATGAGCGTGATCGATTGATATCCTATTTGCCTTTTGCGCACGCATTTGAATGCAATATTATTCACAACAGTAGCGTTAATCTCGGCTGTGAGGTTTTTTTTAGTGAGGGGGTGGCGACGTTCGGTGAAGATTTACGTCGAGCACGTCCAACGATTTTCCACTCCGTCCCTAGGTTGTGGATTAAGTTTCAGCAAGCAATTCAGCAAAAGATACCTGCTTCGGTCATGCGTGAAATGCTAGAAGACCCGGATACAGCCGAGGACTTTCGCAATTATGTCTTAGGGCAGATTGGCATAGATTGTACGAGGGTGGCATTAGGTGGGTCGGCGCCGCTCGCAGACTCCGTAATTCATTGGTATCGAGACCTGGGTTTGGAATTGCTCGAAGGTTACGGTATGTCTGAGGACTTTGCATATTCCCATCTTTCAAGAGTTGGAGAGGTGAGAGTGGGCTATGTCGGCTCGCCTTTGCCGGGTGTTCAGTCGAGGCTTTCGGCAAGCGGCGAAGTTGAAGTTAACAGTCCAGCGAAAATGGCGGGCTATTATAAAAATGCTGCGGCGACTGCTGAGTCATTTACGGCAGACGGTTGGTTTAAAACCGGTGACTTAGGTGAGTTCGACGACCGTGGTCGTCTGCGTCTAAAAGGCCGGGTAAAAGAAATTTTTAAAACAAGCAAAGGTAAATATGTCGCCCCCGCACCGATTGAAAGTGCGATCAGCCACCCCCTGGTCGAGAATCTTTGTGTGGTGGGTGAGGGCCAGCCAAGTCCCTGCGTGTTAGTCGTGCCCGGTAGCGAGGCGATTGAAGTGCTTGGCGAGAACTTTGATAGAGCCCACTTTGAGAAAGAGCTACTCGCCGTTATCGATAATGTGAATGCAACGCTCGACCCACACCAGCAGTTGGCATTCGTCGTTTTGGTCGCAGAGCCGTGGGGTATTGCGAATAACCTTCTTACCCCCACGCTCAAGCTGAAGCGCAATGAAATTGAAGCGCGTTACGCGGCGAAGTTAGACGATTGGTACCGCCTAGATCGCCGCCTTATTTGGGAGGCGGCTTAATTGTTCCGCGCCACTCGGCGCTTCGCCAATTTGCGTTCGCCGATCATGTGCTTGGCGGCGCGGCGCAGCAGGCCGGTGTCTTCGACTGGCGGTTTGCCCTCGGCGAGGTTGATGATTTGTTGGTAGTACCACTGGGTCGCCAGACCAAAATTCAGGGTGCGCAGGGTGCGGTTGGGGCTGTTGGGGCCGAGCCAACCGGGGCCGATGCGCAGCTCTTTTTCCCAGGCGCGAAAACCGAGTTTTTCGCCACGCAACAGGGGTTTTACATCGGGCTCCATGCACAGTGGCCGCGCGATGCCCACCACGTCCATAGCGCCACTATCCAGTGCGGCTTGCATGGCGTTATAGCTGCGGAAGCCGCCGGTCACTGCGAGAGGTATTGAGGTGACGTCGCGAATGCCTTTGGCGTAGTCCAAAAAATAGGCCTCCCGCGCTTGGCTGGCGGCGGCGCCTTCTTCTTGGTCGCCCATCAGTGCCAGTTTTTCGTAGGTGCCTCCGGAAATCTCCAGCAAGTCGATGCCGGCTTCCGACACCCAGGCCGCGACTTGCAGACTTTCGTCGTGGCTAAAGCCGCCCTTGGAAAAATCGGCGGAGTTGAGTTTCAGGGCTATCGGGAATTCGGGGCCGACCGCCTCGCGACTGCGGCGAATGACCTCCAGCAGGAAGCGAGCGCGATTCTCCAGACTACCGCCCCACTGATCCTGGCGGCGGTTTGCCAGCGGCGACAGAAATTGGCTGATCAAGTAGCCGTGGGCAGCGTGAATCTGCACGCCGCTAAAGCCGGTTTCCTTGGCGACGCCGGCAACGCGCGCATAGCCACTGATTGCACGCTCGATGTCGTCTTCGGTCATGGGGCGCGGTTTGCCGAACATGCCGGCCAGATCAATGCCCACATCTGAGGGGGCCAGTGGCTGGTGCGATACGACCTTTTGGCACTGTCGCCCCGGATGGTTGATTTGCATCCACAACTGGTTACCGGCGACCTGCCCGGCTTTTGCCCAGTGTTTCAGCTGCTCTTCGCCGCCGTTGTGGTCGATCACCACATTGCCTGGGCGCTCTAAAAAACGGTGGTCGACCATCACGTTACCGGTTACCAGGGTGCCTGTGCCGCCCTCCGACCATGCTTGGTAAAGTCTGGCGAGCCGCGGGGTGGCGTGATCGTGCTCGTCGGCGAGGCCCTCTGTCATCGCAGATTTCAGCAAGCGGTTGGGCAGTGTTGCGCCGCAGGGAAGCGTAAGGGGGTCGCTGAGTTTTGGCATAGCCGGGGTCCTGTGTTTATTGTTGTGGCGATCGATGGCGAGGCCCAGTGTAGTCGGCTGGCGGATAAAAATAAATTAACAAGTGTTCATTAGTGACGATCCAAAGGACAGGCGCCATTTGCCCTTAGCAGCTGCAGTGCGATGAGGGTGAGCCAGCCCTAGTATTGCCACAAAAATGCGCTGCTGAGTTCGCCCATGACCTCGTCAAAAAATACTCGTTGAGCGGGGCCTCGGGCCATGCCTGCGCAGACCTGCAGTGGCATTAAATGCTCCGCGCGAGGGTGGCAGTGCAGTGCCCCCGGTGCGCGCTGCCAGTGGGCAAGTGCAGTTTGTCGGGTATCGTCGGAGAGCGTTTCGTCGCAGCACTGTTGCGCCAGCCAGTTTTCAAACTGGTGGTGGGCGTCGCGGTCCATCGTGCCGGCAAAATAGGCTTGCAGGTTGTGATAGGTGGCGCCGCTGCCTAACACCAATACCCGGCGGTCACGTAATACCCGTAAGGCGCGTCCCATGGCGATATGCTCGGCGCCATCGAGGCTGCTCAACAGCGAAAGCTGCACAACGGGAATATCGGCATTGGGGTACATCAGCGTTAGCGGCACAAACATACCGTGGTCGAAGCCGCGCGTTGCATCAAGATGAGCGATTAGTCCCTCGTTGCTGAGGGCGCGCTGCAGCTCGCAAGCCAGCGTCGCATGGCCTGAGGCGGGATACATCAGTTGATAAGATTCCGGCGGAAAGCCGCTGTAGTCGTAAATCAGCTCGGGGCGAGCGGCGCTGGTAATCCGGGCTTGCTCGGCCTCCCAGTGCGCGCTGATCAGTACAATCGCTTGTGGCCTTGGCAGGCTTTGCCCCATTTGCGTTAGAAAGGCACACAGCCGGGCATGGCCGGGGTCGCCCAGCAGGGGCAGCGGGCCGCCGCCGTGGGGAATAAACAGAATGCTCGCGCCAGCTGTGGTACTCATTGACTGCTCCGTTACGGGTAATTCCGCCATAGTACGGAATTCCCGTGGGGCTGTCTGGCGCAAAAAATCGTCTAAAAGGGGCAGAAAAGCCAATACATCGCCTGTGCAGTTGTATTGAATCGGGCGGTAAAATGGCGATAATGGGGCGCAAAAATGCAAAAGCATAGCCAAAAAAGTAGAAGCAACGCCGTTCCGCTGTGGCCTGTAACAGGCGTCAGTGACCACTCTAAATTTTGTCACGCTGGCAGAATGGCCTGTCCCGAATAAACTCGCTCATCGTGTTCGATGAGAACTCGCACTAGGATTCTATGCCCAAGGCCGCCGCGCACGCCCCGCCGACACCTTCGCGACTGGCCCATACCCTCAATGCCTTGGGTGTGGCGGCGAGTGCTGCGCCGCGCGCGGGTTTTGCCGACAAACTGGCCGAATTGATTAACCTCTCCGGAGCGATTGCCCTGTCGGAGTCATTGCGCGGCTTGCGACGCGTGAAGGCGACCGGCGAAGCCCCCGGCGATGATGCCCAGACCCTTTTTATGGCGCGCCGCGCCGACATGATTGAGGCGATCTCCGCGAGTTTCACCCTCGACCCGGAGGCGATGGCGAGCAGCCCGGCGGGATTTATTCTACCCTCGCCAAACGCCGACACTTTCGGCAGCGATGCCGCCGGGTACGCGCCTTATCAACGCTTTTATGCCCTGCATCAAAGTGAAATTGACCATCGGGTCATCAGCTTGCGCGGCGAGTTACGCAAGCTGTTGGCGGGTCGCTCCGAGGCGCTGGCCCAGCTGGCCGCGCTGGATACCATGATGGAGGGCACGCTGGCGGTATACAGCCGTCGTGCACTTTCTGCCTTACCTAAATTACTGGCGCAGCATTTTTTCGCGCTGCGCAGTGAGCAACAAAACATCGATGCCGATACCGAGCAACCAACTACCAGTGAGCAGTGGCTCGCGGACGGGGGCTGGCTCTGGCAATTTCATACCGACATGCAGAGTTTGCTACTTGCTGAACTCGCGCTGCGCCTGCAGCCGCTACAGGGCCTATTGGAAGCCCTGAACTCCGAACACGAGGACACTCCATGACACGATTGCTTTCCCTGGCTGCCTTTATTCTTGGCGCGCTGGTTATTCTGTGGATGGGGGTGGCTGTTGCCGCCGGCCACTTGCTGGCATCGGTAGTGATGTTACTCATCGCGCTGGCCTACTTTACCGGCGGGGCAGAATTGCTGCGCTATCAGCAGGCCACTGGCGCGCTGCACGCGGCCCTGGCGCAGGGCGGCGATGTGGAGCTGAATCGCTGGCTGGATGCCTTGCCCGCGTCGCTGCGCAACCCGGTGCGTCAGCGTATCGAAGGGGAATACGTAGGGCTGCCGGTACCTGTGCTCACGCCCTATCTGGTTGGCCTGCTGGTCATGCTGGGTTTGATGGGCACCTTCGTCGGCATGGTCGAAACCCTGGGCGGTGCGGTACAAGCGCTGGAGGGTAGCACCGAGCTAAGCGCTATTCGCGACGGCTTGACCACACCGATCAAGGGTCTGGGCATGGCCTTTGGTACCTCTGTGGCCGGTGTGGCGGCATCGGCGATGCTGGGTTTTATCGCTACGCTCAGCCGGCGCGAGCGTATTGACGTATCCCGCGAGTTGGATCAACAGCGCGACAGCCGCTTCCGGAATTACTCTCTCAGTCATCAGCGCCAACAAACCTATTCCGCCCTGCAACAACAAGCCGATGCTCTGCCCACCGTTGCCAGCCAGCTGACGGCACTGAGTGAGCGCCTCGGTGAGATGGGCGAGCAGCTCAGCCAGCAATTGCTCGACAACCAGCAGCAGTTTCAGCAGAGCGTGCAGCAGGATTTTCAATCACTGGCCAATGCGGTGGCCGAGTCACTCAATCGCAGTTTGGCGGACAGCGGTCGTCAGGCTGGCGAAACTATCAAGCCGGTTGTAGAGGGGCTGCTGGCAGGGTTGGAGCGCGACCTACAGCAGCGCCACCAACAGTTTGACGAGGCCGCCAATGCGCGCCTTGAAGCGATGTCTAGCCAGCTTGAACAAAGCGCGGCCACCATTGATAGCACCTGGCAAAAAGGCCTGGAAAATCAGCAGCGCGCCAATCGTGAATTGGCCGATGCGGTGGGTCAAAGCCTCAGTAGTAGCGCCGAACAGATGGCCCGCGACAGCCGCCAGTTGCTGGACGATGCGGCCCAGCGCAGTGCCGAGGCGCTGCAGGCCCAGCGCGATGCCGAAGCTGAGCGCTTACAGCAGTGGCAGGCGGCCTTTGCCAATGCCGAAACCATGTTGTCGGCGGTGGCCCGCTCCCTGGGCGAAGATGCCGAAACCCGCAATGCGGCGTTGAACAGCGTCAACCAACAGTTACTGGAGCAGCAGCGCCAGCAACTTGAAGAACAGCAAGCGGCTGAGCAGCGCTGGCAGGAAAGTGTGGCGGCGCGAAGTACGCAGCTGATCGATGCCCTGCAGGGCCAGTTGCAACAGCTGCGTGATGAAGAAGGGCAGCGCGGCGACGCCGCGGTGAGCCGTTTGGAAACGCTGCAGGCAGCCATTGCCGAGCAACTGAGCCAGCAACAGGCCGCGGAGCAGCGCTGGCAAGCAAATGTGGCAGAGCGCAGCAGTGCACTGATCGATGCCCTGCAAGGTCAATTGCAACAGCTGCGCGACGAGGAAGCGCAGCGCGGCGATGCCGCTGTGAGCCGACTGGAAACCTTGCAAGCCGCCGTGGCGACGCAATTGGCCGAACTGGGCAATTCATTAGAGGCGCCACTGGCCAATCTGATCGAATCCGCGTCGGAGGCGCCCCGCGTTGCGGCAGAGCTGATGGAGCAATTGCGCGGCGAAATTACCAAGAACATTGAACGCGATAACAGCCTGCTCGATGAGCGCCGTGAGTTAATGTCGGAGCTGGCCAGTTTGACCGATGGCCTGCGCGACAACAGTCAGGCGCAGCGCGAAGCGGTTGAGCAGTTGCTCGCTAACAGCGGCGATACTCTCAAGCAGCTGGGTGAGCGTTTGGGTGACAGCATTGAGCAGCGCGCCGGTCAGCTGGCCGAGCTTGGCGACCAACTGGCGGGTAGCGCGCTGGAGTTGTCCGGCGTGGGCGACACCTTTGCCGCCGCGGTGCAGCAGTTTGGTGACAGTAACGGCGAACTGCTGGCGGCGCTGGCCAGTGTCGAACAAACCCTCAAGGAAAGCGGCGAGCGCAGCGATGAGCAAATGAGTTACTACGTTGCCCAGGCGCGGGAAATTATCGACCACAACCTGCTCACCCATCAGGATATTTTGGCGCGCCTGCAAGCCCTTACCGACAGTGCCGAGCAACTTGAGCTGAATATGAATGCCGAAGGGGCCGAGGCGTGAGTCGCGAACTTGACGACGGCTTGAGCCAGGAGCCGCCAATCTGGGCGATCTTTGGCGACCTGATGACCGGCATGGTGGGCGTGTTCGTGCTGCTGCTCATTTGGGCGCTGGGCTTTCAGCTGGAACTGGCGAAAAGCCTGGAAAAAGAAGTCGCCCAGCGGGAGGTGGAGCAACAGCGCCGCGCCGTGTTGGAAGAAGCGCTTGCTGCGCCCTTGGCCAGTGGCCGAGTGACCCTGCGCGATGGCCGTATTGGCATAAGCGGCAGTGTGTTGTTTTCGCTGAACTCGGCGGAACTCCAGCAAGAAGGCCGAGAACTGCTGCGCAGCCTGATCCCGCCGCTCAAATTGTTTGTGCAGGAAAATGATCAACTGCTGATGGTGAGCGGCTTCACCGACGACCTGCCCATTCAGCAGGGCAACTTGCAGTTCTCTGACAACTGGGAGCTGTCTGCGCAGCGAGCGCTAACGGTTACCCGCGCGTTGATCGACGAAGGCATGCCCGCCGACAGCGTGTTTGCCGCCGCCTTTGGCGACCAGCAACCGGTGGCTGCCAATAATAGCGAAGATGGTCGCGCCCAAAACCGCCGCGTGGAAATGGCGCCCGTCCCCCGCGTGAAGCAGGAGGCGAAGTGACTCCCGTTCCCGGTACGCCACTGGCTGAATTGCAGGCAACGCTGGCGACGCTGCAAGGGCAGTGTCCTCAGTTCGACCCACCGCGCCTGCGCGGCGTGGAAAGTCTGTTGGAGAAGGCGCAGCAGCAGCGACCGTCAGTGCAGGCGCCACTATTGCGCCGCGCGGCATCAATGCTTGCTGATTATCGGCGCGACTGTGAGCAATTCAGCGAGCAGCCGAGCCGACTGGCTGGTGTGCTGGCGACTCACCGCCAGCAATTGGTCACTCGTCGCAGTGGGGCGGCTTCAGCCCTGCGGGCTCTGCAAGCACAGCTAAACCGAGACACCCCGGATGACGCCACCAGCGACGAAGCAAGTTCACCGATCAGTGCCTTGCTCCGCCAGCAGGAATTTTCGCTGTTGGGCGCTTCCCAGAGCCATGCATCCGATAAGGCGACCAGCGAGCCGCCAAAAGAGCTGCGCGCATTGCGCCAATTGCGCAGCCGCCAGCGCCATCAGGATATCGAGCAGCGCATCGATCAGGCCATTCAAAACGCCCCCCAGGATCCCGGCCCTCTCAACCCGCAAATGCTGGCTATTCGCTCGCTGACCAATATGCGCGAACGCTCGCCGGCCTACCTGAAACAGTTTGTTGGCTACCTCGATACCTTATTGTGGTTAGAGGCGCAGCTGCCGGGTGAAGAAAGCGGTAAAGCCGGTAAGGGCAAGCGTCGCAAAGCGCGTTAGTGGTGTCGCCTTCCTGTAGGCATTCTGTGCTAGGGTAGCGGGCAAATTTTATGAGGAAGCCGTCATGAAAGCGCTCGATATCGCGACATCTGTTTTTGCCAGTTCCAGTCGTGCCTGGCGCGGCACCGCCGCCTTTGCATCGACCCCGGGCAAGCCGGAAAAATTACTTGAGCTCTACGAGTATGAGGGCTGTCCATTCTGTCGGCTCGTTCGGGAAGTACTGTGTGAGCTGGACCTGGATGCGATGATCTACCCTTGCCCGAAAGGCGGCATGCGCTTTCGTGGCACCGCGATCGACTTGAGCGGTGCCAGCCAGTTCCCGCTGCTGGTCGACCCCAACAATGATGTGGTGCTACTGGAGTCTGCAGATATCATCGACTATCTCTACCACCAGTATGGTGGTGGTCGCCGCCGCGCCTCGCGGGGAGTATTGCGTCAGGTGGATATGTTGTCGTCGCTGGCGGCAACGGCATTACGATCGTCGCCGAAGCCACGCGGTATGTATGCGGCGGAGTCCACAGCGCCCGCTGAGCCGCTGGAGTTGTATAGCTTTGAGTCCAGCCCCTACGCGCGTTTGGTCAGAGAGCGTTTAAGTGAGTTGGAGATTCCTTATCGCCTGCGCAATTTCGCCAAGTCCCGTTGGCAGGAAATGGGGCCGCCGATCGTGCGCGAAAAATTCTTCCCCGATGCGCCAATAACCAGTGATAACCGGCTGCGTTTGCGGGAGCTAACCGGTCGCAGTCAGGTGCCGTATCTGGTCGACCCCAACACGGGGGTAGCGATGTTTGAGTCGACAGACATTATCGACTATCTCAATGAGACCTACGCCGAGTAACCAGTTGGCTGGGAGTTGAAAAAGGCGGCTGCATCGCAGCCGCAAAGACCACAGCGGAGAGATCCGCGTGCATCGGGTGGGACTAAGATATTGGCCGGGGCTGTGTCTTTAAAATGACAGCGCCAAGCCCACGCTTACGGCTTGGTTTTCCATCTCTTCAGAGCGGTGGTTGTCTGCCGTCAGCTCGGAGTATTCACCAGCAAGCACCAGCCCCGGCAGCAGGGTGTGGTAAACGCCGAGAGTGAGTTTTGCCTGCGTGTCGAGCTGGGTGTCCGTGTCGGCGGGTGCCAGCTCTACACTGGATTCACCGTAGTTAATGCCGAGTTTGGTGTCGCCGATCTGGTGGCTGAGCTGCACAAACCAGCCCTGGGTATCTCGCGCTTCACCATTGATGTCCGCGGCGTCGATAAACAGCCCGTAGTAGCCCACGCCGGTCGCGTCGAATGCCGATGCCATGAGACGGGTATTCCCCAGGCTGATGGCGGCGGTGAGGTCGACGGCCAGTGCTTCGTAGTCGTTGCCATTTGCAACATCCACGCTTTGACGAAGGAAGGTGGTTGAGACAAAACCCCACTGGTGGTCAAAGCGCAGCTTACCGTGCAGGCCCGGTTCCTGGCTGCCGGTATCGCCAACATAGCCATTGCCGCCAAAAGAAACTAAATCCAGTGGCTGGTATAAACCGATGGCGGTACTCACGCCGTTGCTGGCTTTATAGTCATAGGTGATTTGCGAGAGGCGGTCGGCAAAAATATAGCCGTAACCGGCGCCGCCCAGGCTGGTATTAAGCGGGCTCTTTACGGCGAGTGGTGCCCCCACCGAGGCGAGAGACATGTCTTCTACCAGCACGTCTATGCCGTAGACGCCATAGGCGCGGCCTACCGTTAATGTGCCAACTTCATCGTTACCAACGGTGAAAAAAGCGCGCCAGGCTTCACCGTCGCCATTGCCATTGAAGGCGGCGTTGTCGGTGGTTCCCGGTTCAATGGCCACCGTCGCGCGAATGTCGAAGCCGTTGCGTTGGGTGCTGGCACTGAGTTGAAAACTTGCCGGGCTGTAACCGTTGGAAACGGCGCTGGCGTCTTCGCCGGTGCACAGCAAGGCGTTACCCGCCACTGTTGGGGCGTTGTCGTCGCATTTGGCATACACCAGGTGGGTGTTGATATAGCCGCCGAAGCTTAGGGTCCAGTCGTCGGCGTTAATTTCCAGGGCCTGCGAGGCTGGCGCCGCTATCAGAAGGCTGCTGCCTAGGCAGCTGAGTAGGGTATGTTTGTTCATGTGAATGTCCTTGTTATTTTGCCGTTATTCGGCGGTTATCTCGATATCGTGCTGACCTTTCCCGCAGGCATTTTTCGGCCAAAAGCAAAATTCTGGCGCAGCCGTTCCCCAGAGCAGTGACCGAGGCCATTGCCCGAAGGGGAGCCCGCACAGGCGGGCACTAGGGAAGGGTGGTGTTACTTAATAACGATGGGGTTAACGGGGGAGCCGGAGCCGCCTTTCATTTTCAGTGGCGCTGCATTGAAGAAGAAGCTGTAGCGACCGTCTTTCGCGCTGGACTCTGCCAGGTCGTCCAGCCAGTAGATTTCTGACAGCACAATACCCAGGTCGCGGATCAGTGCGCCGTGCAGAGGAATGACATAGTTGTCGCCATCGATGACTTGGTTGGCGCGTTCAATGGCCAGGTTGTCAGCGGCGATCACGGGGATCTCCATCTTGTCTAACCACTTGATCAAGGCGGTGCTGTAGCACAGGCCGGGTTCGGTTTGCGCATTCCAGTTTTGCTTGTCGTTTTCGTCGTAGAAGCGGCCCATAGAGCCGGTGCGGATCAACAGAATGTCACGCTTCTCAATATTGACCTTCTGGCGCTTGGCGGTTGCCTTGATATCGTCGAGATTAATGCAGGCATTGGGTGCCAGGCGGTGGTTCTTATCACCCATTGCGCGGCCAACATCGAGCAGTACACCGCGCCCGGCAATACCGGCTTCGCCCAGCGTACCGATATCCACAAAGCTGTGGCCGTGAGTGGTGGTGTCGGCAGACTTACCGTTGTACACCTTGTCGCCATACCACGCGTGGCCAAGGGCATCGACGTGAGTAGTGCCTTGCAGGTACATAAATACAGCGTCGTCAGAATACTTCACGCCGCCGGGCAGTTCGTTAATTTTATTGGATGAGTAGATGCTTTCATCCTGAGACATAAAGTGCATAACCGGTACGCGGCCGGGGAAGACCGGGCCAACACCGTGGGTCATGGGCAGCTGCAGGGTGAAGCGTTCGCCGGTTTTTATCTCGGCAACCCCGCGCAATACTTGTTTGCCATCGAGGTAGTTGAGGCCGCCGATCTGGTCTTCCTTGCCCCATTTGCCCCAGTTGTTGGGGGACTTTTTCTGCAGCGCTTCGATGTCGCCGGCCGCATGACTAGCGGCGGCGCCGAACAAACCGATACAACTCGCCAGTGCCATACCAGCGAAACGTTTGCGTGTGTTGTGCAGAGAGCTGATCATACTATGCTTCCTTTTGCTGTTTATTGTCGTCATTCAATGACCTATCTATGCGGTGCAGTGTGCACCGCCTTCCTCGTTGCAGGCGGCTTACCGCGCAGCAATGTGGTAACACCGGTATTTCAGTTCGGTGTAATCCTCGATACCAAAGTGCGAGCCCTCGCGGCCGAAACCGCTGGACTTAATGCCGCCGAAGGGGGCTACAGCGGTGGAGATCATGCCGGTGTTGATGCCGACCATGCCGTACTCCAGCTCTTCGGTGGTGCGCTCAATGGTGTGTATGTTGTTTGAAAATAGGTAGGCGGCCAGACCAAACTCGGTAGCGTTTGCCGCCGCGATCACCTCGGCCTCGTCGCTAAAGGGGAACAGGGGGATGAGTGGCCCGAAAGTTTCTTCGCGGGCGCAGAGCATGTCGCGATTGGCATTGCCGATAACGCTCGGTTGAAACCAGTTGTCTCCCCGCTCGTGACGTTGGCCGCCACACAGCAGCTCTGCGCCTTTGCCAAGGGCATCGTCGATCTGCGCCTTCACTTTGTCGGCGGCGTCGCGACTGATTAACGGGCCGATATCGGTGTCGGGCTCCGAGCCCGGGCCAACACGCAGGTTGGCGACCTTCGCCTGCAGGCGTTCGCTGAATTTGGCGTAGACGCCGCGCTGCACATATACCCGGTTGGGGCAGACACAGGTTTGCCCAGCGTTGCGGAATTTACCCTTAATCAACTCGTCGGTGGCATGCTCGATGTCGGCGTCGTCAAATACGATGAACGGTGCATTGCCGCCAAGTTCGAGTGACAGTTTTTTCAGGTTGGCGGCGCTGTCGGCCATCAGTTTTGCGCCGACCGCCGTCGAGCCGGTAAAGCTGAGCTTGCGTACAACAGGGCTGGCGGTAAGGACATTGCCGATATCCGGCGCGTGGCCGCTAATCACGTTAAACACCCCCGCGGGCAGGCCGGCATGCTCGGCCAGGGCCGCGAGAGCAAACGCCGACAACGGGGTTTCCAGAGCGGGCTTTACGATAATTGAACAACCCGCTGCCAATGCCGGAGCCACTTTGCGGGCGATCATTGCTGCGGGAAAATTCCACGGTGTGATGGCCGCGCAAACGCCGATGGCTTCGCGGGTGACCACAATGCGTTTGTCAGCCTGATGGCCGGGGATGGTTTCGCCATACAGGCGCCGGGCTTCCTCGGCGAACCATTCGATGTAGCTGGCGGCGTACAGGACTTCACCTTCGGCTTCCGCGACGGGTTTGCCCTGCTCCAGTGACATCAGTTCGCCAAGGCCACGGCTGTTTTCCACCACAAGCTGGTGCCAGCGCTTTAGCAAGGTTGCTCGCTCGTCTGCACTGCGCTGACGCCATTCGCGCTGCGCGCGCTCGGCTGCCTGAATGGCGCGCTCAGTGTCTGCCGCACCCATCATTGGTACGTGAGTAATGACCTCGCCGTTTGCCGGGTTGTGAACAGCGGCGGTATCGCTGCTGGACAGCCATTGACCGTCGATAAAACACTGATTTTTGAAAAAGGGCGTATTGGCTAAATTCACGTTCACATCCTGAGTTATTGGTTCACGTCGGTCTTCCAGCGCTGGGATTTCTTCACCAGCGTGGATTGGTCTATACCCAAAGAGGCCGCTGCTGCACGGGTGGTGCGATGCTGTTGCAGTGCGGTGGTGATCAGGCGTTTTTCCAGTGCGGCAACTTGTTCTTTCAGAGTGCCGGCAATGCCCGGCTCGCCAGGTTGAAGCGTGGGTTGCACCTCAGCGGGCAGGTCGTTGGGGCCGATGGTCTCGCCCGTGGCACTGAGCAATAGCCGCTCGGTAAGGTTCATCAATTCGCGAACATTGCCGGGCCAGGAGTAATTGATCAGTCGCTCAACGGCTTCCGGGTCCAGTTGTTTGGTGACCTGGTATTGCTCGGCAAAAAATTGCAGGTAGTGGTTGAGCAGCGGAATGATCTCGTCTTTGCGCTGGCGCAGCGGCGGCAGGGTAATGGGCACAACACACAGGCGGTAATAGAGGTCTTCGCGGAATCGACCGCGGGAAACGGCCTCTTTCAAGTCGTGATGCGTCGCGGTGATCAACCGAATATTGGTATCTTTAAAGCGGGTGGCGCCCAGCGGCAGGAAGCGATTTTCCTCAACAACTTTCAGCAGTTTTGCCTGCAGCGCCAGCGGCAGGTCGCCAATCTCGTCGAGGAACAGCGTGCCGCCATGGGCAATATCCAGCAGCCCGTCCTTGCCGCGATTACTGGCACCGGTAAAGGCACCGGCCACATAGCCAAACAGCTCGGCTTCAATCAAACCTTCTGGCATGGCGGCGCAGTTCAATGAGATGAACGGCCCGTCGCTGCGTTCGCTGTGTTGATGGATAAACTGTGCCAGCAGTGTTTTGCCGGTACCGGTCTCACCTTGTATCAGCACCTTTACCAGCGTTGGTGCAATGCGTTCGGCAAGCTCATAGCACGCCTGGGAACGGTTGCTGAGAATAATGCTGCTATCCAAGGCCGTGTCCGGCGCTTTTAGGCTGTATTCCTGACGGGTGTTAATAATTTGCTCAAGCTGCTCCTGGGCATGCTTGGCATTCAGTAGCTCGGTGATATCGCGAACATTGGTAATCACATATTGCAGCTCGCCCTGTTCATTGAACATAGGGTTGCCACTCACCACAATTTTGCGGCTGTCGTGAATGGTTTGCACCAGCGTTACCGGCTCCTGCTCGCGGATTACTTCCAGCGAAACGGACTTGGAGATGTACCCCGCTTTGACGAGCTCGGTCATATGTTTGCCAACGACTTTGTGCCGCTGGATGCCGGTAATTCGTTCGTAGGCGCGGTTTATGGTGAGCGTCAGGCCATTTTCGTCGGTGATGTACACGCCGTCTTGCAGGGTGTCGAGCACTGGCTGCAACAGCGCTAACTCAAGCTTATCCATTGTTCACCTCGTTTTGGTCTTTGGTGAACGTGGTGTCGACGTCGCCTTTGAAAAAGTTGCGGCCGTAGATCAGCACGGTGAGTAAGATGCCAGCGGCAAACGCCCAGGTGGCGCCTTTAATGGTTAAGATGGCGGCGATGACGCCGGCAATGCCGAGGTCGCGCTGGCTGCGCGCTTCCATCACACCAATGCGTACGCTGACAAAGCCCTGTATTAATAAGGTGAGCGCCAGTGCGATACCGAGAATGGGTTGCACAAGGCTGACAATTGGAAGCAGCAAAAGGCCGGTGTTGGTTCCCCAGCGGAAGGAGCCCGAACCGCCGAAGATGGAGTTCATTGACGCTTTGCCCTGTTTGTAGCGCTCAACAATAACCACGTGCATTGCCGCCCACAGCGGGCCGCACATCACCACATCGGGGCCGAGTATGCTCATAAGAAAATTGCGTCCGCCGAAAATCATGTGCGCCCGGTTGGGGTCGTAGTCGATTTTTTCGTCTTGGCGAACCGCATCGGCCTCGGCGAGAATTGCCTTGCTTTGCAGTACATCGCCGAACAACACGATATAGGCAGCGAGAACGGTGGGCAGGGCAGTGACGAACATGGCTAGCGGTGGCAGGCCAAGGCCAAACACGGTGTAGTCACTGAACATCAGTGCGAAGTTGGGTTGGGTAAAGCCCCAGGTAATATCGGGCCACGGCGCTTCGCCGGCCAGCGGCGCAACGATTACGGCCAGGGCAATGATGGGGAAAATCCCCAGCTTGGCGAGGTTGGCCCAGCCGCGGCTGCGTTGGCGAAGCGTGGCAAAGTGCTTGGAAAAAATCAGGTAAAACGCAATGCCCACCGCAATGCTGATGGTGATGGGGTATTGGTCAAAGCGGCCGCCTTCTTTAAAGACAATGGCGATGGCGGCAATGCCCGCCCCCATGATAATGCCCGACTTGATTGCCGCGGGGATCATGTGAACAACCTTTGCCGCTAGCCGGGTTCTTCCCAGCGTTAGTGCGAATATCCCCAGCATCATCTGAAAAGCGATCAAGGCGTGAACGCGGTCGCTGCCCGGCGCAAAGGTTTCCACATAGGCGATCAGCAAAGGAATGGCAGGCGTGATCCAGCCGGGGATTACCGGGTCGCCAAGCAGGTGGTGAAGCAGATAGAACAGGCCGTTGAGCATCACGATGGCGATTGCTGCTTCAAAGGGCATGTCCAGCAGCTCGACCATCAGCGGGATGGCCGCGAGATCTACCGCGCACATCAGCAGGCCCTGCAGGTAGTCGGGCAGCTCAAAGCGGTAGTGGATAAATGGCAGCCTTAGCTTGAAAGGGCCAAGGGGAATGTACGGCGATTCATCGCCGTCGCGTCGTTGTTGCCATGCAGTCATGGTGAGTCCCTTTATTGTTTTATTGGATCGCGGTGAGGCGCTTAGTACGCGGCTTGGTAAATGCCGAGGATCTCACTGACGCTCAGGTCTCGGGGGTTGTTGCGCAGCAGGCGCTTTACGCCGAAGGCCTCCTCTGCCAGCTGGGGTAAGTCGGCTTCAGGAATGTTCAGGTCGCGCAGGCGGGCGGGAATGTTCACATCGCTGCACAGCGTGTAAAGACGCTCTAGCATATAGTCGGCGGCTTGCTGGTGACTGAGTTGATGAACCGGCGCGCCGAAGGCTGCGGCGATATCGCTAAAGCGTTCAATGCAGGCCATTTTGTTCACCTCCATCACGTGGGGTAGCAGCAGGGCGTTACTGACGCCGTGGGAGATGTGGTAGCGGCCGCCCAGCGGATAGGCGAGGGCGTGTACTGCGCCCACACCCGCATTACCAAAGGCCAGGCCTGCCAGCAGACTGCCGGTGGCCATTGCTTCGCGGGCGCTGAGGTTATCGGCCTGGGCATAGGCCTTGGGCAGGGCGTTAATGATCAGCGTCATCGCTTTAATGGCGAGGGCGTCGGTGATATCGCTGGCAAAGTTAGACAGGTAGGCTTCCAGGGCATGCACCAGCGCATCAACGCCGCTGGCGGCCGTTACTGTGGGCGGGCAGCTCAGGGTCATTTCCGGGGAGACTATCGCCAAGTCGGGCAGTAGGTGGTCGCTGACAATGCCCTTCTTTAGTTGGGCTTCGGGGTCCGACAAAATAGCGATGTTGGTCACTTCTGATCCCGTGCCTGCGGTGGTGGGAATCGCGATCAAGGGAACACGGCGCTGGCGTACCTGGTCTTCGCCGAATAAGTCTTCCAGCTCACCGTCGTGGTCTACATACACCGCGGTGCACTTGGCAATGTCCATCGCGCTGCCGCCGCCCACTGCCAGGATGCCGTCGTGCTGGCCGTGTTTAAAAGCGGCTGCACAGGCCTTCACAATGTCCACCTCTGGTTCTGGCGGCACTTGGTCAAAAATACTGAAGCTACCCTCGGTCAGGTGTTGGCTGATTAGTGTCAGGCTGCCGGAGTCGCGCACACCTTTGTCAGTCACTAGCAAGGGGGAGTGGATATTCAGCGCGCTGAGGTGTTGGGGTAATTGTTCGGTTGCGCCTTCGCCAGTGAGTAATTGGCGGGCAGAGCGGAAGCGAGAAACCTTCATGGTACAAACCTTAGACTGAATTAATCTTATCGTTAGAGCGGTAATAGCAATAGCTATGCCAAACTCGTTATTTTCTTAACCTATTGATTTTTATGTTTATTTTTAATTCATGCTATCTGTCCTTTTGCTGCGTTGATTCTTTATTTCATCAATAGTGATGTTAATGATGAAAAATGTCATCGGCTTCTCGGTGTGGCCTGTTCGTTTCTTGCGTTAAGAATGGCGCGTCAGATGGCGGAAACGGGGGCGGGTGGATAGGGGGTGGGAGCTGCCGTTGGCGATGGGCATAAGCGGCATGCCATTATCGTTAGTTGTCTTTGTGCTTCAGAGGCCTTGCGCCGACGGAAGCCGCTGGCATATAGTGATTGCGTTGCTAACGAATATAGTATGTAAATTATGTATCAGTGGTGTTTCGCCAAATTTCTCGCTGCCATGCGCCGTATTGTGCGTGTGGCGCGATGGTGTGCGGCGGAGAATTGATACAAGGTTAGAAAATACCCAATTCCAAAAGGCCGCAGACATTTCATCTGCGGCCTTTTTCGTTGTGGGCCTCGGGGACATGTCTCGGCAAATACGTGAGTAAAGCGCCATGCTTGTACGGTTTGTCTATCTACTGGTTATTCTTATCTGGGCGACGACGCCACTGTCGATAAAACTCGGTGGCGATTCGTTGGCCCCCATCGCAGCGTTGAGCCTGCGTATTCTTATTGCGTTTTTTGTCGGCAGTGCACTGTGCACACTGTTTGGTGTGGCGGGTTTAAATATTCGCCGCCACTGGAAGCTTTACTTCGCCGCATCCATCAGCTTGTTTCCCAACATGGCGTTGGTGTACTTGGCTGCGCAATATATTCCCTCGGGACTGATCGCACTGATGTTTGGCTTGTCGCCGTTTTTCACGGCGGCGCTGGCGTGGCCGATGTTGGGGGAGCGTATGTTGGTGCCGCGCAAGCTGTTTGCCATTGCGCTGGCAGCGCTGGGCTTACTGTGTATTCTGGCCGACGATGTGGTAATCACTGGCGACAGCTACACCGGTATCGCGCTAATGCTGCTGTCTAATTTACTGTTCTCCGGCAGCGCGGTGTGGGTGAAAAAGCTCAACGCCACCATCGTTGTGTCGCCGGTGGAGCAGGCGCTGGGTGCAATGGCCTTCGCGTTGCCGGGTATGCTGTTGAGCTGGTGGCTGTGGGTTGGCTTTGAGCCACTGGTATTCAGTGCTGTGTCGCTGGGATCCCTGCTGTACCTTGCCCTGTTTGCGTCGCTGGTCGGCTTTGTTGCCTATTACTACATTCTGAAAGTCATGCCAGTGGAAACCGTGTCGTTGATCCCGCTGGTGTCGCCGGTGCTGGCGCTGGCCATTGGCAGTGTGGTTGTCGACGAGCCGATCACGCCAGCGATGCTACTGGGTGCGGGCATGATTATTACCGCCTTGGCCGTTCACCAGGGCTTGTGGCGTCAGCGCTCGCCGATGAACACGGCCATGGACACGCGGTCATAGCAGAAAGCCGGAGTACGAGAGATGTAACAAGCTATGTACTCTTGCATCTATTGTGGCAAGGTAGGCTCACCGCGAGGTGCTGCGGTGAGCCATTACTACAACAACGTGGAGAATGTGTGTATGTCGGAATCCAAGCCCTATGTCCCCCCCAAAGTCTGGACATGGAACAGTGAAAGTGGCGGCAAGTTTGCCAATATTAACAGGCCGATCTCCGGTGCGACGCACGAAAAAGCCCTGCCCAGCGGCGACCACGATTTGCAGCTTTACTCGCTGGCAACCCCCAATGGCGTGAAAGTGACGGTGATGCTCGAAGAGCTACTTGAGCTGGGTATCAGTAAAGCTGAATACAACGCCTATCTGGTGAATATTATGGAGGGCGATCAGTTCTCCAGTGGCTTTGTCGACATCAATCCCAACTCAAAAATACCGGCCTTACTGGACCGCGGCACAACGCCGCCAACGCGGGTGTTTGAATCCGGCGCGATCCTGCTTTACCTCGCTGAAAAGTTTGACGCTTTTTACCCTAAAGAGGTGGCGACGCGCGCCGAGTGTCAGTCCTGGTTGATGTGGCAAATGGGCAGTGCGCCTTTCCTGGGTGGTGGCTTTGGTCACTTCTACGCCTATGCCCCAGAGAAGCTGGAATACCCCATTGAACGCTACACCATGGAGGTGAAGCGCCAGTTGGATGTGCTGGATAAGCGCCTGGCTGAGAATACCTACCTGTGCGGCGACGAGTACACGATTGCTGATATTGCCACCTTCCCGTGGTACGGCGCTTTGGTACAGGGCCACCTCTACGATGCGGCAGAATTTCTCGATGTCACCTCATATACCCATGTTGTGCGTTGGGCCGAGCAAATTTCTGAGCGCCCGGCGGTGCAGCGTGGTCGCCGCGTAAACCGCGTGTGGGGGCCGGAAGAGGAGCAAATGGCAGAACGTCACAGCGCCGTGGATTTTGACTAGCGCTTATCGCTCCCCGACAACTGCCTTTGAATGAAGGCATCTACCGCGCTTGTGTAGGCGTTTGCCTGACCCAGGCGCGCATTGATTCCCGTGTGTGTATATGGCTGAGGGCTGACCTCGGCGTGGCTGCCGGCCGCCTCTGCTGCGGTAGCGAAGCGCTGCGCGGCGGGGCAGGCATTGTCGCGACGCTGGGAGCAGATCAGCAAAAGGTCGCTTGCGTTAGGCTGTAATTGGCGAAGCGGTGACAGGCGCTGCCAATGCTTGGGCTCATCGCCAAAAGCGGCGTCGTAGAGTTTGGCATGCGGTGCGCCCATTAGCGTTTCCAGGTCGACGGCGGCGCTGTCGAGGACGATGGTCGCTCGCCACGGCGTGGCGCCAGCGGCATAGGCAATATCGGGGCGCGCGGCGAGTAAAGCGGCAAGATGGCCGCCGGCAGAATGCCCCATCAATATCAGGCGTTCGGCGTCGCCGCCCAATTGACCAACGGTGGTTTGCAAGTGAGCGAGGGCGCGGGCGATATCGTCGCGCTGAACGCCTGGGTTGGCATCCGGCAAAAGCCGGTAGTTGATCGACGCAAAAATAAAGCCCTTTGATGACCAGTGAGCCAGCTTGTGCTTAACCACGGTGCGGTGACGTTTGTCGCCGAAACGCCACGCGCCGCCGTGCACCATTGCGATCACTGGTGCGCCCTGAGTCACACTGGGTAAATAGATATCCATGCGCTGACGAGGGTGGTCGCCGTAGGGTAGGTCTGGCAGCCAATACAAACCATCGCGGTAGGCTTGCGGGCTTGGTGTTGGCGGTTCAGCGAGCGCGCTGAGTGCGGCCATCAGGGCGATTATGAAAGCGGCAAGGCCGCGCGATACATAGCGCATAGCAACTCCCTTGCTTACGTTTTTGCTGCGTTAGCTTCCTATGATCATCCTTGAATACCTGCCGAGCAAGCGTTTTAACATTGCGCTGGCGCCCAGGGTCAATGCCGCACTGCCCACCATGACCAATAGCCCCCCGGCGAACATCCAGCCGCTGTGCAGATGCGCTCGCAGTGGCTCGACGAGCAGTTGTGCCAGTAAAAAGATGAACACTAAGTGCAAAAAGTAAATCGCGAACGCGTAGTCGCCCAGCGTGTGCAACAGCTTTGGTAGCCCGCCCTCCAGGCAGAGGAAGGTATGCAGAATCAGCGCGGTGATCGCCAGTTTTTGTATGTAGAACAGGCTTTCGGTGTACGACAGCCAGCCACTGCTTTTATAGCCGTTGGCATAGAGAGCGAATAGTGCCGCCGAGCTTGCCAATACCAGTAAGAATAGATTGACAGTGTTGCGGGTGATGGCAGTCTGAACGGCGTCATAGTGTTGGCCCATCAACATACCGCAGAGGTAGGCACCGCTAAAATAGACAATCGTCTGCACACTGACTGAATTCGCCATGCCCGTGCGCGAGATAAACAAAGGCAGAATAACCAGCGCTACGGCCAGCCAGCGACGTTGTGGGTGTTGGATAAGTGCGTCCAATACCGGCGTGATCACAAACAGCACTGCCAGCACCGGGATATACCAAAACTGGGGCAGTGTTTGCCCGAGCAGCAAGCCGCGTAGCAGGGCGGTGGCGTAGTCGGTGGGCAAGCCGTTGTCGGCAGCATAGCCAACATACCAATCCCACAGCGCCGTTAAAAAGAACACGCTCAAAACGGCATACGGCAGGATGACGTTCTTAAGCTTGGCGCGGTAAAAGTTTGCCCAGGGCCGGCCGCGCAACACTTTGGTAAACAGCAGGCCCGATATCACCGCAAAATACAGCGTGGCATCGTGGAAAACGGTCTGGATCAATGAATACAGTGGCCGCATGCTGTCGGCCATTTCGTAGCCCCCAACCCGGAACATTAGCGATGTCCAGGCATGGGCGCCGATCACATTCAAAATGGCGAAACCGCGAAAAGCGTGCAGATGAGCGATATGGTGCTGAGATGTTGTTGGAGAAGTCACTGGGCCAGCCTGGAAAATAGAGGCGGCAATACTAAGAGTTGCCTCGCGCTGTGTAAGTGATCGAGTAGACAATTTAGTGCAGTAGTGGTGGGTGCTTGTCGTCGCGCTGGGCAAGTTGTGCGTTAGCACACGTTGTCAGTGGTGATCCAAAAGGGGGGATTTCGCATAAGAGTAGTTGCTTTTCATGATCCTGCTTCTTGCCCCTCCCCCAGGGGCTTTTTTTTGGGGTTAAATATCAATGCCTCGACGCCGCCCCGCCCAACAACCGTGTCAGCTTTGCCAAAGGCAGGTAGCGCTGACATTTCACCATTTGATCCCTCGGAAACTCCACCGTCGGCCACGCTTTTACAAGCGCTTTAACCGCAATGAATTAAACACCGGGGTATGGCTGTGTCGCCCATGCCACAGCGGTATCCACCAGCTTTATGATGAGCTGACCCTAGGGCAACGGTTTTCAAGCATAGAGGCCTTGCGTGATGATGAAGCGATAGCCAGGCATGTGAGGTGGGTGGCCAAGCAGCGTGTCGGTTCGTGACACGCTGCCTGGAGAAACGCCTTAGAAGCGGTAGCGCAGCGCCGCCCCGACAGTTTGAAAATCGAAGTCGTCGTCGCTGCCCTGTGCGTTGGTGCCCCCGGAGGCGGCATTGCCAAAGGCGTTGAAGGCGCCGTTATTCTGCCCCAGCAAATCCTGTTCGCCACTGAAGTTGGTAGCGAAATCAGCATCGCCGAGGTCGACATATTGATATTCGAAGGTGAGCGACAGCGGCCCGTTAAGTTTCACTTCAACGCCAATACCAACGTGGTAACCAATGTTGCGGTCATCCTTGCCGTTGTCACCACGAAAAGCGCCGGAGTTACCCTGCCAGCTGTAATCGACGTCGCCATAGGACGCGCCCAAGCTGAAGAAGGGCAGAATAGGCAGCTCGCTGGCATAGCCGATGTTGAACGACGCATGGGTGAGTAGGTCGATTTCCCGGCGCTCGACATACGTGGCGGGCGTGGCCGAGAAGGCGCTTTGATCCTGCGATAAATCGGCTGAGGAAAGGCTGAATTCGGCGCCATAGACCCAGCGATCTTGCTGGAATTTATAGCCGATCGCGGCGCCCAGTAAGCTGCCCGCGTTAAATTCTCCATTGAAGTTATCGCCGAAAGCGCTGTCTATTGCGGCGCGGTTGTCGCTGCCATCTGCGCGGCGAAATTCCAACTCACCATTGTCGCCTGGATTAAAACCCGCGCCTGCGCGTAGGTCGGTGTAGAGTCCCTGCCAGTTTTCAACGGCAAGTACAGATCTGCTCGCCGCCATCATCGACAGCAGCGCAAATGTGGTTCTTTTCATAAATCCCCCAAACTATCTTGTTATTTACAGCACAAAATACTGTTACGTATGTCGTAGCGGGGCGGATTTGGGGCTGTTTTCCGTGTTTTTTCTGCAAGCACTCGGGGGGAAACTTTTCGGCGCTTACCGTGACTTGGGGGGCAGAGTTGGTTGGCAAAGGCGACATGTCTGGTCCGCGTTACCGCCACCGAATTCAACATAGCGCACGCGGTGGGTGGCGTTGCCGCGGTTACTGGAAAATTGGAAACGCCGCTCACGGGGGCGTTGCCCGGTGTCTTCGCTGCATGTAGGGGCCGGTGTGTGGGGTTTCATCACGGTTATCGCTCCGTTGGGTACGAGATGCAGTGTATCAGTCCGAAGCAGGGCGGTGCAGCGCAGGCGCACGGTGAGCAATGCTGTCGTCGTTGCAGGGTAGATTCGTCGTGGATACACATTGCGGGCAATTTTATGCGCCACGTATAGTGCGCTGGCATCGTTAACAATAGCTAAAAAAGGATGAGTCATGTCACCGGAATTCTGCAACGGCTGGCGTATTGCCCGCTATCTCGACAACGCCCTGGCTGGCGACGAGCTGCGCTGGGGGAGCGAGCCGTTACCCGAGTTGGGGGAGGGGCAGCTTCTGCTGGAAACCTGCCTATTGTCGCTCGATGCATCCAATTTACTGTGGCTTAGCGAGAAGCGCGATTACCTGCCGCAGTTGCAGGTGGGCGAATTGATGCGCGGTAATGTGATCGCAAAAGTGGTCGCGTCGCGCCACCCAGACTTTGCGCTTGGTGATTATGTGATGAGTCTGCAGTCGTGGGCCGATTACAAGGTGGTAAGCGGTGATGAGTTGCTTAACGACGGCTTTACACTGAGGTTTTCTCCCCACACTGATATTCCATTGGATGCCTACATGGGAACGCTGGGGCTCACTGCCTGGTCTGCGCATATTGGCTTGATGACGGTCGGCCGTTTGCAAGCGGGGCAGCGGGTGCTGATTAGCGGGGCGGCGGGTGCTACTGGGTTAATGGCTGCGCAACTGGCCAAGGCCGCCGGTGCTCAGGTGTTTGGTATCGCCGGTGGCAGCCGTAAATGTGAATTCCTAACCGAGCAGCTGGGCTTGGACGGCGCCGTTGATTATCGGGCAAGTCGCGATTTGACCGCCGATATTCGCGAAATGATCCCCGACGGCGTCGAGCTATTTTTCGACAATGTCGGTGGCGAAATCCTAGATGCGGTACTGCCCACAATGACTATCGGCGGCTGTATTGTTGCCTCGGGCAGTGTGTCGCAATACGGCAAGCAGGACAGCTACGGCGTGAAGAATTTACCGTTGGTGACGCTGCACCGCTTGCGCATGGAAGGCTTTTTAATTCTGGACCACATGGCTGAAGTGCCTGCGATATTGCAGCAGCTCGAGCAGTGGTTTCTGGCTGGAAAACTGGTAAACCAAAATCAGCTTTTCCACGGTCTGGAAAATGCGCCTAAAGCCCTAGCGACGTTGGCAGAGGGCGGAAATACTGGCAAGCTGGCCGTCTATGTAGGTAAGTATTCACATACCCCTTAATTATTGGCAGATGGGGATGTTAATACGAGCGTATTTCTCAATGCTCTGAGTTTGGTCAAATTACGTACAGCAGGCATTCACTGGCAAAGGAGTGTGACATGTTACGTATGGCCATCCTCGGACTTTCAATGACGATTCTTTCAGCTTGCACCACGGCGCGTGACGCGCTCCCGGCACCGTCTTCGCTCGATCTTCAGCGCTTTATGGGAGACTGGTATGTGATCGGTTTTATTCCGCTGTTCCCCGAGCGCGATGCTCACAACGGGATAGAGAGCTACCAGCTTAAGGACGACGGCGGTATCGCCGTGGCTTATCATTTTCGCGATGGCAGTTTCGATGCCCCGCTCAAAACATATCGCCCCTCGGCAACGGTGGTGGAAGGAACAGCGAACACCCAGTGGAAGATGCAATTCCTTTGGCCGTTCAAGGCAGACTATCGGGTGGCCTATATCTCTGAGGATTACTCAGAAACCATCATCGGGCGCGAGAAGCGCGACTACGTGTGGCTGATGGCGCGTTCACCGCAGCTGTCGGAGACGCGTTATCAGGAGCTGCTGGTGCGCATCGCCGAGATGGGCTACGACCTCAGCGAATTTAAGCGTCAGCCGCAACGCTGGCCGGAGGCGCAGCCGCGGCCGCCTGCTTTTCCGAAATAGTGCCGCACTCCACCCGCTATTGCGGGGCGGGCTGACTGGGGACGGGGTGACTGTGGTAGGGCTGAATGGCAACCGGCAGGGCGCTCATACGGGGAATGCCTGAGAAGGGGTCGTAGTCGTCATCTGTGCTGATCAATGCCGAGGTGTTGCTGCCCTCACGGAACAAAATATCCTTCTGGTCAGTGGCATTCGCGTTTTCAGAAAGCGCCCCGTCACCGTAGGCATGGGCCATCGATAGCACGCCGGGTTTCAGCGTTTTATCGGCGTTGGCAATGCCAACAATCGCCCCATGCGCCGAGCGGATTTCAATGTAATCGCCATCATCGAGGCCGAGTGCTGCGAGATCATCCGGGTGCAAATAGGCCGGGTTGTACGGGCGTTTGGTTTTCACCAAGCGTG
Organism: Spongiibacter sp. UBA1325; assembly: GCF_002306875.1. Lineage (NCBI taxonomy): Bacteria > Pseudomonadati > Pseudomonadota > Gammaproteobacteria > Cellvibrionales > Spongiibacteraceae > Spongiibacter > Spongiibacter sp. UBA1325. The sequence continues at coordinate 264,367 of NZ_DBTD01000004.1, forward strand.
GCAGATCCCGCAGCGATGAGTTGTAGGCGTTTTTCATTCGGCGCGACACCAATGTAAACGGAAAGCGGTCATCGCGGGGCTTGGCCACCACTGCGGCGTCAAGTTCGGCCATCATGTCGGGGTTACCAATATCCAGCCTGGCTGTGCAGTCGGGGCGCTTGGCGGCCGCGACAATTTTTTCAGGGAACAGCGCGCCGTTCGGGTGCTTTTTCACTTCATCCAAGGGAATGCGAGAGCGGTTGCACAACAGCTCCAGCATGTCGTCGCTGGTAGGTTTGTTGTCCATATCCAGCATCACAAAGTCGCGCTCCTCACGCACCGTCGCCGTGCGCGATTGCATTGGGAAGCTGAATAGCCCAATGCCCAAACGCTGGGCCAGGCCGTAATAAAACTCCCACTCCTCGATTAAGTCGGAGCCCTCGGGTGTGTCCATCAAAGCCGGGGCATACATGCCGAAGGGCTCACAAAGTCCCCAGTGGTAAGAGAAGTTTTCCAGGTGCTCGACGGCGAGCGAAATGGTTGGAACTTCGTAGCTGACTTTCGGGGCAATAATGTAGTCGGCCAGTTTGGCGGTGGCCGACATTTTGATATCCACGTGAACCAGCAGTTCGAGCTTTTTCATCGCCGCCACGGTTTTCTGCTGGTCGGGCCAGGCCGCCACGGGGTTGCCGCTGTTGACGATAAGCGCCTTCACCTGGCCTTCGCCTTCCAGCAAAATTTCGTCCGCTAATGCCGCGGTGGGCATGCCTGCCGCGCTCTGTGAAAGGCCGCGCACGCGCAAGGCTTCGCCAACATTGTGATAGGGGGCGGGATCGGCCGCTTCGGCAATGGGCGTTGCCCGTGGCAGCAGTACACCGGGGTTGGCGACGGGCTCGCCCTCGCGCACGAAGCGGCCACACAGAGTGTTCAGGCACAGCAGTAAATACTCTGTCAGTGAGCTGTGGCCAGACATATTGGCGCCGGTTAGGCCCGTCGCTACCCCGCGCCTGGCCTTAGCAAACACCCGCGCAGCCTCAAAAATTTGCTCAGCGGGAACGTCGGCGCGCGCAGCCGCATGCTCTGGGGTGTAGGGGGCAACGGCATTTTTCAGCTCGGTAAAGCCTTTCACGTTTTCAGTAACAAAGGAGTCGTCGTATAACTGCTCTTTGATGATGACATGCAGCATTGCCGCCAGCACCGCGACATCTTCGCCAGGCGTTGGGCGCAGGTGAATTTGTGCGCGCGCGGCAGTTTCGGTTTTGCGCGGGTCGATCACGATGAGCGTCATGCCATCTTTGATCTTGTCGGTGAGGCGTCGCGCGGGGTTTTGGCTGGGCACGCCGCCGGCGATCGTCACCATGGGGTTGCCGCCAAGCATCAGCCAAACATCGGAGTCGGCAAAGGCCTGGGGGCCGGCTTTCCAGTGACCGAGCATGGCGTTGGCGATATCTTTGCCCGGTTGGTCGATGGTGGCGCTGGCAAATATCATCGGTGATCCCAGCGAGGCCACCAGTGAGCCAAGCAACGTACCGGCGGCGGGGTAGGGGCCGGAGTAAGTGCCGAAATAAGCGGCCAGTGCGCGAGGCCCGTGTTGGTCGACGATCGCCCGCAATTTTTCGGCAATCTCATCCATTGCCTGTTCAATCGCGATGGGCTCAAAGCGGCCATCGGGCATGCGTTTCAGCGAGTGCAGCAAGCGGTCGGGGTGGCGAATATGCTCCACCGAGGCCTGGCCGCGACTGCAGCAAAACCCGTGATAGGTCGGGCTGGTCTTGTTGCCAGTCACCTTAACCGGGAGGCCATCTTCCATTTCCACAATGACTGGGCAGGCGGCGTGGCACATCCGGCAAATTGAGGCATGTTGGCTGCGCGAGGACATAGTCGACTTCCAAAATGGGTGGAGGTGTGGAGTGTGGCTGGACTATAGAAATGCACATGGTATAAATCAAATTATTAAATTTTATAAAAGATATAAAAATGAGCGATATCTTGAAGGCCGACTTGAATGCCCTGAAAGTGCTGGATGTACTTCTGGATGAGTGCAGTGTCTCCCAGGCGGCAAAGCGATTGCATGTCACCCAGCCGAGTGTCAGCTACACTCTGCAAAAACTGCGCGATTTGTTCGACGACCCCTTGTTTGTGCGCAACCCCCGGGGGTTGACGCCAACCTCTCGCGCTGAGTCACTGCGGCCTGCCATCAAACAGTTGCTCAGCGATGCTCGGCAGTTGATCGCGCCGCCGGTGTTTGTTCCCGAGGAAGCTGAATTCACACTGTCGATTTCTGCGAATGACTACCTGCAAATCGCCCTGATAGTGCCACTGGTTCAGCGGATTCGCGCATTAGCGCCAAAGGTGAAAGTTGCCCTGTACGATCTGGACAGTAAAGCGGCTGCAGAGCGGATTCGCGGCGGCGAGCTGGATTTGATGCTGAGTTTTCCGCAGGCCCTGCCGGCGGACTTTTCCAGCGAAGAGCTTTTTACCGACCCTTACATCGCAGCGGCAAGGCAGGGGCACCCGCTGGCAGACCAGCAAGCCTCCGCAGAGTCGTTTTTGGGTTATGACCATGTCATTGTTTCACCCACGGGGTTTGCCTTTGAAGGAGGCTTATTTCGCGACCTGCATCACTCGCCTTTGCTCGACAAAGTGGCGGTTACGCTGCCCAATTTTGCGGTGTTGCCGAGTTTGCTGGCGGCTAGCGATCTCATCGCGATGATCCCGCGCCGGCTGCTATCGGTAATGTCTGGCCCGCTGAGTGAGGTAAAGATTGCGGCGACGATGCCGTCGATCACCGTTGCCGCAGCGTGGCATCCGCGCCTGGACCATGATCTCGCCCACCGCTGGGTGCGTAAGCTGTTGCATGCAGAGGCGCTGCTGGCCTGAGGGTCAGCCCGGAATGTTATCTCGCTGTCATATAACTATGCTAAAACCTATGGGCTTGTCATCTCGGTGTCACACGGCCGCCATTTTTTAGCGCTGGGCGCTGCGGCCAAGTAATAGAAAATACAAGTAATAGAAAATAGTAGTTAGAAAACTAGAGGGGAAGGTTGGATGAATCCATTATTAAAAGAAGCGGAGCGCAAGGGCTGGTCGCGGCGACTATTTCTGCGCAACCTGTTGTTCTCGGCAGGCAGTGTCGCCACGGCAAGCTGGTTGACCGCCTGTGGTGGCAGTTCGTCCAGTTCCAGCAGCAATGGTAGTGCGACGTTCTCCAGTAAATTTCGCAACATTGGCCCTCTGCAAGAGCCCAATGACGACGGCATTCGTCTTCCCCTGGGGTTCACCTCCCGTCAGTTGGCGGTATTTGGCGAGCCGCCAGTACCCAGTGTTGACCCGCTGTTCTTCTGGCATTCAGACCCCGACGGCGGTGGCACATTCAGAACCGACGACGGTGGCTGGATCTATGTTAGTAACTCCGAAGCGCGCGACCTGACAACGATCCGCGACCAGGACCCGACTGGTGAATTCCGACGCAATCTAGACCGCGATACCGCCGCGTTCTTGCCGCCATTTTTCGGCGGCGGGGTCAGTGCCTTGCGCTTTGATGCGGCGGGTAATCTTGTCGATGCCTACCCCTGCCAGCGCGGTACCACCACGAATTGCTCTGGCGGCGCCACCCCCTGGGGAACCTGGATTAACGGCGAGGAAATCTGGGACGGTAAGATGTTTGAGTGCAGCCCGCTTCGCGACGGCGGCGAGGCCGTTGAGCTGCCGTGCTTCGGCCGCAAAGCCCACGAAATGGTGGCGGTTGATGCCGAGCGCCGAGCGATTTACCACACCGAAGATATCGACAGCGAAACCGACCGCTTCTACCGCACCGCTTGGACGAGCAGCAGCTGGCCGGTAGCCAATGAGCGCCCCGACATGGCTGCCGGGAAACTGCAGGTGCTGTATGTGCCTGCCGGCATTGATGCCGCGCGTGCCGGCCCGACGCCGATTGTATGGAACGATGCCATTGACGACGGCCGCGCTCAGCCTGCAACGGTGGGTGAGGTCGACGCCACGATCTTTGGAGGCAATGAAGGGGTTTGGTACCTCAATGGCTTTATCTTCTTTTCCACGAAGAGTGACGACAATATCTGGGCCATTGATATTGACGGCGAAACCATCGAGAGCATCTACGCCCCTCGGGATGACGTGGCAGGCTCCCCCTTCGACAATGCCGAAGAGCCGCTGACGGGGGTGGACAATATTGCCATGACGCTGGACGGTGAAATGCTGGTGGTGGAAGACGGCGGTTTTATGCGCTGCATGGTGCTGTTGCCGGACCGAACCACCATTCCGCTGTTACAGCTTCCCGGCAACCCTAACCTTACCGAGGTGACCGGCATTGCCATTGCCCCCACTGGGGACCGCTTATACGTATCCGGGCAGCGCAGCCGTCCTTTAGGCTTGTTGCCACCGGAATTGGAACCCGGTTCGCCCATTCCAACCCGCGTGGCAGGCGTTACCTATGAAATTCAAATGCCGTTCAAAGTGAGAGTGGATCGTCCGCTGGCGAAGGCATTGAGCTAGTTGGTAGTGAATAAACTTGGCGCAGACATTTCCATGGTCTGCGTCGGTTTTCATTTTCGCTGTTCAAATAGCTCTGAAAATGCTGTCGTTCACCAGTTTCAAAGCGCCCTCCATACGCGCCTCGATGGGGAAGGCGTCTTCAATATTCCAGCTGATAATGAGAGAGATAAAAACGCCTACCAATACATCCATATAGGTTTCGAAGTTATTGTCGTCGACTAACTTACCGTCATCTTTAGCTGTCGTCAGAATGGCTCTAATGTTGTCTTGAAAATGATTGCGCTGCTGATTACGCATGTCGCGGTGGCTGCCTGAAATAAAATAATAATTGATGAGTTCGCGGTAAGTCTGGTTCACCGGCACAAAGGCTTGCGCCATCCCCATTAAGGCATGTTCTATCTGAAGTCTGGGCTCGTCACTGACGGCTAATGCCTCTGCGAAAAAGACGTCGCCAATCGTGGCGGCTTCCGTCGCCAAGTGGATCATGAGCTCATCTTTGTTCTTAAAGTGATTGAAAAAGGTTTTGTGAGCTACGCCTGATGCTTTGACAATATCGACGACGCTTGTATTGGCAATGCCCTGCTTCTCAAAGAGCTTTAAAGCGCTTGAGGTGATCTTGTCGCGAGACTGCTTTTTGCGATTCTCGATTCGCTGAATTTGCTTTTCTGTTAACGCCAAGACGCCTTCCCTTACATATCTTTAATTTTACAACTTTACCATAGCAAACTAAGTTGCACGCATGTGTAACTCAGTTGGCGGCGAGGGGCTGTTATGGAATCTGTAGAAAAACTCGACCTGGAGACCGGCTATCGCCGCGCAAAAGACAGTGTCCGGATCAGGCATATACCGGGGAGCTATGGTTTGCCGCTTGTGGGAAGAGGCATAAGGGGTTTTGTGGACTTCCCTGGTTTAATCAAAGAGCACTACGAAAAGTGGGGAGAAGTGTCGCGCATACAGTTTGGCGACCAAAAAGGCCTGCTGCTATTGGGGGCAGATGATATCCAGCGGGTGTTTTTAGATAGGGATCAAAATTGGTCTACCGAAATGGGGTACCAAAAAACGATGCGCCACTTCTATGATGGTGGCGTACTCGCGTATGACTTCGATGTGCATAAAATGCAGCGGCGCATTCTGCAAACATGCTTCAAAACGGAGTCGATGAGGGCTTACGCGCAAAAGATTAATGAGCTGGTAAAGCTGTTTATAGACGGCTGGAACGACGACAAACCGCTGGAATTTTATCCAGAGATCAAAGAAATACTGCTGCGTATAGGTGCTGAAATATTCATCGGTGTTGATGATGTCGGCGAGGAGTATCAGAAGCTCAACGACGCGTTCTTAAACATCCAGGCTGGTTTTAACGACCCGGTAAAAAAGAATATTCCGGGGACCCCCTTCTACAAGGCAAAAAAAGGGGTGGCTTACCTGAGGGATTACTTTACCAGCTTGATACCGGCGAGGCGGCATAGCGACAAGAGCGACATGCTTACACTGATGAGCAAAGAGTGTAAGGAAGATGGCACGCCCTTTAGCGATGAAGAAATCAGTGATCATGCCGCATTTATATTATTTGCTGCCCACGATACCGCGACAAGCGTACTGAATCATCTGGTGTATTACTATGCGGCTAATCAACACTGGCAGGAAAGGGCGCGAAAGCAGAGTCTTGCGCTCGACAAATCGCTACTCGATTTTGATAGCTTGGAGGCTATGAGCGATGTTGAGAATGGCTTCTATGAGTGTATGCGCTTGCATCCACCCATTCCGATACTGATTCGTCGCAGTATTCGGCCGACCCAGTTAGGTGGTTACGAGGTTCCTGCGCATACGCCGGTGATGATGGCAGCGATTCACAACCACTACTCAGAGAAATATTGGTCCAGCCCAACAACTTTTGACCCGGACCGATTTTCCAGCGAGAGGAATGAAAAAAAATCTCACCCCTTTGCCTATTTCCCGTTCGGTGGCGGTGCGCATAAGTGTATAGGTATGCATTTTGGCGTCATGCTGGGAAAGATATTCATGCATCACATGTTGCTGAATTTCACTTTTGAATTACCGAAAAATTTCGAAGTGAAGTTTCAGTTTGTTCCGCTACCAAAGCCAGAAAAGCTCCCGCTTATTCTGAGTAGAAGGGCTAACTAGGTCTGGCAGCTAGCTAGCACGGGAATTTAGGGCGTTTCAAACTGTACCGACTGGAAGGTGTCGAGAATGGGGTTTGCCACCTCTTTCATAAAGCGCTGGTGGCTGGGGTGAGTAACATAGGTTTTTAAGTCCGCCTCCGAGTGAAATTCAGCCACCAACGCGTAGTCGGCATTACCGCGATACAGCTTTGCATCGGGGCCAAAGTGGTAGGAGACGATCTCTGGAATATCTTCTGGAAGTCGGGCTAGCCCCTGGCTAACGGCGTCTATTTCAGTTTTCGTGGTTTCCGGCTTCCACGTGAGGAGTACGATGTGTTTAATCATTTTAATCCCGTAAACATAGTGGATGTTGTGTCTGGGCGTCTGTGTGGCCGCTGCAGACCCATTCGCGACGGTAGTTAAGTAATATTGTTGGACTCCGACCATATTCGCAGGTCGTCCAAAATTTTCAGCGCACTGCGGCCGAAGTCTGTCAGCGCATAATTGACGGCGATCGGGCGCTCGCTGATCACGGTACGCGTTACCATATTGCGCGCTTCAAGCTCTTTCAGACGTTGATCTATCATCTTCTTACTTGCCCCGCCGAGCATTCGTACCAGGTCATTAAACCGTACTGGACCGTCTTTTAGGTGATAAATAATAGAGCCAGTCCATTTTCCACCAATCACCCTCATGCCGCGCTCAATCGAGCAGGGCTCCAGGCAGGCATCACTGGCGGTTCGGCGGCCTCGTTCGTCAACGTTCACCCGTGCTTTCATTGTGTGCTTTCCCCGTTCTTCGCCCAACTGTACCCGTTGGGCTGATGTAAAGGTAACCAAAAGGTAACTGGTTGTTTTTGGTAACCACTGTCGATATCGTCCTCTCATTGCTTGGCTTAATCAAGTCCTGACCTGACTGGAGGGTTTCATGAGTAATATTCTGATTATCAATGGGCATCAGCCCTATGACTTCGCAAAGGGCGAGTTAAACGCGGCCTTCGTTGCGGCCGCTGCAGCCTACTTTGGCGAGCGCGGCGACGCCGTGCGCCAGACGGTTGTTGCCGATGGCTACAATGTTGACGAGGAGGTGGCTAACCATCAGTGGGCAGATGTTGTACTGATGCAATTCCCCGCGAACTGGATGGGGGTACCCTGGTCTTTCAAAAAGTACATGGACGAGGTGTATACCGCAGGCATGGATGGGCGACTGTGCGAAGGGGACGGCCGCAGCGCCGCTGATCCCAAGCGCAACTACGGCACTGGGGGAGTGTTGGCGAATACACGCTACATGTTGTCGGTGACGTTCAATGCCCCAAAGGAGGCCTTCGACGATCCCGCTGAGCCATTTTTTAGCGGCATGAGTGTCGATGATTTACTCGCGCCGGTTCATTTAAATATGAAATTTTTTGCCGCGACGCCGCTGCCTACTTTCTCTGCGCACGATGTGATGAAGGCACCTGATATCGACAGTGACTTTACGCGTTTTCAACGCCACCTCGCCACTCACCTTTAATGGTTTTACCTGGGAGATGCCATTATGACAACGCCTAAACTCGAAGCGGGTATGCCTTTTCCGAGCATACACGTTATCGCCGAAGATCAAACGACTCGCGATATTACTACGCCACAGAATGGGTGTGACTGGATGATGATTGTCGTCTATCGCGGCAAGCATTGCCCTCTGTGTACGCGGTACTTGAACAGTCTGGAGGAGGTCAGAGAGACGCTCAAAAATAGTGGGGTAGATATTGCCGCGGTGTCCGCCGACAGCCCTGAGCAGCTGGCAGCGCACAAAGCCGAACTCAAGGTTAACTTCCCCCTGTACACTGGCTTGTCTGTCGAGCAAATGCAGGCCCTGGGCCTGTATATTTCTGACCCGCGATCAGCGCAGGAAACCGACCATCCCTTTGCGGAGCCGGGTATATTCGTTATCAATTCTGAGGGCCAGCTACATGTGGTGGATATCTCAAATAACCCCTTCGTTCGCCCAGAGATAAGCACCTTGGTTTCCGGTTTGCGCTGGATACGAGACCCGGACAACAACTATCCGGTAAGAGGTAAGCGAGCCTATCAATGATTTGGTTGGGCAAACGCTAACCGAAAAAGCGCCGGTCACCGTCGGCGCTTATATCACCGAGTAAATTACGCCAGGCCCTCCAATAATCGCTTTGGGTGCTTGCCATCGACCATGCCCATAAATGGGCCATAAATTGAATAGCCCAGCATCCGTTTAATATCTTCTGAACATTTTGCCACGCGCTTCAGTGGTATAGATAAGCTGAAGTTTTCCTGAGTACGGCAGTAGCCCTCACAATACTGCGCAGTGATAGCCAGCCGTGAGGACGAGGAACGGTTCGCGCCGCCGCCATGCCACAGCGTTCCGAGAAAAAACACCACTGAGCCTGCGGGCATTTCGCAGTGAATTTGCCGGGACAGTTGCTCGTCGGTGGGGCCACCCTCTCCCCATTGGTGAGACCCCGGAATCACCACGGTGCCGCCATTTTCTGTCGTGAAGTCATCTATCGCCCACACAGTCGCGGCGCCTAGTGCCTGCCGTGGGCGCGGCAGAGCGTAAAAAGCATCGTCGGTGTGTATCGCCTGCTGGCTCTCTCCCGGCAAAATATTGATGACTTGTAACTGCGACAAGAGATAGCCCGGCTGAAAGAGGCTGTCGAGTAGCGCCAGAATAAGTGGATGCTCGACCAACGGGTTACAAACGAAAGTCTTCGCAATAACGGAATACAGTCGCTGGGTCAGCGCTCCCTCAAAGTCATTGCGGCCCGTGCTGTCCAGGAGGGGAGACACCTCTTGTCGAATTTCATGCAGTTGTTCAGCAGACAGGACGTTGGGGATAATAACGTAGCCATCGCGTTGAACTGCGGCCAACTGCTTATCCAGCATGTGTCGATCTACTTTGCTCAATGCATCGGAGGCCGATTTTTTGTACTTACGAGCGGTCTCAGAAGACACATAGCTGTCAAAGTTTTCTTGCTTGGGTGTCGTCATTGCCTTTTCCTCTGAATCGATATTTGTTGGCCCTTAGGTAAGCCTTGGATGCAGTGTAGGCGGCAGTGGCTGAGGGAAGAATGTTTAGGCGTTGCAAGAATTTAGCATTTCGTCGCATTTTGCTGCGCGATCTTTCTATAGTCGGCGGGGCTGATTCCCATCCAGCTTTTGAAAGAGCGGCTGAATGATCCGGTTTCTGTGTAGCCGAGCTGTTCGGCAATTGCTTCGATAGAGGCATCGCTATTTACCAGCTGATACAGCGCTTTGTCGTGGCGCACTTTAGCGAGAATGGCCGAGTAGCTCGTGCCTCTGGCTTTGAGGTGGCGGGCCAGGGTGTGTTTCGACACACCCAGTATCCCCGCTATTGCAATCACGTCTGCGTCATCGTTCCCCAGGCGGTGAGAGATTTCTGCGTACACCCGCCGGGTGAGGTCATCATCGTCAGACCAGTACAGGAAATGCTCCATAAATCGCTTGCTGTAGTCATCCGCATTCAGCGATGGGCGCACCGCAAAGGCCAGCGCCGCCGCTTGAAATTGCAAGCGTGTCGAGGCCGCACCAAAGCTCGGTACGGCGCCATAAAGATAGGCAAACTCGCGGTCGAAGGGCATTGCGTCAAACTGGAAGTGCAGCGAGCGGATGGGCAATTGTTGCCCCGCCAGCCAGCTGGGAATCTTCACCAGTGCCATCATGATGGTTTGTTGAAACATAGGACTGGTCGTACGACCGTTAATGCGCCTGAGCTCGATACAGTGCTGGCTGCGTAACTGCGACAAGTCCAACAGAGTTTGCTCGGCATCGAGAAACAGGCTGTAAAAGCGATTGTAGTTTTCCAGGGCGCTGTACAGGTCTGGACTGTGCACCAGCAGATGGCTCAGGGTATTCAGGCTTCCTCGCGGCACGGGTCGCGGCAGAAAGCCCAGCATTTCGTCATCTAATTGCTCGGCCAGACAGCGGTGCAAGCTGCGATATTCGTTGATGCTGACTTTTTTCTTACTCAGCAGGTCGGATACCAAGCCCTTCAGTGAGGAATTTGCCAGCTCCTGTGGCGGCAGGTGTTCGACCATCTGCGCGATAAACTCGCGGGGAATGGTCGGCATGTGCAAATAGCTACGAGCGCGTGTATTCATATCACCTCGGAAACAGAGGCTGCGTTCTTATCGCAACCCTGTGTTATCGCTATTCTGGCGAGAGTCGATCACTGATTTGCTGGTTGAATACCGCCAGTGCTCCTTCAAACCGGCCGAAGTTTAGCGCTTCGTTTGCGCCTGAACGCAGCCCCTGTTGTATGCTTTCGCCAATTGCAAAATCCTCGCTGAGCGTTTTTACGGTTATCGCATGATTTTTCGCCCAGTGCGCCAGGTCTTTGTCCGTTTCGACGCGGTTTTTCGGCACCAGTGTACACAGCCGCATGCGGGTAGACGACGCGCTGAGTGGCTCAAAGTGCACCCATCCAATATGGTCAGACTGCACCAAGAGCTGGGTGGTTGGGAACAAGGTGTAGACCACCTGAGCATGGTCGCGCAGCTGCCAGTCAGCTTCAGCTTGTGTGCGCAAGTCGGCCATTGAGCGCTTGGCAAGTATGGAGCGCAGGTGCGGCCCGCTGCTTTCGTAGCTCGATAAGTTGTCGAAGAAGTAAGGCGCGATGGTGTTTCGGTGGGCCACGCGGAAGTGATAGGCCTCTATGCCGCCCTCCACCAACAACTTCCAATTCACCTCGCGGGTTTGCTCCTCTACGTGGAGAAGCTGCAGCGACTCGCCGCCAAACCATGAAAAGTCCGGGGCATAGTCCTGCAAAAAGGCGGGGATATCCGGCGCTTCTTCGCCGGCCGGATTTACCCACAGCCAACCACCAAACTCGCTGCAACCAAGTCGTTTTAAGCCGTGTTGGGCGCGGTCCAGATCGGGGAAGCCCAGCTTTTGATGGGGTACACCAATAAGCTCGCCGCGGTTGTCCCAGGTCCAGGCGTGGTAGGGGCAGGTGAAGCGGTGTTTGCAGCCAGATTGTTCATCTACCAATCGCGTGCCCCGGTGGCGGCAAACATTTAAAAAAACATGCACGTGGCCATCGGCATCGCGGGTGATCAGCAGAGGTAAGCCGGCCAGTGTGCGGCGCAGAAAAGCGCCGGGTTCTTTCAGCTCGCTGCTGTGCACCAGAGGCTGGGGTAGTCGCCGGAAAATGGCGGCCTGTTCCCGCTCGAAAATCGACGCCGAATAGTAGTGCTCAACAGGGTTATGGCTAACGCTGTCGTCAAGAAAGGCAGACTTTTCTTCATTGAGTTTCAGCAACTCGTTAATGCGATGAATTTCAGTTGTGTGTTTCACGCTGCGACCCCTTGCGATTTACGCGGCTTACCATGTGGTAAGTGAAACCATACTTACCACATGGTAAGCTGTCAAGCGGCGATAAGTGTGGCAAACAGCCCGTTTGAAAAAAACAGTAGGAGCGCATGGTGATGAGTGAGGCAGCGGATACGCGACAGCAATTTTTGTCGGTGGCAACACGTCTGTTTGCCGAGCGCGGTTTCTATGGCACCAGCATCGCGGCCATTGCCGACGAGTTGCCCTATACCAAGCAGGCCCTGCTTCACCACTTTGGCAGCAAGGAAAAGCTATACGGCGAAGTGCTGAAAGGAATTTCTGACCAGTTAATGGCAGAACTAGAGGCAGCGCGCGATGCCACAAGCGGCGAGGGTAGCAGTGCCTTGGAAGACACGCTGATACGCTTTTACCGCCTGCTGGAAGGGCAGACCCACAAAACGCAGCTGCTAATGCGCGAACTCCTGGACAACAAACACCGCGCAACCTCTGCCAATATCTGGTACCTGCGGCCATTTTTGGAGTCGCTTATCGCGTTGGCCAAGCAGGCCTCGCCTTCCACCTTTTCGTCCGATGCTCAGGCCTTAATTACCGTGTATCAGCTGCTGGGAGCGATGAATTACTTTCTGGTTTCCGAGCCGACATTGAGCCAGATGTTTGGTGAGGAAATGTATCGCGAACTGCGCAGCGGCTACGAGGAGAAACTCAGAGTATTGATCTCGCAAGCCATTGGCTGACCCACACAAATTTCGCGTGATCAAAAATCGCCTGGCGTCTGCTACCCGGTATTTAGTGCCCGCGCCTTTGTCTTGACCGAGTTAATTAAGTCGGTATGATCGCTCCCTGTTCCAGGTGCCCAATTGTTGTTTTACTTGGGTTAAACGGGAAACAGGTGCGCATACTGTGCTGATTCTGGCCATGCATGCTAGCCCTGTGCTGCCCCCGCAACGGTAATCAGAAGTAGTTTGGCACGGCCACTGTCTCACGACGGGAAGGCGTCAAACATTTGGAGAGATCCACTTCTGTAAGCCCGGAGACCGGCCTGAACACAGTGCGTAGTTGCGGTGGGCGACGTAGCAGGGCCAGTTTTCCCTTCTAAATTCCTCCCTTTTCGACAACCGCGTTTTATCAATCACATGCGGGTGGGCATGCGAGCGCAATAGCTGGTTATGCCAGTTGTCGAGACGTCCACTTGCACGCGGTATCACAGCCTTACTTTGGCTGCCGTACAGGAAGGGACTTCGGGTGAATCAGCATTTTAACAAGTGGCACTGGACTAAGGCGTTACTGGTATTCCTCCTCGCACTGACTGCGAGCTTGCTGTGCTCGGCGGCGCAGGCTAGCCTCGTGATCGTCTCCGACCGCTCTTCCTCGGTGCTGGTGGCGGGCGCTCACCGCTATCTTGATAAGAAGCCGCAGGCGGATATAGCGATTCGCACCGTTAGCCAAGTAGAGCGACTGAACGACGCAGATTTACAGCAGCTACTGTTGAGTCACCATTCCTTACTTCTCGCGGGGGTGTTCGGCGAATCCGTCGAACGCCTGCTGGCAATGGCGTATCCGCGCGGTCAACGCCGCTTTGTATTGCACAGTGACAACCGGCTTATGGCGCTGCAGCGCGATGCCAATGGGCAGCTGTTTTCCAGCGCCGTTAGTCAGCAGTTTGTGGGCAGCGAGGGCCTGGCGCTGGATGCTGAGTCACTGGCGGCCAGCCAGCAAAAATTTCCCGATTACAGCGCGTGGTTGCAGGCACGGGCGTATTGGATTCACCGCTCGGCGGTGAATGCCGAGTCGTTGATTGCGCTGCTGAATGATGGGGATGTCGCACCACTGCGAGAACAGGCGCCGCTGCGTTTGGCCTTACACGGTAAACAAGGGGAGCGTTGGCTGACGAGTGACGAGCTGGACCAATCACTGTCTGCCGATAAGCCCATTGTTTGGGTGCTCGACCACAACACCGGCGACCTCAACGGTGAATGGGCGTTGCATCGCGCTATTTGCGCAAACCAGCAGTGGCAGTGCGTCTCGTTATTGGCGGCATGGGGTGAGCCCAGCGTCGACGCTGTAGATACCATCGCAACGCTAATGGCCGGTAAGCGTGCGGCGACGCCCTCGGTCATTATTTCTCTGCAGGACTTTGTGGTTGGCGGCGGTGAAGGTCGCCAAGCGGTTCTCGACGCTCTGAAAGCGCTGAACTTGCCCGTGTTGAAAGGCCTGCGGGTGCTGGACTGGGGCTATAGTGACTGGCAGCTTTCCGCTCAGGGTTTGCCGGCAGATTCAGTGCACTACCGTTTGGCCATGCCCGAACTCCAGGGCATTGGACAGGCGCAAATTCTCTCGCTGGCGTCAGACTCCGGTATCGACCCGGCCACCGGTGCCAGGCTGCGTCGCAGCGAAGTGGTCGACGCTGAGTTGGCCCGGCAACTGCGGCGGGTAGAGCGTTGGTTGGCGCTGCAAAACAAGCGCAACGTCGATAAACGGATCGCCATTGTCTACTACAACCACCCCCCCGGTCGCCACAATATCGGCGCAGATAATCTCAATGTCCCCGACAGTTTGCTGGAAATGCTGCAGGTACTGCAGTCTGCGGGCTATCACACCGGAAAGCTCCCAGAGAGTACCGAGGCCTTGCTGAGTTTGCTGCAGGAAAGGGGGGTGAATTTACCCGAAGATCGCCAGGCATTGGCGGAGATGTCTGGTAAGGTCGCCAGCCTGAGTGCAAACGATTATCGGAAGTGGTTTGCCACGCTGCCCAAGGTTGTGCAGCAAGAAATGGTGGCTGGCCCGCTGGGTGAATTACACCAGCGCATGGTGAGTCAGCTTGAGAGGCTCAGCGCACTTCAGGATTTTCGCCTGCGCCATAAACGTTTAACGCTACTCACCGAGAGTATGCACAATACCGTCACGAATCTTCACCACGCCCTCGATGGTGTGCGTCAAAAAAGCCGCAATCGGGCGCTGGATTTATTGGAGCAGCTAGAGCGCGAATACCAGACGCAAATTGATGCCGTGGCCAGTGGTGGCCAAGCGTCATGGCGGGCCGCCGAGGCGCGGGTGGCAGCGCTGGTTGCGCTGGGCATTGAAGGCATTCGCGGCTGGGGCGATGCCCCCGGCAAGGTAATGGTTTGGGACGAGCGTTTGCTGGTGCCCGGCGTTCGCTTTGGCAATGTCTTCGTCGGCCCGCAGCCACCGCGGGGCTGGGAACTGAACGAAGAGCTGTTGCACGCCAATTTGAGTTTTCCGCCGCCGCATCAGTACCTGGCGTTCTATCGTTACTTGCAGGATGACTTTGGCGCCGATGCGCTGGTGCATGTGGGTCGTCATTCCACCTACGAGTTTTTGCCGCGCCGGGGTGTGGGCCTGGGGGAAGACGACTACCCGAGCATTATCGCGGGTGATCTGCCGGGGGTGTATCCCTATATCGTCGATGGCGTTGGCGAGGGGATTCAAGCCAAGCGTCGTGGCCTGGCGGTGATGGTGGATCACTTAACGCCGCCTCTGGCAGTTACTGAACTTTACGATGAGCTATTGGAAGTGCGGCAGTTAGTGGAGAGCGCCGAGGCCGCGAGTGACCCGTTTACCCGCAGCGGCGCGCTGGCGCAGCTCAGGGCGAAAATCGATGAATATGGTCTGCGCGATGAGCTGGAAGCGTCGATGGACGAAGAGCTAAAAGTGCGAGGTATCGGTTTTGAAGAGATCGATGAAGAGCTCTTTCTCCACGAAGTCGGCCACTACCTGACCCATGTTCAGGAAGACTTTATGCCGCTGGGCTTGCATGTATTGGGTCGCGATTGGAGCCCGGCCGGCGTTGATACCATGTTGGCTTCGATGGCGGATAGCGGCGCGACTGAGGCTGAAAAAGCGGTGTGGCGGCGAGACCTGACGCGTTCTCCCAAAGCCGAGATGGCCGCGCTACTCAATGGCTTAAATGGGCGCTTTGTTGCGCCCGGTAAAGGCAACGACCCGATTCGAACTCCCGAGGCCCTGCCCACGGGGCGCAACTTCCACGCCCTGGACGGCAGTCTTATTCCCAGTAAGCTCGGCTATCAGGTTGGGCGCCAGTTGGCTGATCAGGTGCTTCGCGGTGAGCAAAGCGATGAGGTTCTGCTGCGTGAAAACGCCCAGCGCGTTGCCGCCAAATACGGCGAATCGGGCCCTGCCAATAAACAGGGCGTGATTCTTTGGGCCTCGGATGCGGTGCGGGACGAAGGGGCGATGGTGGCCTTTGGCCTAAAGCTGCTGGGTATGCGGCCGGTGTGGAACAGTCGCGGCATTGTAAAAGGGCTGGAGCGCATCGAGCTTGGCGAGGATCAGCCCCGGCGTATGGACGTGTTGTTTACCGCCTCTGGGCTGTTTCGCGATTTATACGGGCGACACATGAACTTGCTTGATCGCGCCGTGTTAATGGCGGTGGATGCCAGCCGCGACATCATCGCAGAGCGATACCCGAATTTACGGCCCGCCCTCAATGCCGCGCTGGCGCTGATCGAAGATACCGCAGCTGGTGGTCGCGAGCCGCTGGAGAAAAACCAAGTGGCGACTAACTGGGTGGTAGAGGCGCGCGCGATGCTCGCCGCGCAGCCGGGGATGGGTGCCAGTGAAGTGGGGCGGCAAGCCAGCCTGCGCGTCTTTGGTATTGCGCCGGGCGGTTACGGCGCAGGTATTAACCGACTGGTTGAGCGTTCAGGTGCCTGGCAAGACCGGAAGGAGCTGGGTGAGGTCTACCTCAAGCGCATGGGGCATGCCTTCGGCGTGGGTTTGCAGGGCGACGCGGCGCAGCAGGTGTTTCGCGACCAGCTGGCGGGTGTATCCAAAACCTTTCTCGGGCGCGCCAGTAACCTCTATGGTTTGATCGACAATAACGACGCCTTCGACTACCTCGGCGGTTTTAATTTGGCCGTGGAAACCGTCACCGGTCGACAGCCGGAAAGCGCGGTGATCAATCATGCCCGCAGCGATGCGCTGCGTATGGACAGCTTACAGAAAACGCTCGCCACCGAGTTGCGCGGTCGTTTCTTCAATCCACAGTGGATCAAACCCCTAATGGAAGAGGGCTACGCCGGTGCACGCACCATGGGCAGTGAATTCGTCGAGTACCTCTGGGGCTGGGAAGTCACCAGCCCGGAGTTAATCAGCGACGCGGTGTGGAGCGAACTAAAAGACGTTTACATCGACGACAGCCGCGACCTTGGGCTGGATACCTTCCTGAGCGAAGGTGATAAGCGCTATGTACAAACCAATATTTTGGCGGTGATGTTGGTGGCCATCGACAAAGGGTTTTGGCAGGCCGGTGAGCAAACCACCGCCCAGCTCGCCCAGCAGTTTGCCAGCAATATTATTGAGCACGGCAACCCTGGCAGCGGCCACACCCATGCTAATCACCCAATGTATGAGCTAGTAAAAGCCCAGCTCAGCGCCGAGCGCGCAGCGGAGCTTGAGGCCGTGTTGGCGCGCAGCCGCACGGTCGCCGAGCAACCGGCTGCTCAGCCCAGCACCATTCGTGAAGTGCAAGTGGCGCCGAGTGAGCTAGCGCCGGACCAGCATGCCGAGGAGTTGTCGGCAGCGAAGGGTGACGGTGAGCAGGCTGAGTCGGCGCGCAGTGGCATGTCGCCAACATGGTATTGGCTGCTGGCAATGGTCGTCGTGTTATTTGGTGTGGGTATTCGCCGCGGTTTGCGCGCTAATGCGTAACCGTTAGAAAAGGAAAGTCGCTATGTTTTCGAGTTTATCGCTGGATGTTTTACATACGTTATCTGGCCTGCTGTTAGAGCCTGTGGTGTGGGCACTGTTGCTTATGTTGGCAGTGGCCGTGTTTGAGTGTGGCCTGGCGCTGGGTGAGCGCTTTGGCGGCATTGCCCGCATGAGCCGCGCCGCGCTACTGGCAACGGGGCGGCGGCGCATCGAGCGAGCAGATTTTGTCACGCGACTCTCGCCCATGCTCGGCCTCATGGGCACACTGATTCCATTGGGGCCAGGGCTGGCCGCGTTGGGTGAGGGCGACTTGCAGGTGCTTACCACGGCGATGATCACGGCTTTTGATACCACGGTTATCGGTTTGTTGGCAGGCATGATCGGCTTTGTACTTGGCCGCTTGCGCCGCCGCTGGTACGACCGAGCGTTGCTGGTATTAACGCCGTCGACAAACGCAGGGGAATAGCGTAATGGATGATTGGCGGCGCAGTCACTTCTTTGAGCACGACGACGACCCACTGGGCCCTATGGCGAACCTGGTGGACATAATTCTGGTATTTGCCTGCGGCCTGATCGCGGCGCTGGTGGCCTATAGCCCCGAGCTACAGCAGCACTTTGACAGCACTCGCCAGCAACGGGATTTATCACTGGGTGAAGAGCTGCCCCAGGCGCCGGAAAGTATGCAATCACAGTTGCAAGACGGCAGCGGCTACGAGTCACTGGGCACTGTATATCGTGACCCGGAGACCGGAAAACTGATTCTGATCGGACAATAAGTCGCATGGAATGCGCCAATTCTTGATCTGGATCAAGAAATTGACGCTTTATCTTATTTCGCAAATAAAAATCATTATCATTAGCGTTATTCGCGGCGTGATGGTGTTCTGGGCCATCGCCGATATTGAAAGGGAACGCTATGAAAAACGTATTTTTAGGGTCGGCAATTGGCGCGCTGTTAGCGGCGCCTAGCTTGGCAGACAACACCGTGTTGGAAGAGGTGACGGTTACGGGGTTGCGCGAGCGCCTGTATCAGGCGGGTATGCTGAAGGACGTTATTCAGAAGACGGAAGTCATCTCGAATATATCCATAGAAAAAATGAATGCGGCAAGCCTTACGGAGGCCATCGCGGAGGCGCCGGGCGTTCGTGTTAATAATGAATGCTCTATGTGCGGTGTTAAGCGAGTCATGCTGAACGGTTTGCGCGGAGAGCATACAACCATTCTGGTGGATGGCATTCCCACCTATACGATGATGTCGGGATTCTACGGATTGGATGCCGCTGCATCCGCCGGTATTGGGAATATCGAAATTGCTCGCGGCGCAGGGGCCTCATTAATAGCGCCTGAGGCCATTGGCGGTACGATAAACCTGGTCACCAAAGAGGCGAGGGAGAACGCCGTTGAGCTGGACCTGTCTGCCGGCGAGCTTGGATATAGAAAAGGCAGTGTTGTCGCCACAGCGCTGGCGAACGAAGACACCACCCGACTCACGCTTATCGGGCAGTACGACACACGCGATCAATATGACGGTGATGACAATGGTGTAAGCGAGAACCCCGAGCTGGAGAACACCTCGTTGACCATGTACCTCTCCCAGGATTTGGGTACGCGTGACAATGTTCGCCTGCGCGTGAATCACACCGAATCCGAAATTTTTGGCGGGCCGACCGGTACGAGCATTGGGCAGGTAAAAGCCGATTACCATCGCGACCCAAATTTCGCCTCAGCTAGTTTGTTTGTCGATGACGATGTGCGCAAGGATTATATTGGACGAGGCTGGGAGACCACCGAGTGGATTCAGTCTGACCGGGACGAGGTCTACGTGAGCTGGCTGCACGAGTTCAGCAGCGATGTGAATATGCAGCTTTCGGTTGCGCACAACGAGCACACGCAGGACTCGTTCTATGAAGGCTTTATTTATGAAGCCGACGACGAGATGACCTACCTGGATGCGCGGTTTCATTGGGCAGTGAGCGATGACCACTTACTTACGGTAGGGGCCGACAATCGGGCGGAAGAGCTTCGATCACAGACCAATAGCACCAGCCCAGCCTACGTATCAGACAGTTTTGACTACGATACGCAAGGCTTCTACGTGCAAGACACCTGGTCCGCTACAGAAAACCTTGAAATAGCGATGGCGCTGCGTTTTGACCAGGTTGAAGCGAACTTTGTGGATGCCTCAAAGCCGGGTACCGAGATCGACGAGAGTATTACCTCCCCGCGTGTCGATATGCGCTACAGCCACAACGATCAATGGACGTCGCGTTTTTCCTTTGGCCGGGGCTATCGAGCGCCGCTGTCGTTCTTCGAAAGCGACCACGGCATTCTGGATGCCAGCGTCGGGTTTGATATCCAAATTGACGAACTTGAGCGCTCCAGTTCATACAACTATGCCCTGAGCTACGAAGCCGAGGCCCTTGCCGTTACGGGCTCACTGTCTCACACCAATGTGGAAAATCTGGCGGCGCTCGATGAGAACAATGCCGGTGTGCCCGTGCTTACCCAGTCCGAAAACGATGCCAGTGTCCTGGTCGCTGATGTTGCGCTTACCTGGAACGTTCGCGATGACCTGGCGTTGATGGCGACAGCAGAGAACATCGCTTACTCAGACGAATTCAAATCCTCCTATGGTGTGGTGCCGGTGGAGCAGCGCATTGTGCTGAGCGCAGATTGGGAGTTTGCGGGCTGGGATCTTTATGCCTCGGCGACGTGGGTGGGCAGTCGCGACCTTAGTGAGTATGGCGTGCCGGAAAGCCCAAGCTTTGATGCCGCGGGTACAGAAGCGAAGTCGCAAGACGCCGAGTCATATTGGACGGTAGATATGCGGGTCGCCAAAGTACTCAGTGAGCAGTGGCAGGTTTATGCCGGGGTGAGTAACTTGTTTGGATACACGCAAGCGGAAGACATGGAAACGCCGCTGTTCTATGAGGGCGGGGAATACGATGTCGCGCATATTTACGGGCCGCTGCGTGGCCGCGAAGCCTACGCCGGTGTGAAGTACACTTTCTGATGCGCGCTGCCCTTCGCATTCTGTTGTTGCTGAGCCTGGGGGCTAACTCCCTGGCTCAGGCTGCACTGCAAGACCTCGCGCTGCCGAGCCTGCGTGGCGACGGCGAGCATGTATTGAGCGAGTACCGTGGCAAGGTAGTGTTGATGAGCTTCTTTGAGCCAGACTGCCCGTGGTGTTATCGGCAAATGAAAGTGCTTAATCGCCTTCAGGCGCAGTGCGGCGATCACCTTCAGCCTTTGTCTGTCGGCGTAAATGGCGATGTGTTACGTCTTCGCAAGGAGGTGCGCCGCGCTAAGGTTCAGTACCCTGCTCTGAGTGCAACGCCTAGTTTGATGAACGTTGTGGGCGACGTGCCCGCCACACCGTGGACGCTGATATTCGGCCCACAGGGACAACTGCTGGGAACACTGCAAGGCTATATTCGTTTGGAGAAAATGCAAAAGCTGTTTGCTGACTATTGCACTCCTTCGGCGCGCCCATAAGGCCCACAAAGAAACGAGTACGGCTGTTCTAGGTGTCGGTATGGCGCTTTCTGGGCTCGTTCAGAAAGTCACAGATCAGGCGCGCTGCTATATCGGGTGACTCTTCGATGGCTGCGTGGCTGCAGAAGGGGATGTTCCCAAGTGACGCCCCATTGATCATGGTTTGTGCGTCTGCTGCCTCTTCCAATGAAAGTAGGAAGTCATTATCACCGCGAAGGATCAGCGTCGGGCACTGAATACGGGCAATGGCATCTCCCGGATAGCCAGCGGGGCCAAGATCCGTCCAGAGCCTGGTGCAGCTTTCAACCAGCTCGGCAAAGTTGCCTTGTGGGTTCAGTTCAGAATATTTCCGAGGCGCGTCGGGGAATATCTCTGTCCATGTTTCAGGTGTTACCCCACTGAGTATTTCATAGCAGGCATCTTGGGTTGAAATTCGCCATTGAGCACCTACCGTGACAAGGGCTCTGATGGCGGCATTCTCGATGGCCAAGCGATAGCCGACAATACCGCCGTCGCTGAATCCCAATATTGAATACTCGTTCAGATTTAGGTGAGCGATAAGGGCCTGAACATCCAACTGGTGTTGTAAGTAGCTAAGGGGCTTTCTCCCTATTGTGGAGCGGCCGTGGCCGCGAAGGTCCACGGCAATGACAAAGAAGTGCTCAGGTATGCTGCCCGCGATCGCTGAAAAGTCTTCCAGGCTACCCAGGCCGCCATGAAGCAGCAAAAGCGGGTGGCCGGTTGGCGAGCCCGATACCTGATAGTAAATCTCTGCATCCTCAAGCTGGAGCAGGCTTCCGTTCTGGTGGCGTAGCATGAGTGAGTTCCTTGTTGTCACAGCTCGCTTAGTAGGCGCTGCCGGGCCATGTCAGGCGCGCAGGCTACAGTGCGCAACATGCTAGAACACTGATAAATGCCGCGCAAATTGGCCGGCACAAATTGCTGTTTGACTGCTATGGCACTTATTTCCTAGGTGTGCGCTAGCGGGTTGCGGCATCGTTGTAGCAAGGTAAACGCTGTTGCTACCGCCTCGCCATTACCACCAAAAATTGATAGTTTATCGTCGCCCGGCAGCGGGTTGCCGAGCATGAATAAAACAAAAAGGAATTTTCTATGCTACGTAAAAGTCTATTAGTCGCTTCTATTGCATTCGCTAGCCTGGGGGTTCATGCGGAACAACTGTATCTTGGTGTCTCGGTAGGTCAGGCGACTTATGAAGATGACGGTATGGCGGATGTCGACGAATCGACCGGCTTCTCAATGATTCTCGGGTACCAAGCGTCTCCTAATTTTGCTCTTGAAGCAGCTTATGTTGATTTTGGCAGTGCAGATTTTGAACATGACCTGGTTACCGGAGAAGTCGAAGCCAGCACAATTGCCTTGTCCGGACGTGTCATCGCTCCTCTCGGCGAAAAGGCTTCTGTGTATGCTCGCGTTGGTATGCACAAGTGGGATGGTGAGGGTACGGTACACGCGTTTGGCTCGCGTGATTACGAAGGCAACGGCATGCTCTACGGTGCAGGCTTCAGCTTTAAGCCAGGTCAAAGTATTGAGTTCGGCCTGGAGTTCACTAAATATGAAGACGTTGACGTTGATACGGTCAACGCTGCGATTCGCTTTTTATTCTAGCCGCCAACGCCTTAAGGGCGCTTCGGCGCTCTTACTGTTATTATTTTTCCTCAAATAGAACAAGCAATTACTATCAGCGGTGTATAGGCCGTTCTGCCGATAACGTATTCAGACTCAGGAGCGATACCTTGCTCAAATGTGAAGTAATAGAACCGCAAACGACGGCCGATGCCGCCGTTATTTGGCTACATGGCCTGGGTGCCAGCGGCCACGACTTTGTGCCGGTGGTGCCTCATCTTGGCCTACCGGAAAATCACGGCGTGCGCTTTATCTTCCCCCACGCGCCGGAGATACCCGTCACAATCAATGGCGGCATGGTCATGCCCGCCTGGTACGACATTCTCGCCATGTCGTTGGAGCGCGAGATCGATACCGAGCAGATAGAAGCCTCCTCTGCGGCCGTGCGCGAGCTAATTCAGCGTGAACTGGATGCCGGTATTCCCAGCGAGCGCATCGTATTGGCAGGTTTTAGCCAGGGCGGGGCAGTGGTGTACCACACCGCGCTTTCTTACCCCAAACCGCTGGCGGGTTTGCTGACAATGTCTACCTACTTTGCCACCGCCAAGGAAGTAACGCTCTCGGAAGCCAACAAGGCCCTGCCTATCCATATTTTCCACGGCAGCCAAGACCCAATGGTGCCCGAGGTGATGGGCCATACCGCCGATCAAATCCTGCAAAGCATGGGCTTTAAACCCACCTACCGCAGCTACCCCATGCAGCATGAAGTCTGTATGGAGGAAATTGTCGATATCGGGAACAGCCTCAAAGCGTGGTTGGGGCTGGACTGAGGGGTAGTCAGAGGAGATAGCCAGAGGGCGGTAATGAATCACGCTTGCCTATTGACGCCAAGTCTGGCGATTCAATCCGGCATTGGTACAATGCGTTTGGCCAACTGTGGCACACACGCAACCCCCGAGAGAGAAGCATGTCATACGAGCTCACCGGCAAAATTAAGCTGATTCAGGAAACACAAACCTTCAATAGCGGTTTTAGCAAGCGGGAAATGGTGGTCACCGTCGAAGACGGCAACTACCCGCAGGATATCAGCCTGGAATTCCTAAAAGAAAAGATCAGCCTGCTGGACAGCCTCAGCGTTGGGCAGAACGTCACCGTGAGCTTCGACATTCGTGGGCGTGAGTACAACGGGCGCTACTTCAATAATCTGGTGGGATGGAAAATCCAGTCAGACGCCAGTGCTGCCGATAGTGAGCCCTACCCCCCGGCAGACAACACGCCATATGATCAATCCTTTAGCAACACGGATGATGACATTCCGTTTTGATTCAGTGAGTCGCCGCCAGTGTTGAAATTACCCGAGGGCTATCGGGGCGCGGCAGACAAAGTGGAGCGCCTTTTGTGCAAAAAATAAGCGGAGCGATTGCACAAAAAGGTGCGGAGCTTTGGCTGTCCCGCCGCGCTTTTCAGCGGCATACTGCTCGCGCTTTTTAGGTATGTACATTTTCGAAGCCCTTTAGCAGTACAAATAGACGCTGAGCTACCAATTTTAGAAACAAAAGAGCTATGACGCTTCCAAATTCTTTATTACCGACTGGATTCCAAGTGACGGCCGATACGATTTTACTATTTTTAGCGATGACACTAAATTTGTAGTCTTTTCCTTGAATCAATCTGAACTTTGCTATTGATCGCTTTCCATTTTCTAATGTAACCCACGACTGAAAAGAGCATCTTCCGGTACAGCTAGGGTCTTGCTTACCCACCGAATTGACATGACCATAAATTCTTTGGCCCTTCGTAACCGATATATAGGCATCTTTGCCTGTTGTAACTAAAAGGAATACTGATAAAGCCAGCAAAAAAGCCAGCCTCATAAGTTCAGTCGCCCACCTATCTACATGCATGAAAAACCTAACAGCCTATTTATGAGGCCAGTTCGGCCTCGTAATTAATATTATGGGCGGGCTGGCACAAAACTGACGGGTACACCACCGTATGTACTGCCAGGTTAGGGAGACCCAAGCCAATACTCATAACCATAGAACATTTTGCCCCCTCTTTTTTGTACCCACCCACTTAAGCTCAATGTAATCAAATGCTGATCTCTCAAGTAGCAATAGAACACAAATACACTTTGTTGAGCGGAGCTTGGCATATGTTTACAAGCTAGCTCAAAGGGCTGTTCGCCTACTGCTTCATATGTAGCCGACAAATCCTGATTGATTGTCAGGTTGTATTTTAAAACTTCACTACTGGTCGGAATCTGATCGCTCGGCACCCAGTGCCCTACCAAATCCTGTGGTTCCAAAGTGGCAGCAATAGCTGCATTTGATAACGAGGCTAGAATTACGAAAATTAACTTATTCATGCTTTCGTACATGTTGCCCCATAACGCCGCCAGCAGGCGAGCATTTGCAGTGGAGCCGAAGCCGCAACGAAAAAGACGTCGCCGTGCTTGGCCTTTTTAAAAAATCAGCGGTTACCGTTGTAGGCTACCGGTTCTTTATTGAGACCAATATCGGCCCTCATGGCATTGGTCAAACGTAGCGCGGAATTCCTGACTGCTTTCCAATTAGTTTGTTCACCGTCATAAATGAGGGCTAGCAAGAGGTCAATGAACGCATCATTTGCATCCATGACTGTGGCGCCAGCATCGCAAGGTATCCGTAGATGCGCAGCCTATCGTTCTCGAAAGCCTCTTTTTCTTCAGAAGATAGCTCGCCCCTCTCTCCGATAACTAAAAGCTCGATTTTTGCGAGAATGGGAACGATTGTATCGAGTGCAGCGCGATATATCGCGAGCTTATCGTTGTGTTCACGCAAATGGGTCTGCTTGAATATCTCGAAATCACTCGATATTTCAGTCAGCTGCTTATCGTTCTGTACTTTTAGTGAGGCCCGTAAAGCTTCCAAATCCCGCTCATGCTTGTGGCGCTCGTTGTCCATCAATCTGGTGGCCCAAACCTTTCCGAGCCAACTGGAAAGTCCAACAACAATCACGCCCGCGCCACCAAGTGAGCCCAGAATTGCAGCTGATATTCCGAGGTACTGCTCCATTATTTCCTCTGATTTTTAACGCCTAAAGCAGCCGCGCGCATTTATGCTTCGGCTGCTTTTATTTGTTAGAGGTTTCATACTTCAAGCGCTTGAGATAGCTGCGTTTTACTCCAGCCACTGATGCACCAAGCCAAACTTGATGGCCACCTGCTATATCAATTAGTTTTTCCTGATCAGCCATTCCCGCCCAACGCTCCCCCGGTGCAAGTACGAACGGCGCTGACTGGGCGCTATGCGGATTTGGCAGAATAAATTGCATTTTTGCTCTGCGACGCCAAGGAAATAATGTCCACTTTCGAAAAATAGCCCCTTGAATATGAGTGATATTCATTGACCGTGAGCTATTGTTAACCAGCTCAATGTGGATCCATAGCTTTTCACGCAGCCCTTCGCCGTCAATTACCTCCTGCATGTCTCCGATTACGTTTACATAAAGATTATTCCGCTCTCGGTTCCATTTCACGATGTCCCATAAAAAGACACCCGTTGCCACAAAGGCACCCCACCATGCTGCATAATCGGCAATATCCATATGACCTCTAACGCCTAGGTCAGCGGTTTGTGTGAGATGGCGACTTTTTTGGTACAAAAAAGGTGGCAGCTTACACAAATCCGCTGCACCTATTTTTTAAGCAACCTTCCAGGATTGCACTCTGTAATAAAGTATTTATCTTCTTTGTCAACCGCATTTGAATCGTACACGAAAACCAAATTATATACCGGATCTAGATATATGAAACCGTCATACTGCCTTTCCAAGGCACAGACGCTATTTGGGTTAAAGTCTACTATAACTGCGACTTGCTCTATTGCTTTAGACCCGTTACCCCATAAAACGAATGAAAAAGTAAATAGTATTATCGCAGAAAAGAACCCTACAAACTGCCTGAACGGGTTTTCATCCCCTGACTTACGAACGACCCAAGCAGCAAGAAACAAAACAAGGAAAAAACTCCCTATAAAAATAAAAGGCGCTAAGAATACAAGTGATGCGACAGGTTTGGTGTATGAGAAATGTGATGGATCAATACCAAAACTATTGCTTAATAATATATCCGCATTATAGCCTGCTATATAGAGCAGAATCAGTGAAGGAACACTTACAATAAACGCCTTCTCCCAATTTGTTTCTCCAACCTTTTTAGAAAAATACTCTACAATTGGAATAATGAAACAATAAATTGTTAACCAGCTTGATAGCAACAGAAACCAGACAGTAAAATCCCACCAGTACATCAATCCAAAACAAAAGCATGTAATTATTAGGCCCCATATACCAGCAATATCACTTAGCCTGTGCTTTTTAATTCCATCAAGATAAAAGCCAACTAAAAATACAACTCCAAACAATAAAAAAGTGAACGAAAACTGGTAGGCTTCCAGCTCCCTAAGTTTTTCTGAGTGTTTTTGAATCCATTCCCATTCAATGTATTTATCAACAGTGAGCCTCTCGAAGAATGAGACAGTCGGAATAATGAGATATAAAACCCCTAATAAGGAAACAAAATTTCTTAACACTCGCAAATCACCTCATTTTTCTTAACAGCCTGTTTATGAGGCCAGTTCGGCCTCACAATAAATATTATCGGGCGGCCATCTATCACGTTTTGGATTCCGCCCGGCGAAGGCCTATTCCATTGTAGGGTAAAGACTATTTCTAAAATAAATCGCCTCAAAACCCATTAACAGGGTCATTTATTGTGCAGTTAAGCCTGTTAAGTGGGTCGTGCCGTTTCTACAGGGGGAGTGGCAAGTAAGTAGCTGTAATTGCATACCGTTCCTTGGGTAGTGGGGCAGTACATCCTTAACTGCGTCAGGTGTTTACCATAAATTCGTAGCGCGAATCCCGCAAGTATTATCCACTCATCCAGCCGTTGGCGGGGGCTAAAACTCCCCCTCAGCACTGCCGAGCACGGCGCGGGCAGCACGGGAATTGCGCGAGGACTGTCTGAGCCGTCAGGCGAGTTCCGCAGCGCCCGTGCTGGTCGCGCCGCGCGCAGGGGATCGGCGGCGATAGCCGACGACAGTGATGCGGGGCGCACTTTTACTCGGCATTACATGCCTCGCCCTTCGGGTCGCCGACAAGCGGCGCTAAATGCAGAAAACACACTGTTGTTGCCTACTTATTTTTTTGCGCAAAAAATAAGTAGGTCTCCCAGCAAGGGCGAAACCCAGGCTCGCCGAAAGCAGCAAGGATGGCTCAGATATATATGTATCGCCCCTCGGCTCGCCGACGAACGGGCGCAATGCCAGCACTGTTTGAATGAGGTAAGTCGTGAGCGTATTTAAGGTGTTTTGGGCCCAATAAAAAAGGCCCTCATTTGAGGGCCTTTGGGTGGTAGCAGTGTTGGCCTTACCAGCTCAACGCCCCACCTGTTTGATACTCAATCACGCGCGTTTCAAAGAAGTTTTTCTCTTTGCGCAGGTCCATGATTTCGCTCATCCACGGGAAGGGGTTTTGTGCATTGGGGAACTGCTCTTTCAGGCCAAGCTGCGACAGGCGGCGGTTGGCGATGAATTGCAGGTATTCTTCCATCATGGCTGAGTTCATGCCGAGTACGCCGCGGGGCATGGAGTCTTTGGCGTATTCGATTTCCAGCTGCATGCCTTCCACGATCATTTGGGTGACTTCAGCCTGGAATTGCTCGCTCCACAGGTGTGGGTTTTCCAGTTTGATCTGGTTGATCATGTCGATGCCGAAGTTCAGGTGCATGGACTCGTCGCGCAGGATGTACTGGAACTGTTCGGCAACGCCGGTCATTTTGTTGCGGCGGCCCATAGACAGAATCTGGGTGAAGCCGCAGTAGAAGAAGATGCCTTCGGTAACGGCGTAGAAACCAATCAGGTTACGCAGCAGTTCTTGGTCGTCTTCCGGGGTGCCGGTTTTGAAGTTGGGGTCGCCCAGTGCCTGGGTGTGCTTGAGGCTCCAGGCCGCTTTCTTGGCGATGGAGGGCAGTTCGCGGTACATGTTGAAGACTTCGCCTTCGTCCATGCCCAGTGACTCTACACAGTATTGGTAGGCGTGGGTGTGGATGGCTTCTTCAAAAGCCTGGCGCAGCAGGTATTGGCGGCACTCAGGGTTGGTGATGTGGCGGTAAACGGCCAGTACCAGATTGTTGGCAACCAGTGAGTCGGCGGTAGAGAAGTAGCCCAGCGAGCGCATAACAATGCGGCGCTCGTCGTCGGTCAGGCCTTCTGGGTTTTTCCAGCAGGCGATGTCGGCGGTCATGTTAACTTCTTGCGGCATCCAGTGGTTGGCGCAGCCGTCCAGATATTTCTGCCATGCCCAGTCGTATTTGAAGGGCACCAGTTGGTTGAGGTCCAGGTGGCAGTTGATAATGCGCTTGTCTTCAACGCGCAGGCGGGCAGCGCCCATTTCCAGGTCTTCCAGGCCGGCGGCAACGTCGAGGTTGTCGAGTGAGGCGCTGGCTTTTTCCATAACGGCTTGTGCACTGGCGGCCGGTGCAGCGGGCTGCTCGGGAGCCGCTTGGCTGGCTACGGCAGGCTTGGGCGCTTCAGGTGCCGGAGCCTGTGGGGCGGCCTGTTGTGGTGCTTCTTTGGTTTGAGGTTTTGCCGCTTCTTGTGCGTCGTCTTTATCGAAATCGTCCCAGCTAAGCATTAGTGAGTTACCTCGGTATTAAGTGTGTGTTCGTTCGCTGCTATTTGGGTGGGGCGCGGTGACGCCCCGGGTGCAGCTAGTTCTATTACTGACAAGCTTCGCAATCTGGATCATCCAGCGAGCAGGCTTGTGGTACGGGCGCGGCCTGTGGCGCCGATGGTGCGGCGGCGCTTGCCGATACCTTGTTCATGGAGCCTTGGTTTACCGTGGATTTCTCGGTAGAGCTGGCTGCCAATGCACGGAGGTAGTAGGTGGTTTTGAGGCCACGGAACCACGCCATGCGGTAGGTAATGTCGAGCTTTTTGCCCGATGCACCGGCTATGTACAGGTTGAGTGACTGGGCCTGGTCCAGCCATTTCTGGCGGCGGCTTGCCGAGTCCACCAACCAGCGTGGCTCAACCTCAAAGGCGGTGGCGTACATGGCCTTCAGGTCGTCGGGTACGCGGTCGATCTTCTGCAGTGAGCCCTCGTAGTACTTGAGGTCGTTAACCATAACGGCATCCCACAGGCCGCGCGCTTTCAGGTCTTTAACCAGGTGCGGGTTCACCACGGTGAATTCGCCTGACAGGTTCGATTTCACGTAGAGGTTCTGATAGGTCGGCTCGATCGATTGCGACACACCGGTGATGTTAGCAATGGTGGCAGTTGGGGCAATGGCCATCACATTAGAGTTACGCATGCCTTGTTGCTTAACGACTTCGCGCAGGCTGTCCCAGTCCAGAGTCTGGCTGTGGTCGACTTCGATGTAGTCGCTGCCGCGCTCTTCCACCAACAGCTTCAGTGAGTCGATGGGCAGAATGCCGCGGCTCCACAGCGAGCCTTCGTAGCTCTGGTAGCTGCCACGCTCAACGGCCAGGTCGCTAGAGGCTTTAATAGCGTAGTAGCTGATCGCTTCCATAGAGCGGTCGGCGAATTCCACTGCCGCGTCTGATGAGTAGGCAATGTGCTGTTTGTACAGCGCGTCCTGGAAGCCCATCAAACCCAGGCCCACAGGGCGGTGCTTCAGGTTTGAGTTTTCGGCCTGCGGCACGCTGTAGTAGTTGATGTCGATAACGTTATCGAGCATGCGCACAGCGGTTTTGATGGTTTTTTCCAGCTTGGCCAGGTTCAGCTCGCCGTCGATGATGTGCTGGGCAAGGTTGACCGAGCCAAGGTTGCATACGGCAATTTCGTCTTTGTTGGTGTTGAGTGTGATCTCGGTACACAGGTTAGACGAGTGCACCACACCGGCGTGTTGCTGCGGGCTGCGCAGGTTGCAGGGGTCTTTGAAGGTGATCCAGGGGTGGCCTGTTTCAAACAACATAGACAGGATCTTGCGCCACAGGTCAGCCGCTTTAACACGCTTGTAGAGCTTGAGCTCGCCGGTGCGGGTCATTTCTTCGTACTGTTCGAAGCGCTCCTCGAAGGCCTTGCCGTAGAGGTCGTGCAGATCGGGCACATTGTTCGGTGAGAACAGTGTCCATTCGCCGTCTTCGAATACGCGCTTCATGAACAGGTCGGGAATCCAGTTGGCGGTGTTCATGTCGTGGGTACGGCGGCGATCGTCACCGGTGTTTTTGCGCAGCTCGAGGAATTCCTCGATATCCATGTGCCAGGTTTCCAGGTAGGCGCAGACGGCGCCTTTGCGCTTGCCGCCCTGGTTAACCGCAACGGCGGTGTCGTTGACCACTTTCAGGAAGGGGACAACGCCCTGTGACTTGCCGTTGGTGCCTTTAATGTAAGCGCCCAGGCCGCGTACCGGCGTCCAGTCGTTACCCAGGCCGCCGGCGAATTTAGACAGCATGGCGTTGTCTTGAATAGCGCCGTAAATGCCGTGCAGGTCGTCGGGTACGGTGGTCAGGTAGCAGCTGGAGAGCTGGGGACGCAGTGTGCCGGCGTTAAACAGCGTGGGGGTGGAGCTCATGTAGTCGAAGGAGCTCAGCAGGTCATAGAATTCGATCGCGCGCGCGGTTTTATTCTCTTCACGCATGGCCAGGCCCATGGCAACGCGCATGAAGAAAATTTGTGGCAGCTCGATACGCACTTCATTGCTGTGAATAAAGTAGCGGTCGTAGAGGGTTTGCAAACCGAGGTATTGGAACTGGTGGTCGCGCTCGGGCTTGATGGCCGCGCCCAGAGCGGCCATGTCGTAGTCGCGCAGCTCGGGCGACAGCAGCTCCAGCTCGACACCTTTTTCAATGTAAACCGGCAGGGCTTTGGGATAGTAAACAGCCATGTCGTGCTGGGTGGCGCTGTCTGCCACACCGAGGAAACTCAGTGCTTCGGCGCGGAGTTTGTCCAGCAACAGGCGGGCAGTAACCAGGCTGTAGTTGTGCTCTTTTTCCACCATGGCGCGGGCGGCGATGACCAGCGAGGTGTTGATCTCTTTCTCGGACACGCCGTCAAACAGGCTCTTCAGTGCTTCGTCGAGCACGGCATTGGCAGAGACGTCTTCGAGGCCTTCACAGGCTTCATTCACAATAAATTCCAGGCGACCCAGGTCCAGCGGTACTTCGCTGCCATCAGCGTGTTTAACGCGAATGCTGGGGTGGGTTTTCTCGGCCACTTCCGGGCTTTGTTGGGCGCGCTCTTCGGCGCGGGCCGCGCGGTACAGTACGTAGGCGCGAGCAATTTTGTGCTCGCCGCTGCGCATCAGAGCCAGCTCGACCTGGTCTTGAATTTCTTCAATGTGGATGGTTCCACCCGTGGGCATGCGGCGCTTGAAGGTGGCGGAAACCTGATCCGTCAGCTTGGCTACGGTTTCATGAATACGGGTCGAGGCCGCGGCATTGCCACCCTCTACAGCCAGAAACGCTTTGGTGATGGCGACACTGATTTTGTCATCGGTGTAGCTCACCACTGACCCATTGCGTTTGATAACGCGGATTTGCCCGGGTGCGGTGGCACTGAGCTCGTCTTGCTTGGGGGCGGTAGGAGGAACCGGCGCGTTGCTGGTGCTGCTATCTTGGGTGGTCTGCATGGTATTTAGGGCCCTTGCTATGCTGATCGCGTGTTGTTGGTGTTAATGCCGCAAAAAAACGGATGTTTGCGGGGCGCTGCTTGGCTTATTTGCCCGTATTCGGGCGAGGTTTTTTTTTGTCTACAGCTTGATCTCAGGCGTTATTCAATGCTAGGTGAATGTTGACGCCGCCACCCATATATGGGGTTTTTTGGAAATCGGGATACAAGATAATGCGGTTTTCGGGTGGGTGCAAGCACCATATGATGTGAATGAGCTGTGGATAAAGTGTGGGTAAGCAGGGGGTGAAATTTGCCTTGCTCGCAAGTGCCCGCGGGGCGGGCTTTAGCGCCGAGTGGCCACTAAAATTGCTGCGGACACAGCCGCTAGACGGAATGTTTATAACAAAAAAATTTTTATGCAGCGCCGCTATGAGGCCGGGGTGCGTGCTCAAAATTTGCACCTTCCTGAGCGAAGGCGATGAGGTGTTCCAGCTCGGTGCTGATCTGTACCGTTTCGCCGAGTTGGAAGTCGCGGTGGCTGGGCAGTAAGGCTTCTACCACGCTGCCGGTGGGCAGGCGCAGGGTGTAGACCGTGGCGCTGCCTGAAAAGACTTTGCGCTCTACCGTTGCCCGCAAGCCGCCGAAGTCACTCAATACGATATCGTCGGGGCGCAGCAACACGTCCACTGGGGTGCCGGTAGGCCAGGGATAGGCGCGGTTGCCAATGAGCGCGCCGAGCTCGGTATTCACCGTGTTGGACTCGGTGCCGATCAGCCCGGGCAGGAAGCAGCCTTCACCGATAAAGTCGGCAACGATGCGGTTGGTCGGCTCGTGATAGAGATTAAAGGGCGTATCCCACTGCTGCAGATGACCGCCGTGCAGCAGACCGACCTGATCGCTAAACGCGAAGGCTTCGTGTTGGTCGTGGGTGACCAAAATAGCGCTAATGCCAAGCTCTTTTAAAATGTCCCGGACTTCCAGGCTGAGCTTCTTGCGCAGTTCGGCGTCGAGGTTGGAAAAGGGCTCATCCATCAACAACAGCTGAGGGTTGGGGGCCAGCGCGCGGGCCAGTGCAATGCGCTGTTGCTGGCCACCGGATAACTCGTGTGGGTAGCGTTTTTCCACGCCGTCCAGGCGAACGAGGGAAAGCAGTCGGCGGACGCGCTGCTGTTGCTCTTTATGCGGCAGTTTTTTTAAGCCAAAACGAATGTTGTCGATAACATTCAAATGGGGGAACAGGGCGTAGTCCTGAAATACCATGCCGATGTGGCGCTGCTCGGGTGGTAGCTGCATGCCGGGTTGGCTGAGGGTTTGCTCGTTGAGCAGGATCTGCCCTTTGTGAAGCGGCTGGAAGCCGGCAATCGCGCGCAGGATAGTGGTTTTGCCACAGCCGCTAGGCCCTAGCAGACTGCATATATCACCGTTGTGGACGTGAAAGCTGACGCCATTGACGACGGGGGTGGTGTCGTAGCGGCAGTGAATGTCCTGAATTTTTAGCAAGGCTGCTCCTTCGCTTGCTATGCGGCGGGCCGAACGCCTCGCCGCAAGCAACAATCTACTGGGTGAGCAAAAATTCCATCAGTGCTTTCTGGGCGTGCAGACGGTTTTCTGCCTCGTCCCAGATCACGGTATCGGGGCTGTCCATCAGCTCGGCGCTAATTTCCTCGCCGCGCTTGGCGGGGAGGCAGTGCATATACAGCGCGTCAGGGTTGGCATGGGACATCAGTTCGGCATTGATCTGGTATCCCGCCAGTTTGCGACGGCGCTCGGCCTTTTCTTCTTCCTGGCCCATGGATGCCCAGACATCGGTAACCAGCAGGTCGGAGCCTTTTGCCGCTTCGGCGGGGTCGCGGATAATTTCCACGCGGTCGCCAGCGGCCTCAACCAGATCAGCGCGCGGGTCAAAACCCTCGGGACAGGCGATCTTCAGTTTGAAGTCAAACTGGATTGCGGCATTGATATAGGACTGGCACATATTGTTGCCATCGCCAACCCAGGTGACTTGTTTGCCTTTAATGCTGCCGCGGTGCTCGACAAAGGTTTGAATGTCGGCGAGGAGCTGGCAGGGGTGGTAGTCATCAGTCAGGGCATTGATGACCGGCACTGACGAGTACTCGGCAAATTTTTCAATAATGCTGTGTTCGAAGGTGCGGATCATCACGATGTCGCACATTGACGAGATCACGCGTGCGCTGTCTTCAGTCGGCTCGCCGCGTCCCAATTGCGTATCGCGCGGTGACAGGAAGATGGCGTGGCCGCCAAATTGGGCAATGCCCGCCTCGAAAGAAATGCGCGTGCGGGTAGACGCTTTTTCAAAGATCATGCCCAGCACGTAGTTGGGAAATTGCACGCTCTGGCGGCGCTCGCGGTGCTCGGCTTTCAGCTCAATCGCCCGCGCAATGACGTGGTCGAGTTCCGCGGGGCTGAGGTCGTTAAGGGTTAAAAAGTGTCTCAAGGCCATAAGTGGCTACCTTTGCTGCATCGATTGCTGCCTTACGCGGCATCGGACTGGGCGGGCCACTGAAGGATCAGTGGACAGAGGATGTCGAGCAGCGCGTCGACTTCCTGCCGGCTAATAATAAGAGGGGGAAGCAGGCGCACGACCCGTTCCGCAGTAACGTTAATCAATAAGCCCTGGTCGAGCGCTTGTTTAACAAGGCCCGCGCAGGGGCTGTTTAATTCAACGCCCACCATCAGGCCGCGGCCGCGCACCTCTACAACGTGCTGGGCATCGGCTAAGCGCTCGCGCAGACCGGCCTGCAAGTAGTCGCCGATGTCGCTGACGTGGTTGCGCATCTCCTCGGTATTGAGGGTCTCGACGACTACTTGTCCCGCCGCGCAGGCCAGTGGGTTGCCGCCGAAGGTAGAGCCGTGGTTGCCGGGGTGAAACAGCGACGCGGCTTTACCGTGTGCCAGACAGGCGCCAATAGGCAGGCCGTTGCCCAGGCCTTTGGCAGTAACCAGAACATCGGGCAGTACGCCGTCGTGTTGGTAGGCGAAATATTTGCCGGTCCGGCCATTGCCTGTTTGTACTTCGTCGAGCATCAGCAGCCAGTTGTTGCGGTCACATAGCTCGCGCAGTTGTTTCAGGAAGCCTTCCGGTAATACGTGCAGGCCACCTTCACCCTGGATCGGCTCCAATAACACGGCGGCTACGCTGTCATTGTTGTTGGCAATGCTTTCCAGAGCCGCAATATCGCCGAAGGGCGCGCGGATAAAGCCGCGCACCAACGGCTCGAAGCCCGCCTGAATTTTGCGGTTGCCGGAGGCGGTAAGCGTGGCCAGAGTCCGGCCGTGGAAGGCCTGCTCCATCACCACAACATGGGGGATGTCGATACCGCGCTGGTGGCCGTGCATACGCGCCAGTTTAATGGCCGCTTCGTTGGCTTCTGCCCCCGAGTTGGCAAAAAATACGTTGTCCATGCCGCTGGCATCGCGCAGAGATTCGGCCAGCTGCTGTTGGCGCTGCACGTTGTATAAGTTGGAGGTGTGCAGCAGTTTGCCCGCTTGTTCGGTAATGGCTTGTGTAACGCCGGGGTGGGCATGGCCGAGTGCATTGACACCAATGCCGCTGATGCCATCGATATAGCCCTTGCCCTGCTCATCGAACAGGCGAACACCTTCACCGCGCACAAAGCTGACAGGCAGGCGGCCGTAAGTATTCATCAGTGCGGGCAATGTCATTGCAGCGTATCTCCTCTAGCGGGGTATTTGAGCGAACCCCAAAACGCAAAAGGGCAGCGCCTGCTGCCCGAGAATTAAGGGAGTAATCATATAAGGAAGCTTTTGTAAATTCCATAGCCCGCGGTAATTTGTCAATGGCGCTGGGCGATTGGTCAGCCGTGGTTTTGGGCGAAGCGGGTGCGGCTTGGATGGGGGGAAATTTATTGTTAATGTTTTACCTGAAAACATGGAGGCCGTAAAAGTGCAATACGGCAATCTCCGAGATGTTTGCTATAAGTAGATTGACTCAAAATGCTGCGCCAGTGTTTTTGGTGCCAATAATAATTGTAGTCGGGGAGACTTCTACAGATGACACACAAGCGTATGTTCACACGATCAAAGCTTGCCCTTGCCATGTTGGCGTTGCCAGTGGCCGTTTCGGCCCAGGACAACGGCAATGTTCTGGAAGAGGTGCTGGTAACCGCGCGGAAGCAGTCGGAAACCTTGCAGGATGTGCCGTTTTCTATTGCGGCGATGACAGAAGGGAAACTAAAACAGAGTGGGGCGACGGATCTGGAGTCGATGGCGACAAACGTGGCCGGTATTTCGATCCAAAACCTGGGGCCGGGTCAGAGCCAGGTTTCTATTCGCGGTATCTCTGCTGGGCAAATTGTTCGCGACCAGCCCGGTGTTAAAGAGCAGGTTGGGGTCTACTTTGACGAGTCAGTGATCTCGATGTCGCTGTTCACGCCCGACTTGGATTTCTACGACATCAATCGTGTGGAAGTGCTGCGCGGGCCGCAGGGCACACTGTTCGGCTCCGGCTCGCTGTCGGGCACGGTGCGTTATATCAGCAATGCGCCCAACAGTGACGAGCTGAGCGGCTCTGTGCAAGTGGGCGGTGAAACCGTCGATGAAGGCAGTGAAGGCGGCAATATTAAGGGGCATGTTAATATTCCGCTTAGCGACACCTTGGCGCTCCGCGCCGTGGGTTACGCTCAGCAATACGCGGGTTACATCGATGCCTTGCAGCCCGACGGAAGCACCAAGGACGATGTTAACGAAGGCACCCGCAGCGGTGGTCGCATCGCACTGCGCTTTCAGCCATCTGACAGCGTGGTTATCATGCCTCGGGTTATTTTTCAGAGCATCGACATGGACGGCTTCAATCGCGAAGACGACTACAACATGTTGGCCAACCCCTACACCACCAGCCGCCCGCCCGTTCGCCTGGGCGACTACGAGCAGTTTACTCAGCTTGAAGAGAGTTTTGAGGACGACTTCTTGCTGGTTGATCTGACCGCCACCATTGATCTGACGGAAGATATGACGCTGACATCGGTGTCCTCGTATACCGATCGCGATGTGTTGGTGCTGCGCGATGCCACGGCCCTGAACGGTAGTATCACTGGCGGCTCCTTCGGTGAAAGCGAGGCGGTTTATACCCTCGATGCGCCGCTGTATGACGAAACCGAAGCTGAGGTGCTGACCCAGGAGCTGCGCTTGAGTGGCCTGAATGGTCCCGTGCAATGGGTGGCGGGGATCTTCTATAGCGATATCGAGCGCCGCTATGGCCAGTCTCTGCAAGTGGCCGGTTACGATGCCAGCGCGCGCACCACGGCGCCCGATTCCACCGACCCCGGCGAGACCCTGGGCGCGAATGCGGTTGATGAACTGTTCTACTCAGACATTCCCTACGAGCTGGAGCAGTACGCGGTGTTCGGCGAGGTGTCTTATGACCTGAACGACAAAACCATGATCGTGGTGGGCGCCCGTTTCTTCGACTACGAGGAAAAGCGTACGCTGAACTTTGATGGTATCTACAACGCCAGCGTGCTCGGACAGAAGAGCGATGTGTCGTCGGACGGCGTGTCGCCGCGGGTGATGCTGCGCTACGACATGAATGACGATGTGATGCTCAATGCGCAGGTGTCGAAGGGCTTCCGTTTGGGGGGTATTAACGACCCGCTGAATGAACCTCTGTGTTCACCTGCCGATAAAGCCACCTTTGGCGGTCGCGATGACTTTGAAGATGAAACACTGACGAACTATGAAGTGGGCAGTAAAATGCGCCTGTTCGGCGGTGCGGGTACCTTTAATGTCTCGGCATTCTACAGCGACATTAAAGATCTGCAGGCAACCGTAAACGCGGGTACCTGTTCCTCTCGGATCGTTTACAACGTGCCTGAGGCCCACAGCACCGGGGTGGAAGTTGAGTTCTTTGTGCGCCCGATGAGCAATTTCGAGTTTGGTCTGTCGGCCAGCTACGTGCGCGCCGAGATCGATTCGGATGTTACCTCTACCGACAACGCCAATGTGACGAGCATTGTCGGCGGCATTCGCGAAGGTAATGAGTTGCCAACGGCGCCGGGCTTTGAGCTTGCCGCGACGGCTACCTATTACTTCCCGGTATTCGAAACCTGGGAAGGCTACTTCAACACCACCTATCAAAACGTCGGTTCGCGCTACACCCAGCTTGCGGATCAGGAAAACGGCGGACGCGGTGTTGCCAGCCTCTACGCCAATGTGGGTGGTCCTTTGACCCAGCCGACCTACGAGTATGATCGCGAGCAGGGTGGTTATCAGATCGTCAACTTGCGCCTGGGCGCGAGAAACGATCAATGGGATACCGCATTGTTTGTGCGCAACGCAACCAATGAACGTGCTGAGCTGTCCTTGGATACCGAGCGCGGCGGCAATGCCCGCGTTGGTCACCACGTCAACCAGCCACGTACCATTGGCTTTAGCGCGCGCTATAACTTCTAGGTCGTCATGGACTGACACATAATCGACTTAACGGCCCTTCGGGGCCGTTTTTGTTTGAGGTGCGTTTGGCGAATATTGGTGGCTTTGGGGATAATAGTATTTTGCTAGCCCTAACAGGATGACGGTATGACTCACACCGCCCAGCTCGACCCAGTGAAACTCGGGCTCTTCGTAAGCCGCCTGGAAGCGGTATGCGAGGAAATGGGGGCGGTACTGCAGCGGGCGGCTTTTTCACCCAATATTAAAGACCGGCTCGATTTTTCCTGTGCCATCTTTGATGCCGGCGGCGCGCTGTGTGCACAAGCGGCGCATATTCCCGTTCACCTCGGCAGTATGGCCTATGCGATGGCTGATATTGTCGGCGCCTGCGACTGGTCAGAAGGCGATATGTTGGTGCTGAATGACCCGTTTCTTGGCGGTACCCACCTGCCCGATGTCACGGTCATTGCGCCGTATTTTTTGCACGGCGAGTTGCTGGCATTTGTTGTGAATCGCGCCCATCACGCGGATATTGGCGGCTCAACGCCGGGCTCGATGCCCCTGTCAAAAAGCCTGGATGAAGAGGGCGTTGTGATCCCGCCCACGCTATTGCAGCGAAATGGCGTTGTTCAGCGACACCTGCTGGACGAATGGTTTGGCGAGGGTGAGCACGGCGACTTTGTCGCCCAGCTTAGCGCGAACCGCTGTGGCCTGACGCGCTTAGCCGAGGTTGTCGAGGCGTTGCCGCTGCCGTTTCCTGCGGCCGTTACCCAGTTACAGGCGTATGCCGAGCAGTTGGCGACCTCCCGCTTAACCGAATTACCGGCTGGGGAGTACCGTTTTCAAGACCTTATGGACGATGATGGCTTTGGTCAGAAAAACCTAACGATTGAGGTGTTGTTGTCCTTGGGGGGCGGCCGGGCGACGGTGGACTTCACCGGCACCGCTGAACAAGTACCGGGCAATATTAACTGTCCGCGGTCTGTGGCTGCGGCGGCGGTGTATTACGCGTTTCGATGTCTGATGCCCAATGAGGCGCCGGTATGCGCGGGCTTGTTCCGTCCCATTAGTCTTCGTGTTCCCGAAGGGTGCCTGCTGAATGCACGGCGGCCGGCGGCCGTGGCGGCGGGCAATGTCGAAACCTCTATGCGCGCGTGCGACGCGGTATTGGGCGCGCTCGCGCAGGCTCTGCCGGAGCGTATTCCCGCTGCGGCGCACGGCAGCATGAATAATGTGGCGATGGGCTCGTTAGAGGGCGAGCCCTGGCACTACTATGAAACCCTGGCGGGCGGGAGCGGCGGTCATGCCGAGGGCGCTGGACTGAGTGGTGTGCAGTGCCATATGACCAATACGCTGAACACCCCGGTGGAGAGTCTGGAAATGCACTACCCGTTGCGCATTCGCCAATACAGCGTGCGCCGCGGCAGCGGTGGCGGCGGGCGGCATTGCGGAGGCGATGGCCTGGTGCGGGAGTTTGAATTCCTGGCGACCGCGCGCTTTACCTTGCTTACCGAGCGCCGCTATGTCGCGCCCTGGGGCTTGCAAGGGGGTGACGCGGGTCGCTGCGGGGAAAACAGCCTGAATGGCGAGCGCTTACCAGCAAAAGTAAGTGCGCTGGCAAAGCCCGGTGACCGCTTGCGCATTGCCACGCCCGGCGGGGGTGGCTGGGGGCAGGCATGACTTTTCGCGCCGGGAATTGTTAGAATAGCGCTCTGAAATGGTCCGGGCTTTTACTCATCGGTTTGCCGGACGCCGATACGGCAGGTACTCAATGGATACGATCGACGCAATTAAACAGCAAATCGAAAACAACCCCATCATTATCTATATGAAGGGTTCACCCAATCAGCCTCAGTGTGGCTTCTCTGCACGCGCCTCTCAGGCATTGATGGGTTGTGGCGAGCGATTCGCCTTTGTGGATATTTTGTCTAACCCCGATATTCGCGCAAAACTGCCTGAGTACGCTAACTGGCCGACCTTCCCCCAGTTGTGGGTTAAGGGCGAGCTGATTGGCGGCTGCGACATTATTTGCGAAATGTATGAGAGCGGTGAGCTGAAAACGTTGCTGACAGAAACCTCAGCTGGCGAGGCCGCTGGAGGTTAACGCCTGTTGGCTTGCAATTACGTTTCCTGAAAACCCGGCCTTAGCGCCGGGTTTTTTTATCGCTTTGGGGAGGGCTTGATCAGGGATAGCTAAAGGTTTTTGAGATTGTGAATGAGAATGCTTTTTATTTGGGTTATTGCTTGCTATTATCCATCGCGACTTAATCGCCGCAAGGTCCTCGAAGAGGGACGGGCGGCATTGCCTATCGAGATTGGAGATACAACTCAATGAAAAAGACTGCTTTGGCCGCAGCCCTGGCTGCACTGCCTGCACTGTCATTCGCTGCTGCGCCTAGTACTGAAGAAATGTGGACGATAATCCAGCAGCAACAGCAGGAGATTGAGCGTTTAAAACAAGAGCAAGCTGAAGCCGATGCTAAGTTGAATGCAACGGCAGACGCGGTAGAGCAATCAGCAGGGATTGCAAGTTGGGCGAGCAAAACAACGCTGGGTGGATACGGAGAGCACCACTTTAATCATTTTAAAAATGGCGACGATCAAGTCGATGCGCACCGCTTTGTTCTGTTCATTGGCCATCAGTTCAGCGATACGGTTCGCTTTTTCTCCGAGCTGGAAGTTGAGCACGGTATTGCCGGTGAGGGCCAGCCTGGTGAAGTGGAGCTGGAGCAGGCCTACATCGCCTGGGACTTCACCCAGGGTCATACGCTGACGATGGGCCAGTTTTTGGTGCCAATGGGTATTATTAACGAGACGCACGAGCCCGATACGTTCTACGGGGTTGAGCGAAATAATGTAGAGAAAAATATTATTCCTGCAACGTGGTGGGAAACGGGTGTGATGGTCAATGGTGAAATTGCCCCCGGTCTTAACTACAACGTTGCGTTACACAGCGGTCTTAAAATTGACCCAGCCGGTGGCGCCGTGCGTGGTGGTCGTCAAAAGTCTGCCAAGGCCACGGCGGAAGACCTCGCATACACTGCGCGCCTTAGCTACAACGGCGTCCCGGGCCTTGAGTTGGCAGCAGCAGTACAGCAGCAGCAAGATATTAGCCAGGGCGCTACAGGTGGTGGTGAAGCGACACTATATGAAGCGCATGCGCGTTACCGCATTGGCGATCTGACATTGACTGCACTGGCTGCTCAGTGGGATATCGATGGCGATGCCTTCGCTGCCGCGGGTACTGATAAGCAGGATGGCAATTATGTTGAAGCCTCTTATAAGGTGACTCCGAAGCTAGGTGTTTTCGTCCGCCAGAGTGAGTGGGATAATGCTGCGAATAGCGCAGTGGATACAGAGGTCGAGCAATTTGATATTGGCTTGAACTACTGGTTGATGCCTACCGTAGTATTGAAGGCAGATATCGCAGACACCCGCAACAGTAATAAAGATGCGGTAAACTTGGGGATTGGTTGGAGCTTCTGATAGTTGATCAGGCGAATTAAAGCAAGTCTCAGCAGCGGGCAGATGCCCGCTGCTGTTTTTTTAGTGTTATGTGCTCTTTTTGCGAGACCACTACATGCTAGTGAGGCTGGCCAGTATCTTAGTGTGCCGGATTTCCTCTCAGGCGCATTTGCGCAAGCGGAGCCCACTACAAAAGTATTTTGGCTAAACGCGGAGCTGAAGCGGCAGATTAAAGAGTTAACCGGTCGCCAATTTCCGTTGCTAAGGGTGCGGTATTGGCAGAGTGGTCGCCGCACCGCCTGGATATTAGACGAAATTGGTAAGGAAATGCCCATCACCATCGGTGTGGTGGTTGAGGAAGGGGCAATACAGCAGTTGCGTATTCTGGCTTTCCGGGAAAGTCGAGGTTGGGAAGTTCGCCATCCTTTTTTCACTAAGCAATTTGACGGCCTGCGCCTTGATAGTTCGTCAGTACTTGATGGTCGGGTCGACAGTATCACCGGTGCGACATTGTCAGTGCGGGCTGTTACCCATGTTGCTCGACTAGCCTTATTGTTAGCGCAGCAGGTGGTGCCGGAGAAAGCTGCTTCGTGAATGCGTATCGCCGTTGGCGCATATCTTTGTTGCGCTGGCATCGCCGTATCGGCGTGCTGCTGGCCATTTTTGTTGTGAACTTGGTGATGACGGGCATTGCCATTAACCACAGTAGTGGTTTGTCGCTGAATGAGCGCCATGTCGATCAGGAATGGTTGCTCTCTCTATACGGTATTAATGCTGCGGAGCAACGCAGTTTCCTTGTTGGCGATAACTATCTAAGCCAAGCCGGTGATAGTGGGCTGTATATCGGCAAGCAAGCCTTGTTGAGCTGCGAGGGAGCGTTGCTGGGTGCTGTAGCCTTGGTCAGTGAAATCTACGCGTTGTGCGAAGATCGCCTATTGGTATTTAGTCAGGATGCCGCGTTATTGGATGACCTGAGTGCGGCCTATGGGTTACCAGAGGGTTTGCAAAGCCTGGCGGAAAAAAATGGTCGTTTGTATCTTCGTGATCGCCATCGCGTTTATCAATATGACCCCCTGAGTTTGCAATTCACTATTGCCGATGAACCGCCTGCTACTATTTGGGCTAAAGCATCAACACCCCCGCTGGAGCTCGACAATTTTCTGCAGCAGCGACACCGCGGCAAGGGGCCAAGCTGGGAGCGAGTGCTACTGGACCTTCACAGTGGGCGACTGTTCGGTGACCTGGGGGTATGGGTTGTGGATATTGCAGCCGTTGCTCTGCTACTGATTGCACTAAGCGGTGTTTGGGTGTGGGTTACTAAGCCCGGTCGCTGGCGAAAAAAATAATTGTTATTGTGACTTTAAATTTCATTGGGGCGGGCATTCCAGTCAATGGTCTGTTGCGGGCTCAATGCTAGTCTGACTACCTCGTTCTGGAGGTAGTGTTATGAATTCTGTATTGAAAATGTGGCGTAAGTTGTCAGCGTACCCCGGTGGCAAGCTGGCTTTCTCTAAGGCGATATGCATGAAAGCGCCTTACTTCTCTACGATCTCTCCGCGTTTTGAAGAGCTGGGCGTTGGCTATGGGGTGGTGCGTATTCGTGAGCGTCGCTCTATTCACAATCATATTGGTACGGTTCACGCGATCGCGCTTTGTAACCTGGCCGAAGTCGTTGGCGGCATCACCGCTGAAGTCTCTATGCCCAAAGGTATGCGTTGGATCCCCGCCGGAATGACGGTACGTTATTTAAAGCCTGCTAAAGGGGTGCTGCGCGGCTACGCGAGTATGCGCGAGATAGAGGTGGGTGAAAAAGGTGAAGTGCCGGTGCAGGTCGAGGTAAAAGAAGAAGATGGTACGGTCGTCTTCACCGCTGAGATCGGCATGCATGTGTCGCCGGTGAAGCCGAAGAGTTAACGCGCAAAAAAAAAGCCCACTCCAATAAGGAGCGGGCCCTTCTTTCTTTGTGGTGTGACGTGGCGGCTTATGAATCGCCAAGACCGCCCATAACGGATTGCTGGTAGTTTTGGATGCCCACTTTCTCGATAAGGCCCAGTTGAGTTTCCAGCCAGTCGATATGCTCTTCCTCAGACTCCAGGATTTCCTCAAGCAGCTCCCGGCTGCCGAAGTCTCCAACTGATTCGCAGTATTTAATACCTTCTTTCAGGTCTGGTACGGCTTTCAGCTCCAGGCTGAGGTCGCACTCGAGCATTTCCTTGGTATTTTCGCCGATCATCAGCTTGCCAAGGTCTTGCAGGTTGGGAATGCCTTCCAAAAATAAAATACGCTTGATCAGCTTGTCAGCGTGTTTCATTTCGTCGATGGATTCATGGTATTCGTGCTCGCCGAGCTCTTTCAGGCCCCAGTCCTCGTACATGCGCGCATGCAGAAAATACTGGTTGATGGCGACCAGTTCGTTGCCAAGTGCCTTATTGAGATGGGCGATAACCTGAGCGTCACCTTTCATTGCTGTGTCCTTAATTAACGTGGCGTATAAATAGCCAATAGTGTGGACGCAGTATGGGGGTGAGTCAAGCTAAGTTGTTGATTTTAATGGTATATTAGAAGGGTAAAGCCAATCGTTCTCAATTACTTTTCGCCTTAGGCAACGGCGTAACAGAGGGATTCGTCATAGTTGCTGAGATGGGCGTCAAAGACGCTGCGAGCCAGGGAACCGC
This sequence comes from Spongiibacter sp. UBA1325, assembly GCF_002306875.1. Lineage (NCBI taxonomy): Bacteria > Pseudomonadati > Pseudomonadota > Gammaproteobacteria > Cellvibrionales > Spongiibacteraceae > Spongiibacter > Spongiibacter sp. UBA1325. The sequence goes on from NZ_DBTD01000004.1 coordinate 309,241, forward strand.
ACTTTCCGCACTGGCTGGCGAGGTCAAGTTCACGGCGCAATTCACGGAAGCTGCTGGCGCCATTGTCCATCGCTTCTCGAATTTGTGTATCGGTAATGCCTTTGCAGAGACAAACGTACATGTTGCTGGAACCTGTGTGGTGTCGTTGTGTTCAGGATTCTAAAGTTAATGAAAATGAGAATGCTTGTCAATTGTCTTTTTGGGGATTCGGGTTTTTTAGTCGGTTTTGCCATAGTTGCAGGCTATGGGGGCGATTAGAATTTTCAATGGGATTGGTTTGTGACGGCGTGTATGATTGCCGGTCTACTCCTTTTTAAGAGTGCGTGATTGCACTGTCTAATGAAAACAACCGGAGGTAAACATCATGGGTGTACTCGTAGGTAAACCAGCTCCTGACTTCACATGTGCGGCAGTACTTGGCAACGGCGAGATCGTTGATGAGTTCACGCTTAGCGAAGCGGCTAAAGGCAAATACGCGGTTCTGTTCTTCTATCCGCTGGATTTCACCTTTGTCTGCCCTTCAGAGCTGATCGCTCTGGATCACCGTATGGACAAATTCCGCGAGCTGGGTGTTGAGGTGATCAGTGTATCGATCGACTCTCAATTCACTCACAACGCTTGGCGCAACACTGCTATCAAAGATGGCGGCATCGGTCCTGTAACCTACACCATGGCTGCTGACGTGCGTCACGACATTTGCCGTGCATATGACGTTGAAGCTGAAGGTGGCGTGGCATTCCGCGGCGCGTTCCTGATCGACAAAGAAGGCATGGTTCGCTCTCAGCTGGTTAACGACCTTCCTCTCGGCCGTAACGTCGATGAGCTGGTGCGTTTGGTTGAGGCACTGCAATTCCACGAAGAGCACGGTGAAGTTTGCCCTGCTGGCTGGAATAAAGGCGACAAAGGTATGGACGCATCACCGACTGGTGTAGCGGCTTACCTGTCAGAGAACTCTGACAAGCTGTAATACGGCGACTCTGCGGCGCGAGCCGCAAGCTCCTAAAAAAGCCCGGTGACCGCAAGGTGATCGGGCTTTTTTGTGAGTGAGAGTTTGTGGTGTTGAGGGCGTAAGCGCGTATACAGAACCCCCGCGCTAAACGCGGTTGTGGCGGCGGAGTGGTGAGGTGATGGGGCGCGGGAGGCGTTTCCGCCAGATACAAAAAACCCCACCGAAGTGGGGTTTTGCAACACGTAGTGTGGCGGGGATTAGGCAGCGAAGTTAGCGGCAGCAAATTCCCAGTTCACCAAGTTCCAGAAGCCTTCAAGGTACTTGGGACGCGCATTGCGGTAGTCGATGTAGTAGGCGTGCTCCCAAACATCGGCGGTAAACAAGGGTGTTTGGCCTTCGCGAGCGATAGGCGTGTCAGCGTCGTCGGTGTTAACGATTTCCAGGCTGCCATCGCTGTTTTTTACCAGCCAGGTCCAGCCAGAGCCGAAGTTGCCGACCGCGCTAGCGTTGAAAGCGGCTTTGAACTCGTCGAAGGAACCAAATTTGGCGTCGATGGCTGCCGCCAGCTCGCCAGTGGGTGCGCCGCCGCCATTGGGGCTCAGGCTGTTCCAATAGAAAGTGTGGTTCCAAACCTGGGCTGCTTGGTTGAACAGGCCGCCACTTGCCGATTTGATGATTTCTTCCAGTGACTTGCCTTCGTTGTCGGTACCGGCCGTCAGTTCGTTCAGCTTGGTCACGTAGGCGTTGTGGTGTTTGCCGTGGTGAAAGTCCAGAGTTTCAGCTGAGATGTGGGGTTCAAGTGCGTTTTTGTCGTAAGGCAGTGCAGGTAATTCAAAAGCCATGTTGGTCTCTCCTGACGTTTAGTGGTTGTTTACGGTGTCGAGGGCGTATTTTCGCCCGTGTTATCTCTACGGTGTTGGACGCCGATCTGTGCCGGAGTTCCAACAACTTAATTTATGCCCAGCGCCAGCCGCCAAGGTCTTGCCAGCGGTTGACGATTTGGCAAAACAATTCCGCGGTCTTTTCCGCGTCGTACGCGGCGCTGTGCGCTTCATTGTTATCAAACTCTATGTCGGCCAGTTGGCAGGCCCGGGCCAGTACGGTGTGTCCGTAGGCCAGGCCTGACAAGCTGGCAGTATCCATCACCGAAAACGGGTGGAAGGGGTTGCGTTTTATGCCGCAGCGGTTAATCGCGGCCATCACAAACCCCAGGTCAAAGTGGGCGTTGTGCCCTACCAGCACTGCGCGAGTGCAGTCGTGGGCTTTGACTTGCTGACGGATTTTCTTCAGCAGCTCGCCCATCACGGTGACTTCTTTCTCGGCTTGTCGGTCAGGGTGATGGGGGTCGATACCGGTAAATTCAAGGGCCGCGGCTTCTAAATTCGCGCCTTCGAAGGGTTCGATGTTGTAGCTGAGTGTCTCATCGGGTTCGAGGTTGCCGGCGTCATCCATTCTCAATAGGGTGGCAGCAATTTCCAAAATACCGTCGGTGTGACAATTGAAACCGCCGGTTTCAACGTCAATAACGACAGGTAGAAACCCGCGAAATCGCTGTGCAATCAGACTCTTATCGTCATTCATGCTCAGGTTACCTGCCAGCGCAGGGTTTCACCGGCGCGGAGCGGACGTAGCGTATCGTCCCCTAATGGCAGTGCCTCAGGGGCTTGCCAGTCGGCTTTTTGTAAGGTGATTTGATCCTGGTTGCGGGGTAGACCATAGAAGTCAGGGCCGTGGAAGCTTGCGAAGGCCTCTAGCTTGTCCAGTGCACCGGCTGCTTCGAATGCCTCCGCGTACATCTCTATGGCTGCGTAGGCGGTATAGCAACCGGCACAGCCGCAATCGGCCTCTTTGCGATGGCGGCCGTGGGGGGCGGAGTCGGTGCCGAGGAAAAATTTCGGGCTGCCCGAGGTTGCCGCCGCAATAAGCGCCTGTTGGTGGCGGTTGCGCTTCAAGATGGGCAAGCAGTAGTAGTGCGGGCGGATGCCGCCAGCAAGCATGTCGTTGCGATTGTAGAGCAAGTGGTGGGCGGTAATTGTTGCGGCGACGTTATCGCCGGTATTAGCGACGAATTCGGCGGCATCGGCGGTGGTAATGTGCTCCAGGACCACTTTCAGCGAGGGAAAGGCGGCGACAATGCGTTTGAGGTGGCGCTCAATAAATTCCGCTTCGCGGTCGAAGATGTCGATATCGGCATCGGTGACTTCGCCATGAACCAGCAGTGGCATACCCTGCTTCGCCATTTCATCCAGCACCGGCCACAGGCCATCGACGTCGGTGACGCCAGCATCGGAATTGGTTGTGGCCCCCGCGGGATATAACTTTGCCGCATACACCAGGCCGGATGCCTTGGCCTCGGCAATATCGGCCGGCTCAGTGCGGTCTGTAAGGTAGAGCACCATTAGCGGAGTGAAGCTCGCTCGCTCGGCAGGCATCGCTGCGAGAATACGCTCGTGATAGGCGCGTGCTTCATCGAGCTTGCGAACCGGCGGGGTAAGATTTGGCATCACAATGGCGCGGCCAAAATAGCGGCTCGCGTCACTAACTGTCTGTGTCAGGGCATCGCCATCGCGCAGGTGGATATGCCAATCATCGGGGCGGGTAATGTGCAGGGTTTGCATGCTTGAGCCTGTGCTGTGTAGAGCCGAAATGCTACAGGATTCAGGGGCTTGATTAAAGTCACTGCGGGGCAACAGCGCTTTGTTTTGCGTGTGCTTCGCGCTCTGTGGCACTCTAGATAGCAGATTAGTAGCGGTAGCGAGTTCAGTGATCAATTCCCTTAGTCTTATTGGTATGCCCGCCTGTGGTAAGTCCACGCTCGGGCGGCATATAGCTCGGCGCACCGGGTTGCGGTTTGTGGATGGCGATCGGCTTATCGAGCAGCGTGAAGGCCAGACACTGGCGCAGTTGCTAGCGCAAAGAGGGTATTTAGGGCTGCGTGAAGCCGAGGAGCGTGCATTATTGGCGGAGGATTTTTCCGGGGTGGTGCTCGCAACCGGCGGAAGCGCCGTATACAGCCAGCCGGTGATGGAGAAACTTCACCGCCTGGGGCCTGTGGTCTTTATTGATGTTACAGAGAGCGAGCTGGCTACGCGGCTGGGGAATTTTGCCGAGCGCGGCGTTGCCTGTGCACCGGGAACAGATTTATCGGCCTTGTATGCCGAACGCCAGCCCTTATATGAACGCGAGGCAGATGTGCGCGTGGCGGCACTGGACCGGGGCGAGCAGCAGCTGGCGGAAGAAATTTTGCTGGCAGCGGCTGAATGGCAACAACGCCAGAGCGACACCAAAGAATAAGGAGGGGCGGATGCCCATAAAGCGACATACCTGTATTGAAATATGCAAGGAAGATCTGAAGTTTTCCGGCGCCCACTTTACTATCTTTTCGGCGACGGACCGCGAGCGGCTGCACGGCCATAATTTTCGGGTTAGCCTCGACCTGACCGCGGAGGTAGGTGAGGACGGTATGTGCTTTAGTTACGTGGAGATTAAAAAACGTCTGCGCAAGCTGTGCGCAGAGTTAGACGAGTACACGCTGCTGCCCGCGCAGTCCCCGTATATGCGGGTCGAAGAACAGGGCAAGTACTACCGCGCCGAATTTAACGGTGAGGAATTGCTGTTTTTAAAGGCCGACACCTTACTGCTGCCATTGCGCAACACCACGGTTGAAGAATTTGCTCGCTACGTCCTCGAGCGCCTGCTCGACGACGCCCCCTTCATTGATGGCAATGAGATCAGCGAGTTGGTGATGAAGGTTTCCTCGGGCCCGGGTCAGTGGGGCTCTGCAAGCTGGACTCGCGATTGATTCGGCGACTGTGAATGGAACGGTATTGTGAATAAATTAGTAGTAATTAGTGGTGGAAGCCAAGGCATAGGCCGCGCGACAGTGGAGCGCTTTTTGGCGGAAGGGTACCGGGTAATCAACCTGTCACGGCGGTCGCTGGACATTGAGGGCGTTCTCCAGTTGTCGGTGGACATGGGGCGCATCGATTGGCTAGAGGGTATGGCCGCGGAGGCGCTCAGTATTGCTGCAGAAAGTGCCGACGAAATCGTGTTGATCCACAATGCTGCGCGGCAAGACAGCGATACCGTTGCCACGCTCGCGGCCGAGGATTTCGCCGCGGTACTGCAGATCAATTTGGTCGCCCCGCAGCAACTCAATGCCGTGCTGATTCCCTACATGAAACCGGGGTCATCAATTTTGTATGTGGGGTCAACCCTCGCTGAAAAAGCCGTGCGCGGCTGCGCTTCCTACGTGGCCAGTAAACATGGTCTGGTGGGGCTGATGCGAGCAACGGTGCAGGACTTGGCCGGCACCGGTATCCACAGTGCCTGTGTTTGCCCCGGTTTTACCGATACCGCCATGCTGCGCGGGCACATCAACAATGACCCAGAGGTGATTGCCGCAATCACCGCCAATGTGTCGGCTGGGCGCTTGATAGATCCGCAAGAAATCGCCGATACCTTGTATTTTTGTGCGCGCTCTCCGGTGATTAGTGGCGCGGTAATCCATGCCAATCTTGGCCAGATAGAACACTAGGATTCCTCCGCTCGCAGTAAATTTTACTGCGGCACTTTCCCTGCGTTTTTACGGTCTACACTAGTTGTAGGCCGAGCGTTTTCCCAAGCACTCTATTGGCACATGCACTAGCCACACTTCGGTAATCGCGTAGTCTTTTTTTGTGGATCGAAGTAGATGATCTCTGCGTAGCAGAGTAGAGTGAAGACGCACACACATGAAACTGTCGTCGCGCTACATCGCGAGTGGAATGTCAGCGACGTGGCGTTAACGCAGAAAGGAGATTGCACCGATGGGTATCCTTGATAACGTCCGCGAGCAATATCTGAAGGCGAAGGACGAGGAGATGTCATTGACTGACTACCTCGAGCTTTGCCGCAGCGATCCGCTTGCTTACGCCACCCCGGCTGAGCGAATGCTGGCTGCCATTGGCGAGCCAGAACTTGTAGATACCCGCAGTGACCCTCGGCTTTCACGAATTTTTTCTAATCGCTTGATCGCCCGCTATCCCGCCTTTGCAGAGTTTTACGGCATGGAAGATGTGATCGCGCAGATCGTCGCATTTTTCAAACATGCCGCGCAGGGCCTGGAAGAACGCAAACAGGTGCTATATCTGCTTGGCCCGGTAGGCGGTGGTAAATCGTCGATCGCCGAGCGGCTGAAAAAATTGATGGAAGCCTACCCGATCTACGCCCTGAAAGGCTCGCCCATTAACGAGTCGCCGCTGTCGTTGTTTGACCCCCAGCGCGACGGTAAGCAGCTTGAAGAAGAGTACGGTATTCCCGAGCGCTATCTCAGTGGCCTGGCGTCACCGTGGGCGATCAAGCGCCTGGACGAGTATGAAGGCGACCTTAGCCAGTTCCGCGTTGTGCGCATTCAGCCCTCAGTGTTAAAGCAAGTGGCGATTACCAAAACCGAGCCCGGCGATGAGAACAATCAGGATATATCCACTCTGGTCGGCAAGGTGGACATTCGCAAGCTCGAGAGCTATGCGCAAGACGATCCCGATGCCTATTCCTACTCCGGCGGCCTGTGCCTGGCGAATCAGGGTATGCTTGAGTTTGTCGAGATGTTCAAAGCGCCCATTAAAATGCTGCATCCCCTGCTGACGGCGACGCAAGAAGGAAACTACAAGGGCACCGAGGGCTTCTCCGCGATTCCCTTTCAGGGCGTAATACTCGCTCACTCCAACGAATCCGAGTGGCAGAGCTTTCGCAACAACAAGCACAACGAGGCATTTCTCGACCGGGTATACATCGTCAAAGTGCCCTACTGTTTGCAGGTGTCAGAAGAGGTAAAAATTTACCAGAAGCTGCTGCGCCACAGCTCCCTGGCCGATGCGCCATGTGCACCGGGAACGCTGGAAATGCTCGCACAGTTCTCGGTATTGACGCGTCTTGGCGAGCCGGAGAACTCCAGCATTTATTCTAAAATGCGTGTTTACGACGGTGAGTCACTGAAAGACACCGACCCGGCGGCGAAGTCCTTCCAGGAGTACCGCGATTATGCCGGTATCGATGAGGGCATGACCGGGATGTCAACGCGCTTTGCTTTCAAGGTGCTGTCGGCGGTATTTAACTACGACAACGCCGAGATAGCGGCTAACCCCGTGCACCTCATGTATGTGCTTGAGCAGCGCATTATGCGCGAGCAGCTGCCTGAGGATGTGCAGCGCACCTACCTAGAATTTATCAAGGGCTGGCTCGCGGTTCGCTACGCTGAATACGTGGGTAAAGAAATTCAAACGGCCTATCTGGAGTCATACTCAGAGTACGGTCAGAACATTTTTGACCGCTACGTGACCTTTGCGGATTACTGGATTCAGGACGAAGATTACCGAGATCCGGAAACCGGCGCGATCTTCGACCGTGCCACCTTAAACGGTGAACTGGAGAAAATTGAAAAACCCGCCGGGATCGCCAACCCGAAAGATTTCCGCAATGAAATCGTTAACTTCGTGCTGCGTGCTCGCGCTCAAAATGAGGGCCGCAACCCGAACTGGACGAGCTATGAAAAACTGCGCGAAGTGATAGAGAAGAAAATGTTCTCCAGCACTGAAGAGCTGCTGCCGGTCATTTCCTTTAATGCCAAAGCCTCCGATGAGGACCAGAAAAAGCACGAAAACTTTGTTACCCGCATGGTCGAGAAGGGCTACACACCCAAGCAAGTACGTTTGTTGTCAGAGTGGTATCTGCGCGTACGTAAAGCTGGCTAGTTAACGCTGCCACGTCGAAAGCAAGGTGCGAATATGTCGATGATTATTGACCGCCGCCTGAACGACCGCAACAAAAATGCGACGAACCGTGCGCGGTTTATCAGGCGATATAAATCCCAGCTGAAGCGCTCTGTGGCAGACGTTGTCGCCGAGCGCTCCATCACCGATATGGGGCGCGGTGGCGAGGTGGGAATCCCGGTAAAAGATATTTCCGAACCGAAGTTCCGTATTGGCCAGGGTGGCGACCGGGAGATGGTTCACCCAGGCAACCACAGTTTCTCCCCCGGAGATCGCATCGCTAAACCCCAAGGTGGCGGTGGCGGTGAAGGCGAGGGCGGGGACGGCCAGGGTGAAGGCGGTGAGGGACAGGATAACTTTATGTTTACCCTGTCAAAAGAGGAGTTTATGAACCTCTTTTTCGACGACCTGGAACTGCCACGTTTAGCGCGTAATGTGCTGGGTGACGCTAAACAATTCACTTTTCGTCGTGCGGGCTATACCCCATCGGGGGTGCCGTCTAACCTGTCGGTGCGACGCAGCCTGCAAAATGCTATGGCCAGGAAGATCGCACTGGCGGCACCGCTGAAACGAGAACTGCGTGAGCTTGAGGAAAGTGGAGCTGATCCACAAGAAATTCAAGACTTAAAAGACCGCATTGATCGCATTCCCTTCTTGGATGAGTACGACCTCCGGTTCCGGCATAAAGTTAAGGAGCCCAAGCCAATTAGTCGCGCGGTTATGTTCTGTTTGATGGATGTATCGGCGTCGATGTCGGAACAAAAAAAAGACCTGGCCAAGCGCTTTTTTACCTTGCTGTATTTGTTCCTCAATCGAAAATATGAACATGTCGAGCTTGTATTTATTCGGCATACGTCAAACGCCGAAGAAGTTGACGAACACGCATTTTTTCACGACCCGCAAACCGGCGGTACGGTGGTGATGTCGGCGCTTAATTTGGCCGAAGAAATTATTAAAGATCGCTATGCGCCAGACCAGTGGAATATATACGGCGCGCAGGTGTCAGATGGCGACGCCTTTGGCAGCGATCCGCAACGCAGCGCGGCTAAGTTGCGCGACGATATTTTGCCGCACTGTCGCTACTACGCCTACGTAGAGGTGCCGGACAATGCCAGTAGCATCACGCCGCTGGGTGCCGCCTACAGCCAAATCCACAGCGAAAACTTTGCGGCCGCCAAAGTAATGGGGCGGCGCGATGTCTATCCAGTACTGCGGGAATTATTCCAGCGGGAGGCGGCGTGAGCGAGACGGTGAAAGACCGCGTATTGTCCCGGGGCGGCGACTGGGATTTTGATCTGCTGCGCAGCTACGACCGCGAGATAGCGAGCATCGCCAAAGAGTTTGGCTTGGACACTTACCCTAATCAAATTGAGGTGATTGCCTCTGAGCAAATGCTCGATGCCTACGCGTCCGTGGGCTTGCCTATCAGCTACACCCACTGGAGTTACGGAAAGGAATTTATTCGTAACGAAGAAGCCTATCGGCGCGGAATGCGTGGCTTGGCTTATGAGCTGGTGATTAATTCTGACCCCTGCATTGCCTATTTGATGGAAGACAATAGTATGCCGATGCAGGCCTTAGTCATTGCCCATGCCTGCTATGGACACAATTCCTTTTTTAAGGGGAATTACCTGTTTAAGCAGTGGACCAGCGCCGATGCGATTGTCGATTACATGGTATTTGCTCGTAAGTATATTTTTGAGTGCGAGCAAAAATATGGCATCGATCGTGTGGAGGAAACCCTCGATGCCTGTCATGCCTTGATGGACCATGGCGTGGACCGCTACCACCGGCCCTCACCACTTTCAGCGCAGGATGAATTGCGTCGTCAGCATGAGCGCGCAGAGCATGCGCGCAAGCAGTTTGATGATATTTGGCGAACATTGCCGCGCAAGGAAAAGCAGGGCGATGACGATGCACCCGCTGAGGCAGCAAATTTTCCCCCTGAGCCCCAGGAAAACTTGCTGTACTTTATCGAAAAATATTCACCCACCCTGGAAACGTGGCAGCGTGAGATCGTTCGGATCGTGCGTAAGCTCGCGCAGTATTTCTACCCGCAGGGTATGACTAAGGTGATGAACGAGGGGTGGGCGACGTTTTGGCACTATACCTTGCTCAACACCCTGTACGACCGCGGTTTGGTTGATGACGGTTTTATGTTCGAGATTCTCCAGTCTCATACCAATGTGGTCATGCAGCCGGGCTTTGATCATCCCGCTTACAGCGGTATTAACCCCTACGCTCTCGGTTTTGCCATGTTCCGAGACTTGCGCCGTATCTGCGAGTCGCCGGATGCTGAGGACCGCGCCTGGTTTCCCGATATTGCGGGGCGAGATTGGCGCGAAGTGCTCGATTTTGCGATGCGTAACTACAAAGACGAGTCGTTCATCGCGCAGTATTTGTCGCCAAAATTAATCCGCGAGTTCCACCTTTTTGCCATAGCGGATCAAGCGAAAAACGACTTTGTCGAGGTGGCGGCAATTCACAATGACGAGGGCTACCGTGACGTGCGGCGCCTGCTGTCACGGCAATACAATCGCGATATTTTGGTGCCGGACATCCAGGTGCTTCGCTATGAACATATGGGCGACCGCTCACTGCTGCTGCGATACACCCGGCTGCGCGACAGACCGCTTACCGACGATGCCAAAGAAGTGCTGAAGCATTTATCTAAGCTGTGGGGCTTTACGGTCAGCATGGAAGTGTTTGACGAGCGCGAGGGCGTTGTCGATCGCATCGATGTCAGCCCAGCGCGCTAGGGCCTAGCAGCAAGTGCTAATTAGCGGCCGCTGAACTCGGGCCTGGTTTTATCAAAAAATGCATTTACCGCCACCATGTGATCCTCTGTTTGGTGGCACTGGGCCTGAACATCGGCGCAAACGCTCAGGAAATCGTCCAGTTCCTGGCGTTGTGCAAGCTTCATTAGACGTTTGGTTTGCCTAAGTGCCTGTGGCGGCTTGCTGGCATAGGTGTTTGCATAGCCCTGGGCGCAGGACAAGAGTGTGTCGTCTGTGACCTTTTCCAACAATAAGCCGAGAGAGAGCGCTTCCTCTGCCTCAATAATACGCCCGCTGAAGCTCAACTCGGCGGCACGTTGGTAGCCCACTAAACGCTGCAGAAACCAGGCCCCGCCGTCACCGGGAATGATCCCCAAATTGATGAAGGTTTCGCCAAAGCGGGTACTGTCACAGCCGATACGCAGATCGCACATACAGGCGAGGTCAAAGCCAGCGCCGACCGCAGCGCCATTTACCGCAGCGATGGTAACCACCTCGGCGTTGTGCATTGCTCTTGAGATGCGTTGAATGCCATTGCGATAGCTGGCGCTGATCTCGGCTGGGTTGCCGCCAAACATACCTTGCTTGTCGCGCATTTCCTTTACATTGCCGCCAGCACTAAAGGCGCGGCCTTCACCAGTGAGAATTAAGCAGGAGATAGCGGGGTTTTGGTTTGCCCAGGTGACGGTATCGCAGATGTCGTCGATGAGCGCGCTGCCCGTTAGGGCGTTGCGGATGTCGTCGCGCTGGAAACACAATAGTGCGACTCGCCCGTCCACGGTCAAGGTTGCATCGCGCAGCGTTGGCATGGCCATTTGGTTTTCTCCCTCGTTTACGTCGCGGCAATTATGCCATAGCGGCCGCCATCGATAGCAGTGTGTTCACACGGATAGCGAAACACCTTTTACCTTGCCTGCGTATACCTAGTCGGAGGTGACCTATGACGAAATGTGAATTTGACGACCTGAATCATTACCCTGTATCTGAGATCGAGGTGCATTCTCTCGATGGCGGTATGTATGTACTTTCGGCGATTATTGACGGCGGAAGTTTCCCGGTCTATGAGCGCGGCAAGAGGATGGTAACGCGGGACATAACTAGCCTGCGAAGACGCTTGGCCGACTGTCGTTGCCAAACATTTTTTCTAATTCAGCGCAGTGCCTACGACGAAATGCTGGGCCAGCCAGTTAAGAGTGAGGAGACGGAAATGCGTATCGCGATAGCACCGCTCAGCGACGAGCATTTAATTTAAGGCGGGGTGAAGATGGCTGCCGCATTAGCGGCAGCTCTGGCTTAGAAACTCATTTCGCGTGCTGGGGTCGCTTTTAAAACTGCCACCCAGAGCTGTGGTTTGCGTACGTGAGTTAGTGTCCATGACGCCGCGACTTTTCACGCAGTAGTGAATCGCATCGATGGTAACGGCAACATCTTCAGTCTCTAGCAATGTTTGCAGAGCGACCAACACTTGTTGGGTAAGGCGCTCTTGCACCTGCGGCCGCTGCGCAAAGAAACGCACAATACGGTTAATCTTCGACAGTCCAATCACCTTCTCGCCGGGAATATAGGCGACCGTGGCTTCACCATCGATAGTAACGAAGTGGTGCTCGCAGGTGCTTGTTACGCTAACGCCACTGACCTTTACCATTTCTTCGACACGCATTTTGTTGTCGATATTGGTGATTTTCGGGAAGTTGTTGTAATCCAAGCCACAAAAAATTTCATCTACATACATTTTCGCAATCCGCGATGGGGTTTCTTCAAGACTGTCATCACTGAGATCGAGGCCGAGGGTTTCCATAACACCCAGCATCAAGTCGGCGATCCGCTGCTTTTTTTGGTCGTCATTCAGTGAGCTTTGGGGGCGCATCGGTGTTTCTAGGCCCGCTTCCAGTAATGCGCTGTGTACGGCACTGGCTTCCTTGGAAATCATGTTTTTGTCTCGTGTTGTTTTTCATCGTTTACGCAATTTACAGATATTTGGTTTCCTGACCGGTAAATCAAGTTAGTGCTCGCCTCGGTCGATTTGTGTCTCAGCCGCAAGCCGCAGTATTTGCGCCTACACTGGTAAGAGGATGGAAAAAGGTGAGGCGAAAAGATGGCCGAACAGAGCGAGCACTGGGCAGCAAACAGTGCTGACTACCAAAGAGCATGCTTGCTGGGCGGGGCGGTAGGTGACGCGCTGGGCGCCCCGGTGCAGTTCTTTAGTCTCGACGATATTGTGCAGCAGTACGGAGAGCGGGGCGTACTCGACTATATGCCGGTCTACGGAAGGAAGGGAGCGGTCACTGACGACACGCAACGCCTTATGTTCACCGCCGAAGGCATACTCCGCTACCGCGTGGCGAGCGCGAGAGGCGAGCAGCCAGATTTACGAAGTTTTATTCATCGCGCGGACTTACGTTGGCTATCCACGCAGACCACAACCACCACAGGGCAGCAGCGCAGTTTCTTATTGGCAGAGCGCGGGCTCTACAGTCAGCGAGCAGCGCGCGATAGTTTTCTGGCGGTGTTAAGTAAAAGTCAGCAGGGCGGCGTAACGGCTGACAACCAGTACCAGTTCGGTGCCGGTTTGAGCCGAATTGCGCCCCTTGCTGTGCACTTTGTTAGTGATACGCGCAAATTCTGGGGAGAGGCGCTGCGTGCTGAAATGTTCTCACTCAGCGCCGATATCAGCGCCCTCAGCGATGGCCACGTTAATGGTCGTTTAACCGGCGGCGCACTGGGCATACTGTTGCTTGGCTTGTTGTATGGTCACCCGCCTGAGGCGTGCCTGGCGCGGATCGACGAGCAGCTGCGCCCCAACAAGGACAGCCAAGCCTTGCGCCGAGCTATCGATCACGCCGTTGAGTTGGCCAATGCACAGCCAAACTCGGCCAGTGCCGCAGAATCCCTCTGTGGCGACTCTATGGCCCTGGACGTGTTTTCCGTTGCCTTGTACTCACTGCTCTGCGCCGAGGACTTTGCCTCTGGTCTGGTGCTGTCGGTTAATCACAGTGGTTTAAGTGACAGCTGCGGCGCGTTGGCGGGGCAGCTATTGGGTGCCTGGCGCGGCCTCGATGATATTCCACAGCATTGGCTACAAGACCTTGAGCATAAAGCGCTGCTAGACTGCTTGGCAGCGGACTTTTTGAAGTCCCCCGAAGACCCGCTAATGAAGCAACGTTATGGTGGTTAATTAAGGGAAGGGCGTTCTTTGACTCAAATTGACTTGTCGTCGTTACAGCACCCCGTTTTAGAAAAGAAACTCTACCGTCAGCGGCGCGACCAACTCCAGCTCGATCTAATGGCTTTGCAGCTGCAATTATACCGAAGCCGACGCCGTGCAATACTCGTGGTGGAGGGCCCGGATGCGGCGGGGAAAGGGGGCTTTTTGCGACGTGCCCTGCGGTATATGGATCCCCGAGGGGTGCGGGTCCATGCCATTGGGCCCCCGGATGCCATAGAGGCGGGTCAGCACTACCTGCAGCGAATTTGGCGGCGCCTGCCTACCTCCGGACAATTGTGTGTATTCGACCGCTCGTGGTACGGGCGTATTCTGGTGGAACATGTCGAGCACGGATACAACGAGCGGGAGCGTGCGTGTCGCGAGATCGCCGAATTTGAAAGGATGTTAGTTGACGACCAGATTATGGTGGTTAAGGTGCTGTTTTACATCGATAAAGAAACGCAGCGCAATCGTCTGTTGACCCGTTTGGAAAGCCCGGAGAAACATTGGAAGATCACCGATGCTGACCTGAATAGCTTTCCGTTTCATCATCAGTATTGCCAGGCCTACGAGTACATGTTGAAGCAGTGCTCCCAGCCGGTACCGTGGCAGCTTGTTGCGGCGAACGACAAGTACCATGCCCGGGTTGCCGGTATGGAGGCCCTGAGTGAGCAGTGGCGTCAGCACCTCGGAGAGCCGGCACACCCGCAGGCCAACGCGGCCTTTGTCGCAAGGGCTCGGCGCGTACTGGAGCGACGACGGGAAGACAGCGCCGATTGAATTCAAGGCGTTGTTATTGTGAGCGTTATCGCGCTGATTCTTACCAATACCGGTAGAAGGCTAGGGGCCAATACGAATACAGCTCTGCTGTGCGGCGGTGCACTATGTTTTAAAGGAGGGTGTGCGAGAATGACGGTAACATCCCGTTGTGACCCCTCCGGATGAAACGCGATATCAAAAGGATGCATGTTGATTTTTAAGCGCTTGAAGGACATCTACAACACGCTTGGCCCGCGATTACTCGCCGGTGTGCTGCTGGTCTTCCTCTGTGTATTTATTGTGATGTTTCCGCTGGCGGAGCGTCGTGCCTATCAACAGGAAGTGTCGGCGGTTGGCGAGGTGTTGAGCAGCCTTCTCGATGCTCGCGCGCGAGCGCTGGATAACCACATAGGCCAGTACGAAAGCGACACGCTTTTCCTGGCTAACACGCCGCCCATCTCTGGCATTATGCGCGCCTCGGAAAATTCCGGGGAGGATCCCGACACTCGCAGCAACCTGCAAGACTGGCAGCAGCGCTTACAAGAGATTTTTAGTGCCTACATGTACAGCCGCGGTGAGGTACGTCAGCTGCGCTTTATCGGAATGGATGACGGTGGGCGGGAATTAGTGCGCGTCGACAGTGATGGCGAGTCCGTTCAAATTATTCCCCAGTCTCAGTTGCAGCAAAAAGGCCATAGTGACTACGTTAAAGAATCTAGCAAGCTCAATGAAGGCGAGGTGTATTTTTCGCGGGTTAATTTTAACCGCGAGCGCGGGAAGATCGAGCGCCCACTTTGGCCCACGCTGCGAATAGCAACGCCGGTTTTCGACGCGCAACAGCGTCTGTTTGGCGTGGTCGTGATGAATCTGGATTTTAGCTATAGCCAGCGATTGATCCGGGAAGATCTGCCCCAGGGCTACCGAGTTTACCTCCTCGATGAAGAGCAGCATTTTTTGTTGCATCCCTACAGTGAAAAAACCCTGGCCTACGAACTTGGGCCGTCCTATCAGTGGGGGCAGGCCTTCGATGCGCCGATGGCCGATGGCCTGAGGCCCTATCGTGAGCGCGGTGGGGAAGCCACTTGGTACTCACTGAAACAGCGATTGACCTACGATGACCGCCATTGGGTCACGTTGGTTGTCGCCGCAGATCAAGCGCTGGTTGATGATGCCGTATTTCGCATGCTGCGTTTTAATGCGGCGGTTTTTGTGTGCTTTACGCTGATCACCTTCATATTACTTCTTCAGTTCGTTGTGAATATGCGCCGACGCGACGAAGCCATTGAGCGAAATGCGGAGCGAGTCGCGATTATCGATGGCAGTAACGATGCCGTGATCGCGGTCAGTCTGGATGGCGTGGTGATTAGCTGGAACGCAGCGGCAGAGTTGCTGTTCGGCTATCGCGAAGACGAGGTGGTAGGGAAGACGACGGCGTCACTGATTTTGCCGGATGACTGCAGAGATGAAGAGCAGCTTTTTCTAAAGCAGATGCGCGCGGGTGTGCCTGTGCCGCATGTGGAAACGCACCGGAAAGATAAATCGGGTAACCGTATTGAGGTCGCTATTAATGTCTCGCCTGTGAAGGTCGCGGGTAAAATAACCAGCGCGGCGATGATCGTCCGGGATATCAGCCAGGAGAAGGAATCGCGCAGCAAATTGCGCCAGCTCAATGAGTCCCTTGAAGAGGTGGTGGCCCAGCGTACCAAGGACCTGAGTGAGACCTTGGCAACTCAGCGGGCAATTCTTGAAAAGGCCGGCTACGGAATTATCGCCAGCGACCCCAGGGGCAAAATCACCCTGTTTAATTCCGCTGCGGAAAAAATGCTCGGCTATCGCCAAGAAGAGGTGGTAGGCCAGCGCTATATCAACAGCTTCTTTGTCGGCGACGAATTTAACCAGGCCCTGCGTGAAAAGGCGATTGAACAGGGCGGTGAGCTCGATACCTATTCGCTTTTAAAGGCGGGTTTCAGCGATGAACGAGAGTGGGTATTTCGTCGACGGGATGGGCAAGAGTTCCCAGTGTTATTAAAAACCGTATCGATGCTCAGCGACGAGGGGGATGTACTGGGCTTCCTCAGCGTGGCCGTGGACTTAACCACCCGCAAGCAAGAACAGCGCGAGCTGGAGCACGCCAGGGCGGTGGCGGAGGACGCCAGCAAAGCAAAGAGCGAATTCCTCGCCAATATGAGCCATGAAATTCGCACACCGATGAATGCGGTGCTGGGGATGCTAAACCTATTGGATCATACCGGCCTCAATGCAAGGCAGCGCGATTATGTGCAAAAGGCCAGTGGCGCTGCCGAGGCCTTGCTGGGGATCATCAACGATATTCTGGATTTCTCCAAAATCGAGGCCGGTAAGCTGTTGCTGGACCCTCACCCCTTTAGCGTGGACGAGGTCTTGCGCGATATCGCCAATATTCTGAGTATGAATGTTGACGAAAAACAACTGGAAATACTCTTCAATGTGGACCCGGCCATTCCCAGTCAGGTGTGTGGTGATGCCCTGCGTATCAAGCAGGTGCTTATCAATCTCGCCGGGAATGCCGTGAAGTTCACCGATAGCGGCGAAGTGATGATCAGTGTGGTGGTGCAGCACCAGCAGCGCCAGCGCATTGTTTTGGGTTTCAGCGTTCGCGACACCGGTATTGGCATGTCGGTTGAACAGCAGCAGCGCATTTTTCAGTCTTTCTCTCAGGCCGAGGCGGGAACGACCCGTCGATATGGCGGCACGGGGCTCGGCCTGGTGATCTGTCAGCGCTTGATCCGCATGATGGGTGGTGAACTCGAAGTCGACAGCGAGGAAGGCCGCGGCAGTACGTTTTCATTTAGCCTGTTGTTAGAAAATGTCGAAGGGGCAGAGCGCTCGGCACCGCGTGCGCGTGAACTCTCTCAGGGTTTACAGGGTCTTCGTATACTGTGTATTGATGACAACGCCAACGCGCGACAGATCATCTCTACCAGTTGCGAGTCGATGGGCTGGCACTGCGACGAAGCGGCGGATGGCGAGTCCGGCGTGGAAAAAATCCGCTCTGCCTCGGCGCCATACGATGTCGTGTTTATCGATTGGATGATGCCGGGCATGAACGGCTGGCAAACCGCTGAGGCGATCCGCCGCGAACAGGATGAGCGCTGTCCAAAACTGGTGATGGTGACCGCCCACGCGAAAGATGTATACGCGCAGGAAGAACGCGAGGGCGGCAGCCCGATGGATGGTTTTTTGATGAAGCCGGTAACCGCCTCAGATATTTTCAATGCGGTTAGCGAAGCGCTGACACATGCTGTGGCACCGAGCTTGCCGGCGAGGGCGGAGCCGAAGCCGGTAGAGGCAGTCTCCGAGGTGGATGACAGCGACAAGAACCAGGTTGTCAGTCCAGTGGCGAAGGGTTCGCTGGCAGGTATGCGCCTGTTATTAGTGGAGGACAATCTCACCAACCAACAAGTGGCGCGGGAGCTGCTGGCATTGGAGGGCGCTGAGATCGAGTTGGCTGAAAACGGCTTGGAGGCGCTGGAGCAAATACGCACGAGTGCATCGCCCTTTGATGCTGTATTGATGGATTTGCAAATGCCTGAGATGGACGGCCTGACAGCGACCAGGAAGATTCGTCAGGAAATGGGTCTGGTAGATTTGCCCATCATCGCGATGACCGCCAACGCCCTGCCATCTGATCGCAAGGCCTGCTTAGACGCAGGAATGAATGATCATGTAGGCAAGCCTTTTGAGCTGTCTGAATTGGTTGATGCCGTGTTAAAGGCCGCGGGGCGAGAAGCAGTGGCCGATGAGTCAGTTGTGGTTGAGCGTGTCGAGCCCGATTTGCCAGCGTCACCGGAGGGCTTCAATTTTAAGGAAGCCTTGCTGCGCATGGGGAATAATCGCGGCTTGCTGGTCGCACAGGCGCGACGATTTGCCGACAGGCATTGCGGCGATCTCAAACTGGTTGAAAAAAGCCTGCGTGGAAATAACGCGCCGCTGGCGACTCGTGAATTGCATACTGTGCGCGGTGTTGCCGCCACACTGGGGGCTTCGGCGCTGGCGCAGATGTTGGGTGATCTTGAGGATGCTTGTAAACAGGGGGCAAGTGCCGATGCCCTTGCTGAGGATCTTCAGCGTGCAGACGCTGAATTAAAACGCGCGTGTGCCGTTTTTAGTGAGTTGGCGAACCAGTTGACGCCCGCGCCCAGTGCAGGCGATGAAGGGCATACCAAGGTGGATGCCGCGCAGCTACTCAAGGGTTGTGAGGAGCTAGAAGCCCTCCTTCGTGACAGTAATATGCGCGCGATGGCCGTGCACGATACGCTCCGCGCGGAAGGGGGCTTGGCAGCGGTCGCCGGAGCCGAGATACTGGCGGAATCCATAGCGAGTCTCGATTTTGCCGGCGCCCTTGCTGCGCTGGAGCGTGTTAAGGCAGAGCTCGACGCACAAAACAGTAATACGGAGCTGTAAACAATGACGGAAAAGGCACTCGACTGGGTGAAGCCGATGTTGCGGTCGCTGCCAAAGCTACTGCTCGTCGACGACCAGCCGGTGAATATCCAGACCCTCTATCAGATTTTCGCTGACGATCACGAAGTGTTCATGGCGACGAGTGGCGAGCAAGCGCTGGCGCTGTGTCGAGACAAACAGCCCGATCTGGTATTGCTGGACGTGATCATGCCGGGTATGGATGGCCTGGAAACCTGCCAACGCTTGAAAGAGGATGCCGATACCGCCGACATTCCTGTGATTTTTGTGACCTCGCAAAATAGCCCCGAAGAGGAGACCCACGGCCTGGAGGTGGGGGCTGTCGACTTTATTAGCAAGCCAGTAAACCCCGCAGTGGTTAGAGCTCGGGTAAAAACGCAGCTCACACTGAAAGCGCAAACCGATGCGCTGCGCATGCTTGCTTCCCTGGATGGTTTGACCGGCGTGCCCAATCGACGCATTTTCGATGAGCGGCTGGATGCCGAGTGGCGGGCATGTCGCCGTTCAGGGTCGCCCCTTTCGTTGCTGATGGTTGATGTTGATCACTTCAAACTCTACAACGACCACTATGGCCACTTGGACGGTGACCAGTGTTTGAAGGCAATAGCATCGGCGTTGGCTTCCAGTGTTGAGCGCGGACGCGATATGCTCGCCCGTTTCGGCGGTGAGGAATTTGTCTGCCTGTTACCGGATACCGACCTGGAGGGCGCCAAACATATTGCCGAAAAATTGCGTCAGGCCGTTGAAGGGCTGGCGATCCCCCACGTTGAATCGAAAACGGCGGCAACGGTAACGGTGAGTCTCGGGGTTGCCACCACCGCCGAGTGCGATGCACTGGAGCCGCCGGACCTGCTCAAAATTGCCGATGAGCAGTTGTATCTTGCCAAGCAATCTGGCCGCAACCGCGTCTGTGGCGTGCAATTTCCGCTAGCTCAGCAAGCCGAGTCGTGACATGAACCCGCTAATGCCCCACCTTGCCCGGGTGCTTTCAAGTACGTCCTTACTTTCCTTGCGGCGGGGCTACCACAGCGCGAAGCGGCGTTTGGCAGGTAGGCCGCATACGCTCGATGTGTTCATTCGCGTTGATGACCCCTACAGCTATTTACTATTGCAGGTAATGGACGATGTCTGCTCGCGCTTTAATGTCGAGGTAAAGTGGTGGGTGATCGTCGAGTCGCCCGAGGACATGTACCCGGAAAAAACCATGTGGCGGGAGTATGCCTGTCGCGACGCTGAACATCTTGCCAGGCTATACAACTTAGACTTTCCCTCACAATTGCCCGCGTTAGAGCAGGCCGCTATCGACCATACGGCGGTATCCCTTCTATCGTTACCCGTAGACGATTTTCCGCGGCAAGCGCGCGGCCTGCTGGCGGCGCTCTGGCAGGGACGGATGCCGACGCAATTACTCGCGTTGGATTCCTGGGCCCGTCAGTGCCTGGCGGAAAACTCTCAACGCTTACAAACGCTGGGGCATTACGCTGGGGCGATGATTTACTGTGCGCCGGAATGGTATTGGGGCGTGGACCGGCTGGATCACCTTGAACGGCGGCTTATTGCTGAAGGCGGTGCAAAGCGGTCGGATGAAAAGGCGGTGTATACGCGCAGCTACAGCGGTTTTTGTCGCGGTGAGCGCGCCGATGTTGTCGATCCCGATCTACCCTTAGTGCTCTATTGGTCTGCACGCAGCCCCTATTCATACTTGGCGCTAGAGAAGGCGGCGCAGCTGAGTGAGCACTACGGCATCGCGCTTGAGGTGAAGCCGGTGCTGCCGATGATGATGCGCGGGATGCCTGTACCTCCTGACAAGAAAATGTATATTTTTCATGACACGGTTCGGGAGGCGGAAAAGCAGGGCCTGGAGTACGGTTTTGTTGCCGACCCGCTGGGCGATGCCGTGGAGCGTTGCTATGCACTTTGTGACTACGCGGAGTCTAGCGGACGCTTGCTACCGTTTTTGCTCAGTTTTGCCCGCGGCGTAAATGCTCAAGGTATTGATGCCGCCAGCGATCGAGGATTGAAGCGCATTATTCAGCGCTGTGGTTTGGATTGGGAGGCGGCGCGACAACAACTCGGCAATGAACACTGGCGGGGCGCGGTGCAAAAAAACCTGGAAGAGATGTATGCCATGGGTTGCTGGGGCGTGCCGAGTTTTCGCTATGGCGAGTTAGTGCTATGGGGGCAGGACCGCATTGGCATTGTGGAAAATGCCATGATAGGTAGCGCGGCCCTGCACCGCTGCTAAGCGACCTGTCGCTTAGCTCAGGCGAGCAAATGTTTTTGCCAGCAGCTGTGATAACAGGCCGGGAAATGCGCCGCTGACAATTTTAAATACCCTCGCGTCGACGCCAATACAAATACTGCGCTTGTTACGCTCTATCGCGCCTACAATGCGCTGCGCGGCGTAGTGTGCACTCACTCCAACGCGCTGCGCCAGTCGCATATTTTTCTCTGCCTGCTGTACATCGTCCGATTCTTTGAGTGTGGCCAGAATCATATCGGTCTTAATGGCTCCCGGATGAATACAGCTGACGCCGATTCCCTCGCCACTCAGTTCCGCGCGTAACGAGTCACTGAATTTTTGCAGGGCCGCTTTGCTACTGCTGTACGAACACTGGCTGGGAAGGCCGAAGAATGCTGCCATGCTAGAAAGATTGACGATGTGTCCTTGCCCGCTGTTTCTGAGCAGCGGCAGCAATTCTCGACTGAGAAACACAGCACTAAAAAAATTCAGTTGGAAGACCTTTTCCCAATCCGTTTGGCGGTGGTTTTCAGTACTCTTCTGCAGAGTTATCCCTGCGTTGTTTATCAGAATATCAATCGATGTGTACTGCTCTTTCAGTGCATCGACTAGATCAATCAGCTGATGGCGGTCGCAGAGGTCGGCGGTGTGACAAGAAATTGTGACACCTTGTCCCTCCAGTGAATCCGCTAACTGTTTGAGTGCGTCACCGTTGATATCAACCAGTGCGAGGTGGCAGCCTTTACTGGCCAGAAGCGCCGCCAGCGCACTGCCGAGGCCACCGGCGGCACCAGTGATCAAGGCCGTTTTAGCTGTAAAAGGGTTCATCAATTCGCTCGTAAAAAAAGGGCAGTGGCCGGAGGGTGGGCCGAACACTGCCGAATGACAGGAAGGTTAGAAGGTTTTACGAAGTTCTATGCCGTAGGTGCGCGGGTCGCCGAGCACGGTAGTGAGTGTGCCGATACTGTCGCCGGCGGCTACCGCACCAATGTCGTAGCGCTCGTCGGTCAGGTTTTTCACGTAGGCGGCAATGCTCAGGTCATCGGCGTCGTTGCTCCAGCTCAGGCGCGCGTCGAAGAGCACATAGGCATCGGCATACGTGAGTGCTTCCTTGCGTTTTGACGCCTCCCACGCGCCTCGGTCCAGGCCGAGGTAAATATCGCTCTTATAGCTGGCGTCTAGTCGCGGCACGAAGCGGCCGAACTCGGTATTGAGCGTGTACTGGATACCCAGTGCCGCTGTTTCTTCCGGCGATACTGCAAATTCTTCGTCAGAACGGTCGATGGGAACGAATTCGCCACGCAACGCCAGCGACTTCAAGTCGTTGTCCATGAACTCTTCGTAGCGATAGTTATTGTTGCTGTAGGTGAAGTTCACCATGGTGTTCATCGACGGGAACCACATGACTTCCAGCTCGGCACCCTCGATCAGCGATTCGCCAGCATTTTGTGACCCGACTACCAGGGTGTTGTTCGAGTCGACGTTTACCGTGATCAAATGCATATTTTGGAAGGTCATTGAGTAGGCCGCCAGATTCACGCGCAAGGAGCGCTCCAGGGCGTCAATTTTTATCCCCACTTCGCGGTTCTCCAGTTCCTCGGGTTCGACCACGCTGAGGCCGTCTAAACCAAAGGGCTCCTGAAAGCCGGATTTAAAGCCGTTGCTCCACGTCGCATAGACCATTGCTGAATTAATCAGGCTGCCGTCGAGCAGTTCTTCAGGGAAAATATACGCGGCCGATGCCATGGGCGTGAATTGACGGAAAGTATCCTCTCTTTCATCAATCTTGGCGTCGCCCAGTGGTGCCCGAATATCGCCGGGGAAGCGCTCGCGCAGAATATTGTTGGCAATGCTGAGCGGGTCCTGTGACCACCGGCCCAGGAAGGCCATCGCCCCCATGGACGGTAAAAGCGGCACAAAGCGCGGATCGGCGCTGGACACAATAGAGGTTACTTCCGCCAGGTCGGCGCTGCGGGTTACCAGATAGGAATCGCGGGTTTCTTCGGTGTAACGGCCACCTACCGTCAGTTCTAGGTGATCGGTGATATGCCATGTTGCCTGTGTAAAGGCGGCGAAGGTTTCTCCGTCGATGTCAAAGTCTTGAACGGTGGCCAATGGCAGAGCGGCGGCCACGAGCGGCACAGTGCCACCGGGAATGAGGCCAGTAATACCACTGAGAAGGTCGGTGAGCATGTCCAGGTCTAACCCGGCCTGTCCGGCAGCGAGCCCGAGAAAATCAATGGGTTCAGAGCCAACGAGCGGGTTGGCGGTGTTAAAGCGCTCCGATTTGTACTCGTCCTGCCAGAAAATACCGGCGGCATAGTCGACGCTATCGAACAACACGCCGTTAAATTGCAGCTCGAAAGTGAGGGATTCCTGAAGGCTGTCGTCCAGCAAATCTGCCCGCAAAAACTCAGCAGGGCCGCCTTCGTCTGCGGTTGTCTGAGGGTTGTATTTGGTGGCATCCCGATAGCCGATGATCGACTTCATGCTGTGGTCGGCATTGAACTGGTAGTCGAAGGTCAGGCCCAGCATGAGTTCATCCTGATCCTTATGCTGTCGCTGGCTGTCGCCTTGGTTGGTATGCAAATCCTTCTGGGATTCGCGGGCGTTCGCGGCGCAGTTGTCGCGATAGGCGCTGGGGTTATTTGGGTCGGTATCACCCGGCCAGAGTATCCCGAGGCCGTCTACAAACAGGGCATCGTCATTAATAATGCGGCAGTGGTAAGACGGAAAGTTTTCCCGCGTGCGGCCGACAAAGGCAAAACCGTCGATGGTTAAATCATCGCTTGCCAGCCAGCGCGTTTGGAAAATGGCAGACAGCCGATCGATCGACTGATTTTCCCGGCCGGTGGCGTCCTTCAGGAAGCCGTCGCGGCGGCGGGTGTTTACCGATATGCGGGTCAGCAATTCATCATTGATGGGTAAGTCGACCGCGGCCTGCAGGCGCTGCTCATTGTAGTTACCGAGACTGCCCTCAATATAGCCGCCGAATTCTTCTCCCGGTTTTGTCAGGGTGAAGACCAGGGCACCCCCGGTATTGTTCTTACCGAACAGCGTTCCCTGCGGCCCACGCAGAACCTGAACGCTGTCTACATCGATGGTATCCAAGAGCTGGCCATCCGGACGTGGGATGAAAATACCGTCTAAATAGACACTCACTGACGGGTCGAAGCGCGCAAAGGGCGCTCGCTGGCCGATGCCGCGAATAAAAATTTGTGGCGATGTGCTGTTATTGATTTGCAGGCTGGGCACCGACTTACTCAACTCCTGAGCGCCGAGTATGCCCTGCTCACGTAGCGAGTCCCCGGTGATCGCGGTGACGGCGACCGGCGTTTCCTGAATGCTCTCAGCGCGTTTTCGCGCGGTGACGATCACTTCTTCAATCACGCCCGCGGAGCTGCCTTGGTTCGCCGCCACGGCGGGGGGCAGGGTTGCCGCCATGAGTCCTGCCAGTGTGAGAGGAAGGCGGTGGTTTTTCTGCGTTTTCATAGAACACACCTTTATCATTATCTGCATAGGTTTAAGGGTTAAAGTTGCTTGAGCACCGTTGGCAGAAGCGGCCGCAATATCGGCCGAAGTGGCCAGAGTAGACGCCTGACGCTGGCAAAGAGCGTGTGCATTTCCTGCTGGTAGTCTTCGAAGCTGTGCCGTTGATAATTCAGCAGTGCCTGGGACTCGCGCGTATCCATCCAATGGGTGTAGAAATTTGCCTGTCCGTGAATACCCTCTGGTAGTGGCAATCCCAGCGCTTGAAACGCGGTATTGATGAATTGCCGTTGATTGATTTGGCAGCGTTCCCCGCCACCGAGTAAAAGTGTTTTGGCTTGAGCGGCGGGGCAGCTCAGTGCTCGACTAATCGCTAGCGCGACATCGCGGGGGTGAATGTATTCCAGCGGCGTGTCAGGGTGAATCGCCAGCAGCTGTCGAAGTACCTCGCGCTCTGTTCGCGTGGTGCGAGCATCTACCGAGACCCCCACTCGCATAATCACCCAGGGAATAGCCGATTGCTGAAGGTATTGCTCAACTGCCAGCTTGTGCTCGGTGTATTGGTCAGTGGCGATCACCGGGTCTGCACAATGGCGCAGTGGCGCCTGGCGTTGTGAGTGTCCGAACACGGTTACCGACGATGGAAAGATAAACAGCGGGGCCCGCGACTGCGCTTGCGCCTGGTCGATAAGTGAACAGCTAGCGTCGACGTTTACCCGATGAGCGACAGCGGGTGCACGCTCGGTTAAGGGGGGCAGCATTGAGGCGAGGTGGACGATGGCATCCATGTCGTCGACTAGCGCCGCGTGCTGGGTGCTATCAGTGATATCGCCCAGCAGGATTTCACAGCGTGCTTGATAGGGTTTGGCTAATTGCCGCTGTCGTGGCGCATCCAGGTCGCAGCAGCGCAGCTGATGGCCGTCGGCCAATAGCTGTTCCACCACCAATTGCCCCAGGTTACCAAACGCCCCTGTTACCAGTACTTTCATCGGGCGAGGCCTTTGCCTTTACGGCGAGCTTGTGAACAGTGCGACTGCATAATGTCTCGTTATTTTTTGTAACTGGTTTACATAAGTTGCTCGGCAAGATATATAATCGCGTTACATAAGTCAACGTCGCGGCGTCGACGCCACGCTCGCCATACAAGGCGTGCACAGACAAAAATAGGCGGGGTTAGACGAGGTTAGGCGGGATAGTTTTTGCGAAAGGTGGCGGCGCCCATGGCGGCAATTTGGTAATCGATCATTTGATCGAAGGCGGCGAGGATGTCGCTATAGTTGTCGCTGTGGTCAAGCGCATTCAGCGCGGCCACCGCGGCCTCGATGGTTGATAGGCCGTCGCTTCGGGGCGACTTTCGGATACGGTATTGGCTGGGCGCCGAAGGGCTAATAGCGAGGCAGGGCAGCTCTGTGAGCCAGGGGTTCAAGTACAGCAGTCGCCGTACTTTCCGCCAGCTGCCATCGAGCAGCAGTATCTGGGAGAACTGGCGCAGCTGTGCTTGCGCCGCGCTGAGCGGGTTTTCGCCGGGAAAGATTAGTAGGCATTGCTTGCGCCAGTCTGGGCCCAACAAGGCCTCGGGCTGAAAATACTCGCCGACGACTAATCGACTATCTTGTATGGAGCGCTGCAGTAATGGGGCCGAGGAGAGGGCATGCCGTGCCTCTTTCGGGTCTTGTAGAATAATCAGCTCATATGCACAGCTGCGCGTGACAATAACGTCGCACAGGCAGGTTTTCGTTGGGCGGTTGCATGCGTCGCAGTGTGAGCGTGCCAATGGAGTCTCCGGTTAAGATGTCGCGCGTCGTTGAAGCTACCACTATAGAGGAAAAGGAATTCATGGCGCACTGGACCCCGAATGAAATTGCCGACTTGTCGGGCAAAACTGTGCTGATCACTGGCGCGAATAGCGGCATCGGCTTTGAAACGGCGGTGCAGTTGGCGGCGCGCTCAGCACGGGTCGTCGTCAGTTGCCGCAGCCAGGAAAAGGCCAACCAAACGCTGCAGCGCATTCAGCAGCTTGTGCCGGGCGCGCAGCTATCGGCGATAACCATGGAGCTGTCTGACCTGGATTCAGTTGCCCTTGCGGCCGACGCGTTTTTGTCCACACATGGGCAACTCGACTGTTTGGTAAACAATGCAGGGGTGATGGGCCTGCCGCTGCTGCGCAATGCGCGCGGCCACGAAATGGTGTTTGCTGTCAGCCACTTTGGTCATTTTGCACTTACCGCGCAACTGTTGCCGGCACTGCGCGCGGCGACACAGGCGAGGGTGGTCACGGTTTCCAGCCTCGCTGCGCGCAAGGGGCAGTTGCTAATGAATGATCTGCATTGGCAGCACACGCCCTACTCCAAAGTCGCGGCATACGGGCGCGCCAAATTAGCGAATCTGAGTTTTGCACTGGAGTTACAGCGTCGCTTTGACGCCGCGGGCATGGATGCCCTCAGTCTTGCCGCCCACCCGGGCTATGCGGCAACCAACGTCGCCTATGCCAGCGATGCGCCGGCGGGGTTGCGGCGCCGTCTGTGGGAGTGGATTGCGTATTTGGGGAATCGAATCTTGGCGCAGCCAGCAGAGCAGGGGGCCTGGCCAACGCTGTATGCGGCGACCTCGCCAGCGGTGAGCGGTGGTGACTATATCGGCCCAGCCGGCCCCTTTGAATTTCGCGGCCCGCCCACCAAGGTGGCGGCGGTGGCGGCAGCGCAGGATCAGGCGTTGGCAGCGGAGCTGTGGTGCCAGTCTGAAGACTTATGTGGTGTGAGGTTGTTATGACGGTTATACAGTGGCACGACGGCCTGCTAATGGCCTACGCGGCAATGTCGGTGTTGGTATTTGTGGTACTGCAGTTTTTTATTAAGGCATCGTATGGTCGCCACGATACCGAGGATCGCGCTTGGTGGTGGGGGCCGGGAGTACCGACGCGCGTGGCATGGGTGATCATGGAGGCGCCGTCGTCAATCGGCTTTGCGGTGATCTATTTTCTGGGTGACAACGCTTGGCAGCCCGTGCCGCTATTACTGTTTGCGCTGTGGCAGGTGCATTACTTCCAGCGCAGTTTTATCTACCCATTTAAGCGCAGCGTTAAGCCGGGCGATAAAACGCCCTTGTTACTGCCGCTGATCGCGCTGTTCACCAACTTTGGGATTTCGTTTCTCAACGCCAGCATACTGTCCTGGTCGTCGTTGGCGATGGATTACACTGCGGCATGGCTTACTGACCCGCGCTTGATCTTAGGTGTTGCGCTGTTTTTCGTCGGCTATTACGTCAATCGTCGCAGCGATGCCATGTTGGCCGCACTGCGCAAGCCGGGAGAGAGCGGTTACAAAATACCGCGTGGCTGGTTGTATGAGTGGGTGTCGTGTCCCAATTACCTGGGAGAAATCATGGTGTGGTGTGGTTGGGCGCTCGCAACGTGGTCGTCGGCGGGGGCTGTTTTCCTATTGTGGACCTTGGCGAACTTGCTTCCCCGTGCTCTCAGTAATCACCAGTGGTATCGGCAGACCTTCGACAATTACCCGGCACACCGCAAAGCGGTATTTCCGGGTATTTTGTAGAGGGCGACCCCGCGTTACTGGAGTTCTGGCAAATCTTTGAAGAGGGCCAGCGCATCGGGGTTGGCCAGAGCATCGACGTTTTTCACGGTTTTGCCATGAACCACATCGCGCACCGCCAGCTCAACAATCTTACCGCTGATCGTGCGTGGAATTTCTGCCACCGCGATAATTTTTGCCGGTACATGGCGCGGCGTGGTTTCCTGACGAATGGTATTGCGGATGGTATTGCGCAGGGAGTCGTCCAGCGTGCAGCCTTCACGCAGCACCACAAATAGGACAACTCGCACATCACCTTGATATTGTTGCCCGATGCAGATGCTGTCGACAACGTCGGCAACCTTTTCAACTTGGCGGTAAATTTCCGCGGTGCCAATGCGCACGCCGCCGGGGTTGAGCACGGCGTCGGAGCGGCCGTGAATGATCATGCCGCCGTGTTCGGTGATCTCGCCGTAATCTCCGTGGGCCCAGACATTGGGGTAGGTGTCGAAATAGGCCGCGCGGTATTTGGCATTGTCGGGGTCATTCCAAAACCTGATTGGGGCGCTGGGGAAGGGGCGAGTGCAGACCATTTCGCCCTTTTCACCGACTACGGCGTTGCCATCATCGTCCCAAACCTCTACCGCCATACCCAAGCCGAGACACTGAATCTCCCCCTCGTAGACGGGAAGGCAGGGGTTGCCGAGAACAAAGCACGACAGGATGTCCGTGCCGCCGGAAATCGATGACAGGCAAATATCCTGTTTAATGTGCCGGTACACATAGCGAAAGCTCTCGTCGGACAATGGCGAACCGGTTGATAACACGGCTTTTAAGGCGCTGAGTTGATGGCTTTCAGCGGGCTTTACCCCGGCTTTTTGCAGCGCTTCGATGTACTTGGCGCTGGTGCCAAAAATAGAAATGCCTTCCTCGTCGGCCATGTCCATCAGCGATTGCGGCTGTGGGTAAAAGGGAGAGCCGTCGTATAGTACAAGGGTTGCTTCGCAGGCGAGGCCGCTTACCAGCCAGTTCCACATCATCCAGCCACAGGTGGAAAAGTAAAACAGCGTGTCCTCACTGCCCAGATCGGTGTGTAAGCGGTGCTCCTTCACGTGCTGAATGAGGCTGCCGCCGGCGCTGTGGACGATGCACTTCGGTACCCCGGTGGTGCCCGACGAATACATGATGTAAAGCGGGTGGTCGAAGGGCAGCTGCTCGAACTCAATATCGTTCGGCGAATACGCGGCGAGTGTCTCCGCCCACAATGTTGCCCCTTCGGGCAGCGATATTTCCTCGGCGGTGCGGCTGACGGGGACAATGATCAGCGTCTCTATGCTGCTGATCTGCGCCTTGATCTGCGACACGCGCGGTAAGCTGTCGAGGGTTTTTCCGCCGTAGAAATAGCCGTCGCAGGCAAACAGTACTTTGGGTTGGATTTGGCCAAAGCGATCCATCACGCCATTAATGCCAAAGTCCGGGGAACACGATGACCAGACTGCGCCAATACTGGCACTCGCCAGCATGGCGATGACGGTTTCGCTGATATTAGGCATAAAGCCGGCAACGCGGTCGCCGCGACCAACACCGGCATTGCGCAGCGCCTGGGCTAACTGGCTGACTCGTTGGTAGAGGCCGGCGTAGCTGATCGTCTCGCGCCGGCCGTTCTCCAGCCGGGAAATCAGTGCGGTTTTATCACTGCGGTTACGCAGCAAGTTTTCAGCGAAATTCAGGCGAGCATCGGGAAACCATCGCGCACCGGGAAATTGGTTCCCGTCTACCAGAACCTGGTTGCTCGTTTGTGAGGCGCGAATATCGCAAAAGTCCCACACCGATTGCCAAAAAGCCTCGGGGGACTCCACCGACCAGCGGTGCAGGTCGGCGTAGTTGTCGAACTGGCGTTGTTGCTCTCGGTCGAGCTGCTGCAAGAATTGGCTCAATTGGCTGCGCTGAATGCGCGCCGCCGAAGGTTCCCAAAGACAGTTTTTCATTATTCGATGTCTCTATAGCTGGAGCGAGTGATAGGGTAATTGACGTAGACTGCCTTGTTGAGATATTTTTATCAAATTGATAATAATTATTAATTAATAATATTTTCTTATGAATGTAAGTGTAAAGCAGTTGCGCGCCTTCGTCGCTGTGGCCGAGACAGGCAGCTTCGCGCAGGCATGCGAGCAATTGAATATATCGCAACCGGCGCTGAGCATGGCGGTGAAGAACCTCGAGGATGAAGTGGGTGGAAGCCTGTTTCTGCGCTCGACCCGGTCGCTGAGTTTAAGCCCCGAGGGCAGTGCATTTTTGCCAACCGCTCAGCGCCTGCTGCGGGACTGGTCCGATGCCTTTACCGACTTGCAGCGTTTGTATAGCTTACAACAGGGCAAGTTGACCATCGCGGCAATGCCCTCGTTTGCCAGCACACGCCTGCCTGCTGTGTTGACGACCTACCGGCAGAAGTTCCCCAATATTGATATCGCGGTGCGCGATATTGTGATGGAAGAGCTTATTGAAGCGGTACGCGCTGGCCGTGTTGAACTTGGCGTGGCCTTTGAGCCAGACGATAGCGAAGGGCTGGAATTTGAAGCGCTTTTCACCGACCGCTTTGTGGCGGTATTCCCAGAGGCACACCCCTTACTGACGCGCAGTCGTCTGCGGATAAAAGACCTGCTCGGCGATACGGTGATTACCCTGAACAGGGGCTCCAGCACCCGCCGCTGGACCGAAGATGCCTTTGCCAGGGAGTCACTTTCGCCCCCGGCGATCTTTGAGGCGTTCCAGCTCACTACCGTGGGTGCAATGGTGGCCGCTGGTCTGGGGGTGGCGCTAGTACCCGCGTTGTGTGAGGAGCAGATGCATCAATTGGGCGCCTGCTGTAAGCCGATAAGCGGGCGATGCATCGAGCGCAGAGTGGGTATTATCAGGCGCCGACGACAGCAGCTGTCATCGGCGGCAGTGGCAATGCGAGCGTTATTGATGGAGAGCTAGGGGCTTGCCGAGGTCGGTGATGTTAGCAGCGCTACCTTCCCCCGCGGGGATACCCTAAAATACGGCCGCGACCCAGTGACAACTAGGGTGATAGCTGGGGTGACGACAACAATAGAGGGGAAGGACGGATGCTCGGTTTTTTACCGCCTGTGGTAAAGGGATTTCTCGCTGCGTGCCTGTTGGCCATGAATACCATTGTACTGGCGCCGTTTTTGATGGTGGTATCGCTACTGCGTTTTCTTGTGCCGCTAGCAGGCTTTCAACGCCGCTGCACGGCGGCGGCGGTGTGGATTGCCGAATTGTGGATCGCGATCAACTCTCAGTGGATGCGCTTAACCCAGCGCATGCAGTGGGAAGTGGATGGTATTGAGCAACTCGACAAGGAGCAGTGGTATCTGGTGACCTCTAATCATCAGTCCTGGGCCGATATCTTTATTCTTCAGCATTTGCTGAATCGAAAAATTCCAATGCTCAAGTTCTTTCTGAAGCAGGAGCTCATCTGGGTGCCGGTAATAGGCTTGTGCTGGTGGGCGTTGGACTTCCCGTTTATGAAACGCTACAGCAAGGAATACCTGGAAAAGCACCCAGAAAAGCGTGGCCAAGACTTTGAAAGCACCCGCCGCGCCTGTGAGAAGTTTGAGCATTTACCCGTGTCGGTCTTCAATTTCCTGGAAGGTACGCGCTATACCCCTGCCAAACACGACGCGCAGCAGTCGCCTTATAAATGGCTGCTAAAGCCCAAGGCAGGTGGCATCGGTTTTGTTGTGGGAGCAATGGGCTCAAGTGTCAAAACCTTAGTCGATATTACCATTGCTTATCCCGGCCACACACAGCCGTCCTTTGGCGACTTCCTTTGCGGACGGGTGGATAACGTTAAGGTTCGCGTGCAGAAACGAGAGATCCCCTGCGAATTCTTGGGTCGTAGCTACAGCGACGATGAGGACTTCCGCTATGAGTTCCAGCAATGGGTTAGCGCACTGTGGAAGGAAAAAGACCAATTGATGGAAGAGCTGCACCGATGACTCTCTGAGGTGAAAAGACCCATGGCCAATAACAATAAAATAGGGGCAGGCAGAATATGAAATTCGACTATGTAAAAACACGGCGCGAGGATGTGGCCAGTATTCCAGAGAGCTGGTCCGGCGCAATAAAGACCGTTATGCGTCACTACACCCGTTTCAATGTCTGGGTGTATAAGAAAAGTGGCGGGAGGTTGATGAAAAACTTTCCCGGCGGTTATCCCATTTGTCTCGTTGGTATGACGGGCAAAAAAACGGGTAAAGCCAGAGAGATCGCACTGATCCATCTGCCGCTGGGTGACAAGAAGCTACTGGTCGCCTCCCAAGGAGGCATGGCATCGCACCCTTTGTGGTATCACAATATCAAGGCGAACCCTGCGATTACGATTCAAGTTGGGCGCGAGCGACTCGCCTACACGGCGCGAGAAGTGGACGCTGATACCAAGCGGGAACTCTGGCCTCACTTAGTTAGCTTATATCCCGATTTCGATGAATACCAGGCGCGCACTGACCGAGATATCCCCGTGTTTTGTTGCGAGCCGACAGCGCCATAAACGGCGCAATGGTAGGGGCTGCTTTACGCCCCTGATCTGTTGTTGCTAAGCCGCCTTCTTCAGCTTTTTCTTGAGTTTGGCGAGTTTGCCTTCGTGCTTGGCGATTTTCGATTTACGCTGCTTGATGGCTTTTTTCAGGCTGGTGATTTTCTTTTTCGCTTTCTTCGACATGATGTCTTCCTCTGCATAAATGTCACTGGGTATGGTGGGAAAAACGGCGTGCCCACCGATGCTAACGAGTAACAGTATAGTCGAGTATATTCAGGCTACTGGTGTGTGCGCACGATTCGATGCGCAGGGTTTTAGTGGGGCAGTTTAACGCCGTGGCTAAGCAGCCACTCCTCGTCAAGCTTCCAGATAACGCGGCTGATGCCCTCCTGAGCCATAACCTGCTCTCTGGCGTAGGCTTGCAGGTCGGCCAAGGTTTGCTGAGCCTCAAAAAAACGCTCTTCGCTGACAGAGACGTTCTGCAAAGAAGGGTCAATAACCTTAATGATGACGGGCACTGGCACATCTGCTGAGCGAGGTGAAGTCATTACCGCGACGCCATTTTTTACCGCTAAAACGCGAAAGCGGTAGTGGTAGCTATTGAGTTTGGCGTCTTGCTTCAACACCGCATTCAATGCGCGAACCTCTGAGGGCTCGTAAAAGATATTTACCATTACGGTGAGGGCGAGCGCGGCGATAAAAAACGCGTAAATCTTCATGCCTCGTGACATAGACAATCTCTTCAGCGGCAAGTGAGTAAACGCGCACTTTAGCGCATTTTCGCCGGAAGTATCTTGATGCGGCTCAACACAGAGTGGGTTAAGGGCTTCGGCGTTTGCGAAAAACAGATTTCAGTAAACCTTGGAGTGCTCGCCAGCGAGTAATCATCAGCGCGAGGAATATCATCAGGCAGCCTAGCAATTGCGTTGCACTAAGGCGCTCCATAAACCATGCCGCCGCGATCAGCGCCGTCCACACAGGCTCAAGCACCATGATAATAACGCCGTTGCTATACGGCGACAGGCTCTGTGCGTAGGTTTGCAGGTAAAAGCGCAGCGCCGTGCCAACGGTTGCGGAGAGCGTGACCCATAACCAGACCATCGGTTGCCCGGCCAATACGCTGATGTGCCAGGTCTCGAGTAGTGTTGAGAGTAGTCCGGTAACCGCCGCGACGGTGGTCAATACCAAGGTCGTTAGTGCCAATACCGGCACCTTTGGAACGTGTTGAGCGTGTCCGTGTTTATCGGCGCGTGACATCGGATTGGCCGCGCGCGTGTTCAAATTGAAATACAGCGCAAATAGCGCCGCGGCGCAGAGTAATAGCAGTTGCGATAACTCTAGCCGCAATTGCTGATTCAGAGAAAGGAGGGCGAGCCCAACACAGGCAACTGGCAGCGCGACCCAGGTGCTGCGCGGAACCGACTCCTTGAATAACAGCGCCGCAATGACCGGCACTAGAATGACGCCCAAACTGACGATGAACGCCGCTTCACCGACGTGGTTGGAGGCCGCGAGCCCTTCGACCCATAGGCTCATGGCTATGCCAAAGACCACCCCGACCTTCACGCAGCGAATAAAGTGCGCGCGGCTGAGAACCCGCAACTCCGCTCTTGCCACCATCGCCAGAATGACGGCGGCGATAAGGAAGCGTGCCGACATGAACAGCAGCGGCGGCATGATGGCGACGGCTTCCTTGGAGAAGATCCAGCTGATGGCTGCCAACAGCGTAACGATGATGAAAATGGCATCTGCGGGTAGCTTGTTGGATGCATTGGCCGTATTTTCAATCATTGGAACGTCCTAATAGAGGTTTGCTCGGGTGGATAGCACGCTGTTAGCAGGCGCTCATCGCTGCTTAGACGAAATGGCCTTTCACGCTTTGCGTCGATACGACCCTGTTCGCGTTGTAGGTTGCTTCGCAAAATGCGAATCAAGCCAGATTTATCCGCGCTTGGCTAGCATTTTGCCGGACGTTTCGGGTTCAACGCCCGTGGTAATGGCCTTTAGCGCCAATTTTCAATCAGGAAAAGGTTGGCCTGGCTTTTGCTGAGTAAACGGACCAGTCATTTATTAGTGGTGTTTCAGGGCAAGGGCATGAAATCAGCAAGCAGTTTTCGGCGTAATCTCAGTTGGCTGGCAACCGGCGAACTGATGGTTCGCGTGTCGCGATTGATCACGACACTCATCCTGGCTCGCTGTTTGAGTTTGCAGGACTACGGACTCGCGGCGCTCGCGCTAGCGACCGCGGAGATTGTGAGAATTCTTGCTGCCAATGGCATTGGCAATCTAATCGTCAAAGCCGAGGAGCACAAACTGGGGCGGGTTTCGCAGACGGTGTTTTGGCTTAACCTGTCTATCGGCATTGTGATGTTTGCGCTGCAGTTTTTCCTCGCCCCCCTTATCGCCGACCTTTACCAATCTCCCGTTTTGGCCTCGCTGTTACAGGCGCTGGCTTTTAGTCACTTAATTTACCCCTTTGCGATGGTTCAATTTAACCTCTTGCAGCGTGATAGCCGGATGAAGGAAGCGGGTCTGATTATGGGGGCCACGGTGACAATGGATAACTTGATCAGTGCCGCACTGGCGCTGAGCGGATTCGGTGTCTGGTCGGTCATTTGGCCGAAGTTATTCGCCGCTGTGGTGTGGGTAGTGGTGATTAATCGGCGCATCCGCTGGGTGCCGAAGCTGCAATTTTCATTGCAGGAACTGGTGACCGCGCGACGCTATTCCGGAGGGGTATTGCTCGCAGAGTGCTTAAAAAACGGCCGCGGTCAATTTGACTTATTTATCCTCGGCCGCCTGTTACCAGCTGACCTGTTTGGGCTTTATGCCTTTGCGCGCAATGCCGGTCTGGGAATAAGTCTGTCGCTGACAAACAGCTTTAATACTGCCTTGCTGCCGAAACTGTGTGATACCCGTCGCGAGGGTGGTGCACTGGAACTGAGTTATTACTCAAGTTTAAAAACGGCGATGCGACTCATCGCGCCAGTGATTCTTTGCCAGGCACTATTGGCGCCGTTATACGTGCCGTTACTGTTCGGCGAGAAATGGGCGCCAGCCAGTGTGCTTGTTGCGCTTTTGTGTCTGTCGGCGGTTCCGCGAATGGTGTTTGAGTCTGCCAGTATGTATTTTCGTGCGGCTGACAACTTACGCGGTGAAAATCACATTGCCGTGGCCTTCACCGCGCTGTTTTGTGCGGTGATCGCGGCGTCGAGTTTTCTGGGAGCGCAAGCCGTCGCCCTGGCAATGATTATTTGCTATCTCGGCGGCGCGTGGGCGGTACTCGTGATGATACACCGCGCACCTCGCGGTGTTATTCGCGCGCCCTTATCTGCCGCATAGCGCCACTGCGCTCGGCGTGCTCACCCCGTCTTTTATTTTCCCCTGATGATCGTCGCTTTAGTCGGCAAGCTGCCTTGCAAAATGCGAATAGCTTTGCAGTAGCGGTAAAGCTATTTAGCGATAATTTTTAAAAAATATAATAAAAACATAAAGTTAATTTATTTTTTTGTTTGGCATAGCGGTTGCAATTTCCCTGGAAAGCGAACACCAACGGGGTAATTGATATGCAAGCAATAAAGAATCAGGTCTCCAGTGCCTACCTAATTTTTATTTCCAGCCTGTTCATGCCCGCCGGGTTATCTCTGCGGAAATTTCTACGCAGTGGTTATAAGCGTAGCTACGACATTGTATTAAGTGGCGGATTGCTATTGCTGCTGTCACCGCTACTCGTCGTTACAGCGGCGGCCATTCTTTTTGAAAGCCGCGGCCCAATTTTCTTCCGTCAGCAGCGTGTCGGAAAGAATGGCGAGCAGTTTTCAATTTATAAGTTTCGGTCGATGTGTACTGACAGAGCACTGCATAGACAAGTGGAGTCAATGTCAGGTGACCGGGATGGTATCTGCAAGAAATTCGTAAACGATCCTCGCGTGACACGGGTAGGGCAGTTTATTCGCAAATACTCAATCGATGAGTTACCGCAGCTGATTAATGTACTGCGCGGCGAAATGTCGATGATCGGTCCGCGCCCGGCACTGCCTGCAGAAGTGGCTCAATACAGCGAGTATCAGCGCGGACGTTTGAAGGCATTACCTGGAATTTCAGGCCTATGGCAGGTGTCTGGCCGAGCGGATTTGAATTTTGATCAGCAGGTGGAGCTGGATCTGCAGTATATCCGCCAACAAAGCCTAGCCACTGATTTGCGAATAGCGTTGAAAACGGTACCCGCAGTGTTGTCGGGAAGCGGAGCGTATTGAAGAGCGGGCCGTCGGGTATCTGCCCGGCACTGCCAGTAATAGTGAATGAGGAACCAGCGATGAAAAATAATCACTCAGCACACCGCGATCAGCCCTTAGTGAGCGTTGTTATCCCAATGTATAACGCGGCGGCCTATCTTCGCGAATGTATTGACTCTGTTATTGCGCAGAGCTATCCACACCTGGAGATAATTGCGGTGGATGACGGGTCTCCGGACAACGGTGCCGACATCGTGCGGGGCTACCAGGACTCGCGCATTGTGGTTATTCAGCAAGAAAACAGGGGCTTGGCCGGTGCGCGCAATACCGGTATTCGCCACGCGCACGGCGAATTTATTGCCCTGCTAGACGCTGACGACAGCTGGCATTCGACGAAAATTGCCAGGCATGTAGATCATCTCCTGTCCAACCCTGACATCGGTGTTAGCTACAGTGCATCGCGGTTTATGAACGAAGCCAGTGTCGATATGGGGATCGGCCAATACCCGAAAACAACGGGCGTCACGGCAGTCGATGTATTTTGTCGAAACCCGGTGGGCAATGGCTCTGCGCCCGTCTTCCGCGCAGGCGTATTTAAGGACATCGCCTTCACGAACGCCGCTGTCGGCCATCGCGACCAGCAATTCTTCGATGAATCCTTTAGACAGTCCGAGGATGTGGAGTGCTGGTTACGGATTGCGCTCTCGACGTCGTGGCGATTCGAGGGGCTGGCGCAGGCCTTAACGAACTACCGAGTAAACGGAGGCGGCTTATCGGCGAACTGGGTCAAGCAATTGGCCGCCTGGGAGCGCAATGTCGACAAAAATCGCGCGCTGTCGCCATCATTTTTTAACGACCACGAAGGCTTGGCGCGAGCTTACCAGTACCGCTACCTTTGCCGGCGTGCCATTCAATCTCGAGATGCGAAGAATGCGGCGCTGTTATTGGTGAAATCACTGCGTAGTGACTGGACGATCTCGCTTAGGGATCCTGTAAAAACGGTTCTAACGGCCGGGTGCGCATCGCTGTTGCTGATTCTTCCCACTCGCGGATACGACACCGTTGAGCGACTGATTATGTCGTCAATGCCGTCATAGGTGCGCCGACAAATGGAGTCCTTAACAAAGCTTGTTGTTAGGCGCGCCCCGCATTATCGGCGGTGGCTCGCCTTGCCCTCCTTGTGGCCACTGACATTGAGCCTGGCGATTTTATTCTCGGTACTAATGCTGTCGAATACCCTGGGCGTGTCGCCAGAGGCGCTCATAGATGGCCGCACCGGCAGCAGAGGCCAGGCGGATTGGTATGATGGTTTGCTGGCGAAACTCAGTACCATAGTCTTGGGTATGAGTGCCGCCATATTGCTATTTGCGGTGTATCTGCGGCGGCAGGATGAGCGCTTCCATTGTCGCAGCAGCGCCAGCTTTTGGTTTGCAAGTTATACCCTGTTATTGCTTTTGCATGATTTATTCTCTGCGCCGATGACAACCGGCAGTATTCTGGTTGATGTTATCCGAGCCTGTTTCCAAGCGGCATTAGGTTTGTTAGCGCTTGTTCTACTTTGGCTGTTTCGCGGGGTTGTCGGCCGGTCGCGACGCTATGCACTGACTGCGGCGATGTGCTGGGGTATTTCCGTTAGCGTTGATGTACTGATCGACAGTGGCATCAGCAATGGTGTTGCGCTTTTGCAGCTAGAGGAGGGAGCGAAACTGCTGGGTATTTTTTTCTGGGGTCAGTTCTGCGTAGAACTTTCCAGCCGCAGTATTCGCGAGCCGGCACATATTGGCCGTCGTACTCCACCGCCTCTGGGTGACCACTATGAATAAACCACGCTTGATCTTCACGTTGGCCCTTAACGGTTATCACTTACGCTATCGGCAGTGCATTGCTGCTCAGCGGCAATACGCCGAGCGTGTCGGCGCCGAGTACCTAGCCGTTACCAAGCCAAGTGTGCACTCGCTGTGCAATGAGGTGGCCTGGCTAAAGTTGTACTTGATTCGAGACGCCTTGCAATGCGGCTACGCCGAGGTCATGTTTATAGACGCCGATGCGCAGCCGCGTGCAGACGCCCCTGACTTTAGCGAGGCTATGTCCGTCGGAAGATCGATATTTGCGGCCAACGGGTATTCGGGGCGTATTAATTCTGGGGTGTTGATATTTCGCGCTGGGCCCGAATCACTGGCGTTTTTAAACCGTGTTATCGCCGCAATGACAATGACACTGCCGCAAGAGGATGAAGTGGGCTGGGGCGAAAACGGGCACATTATTCATTTCCTGAAAACGGAGAGCCGCTTTCAGCGTATCTCGTCGCGCTGGAATAATAATTATTGCCCGCAGATGAATGACTATATTCGCCACTACAGCGCTGGCCCGCTGCGCGACATGTTCAAGCCGCGATTAGGCGAAGTCATTGGCTTTTATGGCTATCGTATAATCATGCGATTGTTACGCAGTATCGCAAAGGCTGAATCGGGCGGCTCTCCCTCACAGCAGCTGGAAGCGTTGTGCAAAGCTGTCCGCACAAACCTTCCCCGCAATAGTGCGCTGTCGACAGCCACTCCCCGGATTACGCCGCACATTTATTGCGAAAATAGTTTGCCCCACAAAAAGTAACGCCGTGGCTAAATACCGCCCGCCAATGGGCGGTGCAGGCTAGCGCTTCAGTAGCAAGGCAAGTTCCCATTTCAATTTCCGTTTTGGTAGTAGCCAGCAACGTTTGTCACGTAGTAAGGCCCGCGCTTTATCATATTCGCCGGCCTGTATGTTTAGCTGCGCGATGTGAAGAATATGGTTAGCGGTCAGCCTTAACATTGCCTTGCTTCGCGGATCGTTGCTTGCCTCGGCTGTGGCTCGCAGGCGCAGGCTGAATGGGCACTCCTGATCGGGGGGATTACTAATACACGCACGATTGTCGGCATCTTGTCGGTAGAGTGCTTTGTATGACCGGGAAAAGGCCATTGGGTATTTATAGGCGATTCTCACCCAAAGGTCCTGATCTTCTCCCATTGGCTCATGCAAAGGAAATGCACCAATCTCCTCGAATACGGATTTTGGAATGCAGCAGCTCGACGGGGTAATGGGTAGTTCGCCCCGACTGGCGACCTCGAAAAAATCATAGCTGAACTGGCTGTGATTTTTTGTGCTCGCTGGAAAGCGCGGGTGGATGGGACGCTCTGTTCCGCTGTTTTCGTAATAGTGGGAGTAGGCCGTTGAGTAGGCGCCGCATTCGGGAAATAGGTGAATAAGCGCCTCGATTTCTTGTATTAACCCGGGTTTCCATAGGTCATCGGCGTCCAGAAACAACAGGTAGTCGGCGGTTGCTGCACTGATGGCAGTATTTCGAGCGGCGGAAACACCCGCGTTCTCTTGTTCGATAAGGCGAATACGCGAGTCAGATGTCGCCATGCTGCGAACTATCTCCGGGCCGTCGTCGCTGGAGCCGTCATCGACAACAATAATTTCCAAGTCGTCGTAGTTCTGCGCCTGTATGGAACGCAGCGCATCGCCAATGTGTGCAGCCTTGTTGTACAGGGGAATAAGAACGGAAAACCGAGGTTGTTTGTCTGCGCTGCGGTCAACATTTGAGGTCGTCATGGCTAGTGAGTCCAGTTGGTGAGGGCCATTTTTTCCGCGTCGGCAAGGGGCAAGCGGGGCGGGACATAGCCGCCCCGATGTATCGTCGCTATTGCGGTGCTTAGCGAGTCTTTGTCGACATGCCGGCTATCAATGGAAAAGTCAGTCGATTGCTGAATATCGCGGCACCAATTTTCGCATTTACGGTGATAGTTCAGGGAAATACATGGGGTATTGCTGAGGTAGGCAAAGACAGCCGCATGGAGTCGCATCGCCACGATCATTGATAGCTTGCTGATTTCCCTAACGGCCTCATAGGGGTTTGGGTTGTAGGGAATAATCTTGCAGGGCGTCTCGCCGAGCCGCGCGCATAAATCACGGTGTACTTGTTGATCTCCTAATGTGGGGTGCCCATTGAAGTCGATCAGGCGTATCTCCGCGCCGGTTTCGCGATGATGTTGAATCAGGGCGTCGGCGAGTATCTGGTTGCGCACATGTTCAGCGTTCTCATCGCCGGTGAGCCGTTCGACGGGACAAAGTGCAACGCCGATAGCGTTGTCGCGCTCGGGCATTAGCGCGTGCTGGAACGCGGGCTGGCTGATCATACTAGGGGCCAGGTCGAAGGTCAGTGCGGTATTGGCGTTGGGAGCGATACTGCGGGCGATATCGAGACTGGTTTTGTCTCTCAGCCCGGTAAAGGTGCAGGCATTTAGGAATGTTGCGCAGGCTTTTTCTGCCGCTACGTCATTGAATGGGCCCAGGCCGACGCCTGCTGCACAATGCTGGTTGCTGGTAGCGAGTTTTAAATAGTGGGTTTTTTGCGCAATATCTTTTGCGGTATGGAAGACAGATCCGCCGCCGATGATAATGTGCTCGCTGCGCGCCGCGGCCCAATACTTGAGCAGTCGATCCTGGCCTTTGAAACGCTGCTTTTTTGCCTGCACGGCGCTTAGCTGCAGTTGCTGCAAGGCTTCACTGCCGCTGGCGCCAGTGGCGGCAATATGCCGGCTGTGATATCGGCGGCGCGCGCCCTCAGCAGCGGCGGCCATGAGCATATCATCGCCGGTATTTTGCATGCCGTAATAGCCGATAAGCAGGGTGTCGAAGGCAGCCATTTTCTTGGTTCCTAATCAGTGATGCGTTGCTGAAGAACGCTGGCGGAGAATACTTTGTGCAATGGTGTCATTGCGAAAGGCGATGCCGATTAACACCAGCGCCGGCCAAAACAGATACGCAAGAATTTCCAGGTTTTCACCAAAGCTGAACATAATGAGTATTAGCATACAGGCTAAACCTGCGCGAGATACGCAGCATCGCTGGGCCTGCATGAGTAACAGTAATAGGGTGACAAGCATGGGAATCAGCAACGCCAGAAAGCCAACGGCGCCCTTAACGAATAGTAGACCGTACCAGCTGTGGTGGGAGCCAATAGGCATATATTCCACCAGGTGAGGCCCTCTCTCTACAACGCCGTGTCCCCAAACAGGCGCTTCATCTCGCCAGCGCTGTATTGCAATTCTTGCCAGCGCCGAGCGGACTCGGCTCGAACCTGCGCGGGCAGCTTTGAATTCCGCAATAGAGCTTTCAGCGAAGGCCATGAGTTGGGTGGCTACAACGGCCACTGCTGATATGCCCACACCGCCAGTTAGCCACAGTGCCGGTGAGTTGAGGCGGGAAATGAAAAAGACCGCTGGCGATACGAAAAGCATTGCAACCAGTCCGGCGCGAGACTGGCACATAAGCACCATCGCGACACTGCCGATAATGCCGATCCAACGCCAGCGGATATTTTTTTCCTGCAGTGCAAAGACTAAGTAGAAATTGGCGAGTAGGCCGGCAGCTGGTGCCCAGGGGGTGAAAAAGCGCCAGCGGGGGCCGAGGGATTCGGGGTTAATGCCATAGAGCTGGAACTCGAAGAACTCCGGGCCGGGGCCGCCAATTACTTTGAGTGGCGAGATATAAATAGTACCGGGAATGGGGGTATACGCGGCGATAACAAATAGCGGAATTAACAACAGCGTATGCAGGCAAATAACGCAGCAGGCGCGATAAACCAGCTCTGCACGGATAGGTAAGGTGGCGCCAATTAGTATGAAAATAGCCAGCAGTGCCCAGCCCTTTGCCCAGCCGATCGTGGACTTGATCATCGCGGGCAGGCCGAGATAGAAATCCAAATGCCCCATAATCAAGGCCACTTCCATCACCAGCATGGCGACCACCCACAGTATAACCACGGGGTGCGGTTCAACTTGAATCGACCTGGCGCGCATCGGCGCAGGTAGCCACAGGTTGTAGGCCCAGTAGCCGAGCAGAATCCAACCGAGCACCGGCGCAATAATGTATACCGCGCCGAGGGCGTAAAAGGGATAGGTAAGAATTAGAGCGTACCAAATCCACTTTTCGATAATATTTTCTGGAGCAATTGCTTGCGTTTCCACAGAAGAAATAATCCGAATAAAGCCATGCCGCTACCCAGCACACCGCCAATAATGGCCAGTAATTTATTGGGTGACGCCGGTTGGCTGGGAAGAGAAGGGGCTGCAAGTACCTGAATTAGCGGGTAGGACGCAAAGATATCGGTTTTGCTGGTATCGATCTGCGTGATCGCCGAGGTATAAACCGCTTCGGCTATTTGATAGTCGCGCTCGAGGTTCTCAAGGATCGCTGCTTCTTCAGCGTAGCGTTTTAAGTTCAGACCATGCTTAGTGATAGCACTTGAGAGCTGTTGAATTTTGCCAATGAGGCCTTCAATTTTGGCGAATGACACCAGCAAATCTTGAAAGAGAGCGCTCTGTTTGCCGGCATCATTCATGCTGATCAGCTTGATGGTGCCCATGTCGTTGTGGCCAACCAATTCTAAGCTGCGCTGTTGCAGGGCTTTGAGCGTGTTGTCTTGTCTCGCGCTTTCTTTTACCACCTGAGGGTGAGCCTGTCCCCACTTTGAGCGATACACCGCCAGCGTTGTTGTCGCGTTTTGATAATTTTCTAAATGCTCCCGAAACTGTTGGTCGGCATTCAGGATAAACGCGCTCGCTGCCAGCTGCGGAGTAATGCCTAAGTTGCGAGAAAGTTGGTCGACGTAATTGCTGACTCGGTCGCGCTCGGCCTCGGCTCGTACTTGCTCCTCTTTCAAACGCTCTAGGCGCAGGCTGAGCTCTTCATACTGACGGCCAGACACATATTCAGAGCTTTGCTTGTGCAATACTAAGGCGCGTTGCGCGGCTTCCAATCGCTCTTTATAGCTTTTTAGCGCTTGCGCAATACCTGCCTCGCGGCGGTCGAGCTCATCAGCGCGGAGGATTTCTATTCGGGTGTTAAACGCCGAAATTAGCGCCTGTGCCTGGTCCTGTGCGAGGCGGGGAGAGCCCGCTTTGGTTGCCACTTGGATAATGGTGGTCTCGTCTACGAGCTTTACCACAGGCTTGTGAAAATCCGCGTAGTCGATATTCAGG
Organism: Spongiibacter sp. UBA1325; assembly: GCF_002306875.1. Classification (NCBI taxonomy): domain Bacteria; kingdom Pseudomonadati; phylum Pseudomonadota; class Gammaproteobacteria; order Cellvibrionales; family Spongiibacteraceae; genus Spongiibacter; species Spongiibacter sp. UBA1325. The sequence goes on from NZ_DBTD01000004.1 coordinate 353,196, forward strand.
GCTTTCGCCGCGCCACCAATCACGCTGGTGCTCAGCAGGATTTCCTTGTAATTCACTCTCGGGTTAACACCCCTGGTGCCAAACGGTGAGCTACTACTGCTGCTGGCCTCACCGATGCTTTCCAAATTAACTTTGGTGGATACTGCCTTGCCCGGCAGCATAAACGCGAATTTACTGACGTACTGGGGCGCCGAGGCAATGTAGAGAAATACCATTCCCCAAATCATTGCAAAGGAGATCACCCCCACCACGATGTATCGCGTCCAGCGCGGTTTGTCAGCGGGCGCCTTGTAGAGTTGCAGCTCTTGATTTGGCTGTATCGTCGGTGTCATGTCACTTCCCAGCCGCGCAGATCAAAAGAGTGAAAAGGGAGTGGCGACGTCGACAATCGCTCTGGCGATATCACGCCAATTCCCTATTGTAGAGTCATAGCAGCTAACGGTGTCGTTGGGTAGTAAATAGGGATTGATATCGTCGGAATCTGGATTGCGCAGCAGTTCTTCGACATTGCGTTTCATAATTTCGCTCTCGCCACTGATGGGGTTAGTGCCCACCAACACGACGTAGCGTGAGGCATTGGTGAATTGCGTGCCGCCACTGCAGTTGCCCGATACCACTGCCTGGTGTAACCGCGTGCCGTAGGGCATGCTGCTGCTGTACTTGCCCACTGCCGCAGAGGCGTTGTTGCTTGCTGGGTTGGTCAAATTTGAAATGAACACCCGAATGCCCTTTGGCGTGATTTGACTCGGGCGAATCAGCTCGGCTTGCATGCAGCCTGCTGAGGGAACGATCACTTGATCGCCTGCAATCAATGGCACGTCGTAGGTGTGCTGGCCCGAAAATATCCCTGCGAGATTGATTTCTTGCTGCCAGCCGTCGCGAATCAGCAGAACTTTGTCTACACGCGCGTCAGGGCGTGCACCCGCTGCTGCGCGTATGGCTTCACTGAGGTAGCGTTTGGTGGGGTAGTCGCCGCTGATGCGAATTTTACTGTCGTCGGTCTGCGCGGGAATCAGGTCGTTGATGAGTACGCGGCCAGGCTCAAATACCGCGCCTGACACCGAAACCATAATGGGGGCCCACTGAAGCGGGCGCACACTGATGTGAAGGGTGTGGGCGAGAAACATTTGTTGGGCAACCAGCATGATGCGCAGGCGGTTCTCCACTTCTTCGGTGTCCAGTCCAACCACCTGCACCGGGGCGAGGTAGGGAAGCTCAATATTGCCATCGTGGTTAACCAAGTACTCGCCGCTGAACTCCTCCCCTTCATGGATGCGAATTTCGATCCTGTCGCCCGGTGACAGTGGCAGCAAGCGCCGGCCTTGGCTGTTTAACGATCGCGGGGTACCGGGATTTCGCCACTGCTGCGCTAAGGGTTCATCGACACGATAGTCCGCACTGTTCGGCGCCATGCCGCTGCCATCGGTCGAGCAGGTATTCACCGCCATGCGACTGCTAAACTCGTGGCGTTGTTCCACCTCTGGCTTATCGCGCTCAGGCAGGCTTGTCGAAATATCCGGCATCGACGCACAGGCCGCCAGTGTTAATGCGACACTGGCGAGGACGGCGCGGCGGCAGCGTCGCGGCGTGAAAAGGCGGTGTGCAGATAGGGTCCATTTGGCAATGTTCATAGCGCTTTCCTGCTGCTGATTAGGTTGATCTCACTGCTATTGTGAGACGGCATATCTTGAATATTGCAGGGGGCGTGCCAGCTGGCGTGAATAAAAATATGCTTTAAAAACAGTAGGATAGTGTTTTTTTGTCGAGGGCGGGAAATTGCAAAATGCAAATCGTGCCTTGCGTTTGCATTTTGCGAATCATATTGCTGGAGGGTGCGCCACCGCAGTGGCGGTATACGATGTGGTGCGATCCTTAGCTCTGGCTGGCCTGCCGCAGCCTGAGTAAAAACAGAGGGTTGCCAATGATGTAGCGCTTCCACATCCGGCCCGGTTCTTGTAGTAGCCGCCAGATCCATTCCATACCCAGCTCACGCAGCCACAGGGGCGCCCGGGAGACCTTCTCGGCATAGAAGTCGAACAAGCCGCCAACGGCGATGACGACTGGGCTATTTAGTTGCTCCCGGTGGGCGAGAATCCACTGTTCCTGTAGGGGTTGACCCATGCCGACCAGCAGCACGTCCGCCCCGCTATCGTTAATTTTATCGACGATGTCCTGGCAGTGCTGTTTGTCGAAATAGCCGTGTTGTGTGCCGGCGCTTCGCAAGTGTGGCTGTTGCTTCAACATTGCCTGCATCGCGGCATCGGCAATTCCGTCTTCACCGCCGAGCATGAACAGGCGCTGGCCGTGTTGGGCGAGTTGCTCGCACAGCAAAGGCAGCATATCGGTGCCGTTTATATTGCCCTTACGGCGAATACCGTTGCGCCGACAGGCCATTTCGATACCGCTGCCATCGGGCAGCATATAGTCTGCTTGATTCAGTTGTGATCGCAGTTCGCTGTCATTGTAGGCGAGATTTAAGGTGTGGGCGTTCGCGAAGAAAACTGTCGCACGATGTCGATGTGTCACGTGCTTATTAATCACCGAAAGTGCGTTTTCCATTGAGATGTTGGCGATGTTTACGCCAAAAATCGTAAAACTGTCGACGTCTTTCAGAGTTTTGCCGCCGCTGTACAACAGGCCTGCCAGCAGCGATTTGCCGATGATGGCAGCATCTGTTTTGAATCCCTGCTTGTCGGCGTATTCGAGATTGCAGGCCTCTTCGTCGATAAAGTCGATACCAGAAATTCGTCGCAGTTCGAACAGTGAAAACATACCGGGATTCAGGGTTTCGGTACCCGCTGCAGCGGGCTCTTGCTCGGTGCGCGCTCGGTAACCGACCAGTGCCAGCTCGCCTTTAATAACGTTTAGGAGCAACGGCAGGCGACTGAGATTTACCTGATCGTGCAGCAGTAAGGCGGGCACGCCATCACCGGCAGCGCTGTGCAAGGTGACGCGGTCAACGATTTTTTTGCCTTTAATCAGGCGAAAAAGGCTATGAACGAAAAGCCACGGAGCGAAGGCTAACGCGGCTGCCACTGCCAATATACGGTCTGTTTTTTTTACACAGCGTGGCTGGGCGCTGAGCGATTTGTTGTAAACGGTGTGATGGCGCATGCTGGCATCCTCTCGGCTGTTTAGAGCTAAAGGGGCAATGCCTGTGCCAGGCGCGTAAAATTATTTTAAGTCTATGATTTATAAGTGATTGCCAAAGGGTTAGGTGGGTTTTTAAGGGCGCAGAGAGTGGTTCGATAGCCAGCATGATTTGCATTTTGCAATGCAACTGGCTTGCCGGTGATGCTAAGCGCGCACTGCGCGAAACATTAGGCTTAGACTGACCGCGCTTCTAACTCAGCGATCGCATGATGGAGGGCTTCTTTGCCTGACGAGAATTTCTCGCCGGATACCGAAAGTAGCTCCATAAGAAGCTGGGTATTTTCAGCATCGCAGCATTTTTCGATCTGCAAACAATAGTCCTGCAACGACGTTGCGCCGCAATAACCAAGATTGCTCTTCGCGGAGTGTACGGCGTCGCGAAGCCCGGCGAGTGCTGGTTGATCGGCGGAGTCCGCAATCGCTGCAGTCAGAGACTGCAACTTATCAAGCTGCTCCACGACCATTTTTAAAATAATTAGCGCGGTCTCTAACCCTGTATCGACAACGAGTTGTTCAAGTATCGTGGTGTCTATCTCCGCGGCATACAGCGCTGCAGTGAGTGTTGCGGTGTTGCCCGCGTCATCCTGGGAACTGGACGCAGCGGTTTGTTCAACAGGTAGCCAGGACTCAAGTGTGTTCAGCAATTCATCGCGGTTTACCGGTTTAGACAGGAAACCATCCATGCCCGCGTCTTCACAGCGCTTTACATCGGTATCGAAGGCATTGGCGGTCATTGCGATAATTGGGGTGTTGCGCTCTTTACCTGGCAATTGGCGGATGTGTCGGGTTGCCTCTAAACCGTCCATTTCAGGCATACGCAAGTCCATTAGCACCAAGTCGTAGCGGCCACTGGTTACGGCCATTAATGCCTCAATGCCGTTGGCGACGATGTCGACTTGATAGCCGGCGCGCAACAACAGAGTCTTCGCGACTAACTGGTTCGCTTCGTTATCCTCTGCGAGTAGGAGCTTGTGCCGGCTTGGATTTATTTCGTCGGTGATGTGTTCATTGGCGGGCTCCGATTCGGCGTCGCCGTCGAGAATGGCAAGGAGCTGGCTCGGCCGAAAGGGGCGATACATCATGTGTTGGAAGCCGGCCTTGCTACTGTGTTGCAAGAGTTCCGCCGAGAAATTGCGGTTGTACAGCACCACTTGTTGAATGGAGATCTGCTGCGCCATCAATAACGTGCTCAATTTTTCCGGTGTGGCAAAGCAACGCATGTCCACGATCAGTATGTCGTGTGCAGATAATTTCGGAAGGTTCTCTAAGGCACGAATTGCGGCGGCTTCTATGCCCAGCCAGTCCGCTTGTTGCAGTATGCTGGCAAGCAGTGTTTTGTTGTCGCTCCGCAAAAACAGCTTGCCTGGTGCGCGTTTTGGCTTTGCCAGGCTGGGAAGGCTAGTGCTGCTTGCATTGACCGGTATCTCAACGCGGAACCGGCAGCCTTCGCCTTTTTTGCTCGTCAGCGAGATTCGACCGTCGAGCAGCTCAGTCAGTTTTTTACAAATGACTAAGCCAAGGCCCGTGCCACCGTGAACGGCGCTGTCACTATTATCTACTTGAGAGAATTCATTAAATAACTTCTCTTGATCCTCTTCTGAAACCCCAACCCCCGAATCGCGCACTTCAAGTACCAGCCCGAGTCGGCCGTCAGCCAGTTTTTCATCAGTTTGAGAGATTTTTAGATTTACGCCGCCAGAGTCAGTGAACTTAATCGCGTTATCGAGAAGGTTGGTGACGATTCGCCGTACAAAGCTCAGGTCACTGATTACCGTTTTCGGTATGCGGGGGTCGATGCAGGCGGAGATCTCGATATCTTTATTTACCGCGCGAATGGTTGATACCTCCATCACGCGCTCACATTGCTCTAATAAACTGAACTTGCTGGAGTGAATTTCTTGTTGCCCGGACTCGATTTTTGAAAAGTCCAGCACGTCTTCTATGACGCTTAATAAACTATTGCCTGCCGCAAGTGAGGTCTCTGCCAGCATGCGTTGCTCGGTGGATAAATCGCCTTCAAGCAGCAGGTCCATACAGCCAATAACGGCGTTCAGGGGCGAGCGAATCTCGTGGCTCATATGCGCGAGAAAGCTGGATTTAGCCTTACTGCTTGCAACTGCGGTTTCCCTTGCCTGAGTAAGCGCTTTTTCCCGCTCGATGCGCGTTGTAATGTCTCGAATGGTTGCGGTAAAGAAGGTTTGCCCTTCGAATTCTGCAGTGGGAACAACGGTTAGCTCGCAGGGGAAGAGGCTGCCATCTCGCCGGATAGCTTCTACTTCTATCCGCGTATTCAGCACAGGCCCCTGCCGGGTCTTATTGAAGTTGGCCATGCCCTCGTTGTGAGATTTTCTCATGCCGTGGGGAATGACGATGTCCGCCACATGTTTACCAACCACCTCTTCCCGGGTGTAGCCAAAGAGTTGTTCCGCAGAGCTGCCAAATTCATGGATGACGCTCTTGTCATCAATGGTAATGATGGCGTCGAGGCTGGACTCGTACAGTGAGCGGGAGATGATTTCCAGGTGCTTTTGCTGGCGTTGAATACGACTCAGCCCCAATCGATCGGGGTAGATCGTCAGTAGAAAACGCCCCGGCGGCTCATCAGAGGCCGTAAGGTGGAGGATAAGCGGCTCGCCATCCATGGTTGCGGCAAAGCTTTGCGATGCGACGCCAGCCGCCGCCCCGGATTTGAGTGAATGCAGCGCAGCACTGGGCAGGCGGTCACGTAGTTTGTCTCCCGGACTGACTGACGCGAGAGACCGAAGTGTATCGATAGGACCGCGGTGCAGAATGCGGGTAATGGTGCCCTCGTGGTCGATCTCAAATTCAGCCCAGCTTTCAATACTTCTGCTGCCAGCCTGCGGCTGCTTTGAGGGACGATCGTCAGTCATAAGCATTTACGTAGTCGCGAAAGGTAATCTGAGTATTTGATATCTGGTCGGCGCAGTCAATTTCCGCCTGGCTGGCCATATTGCTGAGTTGCAGAACAGTTTGCATTTTGCAAAGCAATATAGGATGTTGGTGATAAAAATTGTCGCTGTTCTGGCTGTCGTTCGCCGCAAAGCAGGCTAACAACATGATAGTTATAACAAAGTTGCTGTTGTAAGTACTTGGTGCCGATATTGCGTGGTCATGGAAGAAAATTATTTTCGCCACCGCAGCGCAGAGGTAAAAAATGATGGCCCGACCGCAAAGCCACTCACTAGTGACACGCAAAGTCTTGGTCGCCGATGATAGCTTGCCCGGCTTATTGGCAGTAAAGGCCATGCTTGAGGCTGAGGGCATCATCTGCGATACCGCCAATGATGGAAGCAGCGCACTGGCAAAAGCGCAACACGAGCATTACGACGCACTGTTGTTAGACGAGCACATGCCGGGGCTGCAGGGCTCGGCGATATGCGTTGCGCTGCGAGGGGAGTCGGGCCCTAACCAGCACGCCATGATTATTTCGCTCAGCGGCGAACAAGGTAGCGGGCACCGCGCGGTAATGGACGCAGCGGGCTTTGACGCGATGTTGGCGAAGCCGGTCAGTAAGCTGGCGCTGGTGTCCGTACTGAGCGAATCGGGCGACAGTGAGTCATCCATCAAGGGCGATGACATAGCCGGCTTCGGCGGTGACGAAGCGTTGCTCGATGTAGCGGTGCATCGCGATATGCAGGAACAGTTCGACCCGGCTACAGTTGCGCGTTTGTTTGGGCTGTTTATTGACGAATTATCAGTATTGTCGGCGCGTTTGAGTACCGCCATCGATCATAATTCAGAGACTGAAGTCATGGCCGTTGCGCATATTCTAAAAAACTCGGCGGAGTTGTACGGCGCCAAACGCCTGTCGTGTCTGGCCCGCTATATCAATGAAACGCCACCAAGTGGCCGAGAGCAAATCATCGAACTTGCCGAACAGTTGCTGGCGGTGTGTCATGAAACACGTCAGAAAGTTCAGGTAGAGCTGCTGTAGTCGTGTTATTTTTTAAAAATCTGCGGAGGGCATTCAATGTCTGAGGGATCGCAAAAGCTGGTATATGTTGTGGAAGACAGTGTGTCCAGCGGGGCCCTTTATAGCAGTTACCTCGAGGCCGCTGGTTATGCGGTGTCGCATTTTATTGACGGCCATTCCGCCCTGGTAGCTATCAAGGAAAAGATGCCAGATATCTTGGTGCAGGATGTCTGCCTACCCGACATCAGTGGTATGGAGGTAATGCGCTTTACCAAAGCGCGTGCCGATATTCCGGTGATCATTATTACCGCTAACAGCTCCATCGATATCGCCGTTGAGGCGATGCGCGATGGCGGCTTCGATTTTATAGAAAAGCCGTTTTCCAAGGACAGACTGATCGCCGCTGTTGCCGATGCCGCGCAGCAGTCGACCTTAGATCAGGGACAAGTCACTGCTGGTGCCACAGCGGCATCAAAACCCCGGCCAATCCGAGCTGTAAGAGAGCATTTTGTCGGCGAGTCCTCGGTAATGGAGAGCATTTATCAGCTTCTCGACAGCGCGGCCCGCAGTAAGGCGAGTGTGTTTGTCACTGGCGAAAGTGGCACCGGCAAGGAAGTGTGTGCGCAAGCGCTTCACGATGCCAGCTCGCGCGCTTCCGGGCCGTTTATTCCCGTTAACTGCGCGGCGATCCCCGCCGAGTTATTCGAGTCGGAAATTTTTGGCCATGAAAAAGGCGCCTTCAGCGGCGCGGTGTCGCAGCGCAAAGGTGCGGCCGAGTTAGCCAATGGTGGCACCCTGTTTCTCGACGAGATCGGCGAAATGGATTTGGCCTTGCAAGCAAAACTGCTGCGCTTTTTGCAAACGGGGACGTTTAGTCGAGTCGGTGGCCAAAAAATGATGCACTCAGATATACGCATTGTGTGCGCCACAAACCGCGATCCAGAAGACGCTGTTCGGCAGGGGCAGTTCAGGGAAGACCTCTATTATCGTTTAAATGTTATTCCGGTTAAGTTGCCGCCCTTGCGTGACAGGGGCAGGGATATTATCGCCTTGGCGACGCATTTTCTGGCAGAGAAGTCCGCGGCAAATAACAAAGTATTTCGTGGGTTTACCGATGCGGCGATGGAGCTGTTACTCAGCTACGAGTGGCCTGGCAACATTCGCCAATTACAAAATGTTATCGAAAATATCGTGGTGGTCCACGATGAAGAATTCGTCAATGATGAAATGCTGCGAGTGGTGACGAGCAGCGTTGTGCCAACGCCACTGACGACTTCGTCTCCTGCACTGCAATCGTTAACGGGTACCGACTCCATGCCGCCAGGCGTCGTAGCGGCTAAGCCGGGTATTCGTCCATTGTGGATGGTGGAGAAAGAAACCATAGAATCGGCGATCGAGCAGTGTGATGGCAATATCCCGCTTGCTGCGGCATGCCTTGGTGTGAGTGCATCGACAATCTATCGAAAAATAAAAGCCTGGGAGAAAGATGAGGCATAGCCTTGTGCGACCTCAACGGCATGCAGATAGTGTTGTTTACCAACTGCTAAGCCAGTCCCAGAGTCCCAGAGACTGCTCGCTAAAAATGTTAATGCCAACAGCAGACTTGGCAATATACAGCAGCAATAGCCCCACGCTAACTGCGACAGTTAGCGCCATCGCCGCCACGAATAGAAATGCCATTGCCGACGCGGCTTGCTCGCGCGGCGATAGCGTGCGCTGGTTTCGCCCCGCCAACAACACGATAAAAAGACTGCTCGGTATCAGCGGTAATTTCAGTGTCAGGCGGAGGTCGACAGGGAGTTTTCCCCCTTGCCGACCGGCAATCGCCTGTTGAATCCCGAGCAGCTGTTCGGTGCTGAAACTGTTCGCCGCACTGGCGGGCATAGACTGTAAGAAGCGTTGTACAGCAGGGTCGCTATTTGGGTGATCCACCAAGACTAAACTCCTACTCGCGTATATTTTGTAACAAGAGCCTTCACTGTGTAGCCAGTCTGACAAGTACGGCGGTGATGGCAATACGAACATATACGCGAAGCACCCTAGCAAACTGTTACCGTGAGTCGATCGTCGATGAACGGCGTGGCTGTCTTAGCCATCGATGTGTCGTGTTCAGTAAGCAGAAGAGGGGCGGTGCTTTCGGGATGGAATGACACCCGTAATCAATCAGATGAGGGCTGGCACACTAAGTGTGTTTGTCTTTCGGGGATTGGTCGGAATGAGAGGATTCGAACCTCCGACCCCTGCCTCCCGAAGGCAGTGCTCTACCAAGCTGAGCTACATTCCGAGTGCATAATCGCGTGGCAACGACGAGGCGAATAACTATATCAAAGCGTTATCGCCTGCTCAATATAGCCGCTAGTCACGACCGATAATGAGGCTGGCGCAGGTGGTTGCGCTGCCGCCGAGGTTGAAGGTCATGATGTTTTTGGCTCCCGCTATTTGGTAGCCGCCGGCGGTCTGACGAACCTGTTTGCTGGCGTCCAATGCCATGCGTACACCGGTGGCCCCAACCGGGTGCCCGAGGCCGATTAATCCGCCACTCATGTTCACCGGCAGTTTGCCGCCGGGGGCGATATCACCATTTTCAATGGCTTTCCACGCTTCCCCCGGCGAATACAGACCGCAGTGGTCGATAATCATATATTCGGTGATACTGAAGCAGTCGTGCACTTCCAGGCCGTCGACGTCATTGATACTTGTCATGCCTGCCCGTTGCAGGGTTTGGGAGAACAACTGCTGTATATGCGGGAAGATGGCCGGCTGGCCTGCGCCCAAGCGCAGCTTTTCGGCGAAGGCGATAGGGGCATTGATATGGCCCCAGCCCTTGATATAGGGCAGCGACTCCAGGGCGATACCGCGCTGCTTGGCATAGTCCCTTGCGCGCTGTTCGCTGGCCAGAAACACCACAGCTGCTCCGTCGGTAATTTGTCCACAGTCCTGGCGACGAATATTGCCACTGATCCTTGGGTTAGCGGTGTCGTCGTCGCTGAAGCTGTCCGGGCCAAACTGCCAGTTCCGGCTTTGGGCATTGGGGTTGAGCTTGGCGTTGTCAAAATTTTGCTGGGCAATGGCGTAGAGGTGCTGTTTATCCAGGCCGTATCTCTGTTGGTACTCATCAATCATATTGTCGAAGGCGCAGGGCCACACATAGGGTGTGTCCTGCCATTCCTGGCTCGCCCAGGCGGCGGGGCGCAGATTGTTGGCGGCATCGTCCCCGGGCACATTGCGCATAACTTCGATGCCAACTACGCAGGCCACGCCGTAGCGCTCAGCCTGCAGATCAGCCATTGCCGCGAGCAGCGCCATAGAGCCGGAGGCGCATGCCGCCTCGTGGCTGGAGGCGGGCAGGGTTGCCATAGCGGGATCAACATGGCCGAAAAAACCGCCCAGTTGAGACTGACCGGTAAACAGCGATGAGACAAAGTTGCCTACGTGACCGACCTCTACGTCTGCGGGGTCGAGCGCGCAGGCATCGAGCCCCTGCCGAACCGTATCGATAAAAAGCGATGCGATATCACCGCCACTGCGGTAGAGGTTGTTGGCAAAGTCACTTTGCGCTCCCCCTAAAATGTAGACCCGTGGGCGGCTCATGAACGTCAGGCCTCTTCCGTTTCTTTGCGCAGTTCCTTGCGCAGAACTTTACCCACCGGCGTCATCGGCAGCTCGTCGCGAAACTCGATGTACTTAGGAATTTTGTAGGCGGTTAGCTGTTCCCGGCAATAGCTCAGCAGGGTTTCTTTCGTCAGCGTTGGGTCAGTGGGCACCACAAATAATTTGACGGCCTCGCCGGTTTTTTCGTCTTTCACACCAATGGCCGCAGCCAGTTCCACCTGAGGGTGCTCGAGCACCACGTTCTCGATTTCATTGGGGAAGACGTTAAAGCCTGATACCAGCACCATATCTTTGAGGCGGTCGACGATGCGCACAATACCCTGCTCGTCGATGGTGGCGATATCACCGGTGTGGAACCAGCCGTCTTCATCGATAACCTCGGCGGTGGCATCCGGGCGTTGCCAATAGCCTTGCATGACTTGTGGGCCTTTCACGCACAGCTCTCCCGGTTCGCCCAACGCCGTTTCGTTGCCGTCGCTATCGACGGTTTTCAGGGCGGTGTTGGGTACCGGTAGCCCCACTGATTCGGGGTTAATGAAGGCGCCTGCGCCACTGGCGCTAACCACCGGCGAGCACTCTGTTAGGCCATAACCTTCCCCAATATTGCAGCCGGTGAGTTCGCGCCAGCGGCTCGCCGTGTCGGGAACCAATGCTGTGCCACCTGAGTTCGTGGCCTTCAGCCCGCTGAAGTCGAGCTTGCGGAACTCGGGGTGTTTGAGCAGTGAAACAAACAGCGTGTTCAGGCCAATAAAGACGTTGATTTTCCAGGGCTTGAGCGCGCGCACAAAGGTGTTTGCGTCGCGTGGGTTAGCGATAAGAATATTGTGCTGACCATTATATGCCGCTGACATTAGGTGCATGGAGAACGCATATATATGGTACAGCGGCAGCGGCGCAACGATGTTCTCGCTTTTGGTTTTATCAAACAGCGGCTGCCCGTGTTCGTTGTGCTGCTCCAGAATGCCATTTATTTGCATCATATTGGCCACCAAATTTCCGTGGCTGAGCATTGCACCTTTTGCGGCGCCGGTCGTACCACCGGTGTATTGCAGCATGGCCAAGTCGTCGCGCTTGGGCGAAACGGGTTGGCGTGCCGGCGCTTTTTTGCCTTGTGCTAACACGTCGCGCAGCTGCAGTTGTTGTGGCAGGTGGTAGCTTGGCACCATCTTCTTCACGTGTTTGGCAACAAAGTTGAAAAGCAGGCGTTTACCGGTGGGCAATAGGTCACCGAGATTGGTGACAATCACCGTTTCAATGTCGGTGTCGGCGATGACTTCTGCGACGCTGTCACCAAATGTGCTCATGAAGATCAGCGCCTTGGCACCCGAGTCTTTAAATTGATGACGCATTTCCCTGGCGGTATAGAGCGGGTTGGTATTCACCACCACCAAGCCAGCGCGCAGCGCACCGTAAATCACCACGGGGTACTGCAACAGGTTGGCCATTTGGATGGCAATGCGGTCGCCAGGTTTAAGATTGGTGTTGTGCTGAAGGTAGCGGCAGAAAGCGTCGCTAAGTTGATCAATCTCGGCGTAACTCAATGTGTGATTGATGCCCGTAAAAGCAGGGCGCTGGGCGTGCTCGGCAAAGGCCTGCTCGATGATTTCCAGCACATTGTTGTAGGCTTCAGTATCTACGGTATTTGGAATACCCGGCGCGCGGAGGCCGTCCCAGAATGCTGCTTCCATATGTTCCCCACTTTTTATTGTTGGTTGTTATGGCCGCCTGTCGGCGGCACGAACGTCAAGACTACCAGCGCTTCAGGGATTTTGGTACGAGCGAATACTCTGGCCGTCGGCCCAAGTCGCGTGGGTGCCGCTGCTGATCCGGTGGGGGAGAATAATTCGGCAAACGGGGCCCCCCTCAATGTCTTTGGCGTCGATCAATACGCACTCAGAGCGGTCGGCTTTCATGTCGGTGATAAAGCTCACCAGGTAGCCATCGTCCTCGTCTTTGGCATTTATCCGCGGCGCGAACGGCGCTTCGCTACCGTAGCGTTGTTCGCCAAAGGGCAGCTCCCAACTGTCGCCGGTTTCCAGATCGTGTTTGACCAGGCCGGAAAATAGGAACATGCCGGGCTCGTTCCATACGGAGTAAAGGTAGCGGGACTTGATGCCGGCATAGCGCTGGTTGAAGGTGCCGAATTCCAGGGCGCGTTCGTCCAGATGTTGCTCCTTGACCTCGCCGGTTTTCAGATTGAAACGCCAGCGATGCAGCCGTGTTTTTAGCGAGCACAGGTCGATGTTGGCCATCATTTTACCCGCAGCCGGCGGTAGGCCCGGCAGCGGCGCTGGATCTGGGTCATCCTGAAAGTAGCCGTCCAAAATAATTTCATCGCCGTCTTCGTAGGCGTTCATCCAGTGCAGCACATAGGTGGGCGACGCTTCAAACCAAATGGCGTCTTCGGCAGTGCCATAGCGCGGCAAAATGGCAAAGCGCGTGGGTAGCTCGGGGTGGTACTCCGCGTGATATTTGCCTTGCTCGAGCAGAGTGGGATTCCAGAACATCGGCAGGTCGACCAGGATGGAGTAGTTCTCCGTGAACGCCATGTCGTGTGGAAGGCGCGGCCCCGGTGTCGGTACAGGTGTGTAGTGCACCAACTTGTTGTTGCTGTCCACCACGCCATAGTGTTGATAAGGCGGATAGGTGGAGTAATTAAAAAACAGCATTTCGCCACTGCGCTCGTCCACTTTTGGGTGGGCAGAGATGCCGTCCAGCGGCGTCCATCGCTCTGCGCCGTGCTGTTCCAGGGTAAAAGGGTCGAGGCGGTAGCCGTCGCCGCATTGCCAGAAGGTGGACAGAACCTGGCCGGCATGGACCACAACATCCGTCGATGAGGCGTCTTTTAGATAGCCTTGGGCGCCCCAGCCAGGGCGTTTGGATTTCTTCGGGTTATTGGCAATGCCCGCCCAAATGGCCTCGCCAGCTTCTTGTTCCGCGTCAAAGCCTTTGGTGCGAACAAAGCGATTCCTGTACTCAGCTTTCCCGTCTTTAAACACCATCGCGTGCAGCATGCCGTCGCCGTCAAAGGGGTGATAGTGGCCGATAGCTTCGTGGACGGGATTCTCGGTATTTCGAATATAGACGCCGTCGATATCGCTGGGAATGGTGCCAATCACCTCGAGGTCGGTGGCTGTGAGTTCGTCAAAGTTGGGTGTCCAGGCACCGTTGAGGTAGGGGTGTAGGCTCGGTTTGAGCGTGTGTTTGACGGTGTTTTTATAGCTTATCGTCACAGCGGTATTCCTTGTTGGGCTTGCCAGATCAATCGATATAGTGAGTTGCATTATGATACTGAAATTAGTGCTGTCAATGCTTTCGACTGTTGCGACGGTGGCTTTGGCCCTATACTGCTGCTTCTCGGGTATAGAGAATCTATGAATATCAATCACTTAGTTGTTAACAGCAGTATTGCGCAGGGTTTGGATGTGATCGGCGACCGCTGGTCGTTGCTGATCTTGCGAGATGCCTTTTTGGGGCGCCAGCGGTTTGAAGAGTTTCGGCGTCACACCGGAGCCAGCCGAGCGACCCTGAGTCGCCGGCTCAATGCCCTTGTTGCAGAGGGTGTGCTGCAAAAGCATGCCTACGGCGAGGGCTCCAGCCGCTTTGAATACCGCCTCAGCGAGAAAGGCCGGGCGTTGTTTCCCGTTTCATTATTGGCATGGCAATGGGAGTTGGAGTGGGGCGGGGCTGCGTATCGCGATGCCCTGCCTTACACATTGCTGCATACGCATTGCGGGCAGCCGATGCACCCCGTTGCTGTGTGCGGACACTGCCATGAGCCGATAACCCTGGGCTCAATGGCTTTGCCCACCGTGGCGCGAGATACCGAGCAACAAATCGCCGCGATTAAGTCGCTCAGCGGTCAACGGCGTGTGCGGGTTTCTCAGTCTACCGGTGAAGAGGATCTGGCCATGGCGGGGATTAGTGATCTGATCGGCGATCGCTGGACCTTACTCATACTGATTTGTGCGTTTTTCGGCACGCGCCGCTACGACGGTTTTCTGAAGCAGTTGGGTATTGCATCGAATATATTAACGGACCGCCTCAACCTGTTGTCTGCAGTGAATGTGTTTGAGCGCAAAAGTTACCAGACCAATCCGCCGCGCTATGAGTACCAACTGAGCAAAAAAGGCTTGTCGTTGTATCCAATCATCATTGCCTTGCGGCAGTGGGCGGTGGACTGGCGGCCACAGGGCGAGGTTCTGACGCTAACGCATAAATCTTGTGGGCAGGCCCTGAAAATTGAGGTGCAGTGCGGCAGTTGCGAGATGCTTGCCGAACAACAGGATGTGCAATTTGCCGCCAGCAGCCCAGCTGCGCAGGAAACGGAAGGAGAGCTGCCCGCATGAAAAACGCACTCTTGCTGTTAAGTTTGCTAATGATGACCGCCTGTAATGACAGTAGCACTGGCGGTGGCAGCGCAAACACGACGTTCACGCCGAGCTGTGTCACGGCACAATGCCGCAGCAAGCAGCGTTTATTGGAGATCCCCGGCGCGGAGAATGTGTTTTTTACCGACGCTGGCCGTTTGTTTGTCACGGGTAACGCCAATATCTATGAAGTGGTAAAAGAGTCTGATGAGTTTCGCGCGCTGCCTCGCTCGGTGGGTACAGCCGGTGGCAGTGGTTTTGGTGGTATGGCTCAGCGTGGCGACACGCTCTATGTCAACGTATTCGACGACGGCGGACTGTGGGCCGCGCGGCTTACCGAATCCCCTGAATTTTCTCTTATCCATCCGCTCGGTCTGACTATGCCCAATGGCTTGGCTGCCGGGCCGAGTGGGGAGCTATATGTTGTTAACGGTCCGCTTGAACTGGGTTTGACGCTGCCTGACCCCAAGGTGGTTAGGGTTCAGTTTTCCGCCAGCGATGCCATGCAGGTTGTTGAACAGAGCGACTGGCTCTCGCTAACAGGCTATCAACCCAATGGTATTGCGAGTGTCGGGCGCAGTTTGTTTATTACGGCAAGCCGACTACTGCCGCCAGCACTCGGTGTGCTATTGCGGGTAGACATTGCCGCTGATGGCTCCGCCGGCGAGCCGGAAGAGCTGTTTCAGTTCACCAGCATTCCCGACGACTTGAGTGTCGCAGGCGATGCACTGTTGCTCAGTTTTTTCAGTGAGGGCGCTGTCGCGCTGGTCAGTCAGGACGGCGACTTGCTTAGTCGCAGCGAGCCTCTCAGCTTTGATAGCCCCAGCCAGTTACGCCTGGGTCGCCCACCGCTTTTTGAGCCGACAGACATACTCGTCAGTGAGAAAGGCTTACTCATTCCTAACCCTTTGCCCTACGGCAATGCGCTGTCTCTTTATCGGCTTATTCCCTAGGCGCGACGCATCCATTTTATCGCTGCGTACGTAGACCTTCGTTGGCTGGCTTGCCTAATGCACGCATCGTGCGTTGAGTGACTTACTTGCATTTGCCGGTTCGCTGGCAAATGATGTGCGAGCCTTGCTTCAGAAATAATGACGAAGAATAAAAGTCGAGGTGTCAGGAGAATTGGTCGCTCGGTGTGCGCCTGTGCCCACGGGTAAGCTGCTCAATATCCCATTGAACCGCGATGTTTCGGCAGCGTCATTTGGCAGCGTAGTCACTGCCAGGAGCAGGCAGCTTAATCGTTCATCATAGAAGTATGCATGTAGTTAACGTCTGGTGCTCAGCCGGTGGATAGCTGAAGGAGATGCTCCATGAAGAAGAAATTAATTGCGCTGGCGGTGATCCTGGTGTCGGTGCTAATTGCCGTGGCAATTGCCCTTGCTGGCGGCGATGGTGGCCTGGAGGTTGCCGGTGTTCCGCTGATGTTGGCCTGCGCGGGGTTGGCGTTTTTCGTGCAGTGGCTGATTTTTGTTCCATCGTATATTTTCCAAACCGAGCACTACTACGACCTTACCGGCAGTCTTACCTACCTGGCTGTTATTACGCTTGCGCTGCTGGCGTCGTCGGCCTCATTGGCAGAGGCCGCTCCCCGGTCGATACTGCTCAGTGCAATGGTATTCATTTGGGCATTGCGCCTCGGGCCTTTCTTATTTCGCCGAGTAAAACGTGCGGGTAAAGATGGCCGCTTCGATGAAATTAAACCTATTTGGTCTCGCTTCTTGGTGACCTGGACGCTGCAGGGACTTTGGGTGTTTGTCACTCTGGCGGCAGCCCTCGCGGCGATCACCAGCTCGCGAGCGCCTGACATCGATAGTTGGGCGATTGCTGGTGGCTTGGTGTGGCTGGCGGGCTTGTCGATAGAAGCGATCGCCGACGCGCAGAAAACCCGTTTTAACCAGCAAGCAGAGAACGCCGGTAAATTTATAAATATTGGCCTGTGGCGGTGGTCGCGCCACCCCAATTACTTCGGCGAGATTGTGCTCTGGCTGGGTGTCGCGATTGTGGCGATTCCCAGTTTGCAGGGCTGGCAGTGGGTGACGATGATTTCGCCGTTGTTTGTCGTGGTGCTGCTCACGCGTATTAGCGGCGTACCGCTGCTTGAGAAACGCGCCGACGAGAAGTGGGGTGGTCAAGTGGACTATGAACAATACAAAGCCAATACACCGGTATTGGTGATGCGCCCGCCAGCGCGATAAGACTGAGGCCAGTGGATAAATGATGAAGAAGCGATTGCTTGCTAGTGTATTTTGTCTGTTGAGCACAGACTTGATGGCGCGCTCACCGGTGCTCGAAGAGATCGTCATTACCGCGCAAAAACGTGAAGAAAGTCTCCAAGAGGTGCCGATATCGGTGGTGGCGATGTCGGCGGAAATGATGGCAGATGCCAATATCGGCAATATGGAAGACATCTCCAACTTCACGCCTAATCTCAGCGTTTTTAGTCATGCGCCTTTTACCAGCCTGCAGGTGCGGGGCTTGGGCTCGCCCTTTGATAAAGGCTTTGAACAATCGGCTGGCCTGTTTTTGGATGGGGTCTACCTCGGCCGCTTGGCGTTTCTTGATGCGGCCTTTCTCGATGTGGCCTCGGTGGAAATTCTGCGAGGCCCTCAGGGCACACTTTTTGGTAAAAATACGATCTCAGGTGCGATCAGTATTCGCTCCAACCAGCCCAGCCAGGAGTTGGAATTCTCAGGTGAGCTGGTAACGGGTGAAGAAGACCTCGATAAATACAGCGTAACCGCGAACATTCCTATTAACGACAGGCTGGCATTACGCGCCTCTGGCTTAATTAACCAGCGCGATGGCGCCGTGTACAACACCACCCTGGATCGCGATGAGGGCAGTGTCGATGCGCGTATTGGTCGCGTGCAGCTGCGCTGGGATATTGCCGACTGGCTGGATGTTACCTTCGCCGCGGCCGATACTAATCAGGAGTTTCGTCTCGGTAGCTTTCAGGTGCAAACCGCAACGCCCGAGCAGTTTCAGCTGATGCAGTTCTATGACCCGCGTGTTGAATTGGACCCCTCCAATGAGTTGAGCTCGCAGGACTATCCTGCTGAGACTTACCAAAATGGCAATAAATACGATATCCGGTTCAACGCCCAGCTGTGGGGGCATGAATTTGCCTGGATAAATTCGCTGACCACTATCGCAGAGGAATCCAATAGCGACTTGGATTTTTCACCCATTCCTCTGCTGTATTTTTTGAACGCTGAGGATTATGAACAGCTGAGCAGCGAGCTGCGCATTGTCTCTCCGCTGGGCATGTTTGACGGCAAGTTTGATTACGTGGCGGGTATTTACGCCGCCACCAGTGATACCCGTATTCGCGTGATTATCGATGCCGCGCCGAATCCTGAGGATTTGTTAACGGGGCTATCGGCAACCAGTGGACTGCTGGCGAGTCTCGACCCCATTTTGGCCTCAGTGATTGGCGGTGGGCCGGGAGAGAGACTGTTGATTGACGGCTACCAGGAAAACCTCAGTACGGCGGCTTACGCGCAGGCAAGTTGGCATTTTTCGCCGGAGTGGACGCTAACCGGTGGTATTCGCGTGTCGCGTGAAGAGAAAGACGTCGACCAACAGCTGCAAATGTTCACCGCCGGCACGGACATCGATGGCCCCATCTTTACCCAGCTGGTCACCGCTGAGGAATATCGCCTTATCGATAAACGCGTCGATGAAGATGTTAGCCCCAAGTTGTCGCTCAGTTGGATTCCGGGTGACGATATTACGTTTTATGGCAGCGCGGCGGCGGGGTTTAAAAGCGGTGGCTACAGTGGTTCGGCGGTTCGCGCTGAAATAACCGAAGTAGAACCTGAGTCCTCGCTGACCTATGAGCTAGGGGCGAAAGCTCGTTTCTTTGGCGGCGCAGCCTCGCTCAACTTCGCCACGTTTTACACGGAATTTGAAGACCTTCAACTTACTATTTTTGAAGGCAATGTCAGTCGCATCTCCAATGCAGCGGGGGCGATCTCCAAAGGTGCCGAGTTGGAGTCGGCCTTCGTGACGCCCTGGGGTATTTCAGGCAACCTCGCCGTCGCCTACCTTGATGCCAGTTTTACCGACTATGAAAATGGCCCTTGTCCCGCTGGTGAAGACACGCCCTGTGACCTAACCGGACGACCGCTGGCAAATGCGCCGTTGTGGAAAGCAAATTTCAGCGTGAATTATTTTCATGACCTCGGTGAATGGCCGGTGAACGTGCTGTTTGGCGTCGACGTGCTATATGAAGACGATAAGTACCTGCAGGCCGACCAGGATCCGATAGATTTTCAAAGCGAGTTTGGCACCTATAATCTGCGCCTGCGCGTCGCCGATGACGACGAGCAGTGGTCGCTGCAGGCATTTTTGCGCAATGCCGGTGACAAACATGCACTGGAAGGCAGCGGTGATATTCCCACACTCAGTGGCGCGCATTTTGGAAAGGCGATCGCGCCGCGTCAGTTAGATGTCAGCCTGAAGTATCGGCTTTAATAACGGCGCCGCAGGGCGGCGCCGAGTGGCTGAGTTAGTCGCTGTTTCTGCGTTTCTCGCGCTTCTCGCGGCGTTTATCCTTCAGCGATTTTTGGGCGGTTTTCTTCGGCTTTTCTTTGGCCATGTTTATTCTCCTACGATCCAGCGCCATGCTGCGCCGCGTTGCGAGCGCTGCTGATCGCATTCATGTATGAATAAAAAAGCGTGCGGCGCGATAAACGCTCCATAGCGGGTTTCCCTCCATTGATGATTAGCGGTAGAAATGCAGCAGTCGGAACGTTACCGAGCGGCGAGCCACCTTGATGGACAGCTCCGCGCCGAGTGGCTGTTGATAAACGGCCCTGCCCAGCGGCGAGAGCACAGAAAGGTGGTAGTGCCTGAGTGTCACGTCTTTTGGTAACACCAATTTGACGCACAGTAATTCGTTAAATTCGCCGCATTCAAGTAGAACGTGATCACCCAGCTGTACCCGGTTATCTCCCACAGGTGCCTGCTCGAGCCGGCACAATATTGCCAGTAACTCAGCGGGCTGGCTGAAAATTGGTGTGTCGGACAGAAGCCCGGATAAGCGTTGTGCAGGGAACAGCGATTTACGTTTGTCGGCGATGTTGCGCTTGATAGTTTGGGTAGTCTCGCGAGAAGACATGTCGACCCTCCAATGGTGAAAACAAGGTGTTTGCCTTCATGCCGGAGAGCGAACTAACTCCCCGGCTTAGGAGAGAAATTTGAGTGGTGTTGTGCAGGTCTTGAGCTTGCGTTTCATGGTTGCCGGGAAGTCGATGAGTGAGCTGACAGCATAGCCCGGCCAAAATAAAAGGCAAGGGCGCGGTTGGGGAGTTGACGTCACCTACAAATTAAATGATAATTGTTCGCATTAACGTTTAGGGAGTTTGATGTGGAACCGGATCGCCGCTCAAGCCAGCGCTATGTCACGATTCGTGACAACGTTGTGCAGAGTTCGCAGTTGCTTTGCAAGGAAGGCCCGTTGCGTATTTTGCATGCCGGCGAGCAATATCAACTGCGAATTACTCGTCAGGGAAAATTGATTTTAACCAAGTAATTTCATCTCAAAATTAGGCCAGCCAGCACGTCGCCAGCAACGCCATCGTATTTGGAGCAACTATGCGAATTGCGCGACTGGGGCTGCTGGCAGGCAGTCTTACTATTCTTCCTGTGCTCGCCGACAGTCAAGGTGAGCCCGCCGATACGGCACTGCTTAGCACCGATAAATTAACCGTGTACGCCACCCGCTCGGCGCGTGACAGCCATCGCTTGCCGCTGATGAGCAACGTTGTTGATGCGCGTTCGGCTGAGCATGCCTCTGCCTCAAGAGTGGCCGATATTTTCGATAGCCTGGCGTCGGTAGAGGTTGCGGGCAGTGCGCGCCGCAATGGCCAAACACTGGTGATGCGCGGTTACGACAGCGACGGCGTGCTGGTGTTACTCGACGGTGTTCGCCAGCGTTTTGAATCCGGGCACGATGGTGCCTTCTTTGTCGACCCCGCGCTGTTGCGGCGGGTGGAGGTGATACGCGGAGCGAGTTCCATGCTCTATGGCTCCGGCGGGCTCGGCGGTGTGGTGGCGATGGAAACGGTCGACGCGGCGGATTTGCTGGCGCCAGGCGAGCAGGTCGGCGGTCAGCTGGCGGCGGGTTATCAGTCTGTCGACAACGAACGCAGCCAGACCGCCAGTGTATTTGGTCGCACCGCCGCCATGGATGGCTTGCTGTCAGTGAGTCGACGCGAGTCGGGTGACATCGATCTTTCCGACGGCAGCACACTGCCGGCCGATGATGAGGTGCTCAGTGGCTTGTTCAAGCTGGGCATAACACTGGCAGATTTTCACAGCTTGAAACTCAGTGCCCAGCACTATCGCGGCGACGCCGAAGAGCCTAACAATCCCCAGCTGGGAGTTGGCGACGATCACAGTGAGGAGCTGGTGGATAAGCGCATTGACTCGACCTTGTGGCGCCTTGGTTATCGCTATGAGAACCCAGACCACGAGGGGGTTAATCTCGACGCTCAGATCTATCGCGTAGACACGGACCTGGAAGAAACACTGACCGTTGCCACCGGCATGGGTGCGCAGGGTGACGAGCGTCGACGTCAATTGATCACCGATGGTGTGAAGTTGGAAAACAAACAGCTGTGGCAGTCGGGTGACAGCGTCACGGTGTATGGCATTGAGGCCTATCGAGAGGAGCAGCGCGGTTCAGATTCCGCAAACGGTGAAGCCAACGGTATCCCCGACGCCAAGGCGGACTTTGCCGCCGTGTACGCCCAGCAAGAGTGGCAGTGGCAGAATGCGGCGGGGCAGTGGTTGCTGCTCGCCGGTGCTCGCTACGACCGCTACCGCTCCAAACGTCAGGGCGAGGGGGCCGTATCGGGTGGCGCGGGCTGGCCGTTGCCATTTCCTCTGCCAGGCAGTGCGAGTGATCCGGATCCGGCGAGCTCAATTGATGCGTCCAAGTGGTCGCCAAGGTTTGGTGTCAGCCTTGCGCCAAAGGACTGGCTGCTGCTGTTTGCCAATTATACCGGGGCATTTCGCGCGCCGACGATGACCGAAATTTACGCGACGGGAAATCACTTCTGCTTAAACATTCCCGGAGCGGGCGGTTGTAACCGCTTTGTGCCTAACCCAGACCTAAAGCCGGAAACCAATTTGACCGCAGAGCTGGGGATGGGCTTGAGCTTTCAAAATGTATGGCGAGCGGGGGATGCCCTGAATGTTAAAGCGGCTTACTTCAATGTTGATGCCGAAGACTACATCGACCTGGAGGTGAACTTCGTTCCGCCGTTTTCCGGTCAACCCTGTTGCGGCACAACACAATCTCGCAATATTTCTGATGCGGTTATTCGGGGTTGGGATGCCACTGCCGACTACCGACTTGGGCCCTGGCAACTGGGTTTGAGTGTGGCATATAGCACGGGTAAGAACAGCCGAACCGACGAGTATCTGGTTAGCAATCAGCCGCGTACCGCCGCGATCAGTCTGGCCTACGAGGTCGCTGCAATTAACACCGAGATCGGTCTGCGTAGTCGCTTTGCGGACTCCACCAGCAAGGTGCCACAGGACGAGCTGCGTCGCGATAGCTACCAGGTTCACGATGTTTATGCTCGCTGGTCACCGGTGGATTCGCTGACGGTTGATCTCGGCGTTAACAACCTTACTGATGAGACCTACCAGCGGCCCGTTGCACTCACTGCCGCGCCGGAGCGTAACCTAACGGCGAGAGTGAGTTATCAATGGTAGTGTCGTCGGGCACCTACCCAGCGCGGGTGTGCCAGGGGCTAAGTGCCGCTGGCGCACTTGCGGCGTTGTGGCTAATGCACGTACTTGCGCCGGCGTTGCTACCCGACACGGCGCCGGTTTCCGTCGCTGTTCCCGTGGGTGTAAATCTGGTGTCACCATCATTTCAGCCGGAATCAGAAAACACGGCGGATAACTCAACAGCAAACGAGCCAGTATCGCTGGCGTCGCCGCCGGTTCAACACGCGCTCGCTGCGCCCCCGCGAGAAAAATCGTCTGCACAGCCGGCCCGCCATCGATCGCCACCGGCACCGCGGCGCACCCGACGTGAGGCCCACCAAACTCGGCAGCGCGAACCAATATCACAAGCCTCACCGCAGGAAAGCGAGGTAGCCGATGCCGTTGCCGCGCAACAGCAAACCCAAAATCAGGCATCGACGCCCACCGCGTTGGCCGAGGCCGAGGTGGTTGAGCGACGAGCGCCGCGCTATCCGCGCCGAGCCGTTGAGCTGGGTATGCAGGGCATGGTGGTTCTGCATGTGTTGATCGACAGTGGTGGTGCGCTGCGCGATGTGAAGGTGGCTGAGTCTTCTGGTTTTGGTTTGCTGGATAAGGCCGCGCTTGCCGCGGTATCTCGGTGGCGCTTTGCCCCAGGCCCCATGCAGGGACAGTGGATGCGAGTGCCCATCGAATTTTTACTCAATTGATATGGAGGGTGTATGGATACCTTAGTAAAGGACGGCCAGAGTTTGCTGCAGCGCTACGAAGCACTGCAGCAACAAGGGAAAACACTTCGTGCGCGCAATGCCGCTGAATCGCTGGGAGTGTCAGAGGCGGAGTTGGTCGCCAGTCGCATTGGCCTTGGCGTAACGCGTTTACGCAATGATGCGAAGGCGATACTGAAAGAAGTAAAAACACTGGGCGAGGTAATGGCCCTGACCCGTAATGAACACTGTGTGCATGAACGCAAAGGCTGCTACCAAAAAATCGGTTTCAACGGCAGCATGGGCCTTGCTGTAAACGAAGAGATTGACCTGCGACTATTCATGCACCATTGGTCGAGTATTTTCGCGGTCGAGGAATCTGGCCGTCACAGTCTGCAGTTTTTTGATCGTTCGGGAACCGCGGCCCACAAAATCTATTTGACGTCCGCTTCGGACGCCGCCGCGTATCGAGCCCTGGTCAGCAAATTTTCTGACTGCCCTCAGGTTGAAGAGCTGGCGTTGGAGGCCTACCCCGAGCCGTCGCCGCCTCTCGCTGACAGTGACATTGATATTCAGGGACTCGAGAGCGCGTGGCGGGCGCTGAAAGACACCCACGATTTTCACGCCTTACTCGCGACCTACAAGGTGCAGCGTGAGCAGGCCTTGCGCTTGGTCAGCGACGATCTTGCGAAGCCGCTCAGCACAGAATCTCCCCGTCGTCTGCTTGAAGCGGCGCGCGATAGCCAATGTGAAATTATGGTGTTTGTAGGCAACCGCGCCTGCATTCAGATTCACAGTGGCCCGGTTACTAATCTGCGCGCGACACCGGGGTGGTTTAACGTATTGGATCCACGTTTCAACCTTCACCTTAAGGAAGATGCGGTCGCCGCGTGCTGGCTTACTCGCAAGCCCACCGTCGATGGTGTGGTCTCCGCGTTGGAGGTCTATGGCGCGGGCGGTGAACTGATCGTCACATTCTTTGGGCGCCGCAAACCCGGTCAACCCGAATTGCCGCTGTGGCGCGAATTGTTGCAGACCTTGGCTGACTGATGATGGCAATGTTTTCCATTGATACTCTCGGCGTACTCGCGTGGCCGTTAATCTGCTGCGCCTTACTGTTGTTCGCTGTAGCGGGAGAGCGCCTGTGTTTTGCGGTGTGGGCAGTTTGGCATCGGCAACAAACCTATAGTGATGCCCTGAATTTGCTAGACAGTAACCGCGAGTGTGACAAAGCGTTGCGCGATGAAGTGCTGGCCCTGCATTTACAAATGCTCTCCACGCAGTGGTTGCGCGGTCAAAACGTATTGCGTGGCCTGGCCACGGTAAGCCCGCTGCTGGGAATGCTGGGCACCATCATCGGTGTGATGGCCGCTTTTCACCGCCTTAGTGAACACCGCGGCGCGGTGAATCCCGCACTGCTTGCCGATGGCCTGTGGCAGGCGCTAACAACGACCGCTGTGGGTTTGTCTATCGCACTGCTTGCCGCCGTGCTGGCAGCATTGCAAAACAGTGTTTGCCGAGTGGTACTGCAGAACTGGGCCGCAAAACTCAATCAGCGATCTCTGGATATGGCTGGAGCCAAAGTGGCAGCGCCGACGCTGCGCGTGGAGCTTGCATGATCAAACTGCCTGACTCTGCAGAGCCCGCAGCGATGGAGCTGATGCCGTTGATGGATATTCTCTTCATTCTGCTGTTGTTTTTCTTACTTACTGCCGGCGCTGCAGTGGCGCCAATGCCCGTAGCACTGGTGGAGGCCGAGGGCAGCGAGTCGTCGCCGATGCCCGATACCCCGCTGCAGTTAAGCGTGGATGCGACAGGCGTTTATGTATTGGATGAGCGCCGCTATTCCACCACCGCTGAACTGATGCCCAAACTTCTGGTGCGTTATCAGGCGAGTGCGGATGCCACCTTGCTCATCGCCGGTGACCAGCAGGCGCCATTACAGGCCTTGGTCAGCCTGCTCGACGCCCTGCAAAAAGCGCAGGTCGAACGTGTTCAATTATTGCACCAAAGGGAAATGTTTAATGAGAATAAATAAGCGCGCCGTGGCACTGGCCTTTGGCGCGGCGTTGCTCTCCAGTCTGGGTAACGCGAGTGAGCGCCTGGTCACCTTGGGCGGAGATGTAACAGAAATTGTGTTTGCGCTCGGCGCCGGTGATCGCGTGGTGGCAGTAGATAGCTCCAGTGTTTACCCGCCGAAGGTGCGTCAGCTACCCCAGCTGGGTTACCTTCGCGCCCTGTCCGCCGAGGGCGTATTGTCGGTGTCGGCAGATCGTATCATCGCGAATGCTGACATTGGCCCGCCTGCAGTAAAGCAGCAGATCCAGGCCGCTGGTCAGCAACTGGAGCTAGTGGAGGCAACGCCGACACCTGAGCAGTTGTATGGCAAGATTCGCCGGCTAGCATCGTTGCTGGGAGCCGTGGCCGCCGGCGAGGATATTATTGCAACGCTCAAAGCGGATTTCGCCGCGCTTGCCGAGCGGCGTCAGCGGTTATCGCATCGCCCTGGGGTGCTGTTTGTGATGAATCACGGTGGTGGCGCACCGATGATAGCGGGGCGTAATACCGCTGCCGACAGCATGATTCAGCTGATGGGCGGGCGGAACGTTGCCGACGCGATACGCGCTTACAAACCCATGACAGCAGAAGCGTTAGTGAATGCGGCGCCTGACTGGATTGTGGTGACTGACCAGGGACTGGAGCAGTTTGGCGGTGTCGACGGCTTGTTGCGCCAGCCTGGGATGGCGTTAACACCGGCCGCTGAGTCGCGGCGCATTCTCAGCATGGATGCATTGCTATTGCTGGGTTTTGGTCCGCGCACGGCTGACGCCGCCACCGCACTGTTTAATGCACTACACGGCGAATCCGAAAATGATGCCCAGCGCGATTACTGAAACGCGTCATCCAAATGCGGCGTATCGCGTGCTGGGCTTATTAATGGCCTGTTTATTGGCGGCGTTGATGCTGGCTGCTTTTGTCGGTGCGGCCAGTGTCGAGTGGCAGCACTGGCAGTGGCGGGCGTGGCAGAATCCAGAGGCCGCCATACTCTGGCATATCCGGCTACCGCGCTTGTGTTTGGCGGCCATCGTTGGGGCAGGGCTCGGCGCATCGGGCGCGGCGATGCAGGGCTTGTTTCGCAACCCGCTTGCTGACCCCGGCCTGCTGGGCATTGCCAACGGTGCGGCGCTCGCCGTGGCCATCAGCTTAATTGCCATTCCATCCAGCTGGGGTTTGCTGGGCCTGTACAGCATAAGCATCGCCGCATTTTGCGGCGGTTTGATTTGCTGCATCGTTATATTTCTTTTTGCTCGTCGCAGCGGCGGCGGTGTTGCGGCACTGCTGCTGGCGGGGTTGGCGATAAACGCCCTTTGTGGTGCGGCTATTGGGTTTCTCACGTATTTGAGCGATGACCAGCAATTGCGCAGCCTCAGCTTCTGGACAATGGGTAGCCTGGGCGGCGCGCTGTGGACGCAAATCGCCGTGTGTTGCAGTGTATTGATCCCCGCCTTGTTGCTGCTAACACGAAGTGCTCGGCAATTGGATGTTTTGCAGTTGGGTGATCGCAGCGCCGAATACCTGGGTATTGACCCCCGCGAGTTACAGCGTCGCACCGTCATACTGGCGGCATTAATTGTTGGCAGTTGTGTGGCAGTGAGCGGCGTTATCGGTTTTGTTGGTCTATTGGTGCCACACCTGCTTCGTATGCTTATCGGCCCTCAACATCGATGGCTATTGCCGGGCAGTGCCCTGCTAGGTGCATTGTTGCTATTGGCTGCCGACACGCTGGCGAGGACGGTGGTTGCGCCTGCGGAGCTGCCTGTGGGCGTTATTACCAGCCTGCTTGGCGCACCGTATTTCCTGTATTTGCTACTGTCTCAGGGAAGGCGGCTATGAGTTTGCTGGCAGAAGGACTGGGGTGGGCGCAAAAAGGCAAAAAAATCCTTCATGATGTCGGCGG
The DNA here is from genome assembly GCF_002306875.1 of Spongiibacter sp. UBA1325. Lineage (NCBI taxonomy): Bacteria > Pseudomonadati > Pseudomonadota > Gammaproteobacteria > Cellvibrionales > Spongiibacteraceae > Spongiibacter > Spongiibacter sp. UBA1325. The sequence goes on from NZ_DBTD01000004.1 coordinate 380,655, forward strand.
CGAGTTAGCGCCGGGAACACTGCTGGCCATTGTTGGCCCCAACGGCGCGGGTAAATCGTCGTTGCTGCATTTGTTAGCCGGTGGTGAACGGCCGGATACCGGAACAGTGAGTTTAGATGGGCAATTACTATCCACCTATAGTGCAGCGTCTTTAGCGCGGCGCAGGGCAGTGTTGACCCAGGAGCAAAGCTTGCTCTTTCCGTTCACGGTCAGGGATGTTGTGGCAATGGGGAGTTTACTCGCTGCCAACGACGAGGATATCGAACAATGCCTGCGGTACTTTTCGGCCGCTGAGCTTATTAATCGCCAGTATTTGTCCCTGTCTGGCGGCGAGCGTCAGCGGGTACAGATAGCGCGGGTGCTGTTGCAATTGCTGCCATCATTAAAGGCAGGTGATCCCGCTTATCTGTTTCTCGATGAGCCGCTCAATGCCCTGGATCTGAACCACCAATTTGCGCTGATGGCCTTACTTGAGTCGCTGCGAGATCGCGGCTTTGCTATTGCCTGTGTGATTCATGACTTGGTGCTGGCGCACCGCTTTGCTGACCAGGTTTGGGTATTATCCAATGGTCGGCTCGTCGCCCAGGGCGGCGCTGCGGCGGTGATTAACGAGCGCTTGCTCGACGAGGTGTTTATGTTACCCGCGCAGCCCCGCAAAGTGATGGCATCACTGCTGGACTGCGCGGCGAGGTAGGCACTCGTCCTCGCTCAGCCGATGAGCTGCTGACTGGCCAAGTACTCCTCGTAGCTACCCTGGAAGTCGTTGAGCTTCTGGTCTTTGATTTCAACAACACGGGTGGCCAGCGACGATACGAATTCGCGGTCGTGGCTGGCAAAGATTAGTGTGCCTTCAAAGTATTCCAGCGCCAGGTTCAGGGCTTCAATCGACTCCATATCCAGGTGGTTAGTCGGCTCGTCCATAATGAGAATATTGCAGTCCATCATCATCAGCTTGCCAAACAGCAGGCGGTTCTTCTCACCGCCTGAACAGACCTTAACCTGCTTTTTGAAGTCGTCGGAAGAGAACAGTAAGCGCCCAAGCGTTGCGCGCACAATCTGGTCGTCGTGACTGGGCTTTTGCCACTGCGCCATCCAGTCGAACAGATTGAGGTCGTTGTCAAAGTCATTGCTGCTGTCCTGAGGGCAGTAGCCCAGGCTGGCATTTTCGGCCCACTTAATATTGCCTTCGTTGGCTGCTAATTCCTTCATTAAGCAGCGCAAAAAAGTCGTTTTACCGGCGCCGTTCTCACCGATGACTGCCAGGCGAGTACCCGCTTCAATAATCATGGTGGCGTCACTAAATAGCTTGTCATCGAAGCCGTGTCCAACGCTCTCAAGCGTCAGCGCTTGGCGGTGCAGCTTCTTCTCCTGCTTGAAGCGGATATAGGGCGATACCCGGCTGGAGGCTTTGATTTCATCCAGTTGGATTTTTTCAATCTGCTTGGCGCGGGAGGTCGCCTGCTTAGCCTTGGAGGCATTGGCGGAGAAGCGGCTTACAAATTGCTGAAGTTCGGCAATTTGTGCAGACTTCTTCGCATTCTGGGCCTGTAAGCGCTCGCGCGCCGCGGTCGCCGCCATCATAAAGTCGTCGTAGTTACCGGGGTAGACGCGCAGCTCGCCATAGTCGATATCCGCCATGTGCGTGCAAACGGCATTGAGAAAATGCCGGTCGTGGGAAATGATCACCATCGTGCTCTTGCGCTCATTCAGTAGCTCTTCCAGCCAGCGAATGGTGTTGATATCGAGGTTGTTGGTGGGCTCGTCCAGCAGCAGAATATCGGGCTCGGAGAACAGGGCTTGCGCCAGCAATACCCGCAATTTCCAGCCGGGGGCGACTTCACTCATTGGGCCGAAGTGCAGGCTTTGGTCGATGCCCGCGCCCAGCAAAATTTCACCGGCGCGGCTCTCGGCGCTGTAGCCATCCATTTCCATGAAACGGGTTTCCAGCTCGGCGACTTTCATGCCGTCTTCTTCCGACATTTCGCTCTGCGAATAAATGCGGTCGCGCTCTTGTTTAACTTCCCAAAGCTCGGTGTGACCCATGATCACCGTATCGATCACTGAATACTGCTCGAAGGCGAACTGGTCTTGGTGCAGCTTGCCGATGCGCTCGTTCGGATCTAACGACACATTGCCAGAGGTGGGCTTGAGGCTGCCGTCGAGGATTTTCATAAACGTGGATTTGCCGCAGCCATTCGCGCCAATAAGCCCGTAGCGGTTGCCGTTGCCAAACTTCACTGAGATGTTTTCAAACAGCGGCTTGGCACCAAATTGCATGGTGATGTTTGCAGTAGAGATCAACAGAGTATCCTGAGCCTGCACGTGGCAGTGCGTAAATCGATGAGCAGAGAGGCGCGCACTATAAGCCTTTCAGCGCGCGAGGTCGAACGCCCGGGGCGATTTGGCGCATTATTTCCGCAGTGTTTAGCCCTTAAGGGGTTGCGCCAGAATCCACAGGCCGAAGCCGGTAAATACAATCATCAGTGCCAGCATCGGGAATTGACTGAGTGTGGCCTGGCGGCGGCTATTGAAGCAGCGCAGGGCTTCGACGTGAGCCAACCAAACACTGGCCACATGACCGATCAGTATCAGCCAAACCTGGCTATCCCAGACCACGCCCATATCGGGAATGATGGGCAGGCGGCCAGTAATGGCATTGCCAAAAATGTTCCAGCCCCAGCCAAAGGGATCGGAGATCAGCCCGCGAATTTTCACCCCCTGATTCAGCAGCAAGGTGTAGTAGTGAGTGATGTGATAGACCAGCGCGATGGGCAGCAGGCTATAGCTGAACCGGGCGGTAAGCTCAGTGAGTGGGAGGTCGCTGCGGCTGAGCGTCTTGCCCAGCCATAAAAAGCCGAGAAACAATACCAAATACAGCAGTGGCGACAGCAGCAACCAAAATACTTCGTACGCGATGAACCAGGGCCGCAAATAGGGGTAGGCGTAGATTGGGTGCTCGCCGAGCAGCGGGGTGAGAATATTCCAAGGGTCTTTCCAGAATAGGTTGAACCACAGCTGCGTTTCTTTTAATCCGTCGAAGGCGGTGGACGACAGCATAAACAGAATAAAGATCAGCAAACTCGGGTGCGTGGCGCGCTGGCCGATTAAGCCGGCAAACGGCCACTGCAGCACCCAACGCTGCTCAGCATTTTTTTGCAGCGGTGCCATATGGCCGATCACACGAAATAGCACTGAGAACAGGTCGGCGTAGTAAAACCACTGGCGACTCCCGAACAGCCAGCTACCCAGCAGGGTTAAGGCCGTGTACGCGAGCAGAATGACTGACAGTGAAAACGGCCGTGTATCGCCGAACAGCTCGATAATGATAAACACCATGTACTGGGCCAGTGCCGGCCAGTAGGCGAGGCGCTTTGGGTAGGCGATGTAGCCGCTGCCAAAAACGGGCCAGCGTTTTGACAGCACTTCTACAGACACCTTCCAGGGGTTTACGGCGTCGTACCAGCCACCCACCAGCGCGCTCAAATAGCAGCCGCCCAGGGCAAACACGATCCAGAAGTAGGTCATGTTGATATTGCGATAGCTGTCCTGATTACCGATGAGGCCGGCAACAATGGCCAACACGATGCTGGCAAACATAGCGGTCTGAAACAGCCGCTGCAGCCACGGCATCTTGAGCTGGCCAAGCAGCAGGTGTCGCGGTTGCTGAGCGTTGGGGGTTTCTCTCAGGAAAAACGCCAGCACAACAAAGGAAAGTGCCAGCGCTGCCATTGCCCCGTAGATGTACATCCAGTAGGGCATGGGTAACTGGTAGGGCTGGGCGAAGGAGTGGGCGTGCACGGCGGTGCTGCCCACACTGGCGGCGAAAGCCATTGCGAGTCGAAGTTTCACTGCCGAGGGTACACTTCCAAGGTGCCAAACTGCAGGTCGTTACCATGTAGCTCAAGCATAAAACGACCGGTGCTATCGGCGGTGAACTCCAGTGTGGTCAGTTCGCCGGCTGGCAGCACCAGGTGTTTTTCGTAGCCGTGTACGTGCATGGCATCATCGCTGTCGCTGACGACGTTCAATCGCAACGTGTCGCCGGCATAAGCGGTGAGCGTTGCCGGGCCTTGGTACTGTTGGCCACTGAACGCCAGTGAATACTGTCGCAGTTGTGGTTCGCTCGGTGCGGAGGTGGTGGGTTTCAGCCCCCACCACAGCGCTACCAGCACCACCGCACTACTGAGAACTAATGCAACTGTGCGCATGGTGGCAGCCTACTGCGCATTGCGCGGATTGTATGAGCGCTCCCAGGTTTGTAGATAGGCCTCCGCCGAGTTGAACAGGGCATCGATAGCTTCTTGACCGCCCTCGAGTCGGACCTCTTCAACGTAGTCGGCAACAAGGCCGTAATGGGCCATGCCCACTTCATCGATATGCCAGTACTTACCGCTTTCGGGAATGGTCAGCATTTGCACGGTGACGGGCTCGGCGCCTTGGAACTGTGGCCCCCAGTCGTCACCCTGGAACAGTACAAAGGGATATTGCACTGGTTCGGAGTCGCCACCGCGTGGTCCGGCGTGGCCGCCAAAGCCGTTGCCGTCAGCGCCATAACCCAGTGCCATCAGGGAGTCGCTAACACCGGCTTTTTCGCGCCAGAATTTCAGCTTTTCCATAAACTCTTTGTGCTTAACACCATTGCCCTTGTAGGGGTAGATTACGCCGCCATTTTTAAGGATGCGCGCGGCCTGGTCGCTGGTCAGGCCACCGTGGGCGTCGTGTGACGATACCATCGGGTGGGCGGGTGTACGCTGTTCCGCAAGGTCGAGCATAATATCCTTGCTGTGGTAGGCGGCGTGGTCGATATCCATCACCATGCCGCGATCCATCATTGCGTTGAGCGCATAGTTACCCAGCTCGGTTACTGTGCGGGCGTTGCAGCGCAGTCCCTCGGGGTAGATTGGCAATGCGCCGCCGGTGATATCGAGTACCATGCTGGATAGCGGGTCATTGCCGCTGCCGGGCAGCGCGGTTGCAATGGCGAGACCGGGGTCGCGCACGGTGGGTTCTTCGCTGGGGTAGTCGCGGCACTCAGAGGTTTTCCAGAAAGAGCCGGTATCCAGCAAATTGAGGAAGTTCATAATGTCGCTGAACAGGCCGGTGCCGCCCAGCGCTGTGTCGATATCGTGGTAGGCGTAGAGATGGCGCACGCCAAGATCCCACAGCTCCTGTAGCTTGGCATCGATCTGTGCTTCATCACACTTGGGAATTTCGATATTGCCCGCGATCATGGTCATGCCACAGTCGAAGACCTGCGCGGCCTCCATTCCCAGCACTACTGCCAACTTACCCTCGTTAATGACCTCGCGTGCCTGCTGGGGGCTGGTGACTATGCGGTACCACCCTTTACCAGGGCCGCCGTGCTGGGCGTCGACGTAGTCCTGAATTTCATACATGTATTTGATTTGTTTGATGGCGATGCTCATATCGTTGCAGTCGGCATCGGGTGTCAGTGAATAAATAGAGCCCACGGTGCACAAGCCAGCAATATTGGTGCCGTGGTTGACCATCAAACGCAATCCGGCCAGCCAGGCGCGCTCCACCCAGCGGTAATACAGCACGGTATGAGACAGTGACTTGTTGCGCGGCCAGTCGACAAAGGTCGGCCAACCCTGCGTTTCGTGGTTGGGCGATGCGCCGGTTTCCAAGATGAGGTCGGGACCGCGAATACCGTTGGGGCCGTGGAGTTCTTCGCAGTCTTCGAGTGCGTGAGTAACGCCAAAGCGATGGAAGGCCTCCCCGTAGAGTACGCCGCCAGCAGAGGGGCCAACGTCACCGGCGTAGGACAGCTCGCTGCTCATGCCCATGTGATTGTGGATGTCGGCAAAGCCGATAGCGGGTTGGTCAATACCGCGACCTTTGAAGGTTTCGCCAGCCACCGAGGTGGGCATTTCCGGATAGCCACTGCAACCTGCTGTGGGGGCAAACAGGAATTGGCTGGCTGCGCCGCCGGCGTCGCCTGTGCTTAGCGCGCCATCGGCAGCAACGCTCAGTGTTTGTCCGCTGTGGCTTTGCAGGCTAAAGGTTTTGGCGCTGGCATCGCGCTCAATGGTCCAGATGGCGTCGTCGCTGGGCTCCGTCGCGGCGGTGATATTGCCGCCGCTGGCAGTAATAAAGCGCTCGTCGCTGGTATAGAGCAAGTATTTGCCGAGAGTTGCCGGCCTCATATAGAAGCGTTCGGCGCTGGTTTTCGCGCTGTCCATGCGCAAGGTGCTGTCGCTGAGAGCAGCGTATTGCTTGGTCGCATTGGATTGCAGAGAGTAGCAGCCGTTGGCCATGGCAAAGCGGGTTTCGGGAATACCGCGTTGGCTGGTGTTGTTATTGTTGTTACTCGATGATGAGCTTGAGCCGCCACATGCGGCGAGCAGCACAGCGGCGAGAAGCGTGATAGAGAGCTTGGCGTTCATACGTATTACCCGGGTTGTTATGGTTTTGCCTTCCTGGCGCACTGCGATCGCAGTGGACAAATTCTAAGCAATAAGAACTCGTCGATACCCTAGTGTGCAATAGTATGTTGTCACTGTCATCTATCTAACAGTAATTTAAAGTTTGCGGTTTAATTTTGTCGCTGTGCGGCGATTTTCATTTCTGTGGCAAGGGGCTCACCCAGGTAGCGGTCGATGGCGTAGTGCGCCGCATAAATTACCGGGGTGAGCGCAATGGCCATGGTAAATTTGTACAGGTAGTTCACGACACCAATGGCGAGCACCAGCGATAGCCCCCAATCGGCGCCGAGATAAAAGGCAACAAACAATACAACAAAGCTGTCGATAAACTGGCTAACTAGCGTGGAGCCGGTTGCGCGCAGCCAGATCAAGCGCTCGCCGGTACTGGCTTTGATACGGTGAAATACCGCGACGTCGATAATTTGGCCGATAAGAAATGCCACCAAAGAGCCGATAATGATCCACAGCCCTTGGCCGAAAACCAGCCGGTAGGCGTAGTCATAATCGGAGACCTTGCTGGCAATTGCCTGCTGCTCCGCGCTGGGTAGTGCAGGGCTGATATGAGACTGCGGCCAAAAGTCGGCAGGGGTGAGCTCAATGCCCACGTAGAACATTGCAAAGGCGTATAGAATCAGGCCGACGGTGAGGTAGGAGAGCAGCTTCACGCCGCGTTGCCCGTAGTATTCGTTGATCAGGTCGGTGAGTACAAACACAAAGGGCCACAGCAGCACCCCGGCGGTTAAATTGAAGGAGAGGTTGTCGACGCCGAACAGGCTCAGCGACAGTGGTTCAATCCCAAGGCTGTGCTCCAGCGAGAAAATCTTAACGCCAATAAACTCAGCAATTAATGCATTGGCGACAAAAAAGCCCGCCATTAAGATGAAGAGTTTGATAGCTTTGTTATTAACAATATTGTCGATCATTCGTGGCCTGCTGCTTGGGGGCAAATGCGCTCGGCAGGACTGCCAAACAGGAAATAACATGACAGGAAGCGTTTCTGAGAACAAGTCGCCAGTGCTGCTGATAAGCGGTGCCTCCCAGGGTATAGGCGCAGCAATTGCCCGGGAGTTTAGCCGCCAGAACCCCGCTATGCGGTTGGCATTAGTGGCGCGCAATGCCGATAAACTGGAACAGGTTGCCGCGCAGTGTAGCGGTTCCGCACGGGTTGAAATCTACCCCTGTGACGTGAGCGATGCGGCGGCTGTGCAGCGTCTTGGCCAGCAGCTACAGCGCGATATGGGCGCCGTCGATGTGCTGATAAATAATGCGGGCAGCTGGCACGGAGAGCCGGTAGCGGACATGGCCGTAGAGGACTTTGACCGGATTATCGCCAGTAATTTACGCAGTGTCTTTTTGATGTGCCGCCAATTTTTGCCGGCCATGATGGAGCGGGAAAGCGGTGATATTTTTAATATGGCCTCTACCGCTGGGCTGGAAGGCTACGCTGGCGTGTCCGCATACTGTGCAGCCAAACATGGCGTACTGGGGTTTGCCAAGGCCTTGCGTGAAGAGGTACGCGGTAAAAACATTCGTGTATGCAGCGTTTCGCCGGGACCAACATGGTCGCCGTCGTGGGAAAATAGCGGTATCGCCGAGCAGGCCCTGATGCCAGCTGAAGATGTTGCGCGCGCGTTCTGGCACCTCTACGCGATGGATCGCAATGTCGTTACCGAGGACATTGTGCTGCGACCGCAACAGGGGCACATCAGCAGCTAAGCGACTCATCCATTTGGGTTTTGCTGGCGGCAGGCTGAGCAGCGTAAGATCACATTAATAACAATAATGTGACAAAGGGTTCTGCGTATGCGCGCTCAGTTGTCGGTGCTTGCTGCACTGCTATTCGGCCTAACCGCTTGCGGTGGGCAATCTTCCTCATCATCCAATACCGCCTCGTCAGAGCTAGATGCAGCCCTGGCGCGCGGTGTCGTGCCCAGTGGTGCGCCCGCGGCGGCGTTTGGCGACATACCCCAGCTCCACTCACCGGCAAGCTGGCCCTTTGAGGAGGGCGCGCCGCGAACGTCCGGCACGGGCCGCTATGCCCACGGCGCCTATTACTGGACCGACTTTATTTACGACGCCAATGGCGCCAAGGGCCCCAATGTGCCGTTCTATCGCATTGGCACGCCCACCGGCGGCAGCCTGCATTACCCTGCGGCAAACATGGCGGGTAACGGCGCCGATTTATTCGTTGTAGCGCTGGGCCGAAAAAATGGCGAATTATTTTTCCGGGTGGATTGGCAAACGCTCATTGATCACAGCGTGCCGGTGGCGGCCTTTGCCATCGACAACCAGGAAGGGGGCAGTGAAGAGTGGCCGGGTATTACAGGCCTGCGCAGTCCCGGGGTCGATGCCCTACTGACGTTATCGGCGAATGGGGCCTTTATTGATTATAAAGATGGCAGTGGCCCGCAGTTTGTGGCGCCGGTCACTGTGGATATGGCATCGCGATCGTTTATTGCGGCGCTGCCGCAGAGCAGCTTGGCGACGGATCAGTCGTGGACGCTGTACGTTGCCTCGGGCATCAACAATGGCGAAGGTGGCTTTCTTAACGATAACGCGGGCTTTCGCAGCCTACCTCATCAGCCGCCGGTATTTAACCTGGCTTTTCGCGACTACGACGATGAGCCGGCGTTATTCAATTTCTGGTTTGATGAAAGTCAGTCGACGGCGCTGAACACGGGCGATGTTTCCGCCTTTTCCGGGGAAATTGACTGGGCGCGAATGGGCGAGACGGAGCCCGAGCCGCTGCGCTATGGCTACAGTAATCGCTGGTATCTGTCCTCGGTAGCGGGTACCGAGCTCGGGGATGGCAACTTCGCGGCGGGTGTTGATCGCAGCGAGGCGGGGGTGGTTGCCGACCCCGGGTACTACGATGCTGTTCAGCCCTACGGGATTTATATTCCCAGCAGTTACTCGCCATCTTCTGAGTCGCCGAGCCTGTTTACCTGGTTGCTGCACAGCTTTACGCAGAACCACAACCAATACAGTGCCAGCGTCCCGAACTACTTGCTAGCGGCCTGCGAAAATCTTCGCCAGTCGGTGTGTGTCACGCCGCTGGGCCGCGGTTCAGCCGGTTACTATGAGACCGCCGCAGAGCTGGATTTCTGGGAAGTTTGGCGCGATGTAGCGGCGCATTTCAATATCGACAGCGAAGCCGTGTTTACCACCGGCTACTCGATGGGTGCGATTGGCTCGATCAATCTCATGGTGAAATACCCTGAGGTGTTTTTTGGCGGGGTGATCCTTGCCGGCTCCCATGCCAATGCGAATCTGTTGCCGTGCTCGCTGGATAATAACGGCTGCGTCGAGCCCAAAGGGCCGGAGTTGATGGAGAACCTGAAATGGAACGGGTACTACCAGGCCCACGGCACCTTTGACCAACTTGTGCCCTTTCCGGATGCGCGCGCCACGGCAGACGGCATGCGCGACTTCGGCTATCGCTATGTCTTCGACCACTACTTAGTGGAGGACCATATTGCCTGGACCCTGAAAGATGCCGGCTACTCTGCCTTTGGAAAAGCCGCACAGTGGATGGTGGACTGGCAGGCATCAGAGGGGCAGCGTCGCGCTGCCCCCGGTGAGTTGGTTTATCGCTGGGAGCCAGATAAGGTGAATACAAATTGGGGCATCGGGCCTACTGGGGCGTGGTGGTTGGAAGAACTTGAGGCCGTTGCAGGCGCCGAGTTTGCCGAAATTCGCGCCCAGTCCGGCGCCTTACCCGAGCCCAGTATTTCTTTGGAGCCCAGCGTAGGCGAGTTGATTTTTCCCGATGCGACGACCTTGAGCCCAGCCGTGCGCGACAGCCAGTTGTGGCAGCGAGGGAGTGCAGAGGCGGCGACCGGAGAGCTGCGGGCCAGCCTGGTTCAGGTGGCAGCGCTAACGATCAATTTGCGCGAGGCAGGTATTGCTGAGCGCGACGATAAACGTCTTGTGCTCAGTAGCGATAGTCCCTACCAGCTTCGCCTCACCGGTCTGGATGATGGCCAGCGCGTTGAGGTTGAGGGCAGTCGCTGGCAGGTGCGTAACGGCGAGCTTGTATTGAGTATGCCAGCGGGCGACAGCCAGGTGGTGTTCCCATGAAGTATAGTGTTTCCAGGAAGTGTGGCTTCCCCGTTAACGGGCTAGTAATTCTCGCCGCCATGAGCGCCCTGTTAGTCGCTTGCGGGGGCAGTTCTTCACCCTCTGAAACAACAACGCCAGACCCAATAAGCCAACATTGCGGCGAGCTTAGTGAACGACCGTGGTGTGACGCCTCGCTATCAGCCGCGCAGCGCGCGGAATTGTTGGTGTCTGCAATGAGCCTGGAGCAAAAAATCGATTACCTCGCGGGCGACGATCCCCAGGCCTCGGCCAGTGGCGACCCCTATGTCGGCATCGTTAATGGTATTGATGCCTTAGGCATCCCGCCGCTGAGAATGAGCGACGGCCCGGTTGGCGTGCGCGGAAGTCCGGCCACGGCGATGCCGATACCACTGGCCTTGGCGGCAAGTTTTAACCCGGCGCTGGCGCATGAAACCGGTGCGGCGATCGCCAATGAGGTGCGTAACAAGGGTAATGATCTCGTGCATGCGCCGGTGGCCGATTTAGTGCGCAACCCGCTGGCGGGGCGCAGTTTCGAAACCTTTGGTGAGGATCCCCTGCTGGCAACACGAATGGTTGTCGAGTGGGTAAAAGGCAGCCAAGCCGAGGGCGTAATGGCCAATATCAAACACTATTTGATGAACACCCAGGAAGGCATCGTTAGTGTGCCGCCCGTCGCTGCGGTGGTGGGTGGCCGCTCGGTAGTGAATGCAGTGGTGGATGAGCGCAGTATGCGCGAGTTGTATATGCCGCCCTACGAAGCCGCGGTGAAGGAAGCGAATGTTGCTTCGGTAATGTGCGCCTATAACTACGTGAACGGTGCTCCAGCGTGTTCTTCAGAGTACTTGTTGAAAAGCGTATTACGCGATGAATGGGGTTTTGACGGCTTTTTAGTCACCGATTACTTCTTTGCCCAGAAAGATACTGTGCAAACCGCAAATGCCTCGCCCATGATCGAAATGCCCTACGGCGTATTTTTCTCCCAGCCTTTGTTGCAGGCGGCTGTGCAGTCTGGCGCGGTGCCTGAGCAGGTTCTGAACGACAACCTTACGCAGATATTTCGGCGCTTGTTCAGCGTCGGCTTTTTTGACCGCGCCCGTTATCAGCGCAACGACGACAATATCGACCAGGCGGCCCATGCGGTATTGGCGCAAGATGTTGCCGAGCAAGGGGCGGTGCTGCTGCGCAACGAAGGGGTGTTGCCGTTGAACGACGATGTTCGCCGCATCGCGGTGATCGGCGCGTCGGCGCAAACGCGCCCGAGCGGCGGTGGTTCCTCTTTCGTGACGCCATTTCGTTTTAAAACGCCACTCGAGGCGTTAACGGAGCGGGCGGGCGACGACGTAGCGGTCTCTTACTATGACGGTAGTGATATCGCTGCCGCAGTATCGGGCGCCGCCGAGGCAGATGTCGCATTGGTGTTTGCCAGCAATTTGGCAACCGAGGGCAGCGATCGTTTTTGTTTGGCACTCGACTGCACACTCGCCGATGCGCCTGACTCCCTATTGCTAAACAACCTCCAAGGGGGAGCCCCCACCTTATTGGATCAGCTGACAGATCCGGTATTTGCCAGTTCGCCAATACGCGAGGTACTTGATCAACTGTTTGCGCCGCTGCTGTTAGGCGCGCCGTTGCTGCCGGTGTCTCACGACAACCAGGATGCATTAATCTCTGTGGTGGCGGCAGCAAATAGCGACTCTGTGGTGGTGTTACAAAATTCGGGGGCGGTGCTCACGCCGTGGCGCGAGCAGGTTAACGCGCTATTGCAGGTCTGGTACCCAGGGCAGGAGGGCGGTAGTGCCATTGCCCGGCTGCTGTTTGGCGATACCGACCCGGGCGGCCGCCTGCCGCTGAGCTTTCCGGAGGAGGAGCTGGACAACCCTGTTGCCGGAGACCCTCGGCGCTACCCGGGCCTTGCCAATCAAGCGGAGCATAGTGAAGGCGTTTTTATCGGCTATCGTTGGTTTGATCAGCAATCGCGAGAGCCCGCCTACCCCTTCGGCTACGGCTTGTCTTATAGCGAGTATTCGTTGACGGACTTGCGAGTTATCCGCGACGAGGGTGGGGTCGTGGTAACGGCGCGGGCGAGCAATATCGGCGACCGCGCCGGTTGGGTGGTGCCGCAGCTATATGTTGGCCTGCCAAGCCCGGCTGCTGGTATTGAGCAGCCGCCGTGGGCGCTAAAAGGCTTCTCCAAGCATTGGTTGGCACCGGGCGAGTCAGCAAGCCTGCGCTATCAGCTTAGCTCACGGGATTTGAGCTATTGGGATGACAGCGCCAAAGACTGGGCCATGGCGGCCGGTGACTACCAATTCGCGCTGGGCTGGTCCTCTCGCGACCGTGTTATGCAACAGCAGCTATCGCTGGGTGGCCTGTGAGTGCAGTTTACGGCGCTTGCTGCTAGAGTGTATTCACTGAATACATTGTGCGCGATGGCGCGCAGATAATAATAAGCGTGTGCAAGAGAGGCCTGTTATGCCGCGATCCGGTACGTTTTATCGAACCTGTAACCTCTGTGAAGCCATGTGCGGTGTGGCGATAACGCTGGAAGAGGAGCAGATTATCGCGATAAAAGGGGATGAAAACGACCCTTTTAGTCGCGGCCATATCTGCCCCAAAGCGCTGGCTCTAAAAGACCTGTATGAAGATCCCGATCGCCTGCGCAAGCCGATGGAAAAGCGCGATGGCCAGTGGCATGAGCTGGAGTGGGAGGAGGCGCTGGATAACGTTGCCGAGCGCATGCGCCGGCTTCAGGAGGAGCATGGGAAGGATGCACTTGGGGTCTATTTGGGTAACCCAAATGTGCATAATCTGGGTGGAACCCTGCTCAACGGCGGTTTTTTGCGCGCGCTGAAAACGCGCAATAAATTTTCGGCGACGTCGGTAGACCAACTGCCCCACCATATGGTCGCCTGGAAACTGTTCGGGCATCAATTGCGCATCCCTGTTCCCGACATCGATCGCAGTGATTATTTTGTCATTATGGGCGGTAACCCGCTGGCGTCGAACGGCAGCATTATGAGTGTGGCGGACGTGCGCGGTCGGTTAAAGCAGGTAAGGCAGCGCGGCAAAGTGGTGGTGATTGACCCGCGGCGAAGTCAAACGGCAGAGCTGGCTAATGAGCATCACTTTATACGCCCCGGTAGCGATGTACTGCTGCTCTTGGCGATGTTGAATCACTTGTTTGCCTCAGCGCAGGTGACGTCCGGCCACTATCGCAGTTTGCTCGATAGCGACCCAGTGGCGCTCAAACCGCATTTTGATGCCTACACTCCCGAGCGGGTGGCGGAACATATTGGCATCAGTGCCGCTGATATTCGCAGACTGGTGGACGAGTTTTGTGCGGCCGAGGCGCCGGTGTTGTATGGGCGCATGGGCGTGTCGGTGCAGGAGTTTGGCGCGCTGTGTCAGTACTTGATTATGCTGTTCAACGTGCTTACCGGTACGCTCGATAGCCCCGGCGGCTTGATGTTCACCACGCCCGCAGCCGACATTTTGCCCCAGACCGGGCGCGGAAACATGGGGCGCTTTCACAGCCGGGTTCGCCAGCTACCAGAATTTAATGGCGAGCTGCCGGTCTCCACGCTGGCAGAGGAAATTACCACCCCCGGTGAAGGCCAGATTAAAGGCATGGTGCTGATCGCGGGAAACCCGGTACTGTCTACGCCCAATGGCGACCAGTTAGATAAGGCCTTTGCCAGCTTGGACTTACTGGTGTCGGTAGACTTCTATCTGAATGAAAGTAGCCGCCATGCCGATTTTATTTTGCCGCCGGTCAGCCCGCTTGAGCGCGAGCATTTCGATGTGATTTTCAATCTGTTGGCGGTGCGCAACAATGTTCGCTACGCGCCAGCATTATTCCCTCCCGGTGCTGAAGCCCGCCACGATTGGCAAATTTTGTTGGGCCTGCGGGACCGTCTGGCACCGCCTCGCTCGATGAAGGAACGGCTGAGCCGCCGCGTTGAACAACGCCTCGGGCCAAGCGGCCTGTTGGCCTTCCTATTGCGCCGGGGCCCCTACGGCGCAGGTTTGCATCCCTTTAAGGGATTGACTCTGTCTAAACTGAAATCCGCGCCACACGGTATTGATCTGGGGCCGCTGCAGCAGCAGTTGCCGAAGGGGCTTTATCATAAAGATAAGCGTATTCACTTGAGCGCGGCGTTTTTCCTGGCTGACCTGCCCCGTGTTGAGCAACGCTTCTTCGAGCAACAGCGCGCGGCAGCATTCTTACTTATCGGCCGCCGGGATGTGCGCAGCAATAATTCTTGGTTGCATAACAGCCAGCGCTTAGTGAAAGGGAAGTCGCGCTGCACGGTATTGGTTCACCCCGATGATGCCCGGCGCTTGAATATTGCCGACGATGACACCGTGCGAGTCAGTTCGCGGGTTGGCAGTGTTGAGTTACCGGCATCAGTCAGCGACGAGGTGATGCCCGGTGTGGTTAGCATTCCACACGGTTGGGGCCATCACCGCAGTGGCACGGCCTGGCGCCGCGCAGAGGCCAATGCCGGGGTGAGTGTTAACGACCTCACTGACGAGCAGTTTATTGACAGCCTGTCGGGAAATGCGGCGCTGAACGGTGTGCCGGTGAACGTAGAAGCGGTTGCATAGGCGATGGCACGGGATTTGCCACGCAGGGTTTGCCAATAATAAAAAAAGATAACCATGTTCCATGGAATGCTGGAGAGCTGTAAATGAAAACGAACAAAGCTGTGTTGTTCCCGCTGGCGATGTCTGCGCTATCGACGTTGTGCGTCGCGCCGAGTTTTGCGCAAACTGAAAATCGCGCCATGCTGGAAGAGGTGGTGGTCACCGCTCGGCGGCGCGAAGAGAGCCTGCAGGATACCCCGCTGGCGGTATCGGCGTTGGGCTCGGATATGCTTGAGCAAATGGGTATCAGCGATATTGAAGACGTGGAAACACTGGCGCCCAGTCTGCAGTTCTCGCAGACCAACTACAAAGCGCCGGCGGTCTTTATTCGCGGCATTGGCCAGCGCTCGGGTAATCCCGTGCTGGACCCGGGGGTGGGCATGTACTTGAACGGCGTCTACGTGCCACGCTCCGATGCCCAGCTGCTCGATGCGGTTGATGTGGCGTCGATACAGGTATTGCGCGGCCCTCAGGGTACGCTATTCGGCAAGAACAATATTGGTGGCGCCATACTGGTTGATTCGAAAAAACCGTTTACCGACGGCTTTGAATTTGGCGCAAAACTTGGCGCGGGGAATTACGGGCAGAAAAGTGCCAAGCTCGATGCCAACCTACCGCTCAGCGACAGCATCGCTATGCGTGTCGCGGTGAATGCCAAGCGAAGCGATGGCTCAATCGATAATGTCGCCGCTGACTATGCGCTGTTTGATCAGGACCGCATGGCGGTGTCATCGCGGCTGATTTGGTATGTCAACGATGAGTTCGAAGTCGACGTCTTCGGGTTTTTAAGTCGCATCGATGAGCGCGGCTCACCCTACAACTGCGTTTTTCAAAACAGCAGTGCCATTCTTGCGCAGGGCATTTACCGAGGGGCTGATGGTTCGGATTTACAGGCCGCCTGTAACGAGAGCTCTGAATTGGCGAAAACCTTTAAGGTCAGTCAAACCGCGGAGGATGCGGTCTATGCGATCGACAACCATATGCTGGCACTCACCTTGCGCGGCTCGGTTGCGGGAATAGATGTAGAGAGCATTACCAGCTACGCGATGCAGGACAATATCCGAATTAGTGGCGACTCTGATGGCACGGCGATTCGTGCAGTGGCGGTTGGCCCTGATGCCGGTTATCAGGTACTCAATGGCTCCGATGATCCGTCGGTCGGCGATGCTGTGCGTGAGCAATTCAGTCAGGAGGTGAAGTTCAACGGCACCGCCTGGGACGATACCTTGAACTACACCTTTGGTGTGTTCTACGCCGAGGAGAGTTTGGAAAATAGCATTGACGGCACCGAGGTGGGCGACAACGGCTTGGTGGCGGTAGGGCCGGGCGCTGCGGTTGATCTGGGCATTCCGCTTCCCAATGCCCTGGTGTTGCCCGTGCAGGCCAACGCCGTTGCCTTGGCCGACTACGAAAACACCACTGCGGCAGTGTTTGCGCAGGGAACATGGGATATGACCGAGACCCTGCAGCTGACATTGGGTTTGCGCTATACCGAAGAAGAGCGCAGTACGGTGCAAATTCAAGGCACGCCGGACTACGATGAATACGCGAGTCGGCTCAATGCCCAGATCGGCAGCAACCCCGCAATATTGCTGCCCGTCACCCATGTGATGGACGGTATTTTTTCGCCGGTGCCGCTGGCGCAGTATTTTGCCTATGAGGCGCCCTCGGTTCCTCTGCTGTATGCGGCGCCGCTGCACGGTGATACGCGCTTCTCGGAATTTACGCCAGCGGTCACGCTCAATTACCTGGCCGATGATGAACTGCTTGAGTCCCTGAATCTCGACAGCTTTATCGCCTATGCCACCGTGAGCAAGGGCTTTAAGTCGGGTGGTTTGGATGTGCGCTCGACGCAGACCGATTCGTCGATCAAGCAGTTTGAGCCTGAGATTGTCGTCAACAAAGAGATCGGTTTTAAATTAGACGCTTTGGATAGCCGCCTGCGTTTCAATGTAGCGGTGTTCCAGATGGATTACACCGATCTACAGGTCGCGCTTTATGAGCGCGGCACCACTCAAACAGAAGTGGTGCAGTTTACCGGCAATGCGGGCGAGGCCGTGGTCGACGGATTTGAATTTGAGATTACCGCCCTGCTGGGTGATTTCACCATCAATGCCAATGCCGGGTATACCGACGGCGACTTTATTGACTATGACCTGGGTACCAATACCGCTGATGGCTTTGCGATTGTTGACCGCAGCGGCGAGGCGTTTCCCCAGGTGCCGCAAAATGTTCGCGGCGTTGTCGTGCAATATGATTGGCACTCGCCGATTGGTCTGATTATTCCACAGCTGCAGTACTACTATTCCGATGAAATATTCATCGGTACTGATTACCTCAGCGGTGACTACGCGAGCTCGACCATCGGTCAGTACGAGCTTTTCAATGCCAGGGCGCGCTGGCAGATCAATGAACAGATGGGCGTATCGGCCTACGTGAATAACCTAAAAGATGACCCCTACTTTGTTGGCGGGATCGCAGTAACCAGCGTGATCGGTGTTGCCAATCGCGTTCCCGGAACGCCGCGAGAGGTGGGCGTAGAGTTTAGCTACCAATTTCAATAAACCGTAATGCCGCCAGGCTCGTGGATGGTTAGGCCATTTACGGGCACTCGCGTTGATAAAGATGGACGCGGCCGACAGCCGGCCACGAGAAATGGACGAGGGACTATGAAGCGTATATTTGGCATGTTGCTTGGTGCAGTGCTGCTACTGACCGCGGTACTGGTAATTCGCACACTGCAATTCGCGCCACCTCAATTTGAGGCGAGCGAAACCTTGGCTGACGTTGATTGGTCAGAGGCGGAGTTGGCGGCGGGGCTTGCCGGAGCGCTGCGTTTTCCCACCATTTCGAATATCGATGCTGATGCCGTAGACCAGCAGGCATTTGAAGACTTTCAGGCGTATTTAAAACAGCGTTTCCCCAGGGTGTTTGCACAAATTCCCCACCAGCGCCTGCCGGGCGGTACCTTGCTGTTTCGCTGGTCGGGCAGCAGTGAAGCTTTAAAGCCCATTATGCTGATCGCCCACCAAGACGTGGTACCCGTGATACCGGGTACTGAAGATCAGTGGAGCTATCCTCCCTTCGCGGGAACCATCGCCGATGGTTACATTTGGGGCCGGGGAGCAATCGATGATAAAGCCAGTGTCATCGGTATTTTAGAAGCCACCGAGCGTTTGCTTGAAGAGGGTTTTGTTCCGCCGCGCACGGTCTATTTAGGGTTTGGTCACGACGAAGAGGTGGGCGGTAAGGGCGCGCAGGCCATGGCGACACTATTGGCGGAGCGCGGCGAGTCGCTGGCCTTCTTATTAGATGAAGGCGGGGTGATCGCCAAGGACATGCTACCCGGTGTCGCGGAGCGCGTCGCATTGATCGGCCCGGCGGAAAAGGGCTATGTCAGTTTGAAGCTCAGTGCCGACGGTGGCGGTGGCCACTCCTCTATGCCGCCGCAGCAAAGTGCGGCAGGCGTTGTTGCGGCGGCAGTGGCGCGCCTTGAAGCCAATCCGCTACCTGCTGATATGCAATATACGGTGGACTTTATTCGTTATTTGGGTGACAGCGTACCTTTTTACCAACGCTTGCTGTTTGCGAATAACTGGTTGTTTGAGCCGCTTCTGGAAAAAGTACTGAGCAGTCAAGCGCCGATCAACGCCGGGATGCGCACAACAACGGCCGTTACCATGTTGCAGGGCAGTGTGCGGGACAATGTTCTGCCGATTATTGCCTATGCCGTGGTGAACTTCCGCATTCTACCGGGCGATACGATTGACGGTGTGCAGCAGAAGGTGGCGGAGATCATTGATGATCCTCGCATTCGCATTGAGACCTACGGCGGCTTCGGGAACAATCCCTCTGCGGTGGCCTCGCCCGACTCGGCAGGCTTCAACGTGCTTGCCGATCTCGTCCGACAAGTGAGCCCAGGCACCTTAGTCGCACCGCGATTAGTGGTGGCGGCGACTGATGCCCGACATTTCGAGGAGGTGTCGGAAAACAGTTATCGTTTTATCGGGGTAGAGGTTGGCCCGAAAGAAATGAAGGGTATTCACGGTACCGATGAGCGCGTCTCTATTGCCAGTTATGTTGAGGCGGTGCGTATTTACTATCACCTTCTTCGCCGCAGCGCTGAATTATAGGAGCTGCTTCTCGCCACTATTGCTGTGTGTTATAGCGGGTAAAAAAAGCCCGCTTTTTGTTGTTGGCGCCCAAAAACGTCTATCCGTTCTTGGATTTTCTTACCGCTATTCTTATACATTGCCGCCCAAAGCGTGAAACAGCGCTGTTTAATAGCCCGAGAGACTCCACATGCGTTATCCCGTTGACCCCCATTTCCCAGTGCGCGATGAAGATGCACCACTGAAAGCTGATCTTGCTGAGCAAAAGGTGAAGCCCATTTTTATTATGGGCTTGCACCGTTCCGGCACTACCTTTCTCTACGACAGTGTGGCGAGGGCCTTTCCTCTGGCACAGTTAACCCTTTACGATTTTTTTTACTATGACCGTCTGCTTCGCAACCATCAGCAGGGCGGTGCGAAACAAGATGCACAGCGCTTGAATGCCTGCTTCGCCGCGCTGGGGATTAAAGACCGCAATATCGACTCGGTGCCCGTTTCCGCCGAGGAAGTTGAAGAGTACGGCTACCTGCTCAGACGCCGCTTCGGCAGTTTTCAGCTCAACGAGCACAGCGCCGCGTTTTTTGAGGAAATGTGCCGAAAGCTGTTGACCGTGCATGCCGGTAGTGAGGCGGTCTTGCTTAAGAACCCCTGGGACACCGGCAATGCGCGCTGGATGGCGGAGCGATTCCCCGAGGCGAGGTTTATTTACATCAGCCGTGAGCCTATCGCGGTGCTCAATAGCATGCTAAACGCGCTGCTTTCCTATTTAGAGGGGCCTCAACACTATCTTGAAATGCTGTTGGACCGTGGTGACGGGCGCCGAAGTTATCGCGCCGGTTATATCGTATGGCTCGGACTGCGGGGACTACGCAAGCTGATTGGCCGCCGTGCCATTGCCCGCCTGGCAAGGCCGCTGCTGGCGCGAACGGTGGCCAAGCAAGTGGCGGCCTACCGCCGCGAGTTGGCGGCAATGCCGAGCGACCAGACGGTCGAGGTGGATTATTCCGCGTTGCGAGAGAGCCCCGACGCCGTGATGGCGAGTCTAGCGCCGTTACTGGCCGTGTCGCGCAGCGCCAGCGCTGAAAGTATGCGAGCGGTCACTGCCGGGCGGCCCGTTAATCCGGTTTTGCGCGATTACGCCGAGCACCTGGATAGGTTAGTGGAGCGAGAACTGGGCGCCGCTTGATAAGGGGTGCCCCCGTCATTCCCTCAAGGCCTGGAAACAGGCCTTATTCTCCCGCAGATATTTCCCCTCATTGACAAAAAATATGCGCCATCGGCAGGGCGTTATTTACTCATATACGCATAAACCCCTATAGCTATTTGTAAGCGACTGTATGGCAAGTGTTTTATTGCTCAAAAAAACACTATTACACATTAGGTGCGAATTGACTATGTCACACTCGTGTCTCAGTGTGCTGCAAGGTATTGAAATATAAGTAAAAATTCTTATCCCCATGTTCTTAGGTGTGACTTAAGTCACGCTGGTCGTTTAGTGATGTCCTTATCATCTCTGTGTGTCTTAGCGATTTACACATATAAAAATGCGGCTGCTTAACAGCCGAAATAAAAATGAAAAAATTAAGCAGGGGCTGCTTCCGATTCGTCGGTAGGTTTCCTGTTTAGTGCGATACCTAGCCAGAGAGACGAAGAAGATGGAAAAGTTACCCCGCTCGCAAAATTCGCGAGACCCGTACCTGAGAAAGGACCTTGAAGCCGAGCTGCATATAAGCCGGGGTAAAGTTGCCACAGGCGGCGCACTTGAGTTGCCAGCCTCACCCGTCAGGCCTCTGACGCAGGTTCCCCAACTGTTGCCAATTGCAACAGCGCAGCGCGGTATGTGGATGGGCGAAAAGATCGGCCCCGCCGATGCGGTATATAAACTTGCCGAGTATGTCGATATCCGCGGCCATATTGATGCCGCGGTATTTCTCCGGGCGACTTCCATCTTGACCCAAGAGGCGGAGTCAACGCGAGTACAGATTATTGAAACCGCCGATGGACCTCGCCAATTGGTGGCAGAGGCCTATATGGGAGAGTTGCCGGTTGTCGACTTCAGTAGCCATGCCGACGCCGAGCAGCGTGCATTGCGGTGGATGAACGATGAGTTGCGCCGCCCCGCAGACCTCGCAGACGATGCACTGTGGTTCAGCGCGCTAATCAAGGTCGAGGATGAACGGTTTTTTTGGTACCACCGCTGCCACCACATCACCATTGACGGTTTTGGTGGCGGTCTGATCGCGCGCCGGATGGCGGAAATTTATAATGCGCTGCTCAGTGGCGAGGAGCCAGGTGAGTCGCCATTTTTACCCTTGGTAACCCAGTTGGAGCAGGAAAAGCTCTATCGCGAATCTGCACGTTTTGAGCGTGACCGAGACTACTGGAAGCAACAACTGAGTGGCCTGCCCGATGCAATTTCGCTGTCGCGTCGCAATGCCCAGCGCAGTGGTGGCCTGCGGCGCAGTGGTATTACCCTGTCGCTAGAGCACTCTGCGAAAATTCGCGACATCGCCCAGCAATATGGCGGCTCAGTACCGCAGTTATTAATTGCCATGCTCGCGGTTTACACCTACCGCATGACGGGGCAGCAGGACTTGGTCTTCGGTATGCCGGTTACGGCACGAGCAAACCGTACGCTGCGCAGCATTCCGGCAATGATGGCTAACGCCGTGGCGATTCGCCTGGCGATGGCCGACGATGCGAGCCTTGTCGACCTGCTTGGGCAAACAGCGAAAACCGTAAGGAATGCGCTTCGCCACCAACAGTATCGCTATGAGGAGCTGCGGCGTGATCTCGGCCTGCTTGCACAGGGGCAGCAGATCTCCTGGATGGGGGTGAATATTGAACCCTTTGATTACGACCTGGGCTTCGGTGGCCACGAGTGCAGTGCACACAACCTGTCGAATGGCACCGTAGAAGACATGACAGTGTTTGTGTTTGATCGCGGTGCCAAGCAGGGCATGAATGTGGTGATTGACGCTAACCCCGCGCTCTACAGTCAGCGAGAGCTCGATGAGCACCGCGATCGATTGGCGCGATTAATCGAAGCGATGATTGCCGCCCCTGAGGGCGCGATCGGTGACTTTGACCTGCTCTCCGAGCAGGAGCGGCACCTGCAGCTGCAGGCCTGGAACGATACCAAGCAGCCGTTGCCGGACAGCCACTTGCCAGCGTTGTTTGACAAAAGTGTCGCCGCTTTCCCAAGCCACGCCGCGGTATCTGACGCCGGGCAAACGCTGAGTTATTCAGCGTTCGGGCAACAGGTCAATCAATTGGCCCGGGCATTGAATGTATTGGGCGTGGGGCCGGGTAAGTTGGTGGCCGTGTCCCTGCCGCGCACCGCGGCAATGCCGATGACGCTGTTGGCGATTATGAAATGCGGAGCGGCGTATTTACCGCTGGACCCGGAAACCCCCGCTGAGCGCCTGGCCATGATATTGGACGACGCCAAGCCCAGCTTGCTGCTCAGCAGCGTTGAGACCGCCGAAAAGTTGCCTGACTGTGAAATACAAACGCTGCTGTGGGAAGAGCTCAACTTAAACGCCTTTTCCGGCGACGATGTGCCCCTTGCCGATATTGGCGCAAACAGTCCGGCGTACATCATTTACACCTCCGGTTCGACGGGGCGCCCCAAGGGCGTGGTGATTGGCCATCGCAGCTTGATGAATTTTTTGCTGGCCATGCAGGATGCCTTGGCACTTCAGCCCGAGCAGCGGATGTTGGCGCTAACGACCGTGTCGTTTGATATTGCTGTGCTAGAGATGTTTTTGCCACTGCTTGCCGGTGCTCAAGTCCATGTCGCTACCCGCGACATCGCCAGAGACCCGGCGGCGCTGGCCGCGCTGGTGAATGAGCAGGCGATCACGCATATTCAAGCGACGCCTTCGCACTGGCAGGCGCTGCTTGAAGATAATGCCGAGGCCTTTACGGGTGTTCAACCGCTGGTGGGCGGTGAGGCGCTGCCGATGGAGCTGGCGCGCAAAATGCGTAAGCTGGGAGCGCCGATTATCAACTTATACGGCCCGACAGAGACAACGATTTGGTCCACGATGATGACCCTGGACAAGCTGGAGGGCGGTACGCCGGCCATTGGCCGTCCAATCTGGAATACGCAGGTCTATGTGCTGGGCGACGATCTTCAGTTGTTGCCAAATGGCGCTGCCGGTGAATTGTATATTGGCGGCGAGGGCCTCGCGCTGGGGTACCACAAACGTCCCGACTTAACCGCCGAACGTTTTATTGCCAATCCCCACGGTGAGGGCTTGTTGTATAAAACCGGTGACCTTGCGCGCTGGCGCGATGACGGTGCACTGGAATACCTGGGGCGCAACGACTTCCAGATTAAAATTCGCGGCTTTCGTGTAGAGACTGAAGAAATTGAATCGCAGTTGATCCGCTGTCAGGGTGTGCGTCGTGCGGCAGTGGTGCTGCGTAACGACCCCGCTGGCGTACCAAAGCTGGTGGCGTTCCTGCTCAGTGAGGAGGGCTTCGATGCCCAGCACACCGCGTTGGAGGCCGCCACATTGCGCCAGCAGATCGAGCGCAGTCTCCCGGAATACATGCTGCCCTCTCACTATCAGGTGCTGGATGATTTTCCGCTGAATGTGAATGGCAAGCTGGACCGCAAAGCCTTGCCGGAGCCTCAGTGGCAACTTGTTAGCGAATACACGGCGCCGCGTAACGCGTTGGAAACGCAGCTGGCAAAGCTGTGGTGTGAGATCTTCAAACTGCCGCGTATCGGTATCCATGATAGCTTTTTCGACCTCGGCGCTGACTCGATTACCGCGGCGCGCATGGTATCGCGTCTGCGTGATGTCGTGGGTAAAGACGTACCCCTCGCGGCCATCTTTGAGGCGACGACGATCGCTGAATTGGCGGAGCAGCTGGAGCGCGGTGATCAAATAGATCCCCTGGCAGGCGTGCAAGCCCTCAATCCTTTAGCCGCGCGTGGCGAGGGTGACGCGCTATTTTGTATTCACCCAGTACTCGGCTTGAGCTGGGGCTTTGCGGGGCTAAATCAATACCTGCCTGACGGAACGGCCTTGTTTGGCATTCAGTCGCGTGGCCTCTCTGGCGGGCAGGAGCTTCCTGCGAGCATCGAGGAAATTGCCGCAGACTATATTGCATTGATGCGGGACCGCCAGCCACAGGGCCCCTACCGTATATTGGGCTGGTCGATGGGCGGCGTTATCGCTCAGGAAATGGCGCGTCAGCTGCGTGAGCTGGACGAGTCAGTGAGCTTCCTTGGTGCTTTGGATTCCTACCCCTTCGTGTCGCAGCAGCGTGACGACAAGGCCGGTCAGGTGCGCAGCATCTTGGAATTTCTCGACATCGCGGTAGAGGGCGAGCTGCCCGATACCATGGAGGAGCTGAGTGAACTCCTGTGCCGGGAATACGACGTGCTTAACTTGGAATTTGTCAAACAGTTGCAGGGTAAACAAAGCGCCTTAATTGACGATGTCAGTGCGGTGATTAGCAATAACCTGCAGCTGCTGCAGAACTTCCAGCCGCGGCCTGTAGATGTGGAGTTGCACTTTTTCCAAGCGGTGCAAACGGCCACGTCACAGGAGCTGCACCACCGCCCCGATGCCTGGCAGGACGCCGTCGCGGGTCTCAATATTTATCCGGTGGAATGCCATCACCAGCAAATGCTGGACGCGGAACCGCTGGCAGTAATCGGACCCTTCGTTGCGCGCGCGCTGGCAGGTTGATAAGCATGAAAATCGCGATCTTCTCCATCGGCACCCAGGGAGATGTCCGCCCTTTTGTCGCGCTAGGCTTGGGTTTGCAGGCGCAGGGGCATCAAGTATCCATTGTCACAGGCGACAGCTGTGAACAGTTGGTGCGTCGTCATGGCCTCGATTACGCGCCGCTGACCGCCGACTTTTTGGAGTTGATGGCCAAGGACCCGGAAGTACTTCAGCGCGGCCTGAACCCCGTTGCGCTTCTGCGCACCGCGCGGCGGGAATTGTTGGCAATGTCTGCAGACTGGGTCACACAGGCCACGCAGGCGGCGAACGGGGCTGACTTATTGTTGGGCTGTGGCATGGTGGCCTCGCTGGCCACCGCCATTGGCGAGCGCTATGACATTCCGGTGGTCGAGACCCACTTGCAACCGGTGACACCGTGTCCTGATATTCCGCCGATGATGTTGCCACCGCCGCGCCGCCCGCGCCCCGGTATGGTAAACCAAGGCTTGTATCACGCCTGTCGCGTGCTGACCTGGCAGATGCTCAGCCCGGCCTACCGTCAGGTTCGTCAAAAACTCGATTTGGCGCCGCTACCCTGGTATGGGCCGTTTTACCGGCGGCGTCGGACTCACCATGTGTTGTATGGGTTTAGCCCGAGCATTATTCCGCCATCGCGTTATTGGCCGGAGTCGGTGCGGGTAGCGGGTAATTGGTTTCTCGACGAAGCTCAGACGTGGCAGGCGCCGGAATCACTGGAAGCCTTTTTAGCCGCCGGGGACAAACCCATTTATGTCGGCTTTGGCAGTATGCTCGGTGATGACAGTGCGGCGCTCAGTGAGGTGTTTTTACAGGCGTTGCGAAATAGTGGCCGCCGCGCCATTTTTGCCACCGGTTGGGGAGGCTTGGCAGATGTCGACGACGACAATGTGTACTGCCTGACATCGGCGCCGCACGACTGGCTGTTTCCGCGAGTGGCGGCGGCCATTCACCACGGCGGGGCGGGTACGACGGCGGCAGCGGCAAGGGCGGGGATTCCGTCGATAATTATGCCGTTTTTTGGCGATCAGCCATTTTGGTCGTGGCGCTTGCAGCAACTTGGGGTAGCCACCTGTTCACTGGATCGCAAGAGCTTGAATGTCGCGGATGTTGAGCAGGCCATTGAGTCGGCAACCGACGCGGCGCTGCGTCAGCACGCAGCCACGGTGGGCGCGCAAATTCGCGCCGAGGATGGCGTGGCGGCGGCCATCGCGCAGTTGTCCAAATGGGGCTACCTGACCCCCGTCAGTGAGCCAAGCCCCGCTGTTGATCGCGACCTTGCCGAGCCCAGCCTTGCGCAATAGTGGCGCGGACACGCTGAGCTTGTCATCACCCCTGCCCGAAGGTGGATTTATCGAGCAGGTTTCGCTGCTGCCAATGCCCGAATTGGCAGTTAACGCGGTGCATTGTCATTTTAAACAAAGCCGTTATACCCCGGACCTGTTGGCGTCTTGGGGCATTGCTTTGCCAGCCTCTTTGGCGCGGGTGTCCGCCGCGCGCCAGGCGCAATTCCTTGCCGGTCGTTATGCTGCTTGTTATGCGCTGGGCATAGAAAACGTAGAGAATCACAGCCCGGCAAGGCGAGATACCGGCGAGGTCATATGGCCGCAGGGGATTACCGGCTCCATCAGCCACTGCGACGACAGCGCGCTGTGCGTGGTCGGACGTGGAGGGCATTTGGGGATCGATATTGAGCCATTAGTCGCCAGCGATGCTATTGACGAATTGTGGCGCTTGGTGGGTGATGACAAGGAATGGCAGCGGCTCTCTATGTTGCCTCGCGATCGCGCGTTAACGCTGCTGTTTTCTGCCAAAGAGAGCTTGTACAAAGCGCTGTTCCCTCGCTTGCAGCGCTACATCGACTTTTCCGAAGTGCGTGTTATCGCAGTCGATCCGGAGCGGCGCACGCTCCAGTTCAAGCCGCGCTCCGCGCTGGGGTTGGCCTTGCCAAGGGGCTGTATATTTACCGTGTATTGGCAGTGGCTGGGAGAGCGCTGCCTAAGTTATACGCGCTGCGACTAAGTCTCTTCTATGGCAATGTTGAAGCGCATATACAGCATCGACATAAAGGGGCTGATCAAATTAAAAAAGCAGAAGGGCAGGTAGCTGAGCGTTGCAACGCCGAGGGCGGTGGCATGAAATGCGCCGCAGGTGTTCCAGGGAACCAGTACTGAGGTGGCGGTTCCGGCGTCTTCCAGCGTGCGGCTGAGGTTGCGCTGACTCAGCCCCTGCTGGGCGTACATGTCGCCATACATTCGCCCGCCAATAAGAATGGTCAAATACTGCTCGGCCGCCGTGAGATTGAGCACCCCACAGCTGCCAGCCGTGGTTGCCACGAGCGACGTCCGGCTGCGCGCCAGTCTTTTTAGTCCGTTTGTAATGTCGCCGAGCAAGCCCGAGGCTTCCATCATGCCACCGAAAACCACAGCGCTTAAAATAAGCCATATTGTATTGAGCATGCCTGCCATGCCGCTGCTGGCCAGCAAGGTATCGCTAAAGCTGTGACCGGTGATGATCTCGCTACTACCTACAATGGTTTGCACCAGCCCCTTGTACAGCCCGCTTGCCGAACGCTCGCCACCAATTTGATAGACCAATTCCGGCTGCACATAGGCGGAGATCACTGTGCCGATGAGCGTTGCAATAAACATCACGGGCAGCGCCGGAACGCGTTTTACGATCATGACAACGACGAGCAGTGGCGCAAGCAATAGCCAGCCCGACAGGGTCATGCTGGTGTTCAAGGCATTCAGAATCGCTTGCGTTTCGGCAACCTCCCTTCCACTGCTGTGGTGTATACCCAGCCCAACAAAAATGAGCAGGGCAATGGCAAACGAGGGCAGTGTGGTGAGCGCAAGGTAGCGCACGTGACTGAACAGCTCGACATTGCACACACCTGCGGCCAGGTTGGTGGTATCGGAAAGGGGAGAGAGCTTGTCGCCAAAATAGGCGCCAGAGATGACGGCGCCTGCGGTGATGGTTTCACTCATGCCGAGTCCCACCCCGGTTGCCATCATGGCAATGCCGATGGTGGCCGCCGTGGTCCAGGAACTGCCAATGGCCGTTGACACAATGGCGCAGACAATTGCCGCGGCAGCATAAAACCAACTGGGGTCGGCCAGTTGCAACCCATAGTAGATAAGCGTCGGTACAATACCGGCGACCGTCCACGTGCTGGATAGCGCGCCAATCATAAACAGCATTAAGATGGGGATGATCGCAACGCCGATCACTTTCAGCATGCCGTCTTGAAGGGCTTGCCAGGAACGGCCGCGGTGCAGGCCGATAACAGCGGCGACGCCGCCCCCGAGCAGCAGTGCCAGCTGGTTGGGGCCTTCTATACCGGCATCGCCGTAGAGATAGACATTGAGACCGAGCAGGCCGATTACCAAGCATAGCGGGAGGAGTGCTATGCCGACATGATGAGAGCGGGCTGGGGTCATTGGCTACCACACATTGCTGCTTGTTGTTTGTAGTGGCCAGAATAGCGGGCGCGTTGCGGTGGCGCCACTTTGGCGCCACCGCAGAGGCTTAGCGGTTGGTTTTTACCCGCAGGGATTTAAAGCTAATGGAGTTGTGGTCCTCTAGGTCGCGCTCGGGCTCCTCTGCCAGTGTGGCATTGGGGAACTGACGGAAAAACTCGCGCATACTCAAGTACAGCTGATGTTTTGCCAGCGCGGCACCGATGCAATAGCGAGGGCCATAACCAAAGAGTACGTCTGGATTGAACTCGCGGCGTACATCCAGGCGATAGGGGTCGTCGAAAAAATCGGGGTCGTGATCTTTTAGGTGGGGCATCATTAACACCATTTGCCCTTTTTTCACCTGTTGTCCAAGCAGTTCACGGTCTTCCGGAACGTAGCGGGCAAAGCCCATTTTCGAGTTGCCTGCCCAGCGCATAATTTCGCTAAAGGCGTTAGAGAAGGTGGCGGTAGACTCCAATGCCAGGGGGATCTGATCTGGGTTCTTCAGAAAGGCATAGGCCGACCACTGCTGCGCCATCAACGTAGTGTCGGCGCCAGCGCCAATCAATGCCAGGATCAGGGTAACGATATCCCACTCGTCGAAGTCGTCGTTTTCCGCTTCCACTTGCAGCAGCGCGCTGAGGAAGTCCTCTTCACCTACGGGTGACAGGCGGCGCTCGGCGATGACTTCCAGCAAGATATCGATGGCCAGGTTGCTGTCTTGCTGGGCTTTTTCCCGGCGCTCATCGGAGATAGTCGGGTTCCAGGTTTCGGTAAAGGTCAGCACCGTTTGCTTGATCTGGGGCCAGTATTTTTCTGGAATACCCACCATGCGAGTGATGGAGATAAAGGGGATGTGCCGCGCGACATCTTCAATGTAGTCGAATTCATCGGCGTCTTTTAAGCCCTCGAAAAGGCGGACGATATCGGGCTCGATGCGTCGGTTGATGTTATCAACAACATTGCGAGAAAACGCCGGGGAAGTGATTTTGCGAATAAGGCGGTGGTGGTCCGGGTCAGCCAGCAGGCTGTGGCCCACCAGGGCGCGCTCGAAGTTATTCCAGTTTTCTTCCAGTGGCCGTGGCGGCGCAAACTCCCAGTCGTAAAAGTCTGAGCTCAGGTACTCATTCTTCCAGCAATCCATAATGTCGGGCATGCGGGTCATAATCCAGCACATCCAGGGGGCATACCACACCAAGCGACCGCGCTCGGAAAGTGCCTTGCACTGGGGGCCGGGGTCCAAGGCATATTCCATGGAATTGGGATTGAAGACAGATTCGATCGGGGGCAGCTCGCGCTGTTCTGTGGTTTGCATTGCGTACACTCCTTATCTTTATTGTTTTGCACCGCCGCAACGGCTCGCAAAAATATCGGTGTTTGCGAAAAAATATACTACCGTGTATTTTTATTCTCAAGTGACATTATTTTTAATTTACCGCGCGTCGCGGCGATAACAATAAGGAGTGGGAATGCAAAACTTTACAGACAAGGTAGCGGTAATCACCGGCGGGGCCAGTGGTGTGGGGCGCGCATTGGCGCTCGCGCTTGCCGATGAGGGAGCCAAGTTGGTGATTGCCGACATCGAAGAAAATGCCTTGCAGCGCTGCAAATCGGAATTAGAGGAGCGCGGAGCCCAGTGTTTGGCGCAACGCGCTGATGTTACGCAGCCAGAGTCGATGGCTGCTCTTGCCGAGGCGGCGTTTACCCACTTTTCCGGGGTGCACCTCGTTTTTGCCAACGCCGGTGTCGGGACGGGCGAAGGCGGCAACATGTGGGAGTACAGCGCCAATGATTGGGAGTGGGGCTTCCGGGTAAATACCTGGGGCTTGATTAACACCATTAACGCCTTTGTCCCCCGCTTGGTGGAGCAGGGCGAAGAGGCGCACTTTGTGGTGACTGGCTCGGGGAATGGCGCGTTCTTAATGTTACCGGATACGCCGATCTACACCGCGACCAAGGCGGCGGCGCAGGCGATTACGGAAAACCTGCATTTTCAGTTGCAGGCCCAGCAATCGCCGGTGAAGGTCAATGCCCTGTTTCCCGGCCCACATGTGGTGAATACCGGCATCTTTAACTCTGAGCGCAATCGGCCTGAGGATTTGCCCGTCGACCCGAATAAGCCCGATTCAGGTATCCACTCGGTCGATGATATGAAGGCGATCATGGCGCAATACGATATGGAGTTGAAAACCACCGAGCCGGAAGAAGTTGCTGCGTTTGCGCTCAACGGGCTGCGCGAAGACAAGTTTTGGATTACCCCAATGTCGGAGAAGTCCCGGGCCGCCTTTATTGAGCGCACCCAGGGCATTCTCAATGGCGTAACGCCAACGCCGCCAAACGTACTGTAGGAGGCATTCGCTTGACGGACCGGCTTACGCTACCATTCGACGCTTTGACAGAGATGGGAGAATCATCGGTGCCAGCGAGTCAGCTTGGTCGGCGAGAGCGCAAAAAAAAGGCCGTGCGCGAGACCATTCGTAAAGAGACATTGCGCTTGATCGGCCGCCATGGGGTAGACGGGCTGACCATCGATGCGATCTGTGATTGCGTGGATATCGCCAAGAAAACCTTTTACAACTACTACGCGACCAAACACGACTTAATGGTGGAGCTGTGTCAGGAGGAGTTGCTGCAACGCACCGATCAATTGATTGACGATGTGCTGGCTAGCGGTAAATCTTTTGAGCAACAGCTCGGTCACATCATTGAGGTGTTTATCAATCGCGAGCAGTTGGCGGGCGGTATCGAACGCGAGCTGATCGCCTATTCAGTCGGCGCAATGTCGGCGAATATTAGCCAGGGCGCGGGGCAGTTGGCCTTTATTAACAGTAGCTTCCTGCGTTTGTATGAGCACAATCGCCAGGCCTTAAAGCCGGAGCTGAGTCCGGCTTTCTGTGCGGAAATGACCGTGGGCATGTTCAATGCCATCACACTGAACTGGGTGCACGATGAAAGTTACGATTCAGAAACCCGTTATCGTCAATTACTCGCCTTTATAAAAAGCAGCATGCTTGCCTGAAAGCGCCGCTGTGCTGGCATCGGTAGACCGATGTCAGCACTTTTCTTTTCCCGCCTTACCAATCAGTAATCATTTCTCCGCTGCTCTCGCTTGACCGAAATAGGGAAACCGTATACTTTTTTTACATCACGGTTACCTTTTTGAGAGAAGGGTCAGGAGGGAGAATGAATAATAGATATAAGAAGCCCATCCCATGCGGCTGGTTTGCCATTGAGTACAGCAAAGAGCTCGCCCCTAAGGATGTGAAGCCGCTGAAGTATTTCGGCCGGGACCTCGTGCTGTTTCGCACGGAATCGGGTGAGGCAGTATTGCTAGACGCCCACTGCCCGCACTTGGGTGCCCACCTGGGGCACGGTGGTCAGGTAAAGGGGGAGAGCATCGCTTGTCCCTTCCACGCCTGGGAATTTAACGGCGAGGGCTTTTGTACCAAGGTGCCCTACGCGAAAAATATGCCGCCTAAAGTCGATGGCAAGCAGGCAATTGGCAACTACCCTGTGGTGGAGCTGAATCAAATGATTTGGGCCTGGTATCACCCCCAAGGGGTGGCGCCGCTGTGGGAGGTTGAGCGCCACGCCGAGTTGCACTCCGACGAGTGGACGGAGATGGATGTCTTCGATTGGCAGATTAACTCGATCATTCAGGAGACCGGTGAAAATGCTGTGGACATCGCGCATTTTGTGACCGTTCATGAGTCTCCGGAAATGCCGGATGGCCACGTCACCATCGACGGTTACAAACGCAGCACGCTGATGGACAGCCTACAGCACGCCATCGATGAAGAGGGTAATGTAGACCTGAGTGGCGAGAACTATGACCAGGGGCGTCTGGAAACCTATTCATTTGGTCCAGGACAAACTTACCAAAAATTCTCTCGCATGTTCGATATTGTCATGATGGGAACCATCACACCTATCGACGACCAGAACATTCACATGCGCTTTAACTTCTCTATGCCTAAACAGCAGAGTGGTGAGCACACCCTATACGCCAATGCCTTCCGAGACGAGATCGTTCGCCAAGTCGGTCAGGATATCCCTATCTGGGAAAACAAAGTGTATCTGGAGCACCCCACGCTGTGTGATGGCGACGGCCCGATCGCAAAATACCGTAAGTGGTTTGAGCAATTTTACGCGGCGTAGATCGCGGTGCTCAACCCGTCCCAAAACCATAATAACGAGGAATAACTACCATGACTGACTCCAACGCCCCTATGGGTAAGCCCGGCGATATTCTCAACTGGCCGATGCTAAAAATTCGCTATAAAACGGATGCTGAGGCGATAGCGAAACTTTTACCGCCCGGTATTGAGCCAGGTAAAGAACCGGGCGTGACCATTACCATTTATAACTTCCCGGTATTAAATGAGCCCGAGTATGGTTGCGTGGTGAATGTTGACGCTAACTACAATGGCATTGAAGGTGAGTACACTCTGGGTATTGCCATCGATCAGGAAGCGGCAATTTACGGTAGTCACGAACGCTGGGGGCAGCCGAAGTATTATGGGGAGACCCAGTACTTCCGCTTGATGGACTATGTATCAGCAAAGGTGAGCCACCGCGGATATACCTTTCTGGAGTTTAAGGGGCAGGTGACCGGTGAGGGCGAGATTCCCCCGGAGCACGAAACGAATGAGTGGTGGATAAAGCACCTGCGCGGTGTGGATATGGAAAACCCCAGCTGGGACTTCCCACCTCACGTTGTGCGTGTTTACGCAAAATACGGCACGGCGCATATCGAGAAATTGCAGGGCCAGGTCACGCTAAATGACAGCCCTTGGGACCCTCTGGCCAGCAAACTGCCTATGCGAACGGAGGCAGAGGCATGGCTGTGGACGCCGATTTTCCTCGACCGCCGCATCACGCTCGAAGGCCCGCTGGACCCCGAGGGCTTTATGCCCTTTGCCGACACCATCGGTGGCTCTCGCTGGCCCGGTGAAAATGGTGGCCCCAAACAGTCCTAGAATCACCCTCGCCGGGTATCACCGCCCGGCTTTTTTCCGCTTTTCTGTGAGCTTGTCGCGCCGATAAGCTGATCCCCCTCATTGCTGTTGATTCAGGTCAATGGGAATGGTGTTGCCGCATATTATGATGCCTTGGCTAAAATAATATGGAGCGGGCCATGCATCCCATTTTTTTGCAGTTGGAAACGGATCATCAGCGCATGCAGCGAATGCTGTATGACCTCAATCATCAGATTGAGAGCTACTTTGGCTTACATGATGCGCCGGCTGATGTCGATGCAATGATGCGTTGCCTGGATTACATCCAGATCTACCCCGAAGTATGGCACCACCCTGTTGAAGATATCATTTTCAGGCAGCTACTCACCAAGCCCGGAGTGAATCACTACGCCGTGGAAAATGTGTTGCGAGACCACGGCATGCTGGAGGCCCTGAGTGATCAGCTGTCGTTGATATTTTCTGAATTACGGCTGAGTGAAAAGCCCGTGCGGCCGGCAATTATTCGCTTAAGTAAGCATTATCACAGTCGTCAGATATCGCACATTCATGAAGAGCGAGGCATCTTTCAGATGGCTGGAGAGTTGTTTGGCGACGCTGATTGGCAGGCGATTGAGTGCGAGATAGATGCCGTCATCGGGCCGGTTGGTCAGCACGAGCGAGATGATTATCTATCGACATTTAAGCCTGAGCACGCGTCTTACTCTGGTGCATTCAAACAGTAGTATTGAAGGGAATATACATGCCGACTGCGATCGCAAGAGAATTTGATAACGCCACTGATATGGTGCGCCGCTATGCAGTACAGGGGCCGCGCTACACGTCGTACCCTACGGCACTGAACTTTAGCGAAGCGTTTACCGATCGCGATTATGTGCGCTTTCTTGACGATGCAAGAAATAGCCCATCGCCGCTGTCCTTATATGTGCACATTCCGTTTTGTCGAAGCCTCTGCTACTACTGTGCATGCAATAAAATTATTACCAAAGACCCGCGAGCAAGTCGTCGTTATCTGGACCACTTAAACAGAGAGCTACAGCTCCTGTCGCGGCATGTGGGTGTGTCCCGCCGTGTAAGTCAGCTTCACCTCGGGGGTGGAACACCCAATTACCTAGACAAAGCGGAAATGACCGAGCTCGTGCATCAACTTGCCAGTCACTTCAATCTCGATGACAGTGACGACCGGGAATTTTCCATCGAGTTGGATCCGCGTTGCGTCGATGAGGATTATTTGGCCTTGCTTAAAGGCTTGGGTTTTAACCGTGTCAGCTTTGGTGTGCAAGATACGAACCCCGATGTGCAGCAGGCCATTAATCGCGTACAGAGTGAAGATATGATCGCCGAGCTGGTGTCATTGGCGCGGCGTTTTAAATTTAGATCGGTGAGTGCAGATTTAATATACGGCCTGCCACTACAGACCGAGGAAAGTTTTAAAGCGACGCTGGACGCGTTAATTGCGATGTCGCCAGATAGAATTGCCATCTACCATTATGCCCATATGCCACAGCGTTTTAAATGGCAAAAGTCGATGGATAGATACCCAATGCCGGATAGCGAAGAGAAACTGAAAATTTTTGCTCTGGCGAGTCAGCGATTGCAAGCTGCGGGGTATTTGCATATTGGTATGGATCATTTTGTTAAGCCCAATGACGAGCTGGCCATTTATCAGCAGCAGGGTCGTCTGCAGCGAAATTTCCAGGGCTATTCGACCTGCCATTCACCCGATGTACTCGGAATGGGGGTGTCGGCGATAAGCTCTTTGGGACGCTGCTATGCGCAGAATGAGAAGGATCTCGAAGCCTACTACGCCGAGATTGAAGCCGGACGATTGCCGGTGACTCGCGGGTTAGAGCTTTCAGCAGAAGATATGCTTCGTCGCTACGTTATTATGCAGTTGGCCTGTAACTTAAAGCTGGACTTTAAGGAGTTGCACGGTCGTTATCAGGTCAGCTTTAGAGAAAAATTTGCTGACGTCCTACCTTCGCTAGAAGAATTTCACAATTCAGGTGTGTTGTTACTCAGTGGTGAGGGGATAAAAATAACGGAAGCTGGGCGGGCGGTTTTGCGAAATGTTTGCATGCTATTTGATGAAAGTTTGTCTCTGCACCGCGGAGCGTATTCCAAAACCTTGTAGCGGTTTACAGGCTTTTGGCGCGCTATTTTATTGTGTAGTAACTTTATCGCGACTACGCCGAAAGTAGACTTGACCCACCCGGAGATAAGGCGTTCAATGGCGGCAGTAATCCCCCCCCCCCGACATGTGTAAGGAGACCACATGCGACGCGCGGAAGCCCCCAAAGCCTGCCCACACAACCCTGCTGTTAGCTGCAACAATTGTCGACTGAGTGGCATCTGCTTGCCGCTGGCTTTGGAAAGCGATGAAATTGTAAAGCTGGACAATATTGTGCAGCGCGGTCGCCCCCTGCCAAAGAGCCGTCATATTTTCCGAGAAGGTGATGCGTTTACGTCTGTATTTGCCGTGCGCTCTGGTGCTGTAAAAACGTATAGCATTACCGATGCTGGAGAGGAGCAGGTCACCGGTTTTTATTTTCCGGGTGAAGTTGTTGGCTTGGATGGTATTGGTCAAAACCGCTACGCGAGTTCCGCTGTTTCATTAGAGGTGTCGGCGATTTGTGAAATCCCTTTTTCGCAGATCGAAGATCTCAGCGGCCAGTTGCCCAATCTTCAACGACACTTTTTCAAGCTGTTGAGTAGCGAGATCGTTGATGATCAGCGACACATTACCTTGCTCAGTAAAAATACGGCTGACGAGCGTGTCGCATCGCTGTTAGTGAGCATCTCCGCTCGCCAGGCGCGCCGTAAATTGTCGGCATCCGCTTTTAGATTGCCGATGTCGCGTGCGGACATCGCCAGCTTTCTGGGGCTCACCGTCGAGACCGTAAGCCGCGTTCTCAGCCGTTTTGCAAAACAAGACTTAATTCGAATCGACAATAAGGAAATTAGCGATCTCGATGTCGAAGGCCTTAAGGCAGCCGCAAACCTTCAGCCGTAATTGTGGCTGTCATTGTGCCGTAGTGGCACAGGCTTGACTCAGATCAACCGGAGCCGCCCGTTGGGCGGTAAACTTTCAATAAATCTCCCCGGAAAGAGTGAGTAGGCCGTGAGTGCAATAATTAGCAATCCCCTAGGTTTTTTGTTCAGTCCCCGTAAGCAGTGGCGCATGGTTGCCGATGCCGGCGATGAGGGTTTGGCGGCCAAGCTGCTGTACCCCATCATTCTTGCCATTGGGCCATGCGTTGCGTGGTACTACGGTGCCAGCCAAGTGGGTTGGACGGTGGGCGATGGCGAGGTGGTGCGCCTGACGCAGGCGAGTGCTCTGCAGATTGTCATTGCCTTCTATTTTGCGATGTTGGGCTCGTTGGCGGTGATCGGTTATTTCGTTCACTGGATGTCCGAGACCTATGGCGCTTCCTCGTCGGTGCTCAAGGGCATCGTTTTATCTGGATACACGGCAACTCCGCTGTTCATTGCGGGGCTTTGCGGTTTCTTTCCTCTTTTCTGGTTTGATTTGACCCTGGGTATTCTGGCCTTGGGTTGGTCTGTATACCTGCTGTATTTAGGTATTCCGCTGGCGATGGGAATTCCTGAAGAGCGCGGCTTTTTGTACGCCTCGGCGGTAGTCGCAATCTGTATGGTGATATTTATGGCGCTAATGGGCGCGGTGGTTATTCTCTGGGATATGGGAATGACACCGGTGTTCACTGATTAGCGGCATAAATGAGTCGGTAGGAAGGTAAATTTTCTGCGGCATAGTGTCGCAGGCCTGTTTAGCTTTCTGTTGATCTGGGTCAGCATTGCGGCCCCCACCTGCTGGGACAATACCCACCTCCATCATGTCTGCCCGAACGGCGCTTGTTGCCGGTTCGCGCATAGTCCACCTGAGGTTCGTGAACTGTCATGACATCTTCGCAAGAACATCCAACTTACAACTACAAAGTGGTGCGGCAATTCACCATTATGACTGTGATATGGGGCATCGTCGGAATGACCGTCGGCGTTCTCATCGCAGCGCAATTGGTTTGGCCGCAACTCAACTTCGACACGCCCTGGCTTAGTTTTGGGCGACTGCGACCCCTGCATACTAACGCGGTTATATTTGCGTTTGGTGGCTGTGCTCTGATGGGGTCTTCGCTGTTTGTGGTGCAGCGCACCTGTCAAACGGCGCTACTGTCGGACCGCCTCGCGGCATTCGTCTTCTGGGGGTGGCAGCTGGTCATCTTGCTGGCGGCGATTACGCTTCCCATGGGGCTTACCTCCGCTAAGGAGTATGCCGAGCTTGAATGGCCGATAGATGTGCTTATCGCCGTAGTTTGGGTGGCCTATGCGGTGCTCTTTTTCGGCACGATCATGCGTCGGAAGATGTCGCATATTTATGTGGCGAACTGGTTCTACGGCGCGTTTATCGTGACCATTGCGGTGCTTCACATCGTCAATAGCGCCGCGATTCCAGTGAGCATGTCCAAGTCTTATTCGGCCTACTCCGGTGCTGTCGACGCCATGATCCAGTGGTGGTACGGGCACAATGCTGTGGGCTTCTTCCTGACGGCAGGCTTCTTGGGAATGATGTACTACTTCGTTCCTAAGCAGGCTGGGCGTCCGGTCTACTCATATCGGCTATCGATCGTTCACTTCTGGGCGTTGGTCTCTGTATACATCTGGGCTGGCCCTCATCACCTTCACTATACCGCGCTGCCTGACTGGGCACAGAGCCTGGGTATGGTGATGTCGCTGATCCTGCTGGCACCCTCATGGGGCGGTATGATCAACGGTATGATGACCCTCAGTGGTGCCTGGCACAAACTGCGCACTGACCCCATTCTGCGCTTCCTGATTGTGTCGCTTTCTTTCTACGGTATGTCGACGTTTGAAGGTCCGATGATGTCGATCAAAACCGTTAACTCTCTTTCTCATTACACTGATTGGACGATTGGTCATGTTCATTCGGGCGCATTGGGCTGGGTGGCGATGATCTCCATCGGCATGGTTTATCACTTGATTCCCGTGCTCTTTGATCGCAAGCAAATGTACAGCGTCAATATGATCAATACACACTTTTGGCTATCCACCATCGGTACCGTGCTTTACATCGCATCCATGTGGGTAAACGGCATTGTTCAGGGCCTGATGTGGCGCGCCTACAACGCCGATGGCAGCCTGACCTACAGTTTTGCTGAATCGGTTATCGCCAGCCACCCAGGCTACGTAGTGCGACTGTTTGGTGGGTTCCTGTTCCTGGTCGGCATGTTGTTGATGGCTTGGAACGTTTGGAAAACCATTTCCAGCAAAGAAACTAAGGAACTGGTGGCAAATACTGCGGGGGCTGAAGCATGAATCACGACGTCGTCGAGAAAAATATCGGCTTGATGATTATTTTTATCATTGTCGCCATTAGTTTTGGAGCCTTGGTGGAGATCGTGCCGCTTTTCTTCCAAAAGCAAACGACAGAGCCGATTGCTGGCTTGAAACCATTAAACGCTATGCAGCTAACCGGTCGAGATATCTATATCCGTGAAGGCTGCCACGTATGTCATTCGCAAATGGTTCGCCCTATGCGCTCTGAAACAGAGCGCTATGGACACTACTCTGTTGCTGGTGAATCTGTTTACGAACACCCCTTCCTGTGGGGCTCCAAGCGAACAGGACCCGATTTGGCGCGCTTAGGCGGACGTTATAGCGACGAGTGGCACCGTGCTCACTTGTATAACCCGCGCGATGTCGTGCCCGAATCCATTATGCCGTCGTATCCCTGGCTGTTTAAGAACGAGATCGATGGCGATGAAGTTGGGAAGAAAATGCGAGCGCTGCGCAAAGTGGGTGTGCCCTACACCGATAACGACATCGCCACAGCGGCCTCCCAAGTGGAAGGTAAGAAAGAGATCGACGCCATGGTTGCCTACTTGCAGCAGCTGGGAACACTAATCAAGTACAAGCGTTGAGGAGGATGTATGTTTGATCAAGACAATCTACGTGCTTTATCAACGTTGTTGCTGTTCCTGGCTTTCATGGGTGTGTGTTTCAACGTGTATAGAAGAAGCCGTAAATCGATGTATGACGAAGCAGCTCAGCTGCCATTTGTAGACGAAAGTAAAGCCAAGCAGGAGAGCCGAGATGAGTGATTTTTGGAGTGGCTGGATCATTGTCCTAACGGCAGTCTCCTATGTGCTTTTGGCATGGCTTCTGCTGTCAAATCGCAAGATCAATCAGCATAAAGACGGTGCGACAACAGGTCACATTTACGATGGTATCGAGGAATACGATAATCCTATGCCATCTTGGTGGATCAAGATGTTTGTGCTCAGCATGGTGTTCGGTGCGGGCTACCTGTTGGCCTACCCTGGCATGGGTAAATTCCCCGGCCTGTTGAATTGGACGTCGGTTTCGCAGTGGCAGGGCAATGTGGATGCGGCAAAGCAAAAGAACGAAGCGCTCTACGCTGAGTTTATGCAGAAAGATGCCGAGGCCTTGGTTGCCGACCCCAAAGCGATGCGTATTGCCAAGCGGGTGTTCGCCAATAACTGTGCGATTTGCCACGGCAATGATGCAAAAGGGAGCTACGGCTTTCCGAACTTGACCGACAACGACTGGTTGTACGGAGGCAGTCCGGATCAAATTGCTCACTCTATTCGCGATGGTCGCAGTGGCATGATGCCTGGTTGGCAGTCGGTACTCGGCGCCGAGGGTGTCAAGTCGATGGGGGCTTACGTGCAAAGCTTACGCGATGCTCAGGCGAGCGCCTCGGCGGAGCATGCCGAATCGCGCGAGAAGTTCACCATGCTGTGTGCAGGCTGTCACGGTGCATCGGGCGAGGGCAATATTGCTATGGGTGCCCCCCGGTTGAATGACGACATTTGGCTGTACGGTGGTGACACCGGCAAGATTATCCACAGTATCGCCAATGGCCGGTCAGGAAAAATGCCGGCGCATGCTGACAATTTGAGCGCAGCGAAGATCCACCTACTCAGTGCCTATGTTTATCAGCTTGCAGAAGAGGAACCATAATCTGCTATGAACACTCAGGAGCGGCAACCGGCTGGCGGTAGTGAAACAAAGCCAGAAAACCTAGCGGTAGAAATTGTAGTCCCGGCGGAAGTTGGGGAAATCGATCTCTACCAAAAGCGAGAAAAAATATACACTCGCGCAATTGAAGGGTTTTATC
The DNA here is from genome assembly GCF_002306875.1 of Spongiibacter sp. UBA1325. NCBI lineage: Bacteria > Pseudomonadati > Pseudomonadota > Gammaproteobacteria > Cellvibrionales > Spongiibacteraceae > Spongiibacter > Spongiibacter sp. UBA1325. The sequence goes on from NZ_DBTD01000004.1 coordinate 421,286, forward strand.
AGCGCATTCGCGTATTCACCGGTTGGCCGCTGTTGTTGGGCTATATCATTCTACCGTGGTTAAATTGGGATGGCCGTCAGTCGGTCCTGTTTGACCTGCCCGCGCGGCAATTTCACGTTCTCGGGCTCACCTTTTGGCCACAAGACATGACGATGTTGGCCTGGGTATTGATCATCGCTGCCTTTGGTCTTTTCGCGGTGACCAACCTCGCTGGTCGAGTGTGGTGCGGCTACAGCTGCCCGCAGACCGTATGGACCAGTATCTTTATGTGGATGGAGCAGAAGGCTGAGGGAACGCGGAACCAGCGTATCAAGCTTGACGCGGCGCCCTGGTCCTTCGAAAAGCTGCGCAAGAAGGCGTACAAACACTCTATGTGGCTGGGCTTTGCATTTTTAACCGGCTTCACCTTTGTCGGCTACTTTACCCCCGTTCGAGAGCTTGCCGTCGACTTTATTGACCTCTCAGCGAATGGCTGGGCTTTCTTCTGGATCGCGTTCTTTACCGCCGCGACCTACCTCAATGCCGGTTGGATGCGTGAGCAAGTGTGCATGTATATGTGTCCTTACGCGCGTTTTCAATCAGCGATGTTCGACCCCGACACGCTAATTATCAGTTACGACAGTAAGCGCGGTGAACCCCGTGGCTCACGAAAACGGGAAGCGCAATCCCAGGACGTTGGCCTGGGTGATTGCATAGATTGCCAGTTGTGTGTGCAAGTCTGTCCTACTGGGATCGATATTCGCGATGGTCTTCAATACGAGTGTATTGGCTGTGCCTTGTGTGTGGATGCCTGTAACTCGGTAATGGATAAAATGGGTTACGAGCCCGGGCTGATTCGCTACGCAACGGAAAATAGCTTAAAGGGCAAGAAGACCCATATCATGCGTCCGCGCCTGCTGGGTTATGTGGTAGCGATGACGCTGATGGTGGGGCTGTTAGCCTATAATATTGCTGATCGCGATGTGATTGAATTAAGCGTGCTGCGCGACCGTCAGGCGCTATTCACCGAAGTGCAGGACGGCATGATTGAAAATAGCTATACCGTAAAGATCGCGAATAAAACGCAGCAGGAGCATCGCTATCAGGTCGTTGTCGAGAGTGAGATAAACTTCGAGAACTTCCACAAGCAGGAAATCAGTTTACAATCCGGAGAGCTCTTAGACTTACCAATGCGACTGCAGGCTCGCGCAGACAGCCTTCCTTCCAGTCGTTCGCCGATCACGATCAGCGTACGGCAAATGGACAAGGAGAGCAGTGTTGCCGAAGTTGAAAGCAGTTTCTTTGGTCCGGTTCCTCAGCGTTAAGGTTAAATTGTGCCTATGAATGCCGCCGCTAACACCCCTTGGTATCGCCAGTTTTGGCCGTGGTTCTTAATTGTACTGCCAGGCGCTGTCGTGGTGGCGGGGCTGTCCACCGTCGCCATTTCGATGAAGCACGCCGATAACCTGGTTGCCGACGATTACTACAAAGAAGGTTTGGCGATTAACCAGCGTTTGTCGCAGGATCGCCGCGCCGCAGAGAGTAATATCTCCGCGGCGATCGATTTTGCTTCGGGTGGCAGTATTCTCCTCGAGCTCTCCGGCAATACCGTGTCATGGCCAGACCATGTGCAGTTGCTGTTACAACACCCGACCAGCCAGGAGCTTGATCACAGTGTGGTGTTGTCTCGTGAGTCTCAGGGCGGCTATCGCGTTGATGTCGACACGCTTCCGCAGGGACGTTGGTATCTGACCTTACAGAGTGTCGGTTTGCCCGAGGCGGAAAGTTGGCGCTTAAAGGGAGAGGTCGATCTGAATAGCCGGCGGGAAGCCCTCTTGGTGAGCCGTATCGGTGGCTGAGACAAGCTGCTTTCATTGCGGTGAGCCGTTGCCAGCGAAAGGCCGCTACAGCTTAATTATCGATGGCCAAGAGCGGTTGATGTGCTGCCCGGCCTGCGTCGCAGTGTCGGAGTGCATATTGGGAGCGGGTCTGGACGACTACTACCGCATGCGGGACCAGCAAGCTAACCGCCCTGCGGCCAGCGCTGAAGATTATCTGCAATACGATTCTCCCGCCGTATTCGAGCAGTTCTCCCACGCCGATGGTGAATGTTGGCAGAGCCAGCTCAGTGTCAGTGATATGCATTGTGCGGCCTGCGCCTGGTTAATCGAAAATCGCCTCGGTGCAATCGATGGTGTCAACGCAGTCCGTGTCAATTTGCAGCGCGGCATGGCAACAGTAGAGTGGTGTCCCGCCCAGGTTCAGCTCAGCGAGATTTTTGCGTCGGTTCATCAGCTCGGCTACGGCGTTCAAGCCTGGTCTGCTGAGGCCCATCTCCAGCAACTGCAAGAAGGACAGAAAAGCCTGTTAAGGCGCCTTGGTTTGGCTGGCGTGGCGATGATGCAGTTAATGATGACTGCCATCGCACTTTACGCTGGCGACTTTCAAGGCATCGACACCGATATCCGTCAATTGCTGCGTTGGTTTAGTTTGGCGATTGCCACGCCAGTGATTTTGTATTCCGCACAACCGTTTTTTTCCGGCGCGTGGCGGGGTCTCAAGGCAGGCCGAGCGGGCATGGATGTGCCGGTTTCTATCGCTATGCTCGCCGCCTATGGTGCCAGCCTAAGGGCGACGGTAAGCGGGGAAGGTCACGTCTATTTCGATACGGTGAGCATGTTTTGCTTTTTCTTGCTGCTCAGCCGCTACCTGCAAAATGCGGTGCAGTTGCGCCGCGAATCCTCGATTCGACCACTACTTCCCCTCACAGCAAGGAAAGTTGCGCCCGACGGTGCAAACCAGTGGGTGGCGCTGTCGGCACTCCAGGATGGCGATGAGCTGCTGGTGCAGCCCGGTGAGCTGGTGCCCGTGGATGGTGTGGTCGTCAGCGGGCAGAGTAGTGTTGAGGATAGCGCCTTCACCGGCGAGTTTATGCCGCGCAGTAAAGTGCCCGGCGATACCGTACTGGCGGGTAGCCACAATATTGATGGCAGCTTGTGTCTTCGCCTTCAGGGCCACCCAGAGCAAAGTCGCTTGTCGCAAATTGATCAGTTGCTCGACAGTGCGCGCCTTGCTAAACCCCCGATAGCAGAGCTCGCCGACCGGATCAGTGGCTACTTCACCTTGTTTGTGTTGTTCTGCGCAGCGGCGGCCTATACCTATTGGTCTTTCAACCCTGGCCACAGTGCTTTTCTCACCGCACTTGCGGTGTTGGTGGTGAGTTGCCCCTGTGCATTATCGCTGGCTACCCCCAGCAGTTATTCTGCGGCGGTCAGCGGCCTGCGTCGCCGCGGAGCCTTGGTTGCCAATGCGGCGGTGCTTGAGAATTTGGCAGGCATCAGCCATGTTATTTTTGATAAAACCGGCACGCTTACCGAGGGTCGTCCTCGCCTGTTGAAAGTGGAACTTGCCGGCGAGTTAGACGAATGCCAGGCACTGAGTATTGCCGCCGCACTTGAAGCCCCATCCAGCCACCCGATTGCGCAGGCTTTTTCAGTCGATGCCCTCGGTGCTGCGGGGTACGCACTGAAAGCGCTGGCGCCCAGTCAGCTCGATTTGCAGGCCGGGCAGGGAATTAGCGCCGTTATTGATGGCGACAGCTATAAAATTGGCCGACGTGAGTTTTGCGGCCTTGCCGAGCAAGGTGACAGCGATGAGCTGATGACTGTGTACCTTGCTAAAAACGGAAAACTTGCGGCGCGTTTTTTCCTTGAAGACACTCTGCGTGATGGCGCTGCGCAGGCGCTGGCCTTTTTAAAGCAGCGCGGTGTGCGCAGTGTGTTGTTAAGCGGTGACAGCTCTGATCAAGTCGCCGTTCTCGCCAACGCTTTGGGCTTTGATGAGTATCAAGCGGGCTGCACGGCTGCCGATAAACTGGCCCGTATTAGCTCACTGCAGGCAATGGGCGGCACGGTACTTATGGTCGGTGACGGCGTTAATGATGCGCCGGTTATTGCCGCCGCCGATGTCTCAGTCGCGATGGCGGGGGCGAGTGACCTGACGCGCTCCTGTGCAGATGTGGCGCTATTGAGTGATCGCTTAAGCTTGATCGAGTTGTTGTTTACCAAATCCGCCAAGATGGGGCGTATTCTTCGGCAAAATATATTCTGGGCCTTGCTGTATAACGGCACGGCCTTGCCAGCGGCCGCAGCGGGCTTGGTGCCGCCGTGGTTAGCAGCAATCGGTATGTCGTTGAGCTCGCTGGTCGTGGTGTTAAATGCCCTGCGTTTGGATAGGCAAGAACAACAGCGATCGCTGAATGCTCAGCATGTGGAGTTGGCCAGTGTCTAGTTTATATATTCTACTTCCGGTCGCGTTGGTGTTTTTCGTCGCCATTTGCGCGCTCTTTTTTTGGGCGGTGAATCATCGTCAATTTGACGATCTTGACCGCGAGGCGCAGCGGATTCTCTACGATGACGAACGCCGTAAGAAGCGCGCAGACAAAAACGATGATTGATCCCAGTAACATCAATTACACGGCGGCGTTTATGCTCGGCTTGATGGGCAGCCCGCACTGCTTGGGAATGTGCGGTGCCATCAGCGCGCTTAGCGCGGCGTCCAGCGCGGGGCGATCGCCAACCTTAATGCTGGGCTTTCAATTTGGTCGAATCAGCAGCTACGCCCTCATTGGCGCGATCGGCGGCGGTATTGCCGCGTGGCTTGGCGCGGAGTTTATGGTCGTTGGCAAGGCGTTGCGATTATTGGCGAGCGTGCTACTGATTATGGTCGCCGTCGCACTGGCAGGCTGGTGGCGGGGCGGTGGCCTTATTGAACGCGGCGGCGCGAAAATTTGGCGTCGTATCCAGCCGCTTACCGTGAAACTACTGCCGGCTGACCGTTTGCCCAAAGCGCTGGCGCTGGGTGTACTGTGGGGCTTTTTGCCCTGTGGGCTGATATACAGCAGCCTGGCGTGGGCCAGTACCAGTGGCAGCGCGTCGCAGGCGGCGGCACTGATGTTTTTCTTTGGCCTGGGCACGCTTCCGGCGATGTTGGCAGTCAGTGCCGCGCAGCGCAGTGCACTGGCATGGCTGCGCAACAGCTTCTTTCGAAATATCGTTGCGGTATTCATGATCCTGTGGGCGGTCTTTTCCGCGTCGACCCTGTTTGGTTCGCACGGTGGTCACTCGGGGGCGACTGATGGTGCTGGCCAGTCAATGGAGCACCATCACCACTGACAATTACTGATCCGCTACGCTGACTGCTCCGTCAGCGCTTGTGCGGTTCGGGATTGGTTGGGGCGGCCCAAGATCCCCGAGATAGCGTTACCCGCATCGATAAGCGCAGACAGGTCAATGCCGTGGTGAATGCCGAGGCCGCTGAGCAGGTACACAACATCCTCACTTGCCACATTGCCCGACGCCCCTTTTGCGTAGGGGCAGCCCCCTAAGCCGGCAACCGAACTATCGATGGTCGCAATGCCGCGCAGCATTGCAGCGTAAATGTTGACCAGCGCCTGACCATAGGTGTCGTGACAATGCACGGCGAGCTGCTCGGGCGATATTTCGGCAAGCAAACAGTCGAGTAAACGGTTCATCGACGCGGGGGTACCCACGCCAATGGTGTCGCCCAGCGATATTTCGTAGCAGCCCATCGCCAGCATTTCCCGGCTCACCTCGAGGACCTTCTGTGGTGAAACGCTGCCGTCGTAAGGGCAGCCGAGCACGCAGGATACATAGCCGCGCACGCGTATTTTGGCGTCGTTGGCCCTTTGCATTACCGCTTCGAAGCGCTTGAGACTGTCGGCAATACTGCAATTGATATTCTTTTGCGAGAAGCCCTCCGATGCAGCGGCAAATACCGCCACTTCTTTTGCCCCAGCGGCGAGCGCGCGGTCGAGTCCCTGCAGGTTGGGCGTCAATGCGCTGTAACAGACTTCGTCGTCGGGAAGGGCGGCAAACACTGCTTCGCTGTTGGCCATTTGCGGCACCCACTTGGGGTTCACGAAGCTACCGGCTTCAATATGCTTGACGCCAGCGTTTGCAAGCCGCTGAATCAAAGCCACTTTGTCGGCAACGCTGATGGCGTGTTTTTCATTCTGTAAGCCGTCGCGGGGGCCGACTTCTACCAGCTTTACGCGATTGGGGAGCATGGCTAGGCCTCCTCGAAACTGAGTAAGCTGGCGCCACCCTCAACCAGGTCACCTTCGCCGAAGTGGAAGCTGGCAACGTGGCCGGCTGATGGCGCGGTCACGCTGTGTTCCATTTTCATGGCTTCCATAATCATCAGTACATCGCCCTGTTGGACTGACTGCATGGGCTCTACCAGTAGACTGACGATGCGCCCATTCATCGGTGCTAACAGCCCGCCATGTTGCTCGTCGCTGGCACTTTGATAGCGATGGGGCTCACAGCGCAATGCCTGGCCACGTTCGGTGAACAACAGGCAGTCCTCTTTAGTGCTGCGCCGCAGCTGTTTTCGACAACCATTGATCTCCACCGTAACGCTGTTGCCATTGAGGTTGCCGTTCACGTGGAAGCGCTGGCCATCGATGGTTAAGGCCCAGCCATCACTGAGGTGGCTGACGCCAACATTGACTCGCTGCCCGTCGATCGTTAACGCGAGTTCACGTGAGCGGGATAGGTTCAAGCGCCAACTGTCCTGTTTCCAGGGTGAGTCGCTACTGCACTGAGTGCTTTCGCAAAGCAGGTAGTGGAGAGCGGCTAGGGCGTGCAGATGGGGCTGTTGCTCCGCTTGACGCTGTTGCTCGTCGCGGCGCATATCGTCGTAGTGTTTGTCGATGAAGCCGGTGTCAAAGTCAGCGGCTTCAAAGGCAGTGTGGCTGGCCAGTTGATACAGGAAGTCTCTGTTCGTGGTCAGGCCATCAATATGACATTCACACAGTGCCTGTTGTAAGCGTTTGAGCGCACGCTCGCGGTCTTCATCCCACACGACCAATTTGGCGATCATGGGGTCGTAGTACATGCTGATGGTATCACCAGCGATGACCCCTGAGTCGACGCGAGTATGGGCGTTTTCAGTGGGAAAGTGCAGGGTGCTCAAGCGTCCCGTCTGCGGCAAGAACTGTTGCTCGGGGTCTTCGGCGTAGAGCCTGGCTTCAAAGGCGTGTCCGCGAATTTGCAGCTCCTGTTGTTGGCAGGGCAGTGGCTCACCGCTGGCGACCAGAAGCTGCCACTCCACCAAGTCCTGGCCGCTGATCATTTCAGTGACAGGGTGTTCTACCTGCAGGCGGGTATTCATTTCCATAAAATAGAAACTGTTGTCGCTGTTAAGCAGAAACTCCACCGTACCCGCGCCGCAGTAGCCAATCGCTTTTGCGGCCTGCACGGCGGCGTCGCCCATCGCCTCACGCAGTGACGCGCTCATGCCTGGGGCCGGCGCCTCTTCAATGACTTTCTGGTGGCGGCGTTGCAGCGAGCAGTCGCGTTCAAACACATGAACGGCATTGCCGTGGCCGTCACAAAATACCTGAATTTCCACGTGGCGAGGGCCGGTGAGGTATTTTTCCACCAGCATTTTGTCATCGCCAAATGCATTGATGGCCTCGCGGCGGGTGGCCGCCAAAGCGCTGTCAAAGTCCTCGGCTTGCCAGATAATGCGCATGCCTTTACCGCCGCCACCGGCGCTGGCCTTGAGTAGCACCGGGTAGCCAATATCGGCCGCCGCCTGTTTTAGCAGCGCGTCGTCCTGGTCGTCCCCGTGGTAGCCTGGCAGCAGCGGCACGGCGGCCTCGCTCATAATCGCCTTCGCTGCCGACTTGGAACCCATGGCCTCAATCGCGCTGACAGGCGGCCCAATAAAGACGATGCCAGCGGCATCACATGCTCGACAGAAGTCAGCGTTTTCCGACAGAAAACCGTAGCCGGGGTGGACGGCTTCGGCGCCGCTGCGCTGTGCGACGTCGAGAATTTTGTCAGCGCAGAGGTAAGACTCAGTCGCGGCTGAAGGGCCGATATAGTAGGCCTCATCGGCCTGGGCAACGTGCTGGGCGTTGCGGTCGGCATCGCTGTATACGGCAACGGTTGCCACGCCCAGGCGTTTGGCTGTGGCGATGACCCGACAAGCGATTTCGCCGCGGTTGGCGATCAGGATTTTATTGAACATTTTACTCTCCGCTATGCCAAGCAGCTTGGCGTTTTTCCAGGAAGGCGGTCAGGCCCTCTTGCCCCTCGGGGGAGACGCGAATATCGGCGATGCGCTGACAGCTATCTTCGATCAGCGCGCTATTGGTTTCGCAATTTTGATAGTCCAACACTAGCTGTTTTGCCGCCCGCATGGCGCAGGGGCCATTGGCGAGCAGCTGTGTAACCAGTTGATCCAGACGGTCGTCGAGCTGCTCGTCATCGACACACTCACTCAGCAGCCCGAGTTCGGTGGCGGTGTTGGCATCAAATCGCTCGGCGCTAAGAAAGTAGCGTCGCGCGGCGCGCCCACCGATAGCATTGATCACATAGGGGCTGATGGTCGCGGGGATCAGGCCAATCTTTACTTCGCTCAGGCAGAAGCTTGCTCGCGTATTTCCAATCGCCATATCGCAGCAGCTGACCAGGCCGACACCGCCGCCAAAGGCCGCGCCGTTTACCCGGGCGATGGTCGGATGGGGGAAGCCGTTCAGCGCATCTAGCAGGGCCGCTAATGCGCGGGCGTCGCGCAGATTTTCCTCTACGCTGTAGTTGGCCATGCGCCGCATCCAGTTGGCATCGGCACCGGCAGAAAAGCTCTTCCCGTTGGCGGCTAATATCAACAAGCGCACCGCGGGGTTGGCCGCCAGCGTCGTCAGTGCGGCATGTATCTCTGCGATAAGGCTATCGTCAAAGGCGTTGTGAAGTGCTGGCCGGTTAAGCGTAAGAGTCGCGACGCCGCGTTGGTCGACGTCGCAGATAAGGGTCGCATCTGTCATGGGCTGCACTCCTACATCCGGAAGACGCCGAAGCGGCTGTCGTCGATGGTTTTATTTAAGCTGGCAGACAAACTCATGCCCAGCACACGGCGGGTATCCGCAGGGTCGATAACGCCGTCATCCCACAATCGTGCCGAGGCATAGAAGGGATGGCTCTGCTCGGCAAATTTATCCAGGATCGGCTGTTTGAAGGCCTGCTCCTGTTCATCGCTCCAGCTCTCGCCCTGGCGTTGGTATTGCGCGCGTTTAATGTCGGCCAGTACACCGGCCGCTTGTTCGCCGCCCATCACGCCGATTCGCGCGTTGGGCCACATATACATAAAGCGCGGCTCATACGCGCGGCCACACATACCGTAATTGCCCGCTCCGTAGGAGCCGCCGATAACGACGGTGAATTTTGGAACCTGGGCGCAGGCGACTGCCATCACCATTTTGGCGCCGTGACGAGCAATGCCGCCGGCTTCGTACTGCTTTCCTACCATAAAGCCGGTGATGTTCTGCAGGAATATCAGCGGGATCTTGCGCTGTGCACACAGCTCGATAAAGTGGGCGCCCTTTTGTGCAGATTCACTGAACAGAATGCCATTGTTCGCGACGATGCCCACCGGGTAGCCGTATAGCCGCGCGAAGCCACAGACCAAACTGCTGCCAAACAGCGCCTTAAATTCGTCGAAGTCGGAGCCGTCAACAATACGCGCGATCACTTCGCGCACATCGAAGGGCTTGCGGCTATCGTTGGGAATAACGCCGTAGAGTTCATCGGCGGCGTAGAGCGGTGCTTTGGTTTCGCATTGCTCCAGCTGTTGCGGCTTTTGGCGATTGAGCTTTGAGACGGCCTGTCGGGCCAGCTGCAGGGCATGCTCATCGTTTTCCGCGTAGTGATCAGCAACGCCCGACTCGCGGCAATGCACGTCGGCGCCGCCAAGCTCTTCGGCCGTGACCACTTCCCCCGTTGCCGCCTTTACCAGCGGAGGGCCAGCCAGAAAGATGGTGCCCTGCTGTTTAACAATAATGGTCTCGTCAGCCATGGCAGGCACATAGGCGCCGCCGGCAGTACAGGAGCCCATCACCACGGCGATTTGAGGAATATTCTTCGCCGACATATTCGCCTGGTTATAGAAAATACGGCCGAAGTGTTCGCGGTCTGGAAAAACCTCATCCTGGCGGGGCAGGTTGGCACCGCCGGAGTCCACCAGATAGATGCAGGGTAAGTGGTTTTGTTCGGCGATCGTCTGCGCGCGCAGGTGCTTTTTGACAGACAGGGGGTAATAGGAGCCGCCTTTAACCGTGGCATCATTGGCGACAATCATACATTCGATGCCGCAAACCTGCCCGATACCGGCGATGACGCCCGCCGCAGGCACGGACTCGCCGTAGACTCCTTCAGCCGCCAGCTGAGCGATTTCCAAAAAGGCGGCGCCGGGGTCCAGCAGGGCGTCGATGCGCTCGCGGGCCAGCATTTTTCCGCGTTGGTGATGGCGCTCACGCGCTTTTTCACCACCGCCCTGGGCAATTTCTTCCGACTTGTTGCGAAGTGCCTCGACCTCTTTGGCCAGGGCCTGGTAGTTTTCCTGAAACTCAGCGCTGTGTTTGTCGACACGGGTGTTAAGCACGGTCATAGCAGGTCTCCAATCACTTAGCGGGTTTCGTTAAACAGTTCTCGACCGATCAGCATACGGCGAACCTCAGAGGTGCCTGCGCCAATCTCGTAAAGCTTGGCATCGCGAAGTAGGCGGCCTGTCGGGTAGTCGTTGATGTAGCCGTTGCCGCCGAGAGTTTGAATGGCTTGCAGAGCCATTTGTGTGGCCTTTTCAGCGGTATACAGAATGACGGCGGCGGCGTCTTTGCGGGTTTCTTCTCGGCGATCACAGCTTTTTGCGACAGTGTACAAATAGGCCCGGCTGGCATTGAGATCGCAGTACATGTCGGCGACCTTGCCCTGCATTAACTGAAACTCGCCAATGCTCTGGCCGAATTGGGTGCGCTCGTGTAAGTAGGGCACCACGACGTCCATGCAAGCCAGCATAATCCCCGTGGGCCCGCCAGACAGCACCGTGCGCTCGAAGTCCAGGCCGCTCATCAAAATGCGCGCGCCGTCGCCCTCATTGCCCATGAGGTTTTCTGCAGGGACCTCACAGTCCTGGAATACCAGCTCGCAGGTATTTGAGCCGCGCATACCTAGCTTGTCGAGTTTGGGGGAGCGGGAGAAGCCCGGGAAATCGCGTTCGACAATAAAGGCACTGATTCCCTTGGAGCCGCCCTGTGGATCAGTTTTGGCATAGATCACATAGGTGTGAGCGTCGGGGCCGTTGGTGATCCACATTTTGTTGCCGTTGAGGATATAGCGGTCACCTTTTTTCTCTGCCCGGAGTTTCATGCTCACCACATCCGAGCCGGCGTTGGGTTCTGACATCGCCAGCGCGCCGATATGCTCGCCGCTGCATAGCTTGGGCAGATACTTCTCGCGCTGTGCCGCGTTGCCGTTTTTAAAGATCTGGTTTACGCACAAATTGGAATGCGCGCCGTAGGACAAGCCCACAGAGGCCGAGGCGCGGCTGATCTCTTCCATCGCCACAACGTGCGCCAGGTAGCCCATATCGCTGCCGCCGTATTCTTCGCTGACGGTGATACCCAGCAGGCCCAGGTCGCCGAATTTACGCCACAGATCCAAGGGGAACTGGTTGTCCTTGTCTATGCTCTCTGCACGCGGGGCAATTTCGGCCTGTGCAAAGCGATAAACCGTTTCTCGGAGCATATCGATGTCTTCGCCGAGGTCGAAGTTAAGGCTGGGGTAGGCGGTGCTCATATCAGGGCTCCTTAGCAGTGATGCTCTGGTCAGGCGAGGCGTTGTCTAAAGCGTCAAGGCATCGCGTCTCTGCGGCATCGAGTTCTTGTAATAGGGTTTGAATATCGTTGAGTTGTTGCTCTAGCTGCTGGCGCTTTTCGCGAATTTTGTCGATCAGTCTTTGCAACTGCGGGCTGTTGTCGCGCTGGGGGGCGTACATTTCAATAATGTCGCGGCTCTCCTCCAGTGACAGGCCTAGCCGTTTACCGCGCAGAATCAGTTTCAGCTTGGTGCGGTCAGCGCTGCTATACACTCGCGTTTGGCCCCTGCGTATGGGGCGCAGGAGCCCCTTCTCTTCGTAGAAGCGAATACTGCGGGTGGTAATGTCAAACTCCGAGGCGAGGTCGGAGATGCTGTACTGTTGCGTCATTTTGAATGGGTTCAGGCGGTTGTGTTGCATGTTATAGATTACGTTTACGTTAACGTCAACTTTTTGTGTCACTTTTTCGCTGTGCTGTAACGAACTGAGCAAAGGGGGGGAGGGAGCCGCCGCTTGTTCGCAAGCAGCGGCGAGGGACCTAGCCTTAATTCAACTGGATTTGGCCAAAGTGGCTAACGCACTGATGTGTTGCGTGACCGACAAGGTCACCGCTGCGCTGAACCCAGACCGTGCGCATGCCCGCTTGGGCGGCGGCGTCGAGCTCTTCAACAATGTCGGACAAAAAGAGCGTTTGCGTGGCTGGTATGTCCAGTGCGCGGCTGATTTCCCGGTAGGAGGCGGCATCGCGTTTGGGGCCGGTGGTCGTGTCGAAGTAGTCACTGAACAGCTTGCGAAGGTCACCTGCCTCGCTGTGCCCGAAAAAAAGTTTCTGAGCGAGGATCGAGCCCGAGCTGTAAACATAGAGGGCGATGCCTTGTTTATGCCACTGCGTCAGGGCGGCGACAGCGTCGTTGTAGACATGGGCGCGGAAGTCGCCATTCGCATAGCCGTGCTCCCAGATTAGGCCCTGTAAGCTTTTCAGAGGTGTTATTTTTCGGTCTTCATCTATCCATTGCTCCAGAACACGGATGATGGCCGAGTGGTCATCTGCATTGAGTTTGGCAATGCGGGCGGTTTCTTTAAGTATTCCGCTGACTTTCGGCTCGCGATGGTGCGCGACGACAAAGTCACCCAGATGTTTGCGGGCGTAAGGGAACAGAATTTGGGTAACGAAGTCGATGGCGCTGGTTGTGCCTTCGATGTCGGTGACAATAGCCTTGATCATAGTGTGTCCAGGCGAGAGTAACGCTGGGCAATATCGCTACCAGTGTAGTGCGCCACCCAGCCGTCGGGATTGTTAAAAAATCGAATCGCGAGCAATGCCGGAGTGGGTCCCAGGTCAAACCAGTGTGGGGTGTTTGCCGGGACGCTAATCAGGTCGCCACGCTCGCAAAGCACTTCGTAGACCATGGCACCAATATGCAGTGCAAACAGGCCGCAACCGTCGGCAAAAAAGCGCACCTCGTCTTCGCTGTGGCAGTGCTCGGATAAAAATTTCTCGCGCAGGGCAGCCTTGTCGGGGTGGCTGTTATCAAGACTGATAACGTCGACGCTCTGGTAGCCCTGTTGCGCAACCAGGGCGTCTACCTCGGCTTGATACGTTTTTAACACCGTCTCGGCATCATCACCGGCTTTGACCTCGCTGCGCGTGCGCCACTGTTCAAAGCGCACGCCGAGCGCGGCGAGCTGGTGTTGAATCTCGGCAGCGTCAGTGCTTTGGGTAACGATGTCGTCGCTGTTATCGTCGCGGTACACGCGCAATGCTGTCATGGTGTTGATCCTCGGTTAGCGGCGCAAGCGATGCATTTCCAGCTCGCAGTCCAGCATAAATTCAAGGGCTTCCAGGTGGCGTAAACAGTCGTTCAGGGTTTGCCCCCAGCAGTACAGACCGTGACCTTCTATCAGATAGCCTGGGCACGCTGGGTATTCCTGAAGGTACTGATCTACTTCTATGGCCAACTCGGCGATGTCTTGCGTATTTGCAAAGATCGGAATATCAACCGACGTCGCGTGACTGTCAATGTTGGGAAAAGCCTTTAGCAACTCGTAGTCACGCAGCGTGATTTTGCCGTCGCTGGCGTGGAGCCGCGACAGAATGGTCGCCGTTGCGCTGTGGCAGTGCAGGACCGCGCCGAGGTCTGCGAAGCGGCGGTACAGGGCGGTGTGGAGCAGGGTTTCCGCCGAGGGCTTGCCGTCGCTAAGCGCGGCGCCGTCGAAGTCGACGGCAATAAAGTCGGTGGGGCCGAGCTGGCCTTTGTGTTTACCTGAGGCGGTTACCAGCGCGCTATCACTGTCCAGGCGGAGCGAAAAGTTGCCGCTAGTGGCTGGCACCCAGCCGCGCTGATACAGCTCGGCGCCCGCGGCAGCCAGCGCGATCGCTTTGTCGAAAAAGGTCTTGGTCTTTTTCATGAGGCGCTCCCGGTTGCTGCTTTGTCGAGATGAGCGGCGATGGTGTCTCGCCCTGGCTGATGTATGACACCGTGTTCGGTCACGATGGCATCAATGAGTGACGCGGGCGTGACATCGAAGGCCGGGTTGTGTGCCGGGCAACCTTGCGGCGCAATGGCAGTGCCTTGGCTGTGAGTGATCTCCGAGGCGCTGCGCTGCTCGATGGGGATGTCAGCGCCATCCATCGTGCGGTCAAAGGTGCTCGTTGGCGCGGCCACCATCATCTTTACGCCGTGGTGACGCGCGATAATGGCGAGGTTGTAGGTGCCGATTTTGTTGGCGACATCGCCATTGGCGGCGACGCGGTCGGCCCCGACAATGACCCAGCTGGGTGTCAATTCGCGCATTAATTGAGCGGCTGCACCCTCGGTTGCCAGCGTTACCGGGATAGCGTCTTGCATGAGTTCCCAGCTGGTTAATCTGGCACCCTGCATCCACGGCCGGGTTTCTCCGGCAATCACGCCGCGGAGAGTGCCTTCACGCCATGCAGAGCGAATGACGCCGAGCGCTGTACCGTAGCCGCCGGTCGCCAACGCGCCGGCATTACAGTGGGTATACACCAGGCTATCGGGCTCGATTAATGTCGCGCCGTGGTCGCCGATGCGCCGGTTAATATCGATGTCTTCCTGGTGGATTTGCTGGGCCAATGCCAGCATCGCCGATCCAAGGCCCGGGCCGTTGCCGTACTGTTCCACGACGAGATCGCAACGTTGCAGCGCCCAAAACAGGTTCACGGCAGTGGGGCGACTGTCTGCCAGGGCCTGGCGAGGTGCCGCTAAGGCGTTTGTCCAAGCGGCAACACTGGGCTGCTCACCACATTGTCTACACGCCAATGCCATGCCGTAGGCGGCGGTAATGCCGATGGCCGGTGCGCCGCGTACGACCATGTCGCGTATTGCGTGGGCAACGTCTTCAGCACGGTCGTAGCTCAAGTAGGCGCAGGTATTGGGCAGTGCGCGTTGATCGAGTAGTTCTAGCTGGTTGTTGTTCCAGCGGATAGCATCTGGCGTAGACACGGCAAGCCTCCGTTTTTGGGGGCGCCATTATAAGGCAGGGCGTTCTCCGCTGATAGCGGGTAAAATGCTCGCCTTTACGAAACGGCTTGGGGGAATTATGGAAGGCTACACAGTGTGGCTTGTGGCGGGTGCGGTGATCATTTTGGTATTGGCCAGTTATGCCGCGATACTGCTGATGCGGTTGCGCGCGCTATCCAAGGCCCAGCGCGCTGCAGTGCAGGCCGCAGACGACGCAGTGGTAGAATTTCAGCCAGCGAGCAACGAGCACGCCTTGGGGGCGCGCGAGAGTATTCGCGTGTTGGCAAAGTGTTTCCTCGACGGGCAGGTGGGGGGCAGTGAGCTGTGCTTGCGGGTCGCAGTGCTGGTTGATCAGCCGGCTATCGATGCTGGGGTTCGGCAGCAAGCCGCGGTGTTTGTTGAAATGGCGGCAGAACTGGCAGATATCCCCACTCACGAAGCCTGGAAATCACTGGGTCGCACGGAGCGTGAGAACTATCGCAAGCATATGGCTGCGCTCGAGGAGAAACACGGCGCTGCCATGCGAGAAGCTGCGGAAATATTAGCCAGGTAATGGGTTTATTGCTGCTCGGGCAGCAGTAAATTGAAGCCGTCGACCATATCGTGCTGCAGCTGCAATTGCGCCTCTAACTGTTTTGGCTCCATCGGGTCTATGCCAAAGATGGATTGATGTAATGGGGCCAGTGTCACGTAGCCCAAAATCATACAGTGGAAGGCCATTGCAGTGGGGGCGTGTATCCACTCGATATTGGGGTTGTTCGCGCCGTCGCTGATAAAGGCGAATATTTTCCGGTACCAGCGCTCGCTGAGCAGAGTCAGCGTTTCATCTTGCGCCAGTGTGGCGTGTTGCACCAGACGAGCAATATTGGGGCGAGCGCTCAGGTCACTCATGATGGTGTGAATTTGCTCGCGGATCTCCAGGAAGTTGGCAGCCGTGTGGAGTTTGCTGGTTTTTTCCACCAGGGGGGCCATCAGGCGTTCGCAAACTTCCTCGTATATGGCGAGTTTGTTGCTGAAGTGTTTGTAGATCCCGGGGCTGCTGATACCAACCTGCACGGCGATTTCACTGATAGAAGTCGCGGCGAAGCCCTGCTGTGCAAACAGTTCCTCTGCCACTTGTAAAATGCGCTCACGGGTGTTGCGCCGCGTTGTCATGGTGCTGGTCCTATACTGCGCCTATCGTCGACAGGTTTTCCTGAAGCAAAAGCCAGGCCACGCCAGCGGCGCAGCCCACACTCACTATTAACCATGCTAGCGCCTGCCAGCGGTAGCGTCGACTCAGGGATTCGGGTTCTGAGGTGGCGATGATAAACGGTTGTTGTCGATTGGGCGAGTGACGGAGCGTATTCACTGCTTGGCTCGGCGAGCTTTTACGCGCTTCTCGCTCTGCCATGCGAAGGGCCTCCCTGCGCGCCAGCTCCCACTCAGCCGGGTCTATCTCGCCATTGTTATCGCGGTCAAAGCGCTGCACGAGTTTGTCGTAGTCCTGTTTCCAGTCCTTGAGAATCTCCGCCATTCGCGATTGATTGCGCTGAGCGTCGCTCGGCGGGTGGCGGGTTTCAAAAAGGCCCAGCGCGTAGAGTAGGTCGCCCTCGCAGAGAAGCTCTTCGGTATAGCGGTAACGCCGGCCAAACAGCGAGTGCTTCTGCCCCGAAATCGGGTAGCGGCTACTGCCATACCAGCTGCGTTTGCGGTGGCTGGATATATCTGCTTTGTCGGGGAAGATGTAGCAGCGACCACTGCCGTCGTTGAGCAAAAAAGGCTGCTCGCTGCTGAAGCCTTCTATTTTACGCCAGCGGCTGTTTTTGCCACTGCGCTCATAGCGTTCTATGCGATAGCGAAACCAAATGCAGGGGCTGGCCGATAGCTTACTAAGCAACGGCGTGGTTTGCTCCGGGCGTTCGCCGCTGCCGATTAGCTCCACATAGCCCTGAGAGGCTGAGCGGATCTTGGATGTTGGGGTGTCCTCGATGAGGCGCGCGCGTCCCAGCCGAGAAAAGCTGGCAACGGCGGCAACAGTGCTTATTACGCCCAATAAGGCAATATGGAAAAGCCCTTCCATATTGCGCTAGCTGTTGAACAAGGTGCTGATATTCACATCCTTCAATTCTGCTTTTTCGAACTGTAACAAGTCGAAGGCCTTGAAGTTAAATGCTCGGGCAATCAGTACGTCCGGGAACTGTTCTATACGCACGTTGTTATTGTTGACGGCTTCGTTGTAGACCTCGCGGCGGTCCGCAATGGCATTCTCGAGCGCAGAAATGCGGGTGTGGAGATTTTGAAATACCCCATCTGCTTTGAGCTCTGGGTAATTTTCCGCGAGAGCGAAGAGCTGCCCGAGGCTGCTGCGCAAGCCATTTTCCGCTTGCCCGAGGCTTTTTATGTCGTGTTGAGCTTGTGCGTCAGCGACTTGTTGGCGAGCCAGGATAACCTTTTGCAGGGTGTCCTGCTCGAACTGCATATACTGTTTACAGGTCTCGACGAGCTTGGGGAGTTCGTCGTGGCGCTGTTTGAGCAGCACATCGATGTTGGCGAGGTGCTTGGCAACGTTGTGCTTGAGATTCACCAAGCCGTTATACATAAGAACCAAGTAGAGTACGGTAAATACCAGTACTGCTAGAAATACCATCGTGCCTACGGCCATGGCGATGTGCTCTCCGTGTTGTATTGTTATTGCAGGACTCAGTTCACCGGCCAATCTGGAGCGGGCAGGCCCATATTTTCCAAAAATACCGGGTTGTAGAGCTTACTTTTGTAACGGTCGCCATAGTCGCAAAGAATCGTGACAATCGTATGGCCGGGACCCAACTTGCGGGCCAGTGCAACGGCGCCCGCGATATTAATTGCCGATGAGCCGCCAAGACACAGGCCTTCATTGCGGAGCAAATCAAAGATGTAGGGCAGCGCTTCCGCGTCTGCGATCTGGTGGGCACTGTCGACTTCCGCCAAGCGTAAATTGTCGGTGATTAAACTAATACCAATGCCTTCGGCGATTGAACGGCCTTCGCCCTGCAGCTCGCCGTGGGTGTAGTAGTTGTAGAGTGCAGAGCCTTGTGGGTCGGCAAGACCGATGTGTATGTCCTTGTTGTGGGCTTTGAGTGCGCGACTGACGCCGGCCAGCGTTCCGCCAGTGCCCACGGCGCAGATAAAGCCGTCAACTTGCCCGTCGGTCTGACGCCAAATTTCCTCGCCGGTGGTTTCCTGGTGAATTTTTGCATTGGCCGTATTATCGAACTGGCGCGCCCAAATGGCCCCGTTGGCTTCGCTGTCATTGAGGCTTTCAGCGAGGCGGCGGGCGGTATGAATATAGTGATTGGGGTCGCTGTAGCTTGTGGCTTGAACGAGCCGCAAATCTGCACCATAGAGATCGAGTAACTCAATCTTTTCGCGGCTTTGACTTTGCGGCATTACAACAACACTTTTATAACCCAGAGCATTGGCGATCAGTGTCAAACCAATACCCGTATTGCCAGCGGTGCCCTCTACAATTGTGCCGCCGGGGCGCAGTGAGCCGTCGCGTTCTGCTTCGCGAATAATGCCGAGTGCTGTGCGGTCTTTGACGGAGCCTCCGGGGTTAAGAAACTCCGCCTTGCCAAGAATAGTGCAGCCGGTGAGTTCTGATACTCCCTTCAGCTGTATTAAAGGGGTGTTGCCGATGAGCTCCGGCATGCTCTTATAGGTCATTACTACTTCTCCACAGCGAATACGTCCATGTTAACGAGCGGTGGACGCGGTCACAAGCGCCTGTATTTAGACTATTGTTGATAAATGCCGATAGCATCTGTGTAGAATCTGCCAGCGCGGTGCTAGGGTACACCTTTGCAAAAATGGAGATTAGGGTGAAGGCAGTAATTCGTGGCTTGATCTGTTTATTCTTTCTAGCGGGCGGGGTTGCACATTTTCTGTTCGCCCAGGAGTTTGCTGCTATCGTGCCGCCGTTTCTGCCATACCCAGTTTGGATTGTTTGGTTAACCGGTGTGTTCGAACTGGTGATTGCGCCACTGATATTTTTATCTCGTTGGCGCCAGCGAGTTGGCCAGATTATGGCGCTGTATTGCATCGCTGTTCTGCCCGCCAATATCTACCAAGCTATGGCGGGCGTTGCAGGCCCCGGCGGCGAGCTACCTGACACGGTTCTATGGTTGCGCATACCGCTGCAATTTGTGCTGATAGCCGCTATTTTATGGGCAACATCAGGGATGATCCGTAATCAGTCCTCCAACGTAAACGAGGCCTCAAGAGGTTAATACATGGCAAAAGAAGCCACACAACAAGAGCGCACAGGGGCATTCTGGGCGGATTGCATGGAGCGCGTTGCCGGTGAGAGGGATAAAAAGAGCTTTATGCTGCTTTTTGATCACTTTTCACCCAGGGTGAACGCCTATTTGCTGGGCCAAGGCGTGGAAGCCTCACTAGCGGAAGATTTGACGCAGGATGCACTGCTCGCTTTGTGGAATAAAGCGCATTTGTATAAGCGCGAAAAAGCCGCGGTAAGTACGTGGCTTTTTCGCGTGGCGCGAAATCTGTGGATCGATCGTTTGCGTAAACAACGTGGGATAGCGTATGAATCTGACGAGAATTTGACAGAGACTTACGAACCCGAGCCGAGCATTAATGCAGACGGCGACCGACTTTTGAGAGTCATTGAGCAGTTGCCAAACAACCAGGCTCAAGTGGTGTACAAGTCTTATTACGAAGGCAAAAGCCACAGTGAGATAGCGCTAGAGACCGGGATGCCTCTAGGCAGTGTGAAATCTAGTTTACGGCTGGCGATACGCGCGTTTCGCCAGCACTTTGGAGATAATGAATGATGGGGCACATCGAACATCATCCAAACGATGAAACAATTTTGAGCTACGCGGCCGGCTCGTTACCAGCCGCCATGGCGCTGGTTGTGGGTTGCCATTTGCAATACTGCAGCGCATGCCGGGAACGAGTAGCGCAGGCTGACGCCGTTGGCGGTAGCTTGATGTCGCAGTTGCAGGAGAAGCCGCTCTCAGACGGGCGACGCGAATCCATGATGGCGTTGCTGGATGCGAACCCGGGCGGCGAAGCAAGCCCAGCCGCGGCGCGCGAAAGTTCACCTGCGGCGGCGTCTCGGAGCGAGTTACCTCGTTTGCTGCGCAACCTGGTGGACCAAGATGACTTCGATTCTCTGCCGTGGAAAAGTATTGTCCCCGGCATGAAACAGGTGGATTTGAAGTGCGGGGAAGGGGACGCCAAGTTATTGAGAATAGCGGCTGGCAAGCAAATGCCCGTTCACACCCACCGCGGCCACGAACTGACACTGATTCTGCGCGGTGGTTATAGCGACAGTCTCGGTAAGTTCAACGCCGGAGACTTTGCTGATTTGGACGGTTCGGTTGAGCACCAGCCGATCGCCGATGCAGACCAGGACTGCATCTGTTTGGCAGGGATGGATGCGCCACTGGAGTTCCGCGGGTGGATCGCTAAATTGGTGCAACCCTTTATCAAAATCTAGAAGGGATTGCGTAGAAAAAAGGCAGCCCATGGGCTGCCTTTTTTATTGCTTAGTATCACACTCGGTGTGGGTATTTAGAACTCGTAGATCACGTCGATACCATAGGTCCGAGGCTCTCCCCAGATAACCGCCCGGTCACTGTGTGGCAGATTGTCGATAGCCGTGATTTCGTATTCCTCATCGCCGAGGTTTTTACCCCATAGGCCGATATTTAATGTACCAAATCGACTTACCGGCACTTGGCTGAGACTTAAACGACCGTTCCACAGGCCGTAGCTACCAATGAAGGTGTTGACGGCATTGGCTTCACGCACACCGCCGTTGCGGTCGTCCATGAAGTTATAGCTCACGTTGGCCGACAGCACGCCCCAATCCCAAGAGCCGATCGTCCAGTCCGCAGACGCGGTGTAACTGTGCTCGGGTGCGGAATAGAACACGAAGGTATCGGTAACATCATTACCGGCCTTGTCCACGGCCTTGGTCACTTCTGCGTCGAGGTAAGCGTAGTTCAGCATCAGCATCAAGTTGTCTGTCGCCAGGAAGGTGATGTCTGCTTCGAGGCCGCGCATTTCCGCTTCACCCGCATTCGCTACTTTGGTGTCGGCAATGGTGCCGGCGAGAATAAAGTTGAGCTGAATGTCTGTGTACTCGCTGTAAAACAGGTTGGCATTTATGCGCAGTCGGCGATCCAGAAGCTCGCTCTTGATCCCCGCTTCAATAGAGTCCACGTGTTCCTCGTCGAAGCCGTCAGCAAAGCCGTAGCCGTAGACGACGCCATCTGGCGCGGGCTGATCTGTGTCATCACCGCGTCCCTCTGGTGTGGTTGGCCCTGAGGGTGTGCCTGTGGAGCCGCGCTGTGGGTCGCGCGTGTTGAAGCCGCCTGATTTATAGGCCTGGATAAATTTACCGTAGAGGTTGATGTCCTCGGTCAGGTCAAACTCGGCAATAAAGCTGAAGGAGCTATCGGTGAAATCCTTCGATGCGTAGATATTATCGAAGGCGCGATCGCCCGGTAATAAGAAGCCACCTGCACCCAGCACCGGTTGCAAGGGGCCGAGGTTCTGCATGTCGATCGCCTGGTTCAAGGTGCGGATTTCCAAGTAGGTCTTGTCCGTCTGATTCTTCAGTGCTTCGCGGGAGTCTTTGGAATAGCGAGCGCCGAAGGTCAGGTGTAGGCGTTCATCGAGAATGCCAGGTGTCCAGGTAAACTGACCGAATACCGCTTTGGCGGTGTTCTCGATGTCGTAGCGCTGCGACAACATATTAACGATCTTAACGTCGCCAGCCGTGAGTAGCGTGCTTCCCAGAATTTGTCCCAAAACGGGGATAGGAATAACGTTATCACTGATTTCTGAGCTGAACTGGTGGTGGAGCGGAGCGTTGTTTTCAGTGGCTTCTTCTTCGAAGTAGTACGCGCCCACGATGTAGTCAACAGAATCTTTAAACAGGCTCCCTGCAAACTGCAGCTCGTGAGAGGTTTGTTCTTGAGAGATTTGCGGCACGACGAGAGGCAGGCATTCCTCGCCAGTTTGTGCCTCGACTGCGGGTCCGCAGTATTCATGCGAATCGGTGCGGTAGCGGCCTGAGCCTATTCCGCCGCCTAAGTCGGCATACGACGCGTCATACAATTCGCGATAGGCCGCGATGTACTTCACCTGAACATTTTCAAAATCTTTGGTCAGGATGAGGGAGTGGCCTTCAATTTCGGTTTCTGACGTCTCCATCGGGCGGAACGTTTCCATGGAGTTGAAGCGGTCTTCACTGTGCTTAGCTTGGCTTACCGAAAACTCTCTAACGGGCTCCGCTTGCCCTTTATTTTGTTCGCCGGGGCGAATCGACTGATACATGTAGTTTATGTATTCATACTCGGATTTGTCGTAGGCGTAATCCAAGGTCATGGTGTCACTGATATCCCAGCGAAAGTCGATGCGATAGCCTTCGACTTCTCGGTCGCCAAAATCACCGCCGGGGCCGGTGTTTTCGATGAAACCGTCCATTTCCGTTGTCAGATAGGCGACCTTGGCCGCCAAGGTATCGCTGATAGGAATGTTCGCGGTGGTTTTAGAGGTGAACTGGTTGCGGTTGCCGCATGTGAGTTTTTCTTTGAATTCGAAGGCCTCAGTCGTTGGGCGCTTAGTCACTAGGTTGATGGCGCCACCAGTGGTGTTGCGGCCGTATAGTGTGCCCTGGGGGCCGCGGAGTACTTCTATACGCTGTAATTCAGCAACGTCGAGCGCGGTGCCTGTGGAGCGTGCGATATAAACGCCGTCCACATAAATCCCGATCGGCGGATCCTGCGTTACCTGAACGTCAGACAGGCCGATACCGCGGATAAAGATTCGCAGTGTTGCATTGTTGATCGGAAATGGCTCAATCGTCAGGCTGGGGACCTTGGAGCCGATATCGTTCAAGTTGTTGATGCCGTCAATTTCTAGGCGCTCTTCGCCGAAGGCAGTCAGCGAAATGGGCGTATCCTGTAGGGATTCCGCTTTTTTCTGAGCGGTCACAATCACCTCTTCCAGGCCGCGAGGCGTATTTTTCTCTTGGGCGTAGCTTAACTGGGCGATTGAGCTGGCGAGCAGGCACAGCCCTGCTGCAATAGGGGTTGTGTTCTTCACGTAGTGCTCCATTGGTGCTGATTATTGTTATGTTGCAGTGTGCAGTTAAAGCATATTCGACTACTGCACGCAACAGCCCATTTGTACTAGAGGCTGTTGGCACACCGCGCTGGGGGAGCGCGCCGCTACGATGTGGGGGGGATCGCCGCATCGTGGCGGCGATGATGTGCTCAGGGGAGGGGGCGAGCGAGAACCTCGGCAACTTTCTCCATAACAGCGGGATTCCAGGCAAAGGCGAGGTGGCTGGATTCGACCTCGATATTATCGATATTTGGCCCCTCAAGTCGGGCGATAGAGGGCGACACAATCCCGTCGCAGGGGCTGTAGATCACCGTTGTCGGCACGGTGCGCGGCCCGGCATTCAACTCTACCCACTGATCCGTGTTTTGCTCGTGGTCGGGCGTTGTGCTGCGATTGAGTAACTTGAGAACATTCCAGGCGGCGGTTCCTTTCGGGTCACCGTAGGGGGTGCCCAGGCTAATCACGCGACGGATTTTCTCTGGCTCACGCTGCGCCATGGCGTTGGCGTAAATGCCCCCCAGGCTCCAGCCGATTAGACTGATGGGCTGCCTGTCGCACAGCTCGTATAAATCATCTACGCGCTGCTGGATGCGGCTGAGCATATGCTCTTGAAACTCATGCATGTGCTCCATTTGTGAGATGCGCCCGGCAGGAATATTGCGGCCAAGCTTCCACGGTTCGGCCTGGTAGTTCCAGCGTCGCAGCCAGTAACGCAATGCTGACATGCTGCCATCGTCACCACCGTAGCCGGGGAGGGCAATAACAGGGTGGCCGTCGCCTCTGGGTAATTTTGCGAGCTGCCGGTGGCGGGATATTAGCAAGCTACATTCCTTGGCGGCGCGACCGAATTCTCCGAGGGTGTTCGAGAGACGCGGAGGCCGAATATCAGAGCCATGGCTCAATGTGAGACTGGGGCTAGGCATGATCATTTCCATTGTGTTGGTGATATGGCGTTATACGCGACTCGTGGCGAGTGAGATGTGTTATGGTGGTTTTAATTCGCCTATATTAAAACGAGCGCGATACCAAAGAAAGTTCACCGCCTAATCACCATAGACGACGCGGTTTCGGCCCGAGTGCTTAGCGGTATACAGAGCCCGGTCGGCCCGTTCAAACAGGCTTATGCGGCTGTCGCTGCCGTCGTGTCGGAACTCGGTAATACCAATGCTCACTGTCATTGATATATCGAGCTCGGCATCAACCTGTGCTGGGTGGTATTGCAGAGAGGCCCTGATACGCTCGGCAACGCCCCAGGCGGAATCTTTGTCGGTCGAGGGCAAGATCACCACAAATTCCTCTCCGCCATAGCGCCCGACCTGGTCGTACTCGCGCAAATTTGTATTGAGAATATTGACCATATGCTTGAGGGCAACATCTCCGGCGGCGTGGCCGTGGGTGTCATTTACTTTCTTAAAATGGTCGATATCCAGCACCATCAGCGACAGATTTGAGGTTTTGCGGCGGGCTTCTGCAATCGCTGAGTCGAGTAGCTCATCGATCATCCGACGATTCCAGCACTGGGTTAAGGAGTCGCGGGAAGCCAGTTGATTGAGCGTTTGCTCCAGGCGAACGATGCGGCTGCCTGCGGCGAGCCGAACCTTGAGCACGCGGTGATCAAAGGGTTTGCTCAAGAAGTCGTCGGCGCCGGACTCCATCGCTTCGATAACCGCCTCGTTGCCCTCTTTGCCGGTGAGCATAAGAATGTAGAAGAACTGGCCGTCATCTCGCAGCCGTATATTTTCGCAAAGTTCAGGGCCACTCATTCCCGGCATCGACCAGTCGATGATAAGAAGGTGAGGCGGGCTGTCTTCATTCAGGATCTCGAGCGCTTGTTCACCACTTTTCGCGACAACGGGCGTAAAGCCCCAGTCTTCGACTGCGGCGCAAAGTGCGAGGCGAGTGATTGGGTCGTCGTCGACCAGTAATATATCCATCGGCTAGAGGCCCGCTATATCCTTTAACTCATTTTCCAGTAATTGTAGTTTTAGGGTGACTGTATCCCATTTTTCGCGCCACAGGGATAGTGGTTCGCCAGACTCCTTGGCCAGAGCTTCCAGTCCGCTAATGTCGCGATAGTATTCCTGCGTTGCGAAATTCCCCAGCGCGCTTTTCAGCCTGTGTACGGCCTGAGCGAGCTCGTCGCGTTCGCCTTTGGTGTAGGCGTCATCGACACTTTGCAACATATCTGGAAGCTCATCGATAAAGAGCTGAGAAATGCTGGTGATGAGTGCAGGCTTGTTGCGGGTAATATCACGCAGGCGTTGTTCATCCAGTATCATGTGTCTATCGTCCTCTACCGCTGGTTCTGCCAACGATGCGCAGTCATCCATAAACGCCAGTGTAGCCGCTTGTGATGAGAGTTTCGCCGTTGCAGGTCTCATTCTGGTTGGCGCCGCTCGCTGGGCCGACGGCTGTAGTTGATGTACGTTCCCACTCGCTGGCGAGCCGGGCTCTATGTGTGTCGCGCCCGCATCGGCAGGTTTGCTACTAAATCGCTCCGTTCTCTGGCTTGCCAGTGGCGCTGACTCAGCAACGAGTAAGTCGGTAGTTACGGTGAATGTCGTGCCGCGGTTCTCCGCGCTGGTGACGTCAATACGTCCGTCCATGAGGGCGACGATGTGGGAGGCGATACTCAATCCTAAGCCGTTGCCCCCGTAGCGGCGAGTGCTGCCACCGTCAGCCTGAACAAAGGGCTTGAAGACATCTTGCTGTTTTGATGGCGGGATACCGATGCCGGTATCGGTAACCGACAGGCAAAGCTGACCGCGAGAAGCGGACGTTGCCGACCAGCTAATGTTAACCTCGATGCTACCTGACTGGGTAAATTTCAACGCATTGCTAAGTAACTGCTTTAGCACTTGCGTAAGTCGTGTGGCGTCGCCGTGTAAGGTGCGTGGCACATTGTCGGAAAACGCCACCGTAAATACTAGCCCCTTCTCTCTGGCCGCTTCAGCAGATGATTTCAGTACCGTGGAAAAGGCATCGCGGGCGACAAAGTCGTCGTTGTGAAGACAGAGTTGCCCGGTGTTTGCGCGCGACAATTCTAATATGTCGTCGATAATGACAAGCAGGTTTTGCCCAGAGTTTTCGATGATGTCGAGGTACTCTTGTGTTCGGTCGTCACTGACCGACCGTTTGAGTATGCTCGCGATACCCATAATGCCATTCAGTGGTGTGCGAACTTCATGGCTCATATTGGCCAGGAACTCGCTTTGTAGTCGGCTATTTTCCTCGGCTCGCTCTCTTGCTGACTCTGCCTCGAAGGTGCGCTGCGCGACGGCTTTCTCGAGCTGGGTATTGTCGTCGATAAGTTGGTCGAGCATGCCGTTAATCGCGCGACCCAATACCGCCATTTCATTGTGACCGCTCTCATCGGCCCGCTTGCGCAGATCGCCTGTGCGAATGCGCTGTGCGGTTTGCGTTAGCTTCGCCACAGGGCGATGAATGATCGCTGCTGCGCGCAGGGCAATAATTATGCTGAGCCCGGCAATCGCAATAATGAATATGTTGAGGCGCGATAGCATAGCTTTGGCAGGACCGAGTATCTCGCTGATATCGCGCTTAACAATAATTCCCCAGTTCAACTCGGGAAGGAATTGCCCCACTAAGAGCACCGCTTCGCCGCGATAATCAAAAACGTCGTAAGCCTCTTTATGGTTGCTATTAAAGGGCGCGCGAAAGGGGTTGTAGGTCAATTCGCCACTGTCGTTATATCGGCGTTTGTGTAGCGCTTTGACTCGAAGGTCCTGGTCGGGTTGGATCAGTATTGATTCGCCGGTTTCACCCATGCCGCTGTAGTCGGTAAATATATGCAGTAGTGGTTCAGCATTTGTGTACAGACGAATCCGGCCGACAAATTTTCCGCTGTGGTAGATAGGGGCTTCATCGACGAGCAGCGCCTGCCCATTGGTGTCGTGGGATAAAGAGATCTCAGAATATCGGCGGCCGTCGGTGGGTGTCTGGGCATGATATCCCGCACCAAACACGCGACTCTGCAGTGTATTAGCGGGGCCATAGATATGCGCCTCGGTCACGTTTGGCGCTAGGGAAAGCGCCTCTTCCAGCGCTGAGCCCAAACTGTTGTTGTCGGCATCGCCCTGCCACACCGCGTAGGCCGCCTGCGTCACAGCGGGTGCCTGGGCAATCATTAGCATTTGTTGTTTGTGTTGATTAACTTGATTGAGTAGGCGTTCTCGCTGGATGTCACTTAACGCTGTTAGCTCCCGCATAGCGGCGGCCTTTAGGTGAGCGACGGACATGGAATAGTCCACTGCACCAAAGAACAGCAGCGGCAGGAGTGCGAAGCCGCATAAGATCAGCGTTAATTGCTTGCGTAATGACATTAGCTATGTCGGTGCCAACCACTTAACGCCGCAGCGCTGAGAAGCAAGATCGCTAGCATAGCGATGCCGCTCATGATGCTAATTTCAGTCGGCGCGACAGCCGCACTCACGCACAGAAGTAAGACATTTGCGAAGATAGCGAGTCCCGATGGTTGCTTGCGTTCCATAGCGGCGAATCCCTTGTGGCGTTCAATGTGAATTAGAGTATCTGAGATGTTTATCAGAGAGGGGATTCGAGTTTGTACCTAGCTGATATTCGCATAACGAAGTTGGGGCTTTGTCGAGTCGTGATGCCGGCAAGTCATAGCGTGTGTCCGCGCTCTGCCTGCGTGATGTCCCGCTCAGATTAGTACAATTACGAATACTTAGGCTTTCGTGAAGTCTATGTACTGAATAGCGTTGGGGACTCTAAAAATCAGCAGTGCAGCGAGAAAGTCGGAGCGGGGCTATGGCGAATATTTTAGCGGTAGACGATTCACCATCTATTCGGAAGCTGGTGTCTGCCACGCTGAGTAAGGCCGGCCATAGTGTGGAATCGGCAAGCGATGGTCAAGAAGGATTGGAGCTGGCGGAAGCCAATGCCTACGACGTGGTCATTACCGACGTCCACATGCCGATAATGGATGGTATTACGCTTACCGAAAATCTACGCAAGCTGGATACCTGTCGGTTTACCCCCATTTTAATCCTGACGACCGAGTCGGCATCTGATATGAAGCTGCGTGGCAAACAGGCCGGTGCAACAGGCTGGATAGTGAAGCCGTTTAACCCTGAGTCGCTGATAAAGGTTATTGATCGCGTGCTCGGCTAGGAGTTGAGATATGTCCATTGATATGGATATGAAGGAAATCCACGACATCTTCTTCGAAGAAAGCGAGGAAGGTATCGATGTAATGGAGTCCGGGCTTCTGGGGCTGGAGCCTGGGAATGCTGACCCAGAGCTTATCAATACGATTTTCCGAGCGGCACATTCGATAAAAGGTGGTGCCGCAACGTTTGGCTTCACAGCAATTTCAGAATTCACTCACGGTGTTGAAACACTTTTAGACCAGCTGCGCAGTAATCAGCGAGCGGTGAGTGAAGACCTTATCGAAGTGTTACTCGGCGCCGTTGATTGCGTGCGCGGTATGCTCGCTGCGCTTAAGGACGATGCTGAGCTCGACCTGAATTCCGTGATGGAGTGCCAGGAGAAAATAAATGCCCTGCTGGGCAGTGCACCGGTCACTTCAGCGGCGGAGCCTGTTGCTGACACCGATGAGGTAATGGCGCAAAAGCCGGCCGTCAAAATCTGGGACATCGAGTTCAGACCGGATGCGAATATATTCAAAACCGGCAATGAGCCTATTCGCATTTTTAGAGAGCTGGAGTCACTGGGGAAGCTAAATGTCGTCGCTGAATTGGCTGAGGATGTCGAGTTTGATTCCGTCGACCCGGAAAATTGTTACTGCGGCTGGGTTCTGGAATTGGAAGCCGACGTAGACGCAGAGGCGATTGAGGCAGCGTTTGAATGGGTGAAAGAGCAGTGTGATTT
The DNA here is from genome assembly GCF_002306875.1 of Spongiibacter sp. UBA1325. Lineage (NCBI taxonomy): Bacteria > Pseudomonadati > Pseudomonadota > Gammaproteobacteria > Cellvibrionales > Spongiibacteraceae > Spongiibacter > Spongiibacter sp. UBA1325. The sequence goes on from NZ_DBTD01000004.1 coordinate 450,424, forward strand.
AAAAATACACTGTCGGAACCCGCAAGCTGATGCAACAGCCGATACGGGTGCTGTTGAAAGCGCCAATACCGTCGCCCAACTTGAGCCGCCAAAAAGTGAATCTAACGCCGCGAAGCCGGCAGCCGCGCCCGCCGCCGCTAGCCGGGACTCGGGGTCGATTCGCGTTAATATCGATAAAATTGATGCTCTGTTGAATCTCGTTGGTGAGCTGGTTATCACCCAATCCATGCTGGCGCGGTTTGGCGAGGATGGTGGTGAGAGAGGTGCGAACTCCGGTCTGCGCGATGGGCTTATGGTGCTGGAACGTCACACTCGGGAGCTGCAAGAGAGTGCTATGCAAATACGCATGCTGCCGATTAGCAGCAGCTTTAGTCGCTTTAAGCGCTTGGTTCGGGATATCAGTAGTAAGCTGGGCAAGAAAGTAGAGCTCGTATTATCCGGAGAAGACACTGAACTGGATAAAACCGTTCTCGAAAAGATGAGCGACCCGTTAGTACACCTGGTGCGAAATTCCTTAGACCACGGCATAGAGATGCCTGAGCAGCGCCTCGCGGCCGGTAAGCCGGAAGTGGGCACGCTTAAACTGAGCGCGTACCACGAAGGCGGCAGTATCGTTATTGAAGTTGAAGATGACGGCGCGGGCCTGAATGCCAAAAGAATTCACCAAATCGCCATAGAGCGTGGTGTGGTGAGCGAAACCGAGCAACTCAGTGAAGAGCAAATTCATCACCTAATCTTCCAGCCAGGCTTTTCGACAGCCGAGGCCGTGAGCGATTTATCTGGCCGCGGTGTGGGTATGGATGTCGTGCGAAGAAACATCGCCGACCTGGGTGGCCGGATTGATATTCACTCCGAGCAAGGAAAAGGCTCCTGTCTGAAAATTCGCCTGCCCCTCACACTGGCTATTCTCGATGGTCAGCTCGTGCGTGTGGGCGATGATGTCTACATCTTCTCACTAAGGTCCATTGTCGAAACGGTGCTTGTGCCGCCAAACCAGATAAAGCGTTTGGCTGGGGGCTCTGTTGTCTATCGGCTGCGGGAGGATTACATCCCCGTGGTGAGATTGCGTGAGCGCTTTAATTTAAATTGCTCTGCACCAAGAAAAACGTACCTCGAGAGCGATGGCGAGTTGATGGTCGTCGTGGAAAGTGATGGAAAGCGCTTGGGGCTATTTGTCGACGAGCTGTTAGATCAGCAGCAGGTCGTCATTAAAAGTCTTGAGGAAAACTACATGCCGGTCACCGGCCTAGCGGGCGCAACAATTTTGGGGGACGGCAACGTTGCCATGATTATCGACGTACCGGGCCTGGTACGCGACGCAGGCGATGCCAAAGCCAATGACTCTAACGCCGCTTAAAAAGTAGGGGAAATCGAATGACAAGTGAATATAGCAACAGCCCTGACGATCAGTTGAGCGCCGGCGATGCCAATCAGTATCTGACCTTTGTTCTGAATGGTGAAGAATACGGCGTCGAAATATTGCGTGTGCAAGGTATTCAGGGCTGGGACACCGTGACGCCAATTCCGAATTCGCCTGACTTTGTGCTTGGTGTCATGAATTTGCGGGGCGCTATCGTTCCAATTATCGACCTGCGAAAGCGTTTTAATATGGAGACCATACCCCACGGTCCGACTACGGTGATTATTGTTGTCAAAGTCGAGAGCGCTGACAAGCCGAGAACCATTGGCATGGTGGTGGACGGGGTATCGGAAGTGTATCGCTTGGATGATGCCAATATACAGGCCTTGCCTGAAGTCGGGGCGAGCGGCGTGAGTAGTGACTATGTAAAAGGCTTGTCTACCGTCGATGAAAAGATGCTCATTCTTCTAAATATCGACAAGCTTTTCTCCGGCAATGAACTCAACCACGACGCGCCGACGCCTATGGCGAAAACAGCGTGAGAAAACGCGATGGCAGATGAAGAATTTATTATTCTATTGGGTGATGAGCCTGAACAGGGCTCGGGCAGCGATATAAACAGCCCAGAACCAGAACAAGGAGCGGCCACTCCGAACACCGAAGACGACGGTTTTGTTGTCCTGCTTGGCAGCGAAGACGGTGAGCCCGGTGGTAAGTCACTTCCCAGTGAACTTGTTATTGCCAGTGCCGGTTCTCTCTATCAGGTTTTGGCAGAATTTGCTGCCGCGGCAGACGGCGATATCAGCATTGATGCGTCGGCCGTTGAGCAGGTCGATAGTGCCGGTCTGCAGTTATTGGCGCTGTTTCGCCAGAGTCAACAGAAAACCGGTCGGGAGGTTAGCTATCAAGGCTTTCCTGACGACATCGATACCGTGATACGTCGTGCAGGGTTCGCCTCGTTGTTGGCCGCATGACCCCGCAAGTGGGAACCCGCGAAAGAGGCTTTAATGGTGGTACTCAGTCGAAAGGTAAATCACGGTATGTTACCGAGGTCGGAAGAGGACCGGCGAGTACTGTCTGTATATGCTGCTCAATTACGCGCGGTCGCATCGGAGCTGGAAGAGGAAGCCTGTGACATTATTCTTCTGTTCATGGAGATTACTTCAGCATTGGATCGGATGGAGCGCGATGGCGGTAGTGAGCCCGAGGCCGTTGAGGCGGTTCGCAGCGCATTAAATACCATTACAGAGCGCTTACAGATGTTTGATGGCAGTGCTCAGCGTCTTGGGCATATTGCAGACAGCGCTGAGCGAATGAAGACATTGGATAGCGACCATTCTGAGCTTGCAACATTAGCCAGCAGCTACAGCTGTCCGGTAGAACATGAGGTGCATGGCCAGATATGTAATGAGGCTGGCGGCGCAGCGGACAAATAGTAGAGCCATGACAACGGGCGGAGCGCGTTTGCTTGAATATGCCAAATCGCAATCGAAGTGAAATCTCCGAACACTATCCAGGCGTATCCTGTCACTGGGACAGCGTACACAACGTGTATGCGGTTCGCGTTCTGCCTGGCCAATACTACGTGACAGACCGCAGTGATCAAATGATTTCAACCGTGCTGGGGTCGTGTATCGCAGCGTGCATTCGCGATCCGGAGATTGGGGTGGGTGGTTTAAATCACTTTATGCTGCCTGGTGGTGACGTCGCTGCAGATGGCGTGGCGGCGCGCTACGGTATTTACGCAATGGAGCATTTAATCAACGACATTATCCGTCGTGGCGGCGATAAAAGGCGCTTGGAGATCAAGCTGTTCGGCGGCGGCAAAATAATGCGAGGACTCACTGATATTGGTGCAAAAAATATCAAATTTGTTCGAGAGTTCCTCAGTGTGGAAGGCTATCCGATAGCTGCCGCTGACTTGGGTGAGAGCTTTTCCAGGAAGGTGAATTATTTCCCCACTACGGGTCAGGTGCTAGTGAAGAGATTGCGCTCTCTACATGCACAGCAAATTGCCAGAGAAGAAACCGATTACGGTAAAACATTGGTTGAGCAGCCGGAGTACGGTGATATTGAACTCTTTGACTAGGGCCGGTTAATACCGTTTGAATTTCACCTGCTGAAGGATGTTTCGCCTATCGCTGGGCGGAGAAGAGACGTTTGGTGGACCTGAATATTTAAGCGGAAAATGCCTGGAGAATGTCTTCAGCGCTGGCTTTGATGTCGCCGATAATCTCTGTCGCCTGACTTGGGTCCAGACCTAAAGTCTGCCACGCCGTGTCCAGAATCGGCGCCGCCTCAGAAAAATCGTCGCTGTCTAGCTCACATAATACAGCGAGGCTATTTGCGATATGCACCACATATACCAGGTCTGGAATATCCTCCAGTTTATTCGGTGTATGGTGAGCAAGAATACTCTCTTGGATCGACGTCGGCAGTGACCACTGACTGGCCAATTCGTAGCCGACGTCGCTGTGGTCAAAGCCAAAAAAATCTTGCTCGGTTTTATAAGTTTCCAGGCCGTCGTTGTCGAGCAGCGATTGTGAGAAGCATTGTTCGCCACGCTCTTTTGTCGCGTTATATAAAATGAGATCGCCAATATCGTGTAGCAGGCCTGCGGTAAACGCCACGCCGGGCTCAACCTTCCGGCAGATGTTGGCGATATTCTGAGCGATAAGTGCGGTATAAATACTGTGGCGCCAAAATTCGTCAATCGAAAAGGCGGCGTTTTCGACGCCTTCGAAGCAGCGTGCCACCTCGATTCCTGTGAGTACTTGATTGATCGTGCGCGAACCAATGCGGGTAATGGCTTTAGGGACGGTGTTGACCTCTGAGACACTGGGGAAGGCAGCACTGTTTGCCACTCGAAGTAACTTCGCGGTTAAAGCAGGGTCTGATTCAATGAGTTTTGCGACGTCTCGAACGGATCCATCTTCGCTATTAATCACTTTTCCAACTTCAATGGCGATGCTGGGAAAAGACACCAGAGAGCTCGCATTTGTTACCAGTGATTTTGCACTTTCCATTGGCGTAATCCCGGACAAGTTATTTTACAAACAGTCTCATTTGCAGCGCCTTTGCAACAATAGGTATGTTCACTAATTGGGAGTTTCGCAATGTGTGTGCTCAAATTATCAGCATAGAAGTATTGCGCAATTTCGATGAAAAAAGGTGGCTAAGCATGAACATACTTGTGGTCGACGACAGTGCGGCGATGAGAAATATGATTATCAGAACATTGCGTCAAGCAGGCTTCGACGGTAATGACGTTTCTCAGGCTGAAGATGGCGCCATCGCCTTGGAAATGGTGAAAGGCCAGTTGCCTGATTTAGTCCTCGCAGATTGGAACATGCCAAATATGACCGGCATAGAGCTTTTAGAAGCCATGAACGAGGAAGGGCTGAAAACCAAGTTTGGGTTTATAACAACCGAAGCCACATCGGAAATGCGTGCCAAGGCCACAGCCGGTGGCGCGAAGTTTTTGATCTCAAAACCGTTCTCTGTGGACTCCTTTCAAAAAGTACTAAGTGCAATCATGTAGAAGGTAAATCCCATGGCATCACTGTTAAAACCCAAAGCCGGTTCGGTAGCGAGTATGCTCGCCATGCTTTTCGGTGTCGATGACTTAGAGGTGGGCGACGGTGATGCGTCTTTGCCATCATCTGCGATAGGCGCGAGCTATGTCGATGATGAGGGTACACTGGTTGCTATGCTTGTTGCCGATTATCCATTTGCCGCATTTTCGGGGGCCGCACTTTCTATGATTCCCAAAGGTGGCGCTGAGGACATGGCTAAGGACGAGGATCTATCCGAAGGTGTACGGGCTAACTTCTACGAAGTGGCAAACATTTGTTCGCGATTGCTAATGAATGATCAATCCACCCATATAAAGCTGGCAGAGCTAGTCGAAGGCGCTGCATTGGCAGATGCCGTTGGCACCCTAGAGGGCTCAGCGGTGATCGGTTTTACTGTGCCGATTCCACGCTATGGTAATGGCAAGTTGTATTTCGTCGTCTCGTAGTGATGAGAGCGGTAGAAGCGACTGGCGTCGCACGGATGTTCTATTTGTCTGCAGGACTATTATTCCTGTTGCTGGCATTGGCTGGCGTGTTTCTGCCATTGCTCCCGACCACTCCCTTCTTGTTGCTTACCGCAGCATGTTTTTCAAAGAGTTCTGAGCGCTGTCATCAACGCTTGTTGGCAAGTCGTCTTTTCGGTCCGACGATAAAACGCTGGGAGCGTCAGCGCTGCGTAAACTGTCGAACAAAATGGATCGCCGTTTTGTCAATGCTTGCGGTTGGGGGATGCTCGGTTGTCTTTGCGGTGCCAACACTCGCCGGACAAATCGCCTGTGCTGCCTTAATGGCTGTTGGTGGCGCGGTGGTGATTTCTCTGAAGACTTGTATTCTCCACTGACGTTTATCGTAATCGCGGTAGGTGCCATTACTTATGGTCTGTGAGGCAATCGCTGTGATGTACTCAAATTGAAGTTTCAGTGCCTAATCAAGGGGCGTTGCTGTGAGTGCTGCGGAAGATCTGTCTGACGTGAAATTTGAATATCAATTCAAAGATCGCGACTTCAATAAGCTGAAAGAGATCGTGTACGCGCGTACAGGGATTACCTTAGGGGAAGAAAAGCGCCAGCTCGTATACAGTCGCTTTGCCAAGCGTATCCGCAAATTGAATCTTCAAAATTTTTCGCAATACATCGAGTACTTTGAGAAAAATGAGGAATCGGAAGTCACCGATTTTATCAACGCCATCACGACGAACTTCACCAGTTTTTTCCGAGAGCCACATCATTTCGAGTTTCTTAAAAACTTTATTGCCAAACGCGAGATGGCGTCGAGGTATTGCCGTATTTGGTCCGCGGGATGCAGTAGCGGTGAAGAGCCATACAGTATCGCGATGACGGTGTTGGACAGCATTGCTAACCGGGATACCTGGGATATAAAGATTTTGTGCACCGATATCGATACGTCGGTATTGCGCAAAGCAGAACAGGGCGTCTATGACGCAGCGCGCGTAGACGGTGTTGATGAGCGTCTGCGGTCACGTTTTTTTCTGCGCGGAAAAGGCGCGCGTGAAGGATTAGTGAAGATTCGCGATGACGTGCGCACCAATATGGTGTTTCGCCAACTGAATCTTTTAGATGAGTTCCCGTTTAAGAAGGGTTTCGATCTGATTTTTTTTCGTAATGTCATTATTTATTTTGATAAAGACACGCAAAGAAAAATATTCAGCAAAATTGCAAAACTACAACAACCTGGTGACGTGTTGATCATTGGCCACTCTGAAAATCTTGCGGGAGTGACCGACAAGTACGCACTGATCGGAAGAACAATATACCAACGATTAGATAATTAGCCGTCTCTCATGACCAAAGGGTTGAGATAGGGCAGCATAGATAAGTTCAGGAGAAGTCACATGGCAGCGCAGAATACAAAATCCGCAACAGCCCGCCGTACTACCGGCACTGCGAAACCCCCCCGTCGCAGCAAAGCCGACCAACAACAAGTTCAGGAGCTGGCGCGTTGGCGAACGGCCGTCGGTGGGGCCATGACCGCCATCATGATGGTCGACCGCGACCTCGTGGTTACCTATGTGAATGAATCCACGCAAAAGTTACTTGCTAAGCACGCAGATGCGTTGGCGGCCACCTACCCAGGTTTTGATGCGAATAATATTGTGGGTACCTGCATCGATATTTTTCACAAGGATCCCGCCCATCAGCGCGGCTTGCTCGCCAACCCAGCCAACCTGCCACATTCGGCCGATATTCATGTTGGCGAACTTATTTTCAATATCAACGTGACTGCTCAAATTGACGATAGCGGTAATTATATTGGTAATACGCTTGAGTGGTTAGATGTCACTGCTCAACGCGCTCATGAGGATAAGGTTGCGCGGCTACAAACGGCGGTAGATAGTGCCATGACCGCTATCATGATGGTCGATCGTGATTTGACGGTAACCTATGTGAATACGGCAACTGAGGCATTACTGCAGAAGCACGGCACTGCGTTGGCATCGGTATATCCGGGCTTTGACGTGCAAAATATCGTCGGCACTTGCATCGATATTTTTCACAAGGACCCCCAACACCAGCGGCGCTTACTGGCAGACCCCGCCAACCTGCCGCACTCGGCCGATATCCATGTGGGCGACCTCACCTTCAATATCAACGTAACGGCGCAGATAGATGGCAAAGGTAATTACATTGGTAATACCTTAGAGTGGCTCGACGTGACAGACGTTCGAGCTAAGGAGACGGAGGTTGCACGTCTGCAGACAGCTGTTGGCTCGGCGATGACAGCGATTATGATGATTGACCGTGATTTTAACGTCACCTATGTCAACGAATCTACGCAGACCCTATTGGGTAGTCACCGAGAGGCTTTGGCGGCGATATACCCAGGCTTTGATGTCGACAATATCGTTGGCACTTGCATTGATATCTTCCACAAGAATCCCGCTCATCAGCGTAAAATGCTCTCCGACCCAGCCAACCTGCCGCATTCGGCCGATATTCACGTAGGGCACCTGACTTTCAATATTAATGTGACGGCCCAAATTGACGCCAAGGGTAACTACATTGGCAACACCTTGGAGTGGCTCGATGTTACCGAGCAGCGCGCACGCGAAACGCAGGTGGCGGCGTTACAGTCTGCGGTGAACGGCGCTGATGCTAACTTTATGATGTGCGACGCTGATCTGAATATTACCTATGCGAATCCGGCGGTTGTTGAAATGCTGAAAAACCGCGAAGCAATATTGCGCGAGCATTTCCCGGGCTTCTCTGCAGATAATCTTGTCGGCCAGTCCATTGACCAATTTCACAAAAACCCCGCGCATCAGCGTGGCTTGCTTGCCAATGTGGCCGCGCTGCCGGCGAAGGCAGAAATTAAAATTGCTGACCTGGAGTTTGAAGTGAACGCCACGGCAATTTTGGATGCAAACGGCGACTATATGGGGAATATGGTCGAGTGGAAGGATATTACGGAGCAGAAGGACGCCGAGCGGCAGATTGCCAGCCTGATTTCCGCGGCGGCGGAGGGGCAACTTGATCAACGCTTGGACGCGGAGAATTATTCTGGCTTTATGCAGCGGCTCGGGAAGTCTGTTAACGGGCTAATGGATGCCATTGTCGATGATCAGAATAATGCCGAACAGCAAATTAAAGAGCTGGTAGATAGCGCCATTGCTGGCCAGCTTGAAGCACGGATCGATCTGGAGGGGACGACCGGATTCCTGCAGCGTCTCGGTGCGGGTTTGAACAGCCTTATGGACACCATTGCTGAGCCGCTTAGAGAAAGCTCACGGGTTATGGAGGCGCTTGCCGAAGGTGATTTGATGGAAGTGATGGCCGGCCAGTATCAAGGCCAGTTCGCGTCGATGCAGGATGCGGTCAACACCTCTGTGGGTAACCTAAAGGACATGGTGGTACAGATTCGAGAGGCCGCGATGGGTATTCGCAGCTCCGCGTCTGAGATCGCGCAAGGGAACCTTGACTTATCGAACCGCACGGAGGCTCAGGCCGCGTCCCTGGAAGAAACGGCATCCAGCGTTGAGCAATTTACTGCGACGGTTAAGCAGAACGCTGAGAATGCCTCACAGGCAAATAACCTGGCTTCCGGCGCACGGGGCCAAGCCGAGAAAGGTGGCGATGTGGTTGGCCGCGCGGTCGATGCAATGCGCGAGATTAATTCTTCTTCGAAACGTATTTCTGACATCATCGGGGTGATCGATGAGATAGCTTTCCAGACCAACCTGCTTGCGCTTAATGCTGCCGTTGAGGCCGCACGTGCCGGAGAGCAGGGGCGTGGTTTCGCTGTGGTGGCATCAGAGGTACGTAATTTGGCGCAACGCAGTGCGGAGGCCGCCAAAGAGATTAAAACCCTGATTAAAGACAGCGTCGAGAAGGTCGAGGAAGGCTCAAGATTGATCGACGAGTCTGGCTCAACGCTTGAAGAAATTGTTCAAAGCGTGAAAAAAGTATCGGACATTATCTCTGAAATCGCGCTGGCCAGTCAGGAGCAGGCAGCTGGCATTGAGCAAGTGAATAAAGCGGTATCAGAGATGGATAAAGTGACCCAGGAGAATGCGGCACTGGTAGAGCAGGCTGCGGCGGCGAGTCAGTCAATGGATACCCTCTCTTCTGGCCTCAGTGATCGTATGAACTACTTCAAAATTGGTGACCAGGTCGAGGCGCCCATGGGCCATGGCGTAGCGCCTGCAAGCAAGACGGTGGCACCGCTGCGTAGCCCCTCCAGAGCGAAGCCCGAGGCAGCGGGAAGCAATGCAAACTATCACGGCGTAAGTGGTAAGCGCGTATCCGGCGGCGACGAGTGGGAGGAATTCTGAGTGCATTGAAAGTCACTCAGGGAAGGGGATAAGGCGTTCATTGGTTAGAGGTGTTTATGCCGGAGCAGCGTATTAAGGTATTGGTGGTTGATGATTCAGCGTTGATTCGGCATTTACTGACGGAAATTCTGTCTGCAGACCCGGGTATTGAGGTGGTCGGCGTAGCCTCAGACCCGTTTATCGCCAGAGAAAAAATTAAGCGGCTATCCCCAGATGTGATCACCCTCGATGTAGAAATGCCGCGCATGGATGGCTTACAGTTTTTGCGCAATATTATGCGCCTGCGGCCGATGCCTGTGGTGATGGTGTCATCTTTAACTCAGGCAGGTGCGGCAGTTACTCTTGAGGCCTTGGAGCTTGGCGCGGTGGATTTTGTCGCGAAGCCCGAGGTCGATGTTGCAGAGGGGATCAAGGCCTATGCCGACGACTTAATTGAGAAGGTTAAGGCGGCGAGTGTCGCCAATGTAAGCCGCTTAGCGAGCGAGGTGGAGCACAAAAAGTTAGCGAGTAAAAAGGCGAAGAAAACGGCCTTGAACTTTGGTACTACCGATAAGATTTTGGCGATTGGCGCTTCCACGGGTGGAACCGAGGCGATTCGCGAGGTCCTGCAAGGGCTACCTGCCGACACACCTGGCACGGTCATCGTTCAGCATATACCGGGTATGTTTAGCTCGGCTTTCGCCAAACGTATGGATGGCTGCAGCGAGATGACGGTATGTGAAGCGGAAGACGGTATGCGGGTGCTGCATGGTCACGTATATATTGCGCCAGGGGGCAAGCACTTACGGTTGCGACGCGACGGTGCGCGCTATTATTGCGTGGTTGATGAGACTGAGCCGGTCAATCGTCATCGGCCCTCTGCCGATGTGTTGTTTGAGTCAGTGGCCCGTGAGATGGGCAAAAATGCAATGTGTGTATTGCTCACCGGCATGGGAAAAGATGGCGCCGCTGGCATGCTGGCGATGCGTGAGGCGGGCGCCCTGACGCTTGCTCAGGACGAAGCCAGTTCGGTGGTATGGGGGATGCCGGGCGCGGCATATCAATTGGGCGCTGTACAGGAATTGCTACCGCTGAAGAAAATTGCGCCTAGGCTCTCTGAGCTTTACCACGCCTCTAAAGCCAGCAAGGAGCTGGCGGTGGTGAAGGGGCATTAGTGTTGCCTGATATTATTCCGACCGGGACTCTTTTCGACGGTTGCTTCCCATCACAATCGTTGCATCATTCAATGCTCGGGTAACCTGTTTTTGCAGGGCTGCACGCTCTTCGTTGCTCATGTACATAAGTATATCGATAGCATAGCGAACATACTTTGGCGGCAGTGCGTTTAGCGTCAGACAAAAAAGGTCTTGCAGATAGTCGTTGTCATGTTTTTCGGCCAGTCCACGCAGGGCAATCTCTTCTTCCACCAGCGTTTCCATGTAATTTTTAATATCTTCTGCCAAACGCATCGTGCTCTCCTTGGATTTCGCTATCGCCTTGGGCCGTACTGACGCTATTAATGATAGTGTCAGGTGCTTCGGTCGAGGGCGGTATACGGTATATCCGAGGGGCGCGTGGGAGAGGGACTAATCAAACACTTTCTTGCGAAGGGCTTTGATGTTTCCCCGTTTGGTTTTGCTGTCCATCCTTTTTGCTTTGGCGCTTTTGCTGGGCTTGGTGGGGCGACGTGCTTTGCGGGTGACGGCGACGCTGCGGATCAGTGCCTGAAGGCGTTGCAGGGCATCTTCTCGATTTTGCTCCTGAGTGCGAAATTGCTGAGCTTTAATCACCACAATACCGTCTTTGCTGATGCGCTGATCTTTCAGGGCCAGAAGTTCTGTTTTATAAAACTCAGGCAGTGACGACGCGCGAATATCAAAGCGGAGGTGTATGGCCGAAGACACCTTGTTGACATTTTGGCCGCCCGCACCCTGAGCGCGAATCGCACTCAGTTCAATTTCGTTATCAGGTAAGCGGACGGCGTTAGAAATTTCCAGCATTTTCGGTAAAGCGCTATTCGTTGCGATTGTGTGGGCGACTGTAGTCGATGTCTGGGCCGACAGGTACGACCTGCGTGGGATTGATCATCGGGTGGCTGACGTAATAGTGCCGTTTGATATGAGAAAAATCCACCGTATCGGCCACGCCAGGCCATTGGTATAGGTGGCGAAGGTAGTTTGACAGGTGAGGGTAGTCCTCGAGGCGCTGACGGTTGCACTTGAAATGCCCATGATAAACGGCATCAAAGCGAATAAGGGTGGTGAAAAGCCGCCAGTCGGCTTCGCTTATCGTGTCGCCGCACAGAAAGCGCTGTGTACCGAGCTGGTTTTCAATCGTGTCCAAGGCTGAAAAAAGCGCGTCGTAGGCGTCTTCATAGGCCTGTTGCGTTGTCGCAAAGCCGCAGCGATACACGCCATTATTTACCTTGTTGTAGATCTCGTCGTTGATGGCATCTATATCCGCTTGCAGCGATTCAGGGTAGTAGTCCAGCGTTTTTTCAGCGAGGTCTGCAAAGGCGCCATTGAATTGCCGAATAATATCGGCGGACTCGTTATTTACGATACGCTGTTGTTTTTTATCCCATAACACCGGCACGGTAACGCGCCCGCTGTAGTCGTGCTGGTTTCGGGTATACAGTTCGTGCAAGTACTTTGCGTTGTGCAGCGGATCGCCGCTGCTGCCCTGGTCAATATCAAAGGTCCAGCCGTGTTCAAGCATGATTGGGCTTACCACGGAAACAGAGATCAGTGACTCAAGCTTTTTTAAGCGGCGAAAAATCAGCGCTCGGTGTGCCCATGGGCAGGCTAGCGATACATACAGGTGATAGCGGTCGGCTTCTGCCGGAAATTCATCGCTACCAATTTGGCCGCGAAACTGTGATTGTTCGCGCTTGAATTCCCCTTGATTGTTCTCTGTATCGTACCAGCGGTCGTGCCACTTTCCGTCTATGAGTAAACCCATCGTTCTCTCCGTATCTCAGTGTTCAGGGATAGTGTATGGCCGGAGCGATTCAGTATGGGTCGTGTTTGTTGTTGAATCCGATCGAAAAAACCGATGCCTCTTCTACAGGGTTCGTTGAGTGACACGATAACTGGCGTGTTTCCTGCAAGTGAATTGCCTACAAAGCGGCAGAGGGGATGCCGGCGAGGTGTCATGTGGTCGTCAACTGCGCTTGCTAGCGTTAGAGGCCGATCAATGTGGCGATGAAATTCGCGATAGGGGGCAATGAGGATGCGGGATCTGAATCGAGATAAGTCGTCGACGATAGCGGCCCTGACGGGTAAGCAGGTGCTGATTACCGGTACGACCGGGTTCCTGGGCAAGGTGTTGTTGGAGAAGATTCTGCGCACCACGCCCGGTGTGGGCGGTATTTACTTGCTGATGCGGGGCAATCGCCATTTTCGTGATGCCACTGATCGCTTTCGGGAAGAAGTGATCCGCTCCTCCATTTTTGACACCTTGCGACATGAACTGGGGCAAGAAGGCTTTGAGGCGCTGATTGCAAGTCGCGTTCACTGTGTGACGGGGGAAATTACTGCACCGCGGTTTGGTCTGACGCGTGCAGACTTTACGGCGCTGGCTGACAAGCTCGATGTGGTGATCAATTCCGCAGCGAGTGTAAATTTTCGTGAAGAGTTGGATCGAGCGCTGGAAATTAATACGTTCTCCCTGGAAAACGTCGCCAAACTCTGTGAGTTGGGGGGGAATATACCTCTTGTTCACGTGTCCACTTGCTATGTAAACGGCTACCGAGCGGGTGATATCCACGAGACGTCCGAGCGGCCTGTTGGGCTGGCGTTACCTGAGGGGCCGGGTAGATTCTACGAAACCTCGGCCTTGATTGAGCGCCTGCAACGCCTGGTTGAGGCGTTGCGCGGGCAATACGAGGGGCGGGCGCTAAAGGCCAAGCTCATAGAGCATGGCGCGAAGGAAGCGCAAGCTGCGGGCTGGAACGATACCTATACCTTCACCAAGTGGCTGGGTGAGCAATATTTGTACAAGGTGATGCGAGGCTATTCGCTGACGGTGGTTCGTCCGTCGATCATCGAGAGTACACTGCGCGAGCCAAACCCCGGGTGGATTGAGGGGGTCAAGGTCGCCGACGCGGTGTTGATGGCATATGCGCGCGGCAAGGTTGCGTTCTTTCCCGGTAAGCGGGCCGGGGTGATCGATATTATTCCGGCCGATCTCGTGGCCAATGCGGTATTGCTCTCGACAGCCGAGCAGCTGCTCGAGCCGGGCCAGCATCGCATCTATCAATGTTGTAGCGGTGGCCGTAACCCACTAATGCTGGGAGACTTTATTGACCACTTGGTGGCAGAGGCCAGCAGTCATCACGGTGACTACGACAAGCTGTTTAACGCGCCGCCCCGCCGGCGATTTACGGCGGTGGATAAGCGCGTGTTCAGTAGCGTCGCAATGTGCGTTCAGGTGGCGCTGACGATCGTTGGCGCGATACTGCGTCGACTCGGGCGGCGCGGCAAGCTCAGGGCGCGGCGAAATATCGACACCGCCGTCGAGCTCTCCAAAATATTCTCTTTCTATGCTCAGCCCAATTACTGCTTTCACGGCGACAAGTTGCTCTCATTATCGAAGTCGATGGGCGCTGTCGATCAGGAGTTGTTTCCCGTGGATGCCGGAGTGATTGATTGGCAGCACTATATTCGCCAGGTTCATATGCCGGGATTAAATCACTATGCGCTGCAGGGGCAGCCTTCAGTGAGGTCACAGCAGCGGCGCGAGGAAGTGAAAACGGCGTCGAAAAACCTGACGGCGACCGAGGCTTGAGTGGACGGTGGGCAATTAGAACCGATTTTTCTGGACTCTGTGAGAGAACCTTTTTTACAATCCAAGGGCCTTGGCGACCAAAAACGACGATTTTTCGCGCTTTTGGTATGATCTAGGTCAATAAAATAACAATCCGTTGTCGGAGTTCGTGGGGCGATGCACCTCAGGTTTTCGCAAGGCAACGACTCGCTGTGCTGTTAGGAGACTTATGCGACATACTGCCAGTGTAACTCTGGTGTTGGCCGCTATTTGGCTGGGGAATTCCGGCCATTATGATGCGCTGTTACTGAGCTTTGGGGTTGTGTCCATCGCCCTCGTGCTGTGGATCACTCATCGTATGGATGTTGTCGATCACGAGTCACAGCCGCTGCATCTCACCACAAAACTTCCTGCTTACTACTTCTGGTTGTTCAAAAAAATCGTCGCCAGCAATATCGACGTGGTGATACGTGCCTGGCGGGGACCGTCGTCAATCAGCCCGCAATTCGAGCGAGTACCGGCCCCTCAGAAGACGGATATCGGCCGGGTGATTTACGCGAACTCCATCAACCTGACGCCGGGTACGCTCTCTGTGGTGGTTGAAGACGATTATATTTTGGTGCACTCCCTCAGTAGTGACGGCATGGCTGAGCTGAAAAGCGGTGAGATGAGCCGACGAGTTTGCGGGTTGGAAGAGTGATGCTGACAGTTACCACAGTGACGTTGCTACTGGTTATGGCCTTGGCGCTGTCCCGAGCGTTTGTAGGCCCCACCGTATTTGATCGCATTCTTGCAGCGAATATGTTCGGAACCAAAACCGTCCTATTGATAGCGGTGATTGGCTTTCTATTTGGTCGGCCAGAATTTTTAGATATTGCGATGGTATACGCGCTGATTAACTTTATTGGCGTGATCGGTATGCTCAGGCTTATTGAGTACCTGGAAGATGAAAATAGCAGTAGCCAAGAGGAGGACGCGTGATGGAGACCTATGAGTTATTGAGCGCCGTCCTGCTCGCCGCTGGCAGCTTCTTATTATTGTCTGGCGGTATTGGCGTGTTACGTTTTCCCGATGTGTACAGCCGTATGCATGCAGCCGGGATTACTGACACCCTCGGTGCATGCCTGATACTGCTGGCGCTGATGTTGCTCGCTGGCTTTAGCCTGGTACTTCTCAAATTGATGATGATACTGGCGTTTTTGCTGATTACCGGCCCAACATCCAGCCATGCTTTGGGCAAGGCGGCGTGGAAGGCAGGCGTAAAGCCGTTAACCGGAAAGTCGCTGCAGCGGTAAATGTGATAGAGGCCCGGAGGATTTCGCCATAGAACTTTTTATCGATATCAGTTTGCTGAGTATGCTGATTGCCACCGCGATTGGTATAGCGGTGAATCGCGACCTGCTGTCTGTGGTGATGTTGTCGTCGATCTACGGACTGCTGTCCGCCAATTTCTTTGTGACAATGGATGCCGTGGATGTGGCGTTTACTGAGGCGGCCGTGGGTGCCGGAATTTCGCCGCTGCTTATGTTTACAACCATGGCGATTGTCGGACGTTACGAAAAGCTTCCCCATCGCTGGTCGCTGTCTGCCCTGGTGTTGGTGAGCATCACTGGTGCATTGTTGTTAGTGGCTACCATGGATATGCCCGCGTTTGGTGCGCCGGATGCGCCGGCACAGCAGCATGTTGCGCCGCGCTACATCGAGCAATCGGGACAAGAAGTGGGTATTCCCAACATTGTGACGTCGGTGCTGGCGACCTATCGCGGCTTCGATACGTTTGGTGAGGTCACGGTGATTTTTACCGCCGGCGTCGGTGTGCTGTCATTGCTGATGGTTGGCGACAGGGCGACCAAACCGCTTTCCAGTCACTTACTGAAGGCCAGTCAACATAAAATTCTGCGTATCGTCAGCAAGGTGCTGATCGCGCCTATTCTGCTTTTCGCTCTGTACGTTCAGTTCCACGGCGACTATGGCCCCGGTGGCGGCTTCCAGGCAGGGGTGATCTTTGCCGCGGCGATAATTGTTTACACCATGTTGTTCGGGCTGGATTCCGCTCGCCAGGTGATTGATCAAGCCTGGGTAAGGGTGATGGCGGCGGTCGGTGTGCTGTTGTATGGCGCCGTCGGTGTGGTCTCCATGGTTAACGGTGGCAACTTTCTTGACTACGATGTGCTGGCCAAGGATCCACTCCACGGCCAACACTACGGCATCATCGTTATCGAACTGGGCGTTGGCATTACCGTTGCGGCGGTAATGGTGCTGATTTACTTCTCCTTTGCCGGGCGCTTGGTCGACAGGGGGCATCAAGATGACTGACATGCTGCTTACCCATTACAACTACTGGGTTGTGATGGTGTTGATGATGATTGGTTTTTATATCGTGATCGCCCAGGGCAATCTGGTCAAAAAGCTGGTGGGTTTGAACATCTTCCAGACCTCGGTGTTCATTTTGTATATCAGCGCGGGCAAGGTATCGGGCGGCAGTGCTCCCATTTTGGATGACGCGATTTCGGTCTACTCCAACCCGCTGCCCCACGTATTAATTCTGACTGCGATTGTTGTGGGCATTGCGACCACTGCACTAGGGCTGGCGCTGATTATTCGCCTGCGCGAGGCATACGGCAGTGCGGAAGAAAAAGATATTCAGGAACAGAATCAGTGTTGAGTCACCTTCCCATACTGCAGGTTATTTTACCGCTTCTTGCGGCGCCGTCGTGCTTAATTCTTGGTCGCCCGGCGCTGGCGTGGGGGTTTAGCTTTGCTACCAGTGCTGCCGCCATGCTCATTAGCATGCTGTTGCTGCAACAGGTTTGGTTAGAGGGGCCTATTAGCTATTTTCTCGGCGGCTGGGAAGCGCCCTGGGGGATCGAATACTGCATAGACCTGCTCAATGCCTTTTTACTGCTGATCGTCTCGTCGTTAAGCACGGTAGTGTTGGCGGGAACCCGTCAGAGCGTGGCGGCAGAGGTCGAGCCGAATAAACAGACACTTTTCTACGTGTCGTGGTTGTTATGCCTCGCCGGCTTACTCGGCATTCTCGCAACAGGCGATGCATTCAATGTTTTCGTCTTCCTGGAAGTGTCGTCGCTGTCGACCTACACGTTAATCTCCCTAGGCCGCGACCGCAAAGCGCTGTGGGCCAGTTACCAATACCTGATTGTTGGCACCATCGGCGCCACCTTTATCCTGATTGGTATTGGCCTCATGTACATGATGACCGGCACCCTCAATATGCAGGACCTCGCCCAGCGCCTGCCTGTTGTTGCAGACACTCGCACGGTTTTCGCTGCCTATGCCTTTGTGATTGTTGGCGTGTGTTTGAAGTTGGCGCTGTTTCCGCTGCACCTGTGGTTGCCCAATGCGTATGCCTATGCCCCGTCGGCCGTTACCGCATTTCTCGCGGCGACAGCGACGAAAGTTGCGGTGTACTTGCTAATTCGCTTCAGCTTTACGGTATTTGGTGCCGACTTCGGCGCCATGGATATACCCCTTCATCAACTATTTATTGCCCTGGGCTTGATTGCGGTGTTCAGCGCGTCGCTGGTGGCAATCCTGCAGATCGACATTAAGCGCGCGATCGCCTATTCAAGTGTCGCTCAGATCGGTTACATGATTATCGGTTTGGGACTCGGCAGTGCGGCGGGCTTGCAGGCAACCCTGTTGCATTTATTTAACCACGCGCTGATGAAAGGTGCGTTGTTTATGAGCCTGGCAGCCGTGGCGCTGCGTATGGGCAGCACACGCCTGGATGACTTGGCTGGCTTGTCTCAGCGTATGCCGCTGACTGCAATGGCTTTTGTCCTCGGTGGTTTGAGCCTCATCGGCGTGCCGCTGACCGTCGGGTTTATTAGCAAGTGGTATTTGGTTATCGCGACACTGGAAATGGGCATGTGGCCGGTTGCGGTACTGATACTGGTCGGCTCTTTACTTGCCGTTATGTACATTTGGCGCGTTGTGGAGGTGATGTACTTCCGCGACCCGCCGGCATCGAGTCAGGTTTCAGAAGCTCCCGTCAGTGTATTGCTGCCGCTCTGGTTACTGGTGGTCGCCAATATTTATTTCGGTATCGATACGGCGCTACCCGTATCCGTGACGGCTGATGCGGCCCAAGCGCTGTTGGGGTGGGGCAAATGACAATGACCACAGAACTGTTGATCAGTCTAACGATTCTTACGCCTGTATTGGCCGTGCCGGGTATTTTATTGTTTGGCAACAAGCAAAACCTGCGTGAAGCGGTGTCACTCATTGCCGCCGCGGCGTTGACCTGGCTGTCAGTGAACCTCTTTCAGCAGTTGCAGGCGGGCACCGTGCTGGCCGCGCAGTGGTGGGAGCTATTGCCAGGCTTGACGATCGCCTTCCATGTCGAGCCCCTCGGGATGATGTTTGCGCTAATAGCGAGCTCGCTGTGGTTTGTGACAGTGGTGTACGCCATCGGTTATATGCGCGGCCATAACGAACAGAATCAAACACGATTCTATGCCTGCTTTGCTGTGGCGATCGCCGCGGTGATGGGTGTTGCCCTTGCCGAGAACCTGTTTACGTTATTTGTATTCTACGAAGTACTGTCGCTTTGCACCTACCCACTTGTTACCCATGCGGGCACGGATAAAGCTAAGCACGGTGGCCGTGTCTATCTGGGCATTTTGTTGAGTACGTCCATCGCGTTTTTCCTGCCGGCGATGATTATTACCTGGATGCAAAGCGGCACACTGAGCTTCACAGCGGGAGGCGTTTTCGAGGAAGGGACGTCCGTTGTTTTGCTGTCGGTGTTGTTGTTGCTATTTGCCTTTGGTGTCGGCAAGGCCGCATTGATGCCGTTCCACCGATGGTTGCCGAGTGCGATGGTGGCGCCGACGCCAGTTTCAGCGTTGCTTCACGCCGTGGCGGTGGTGAAGGCCGGGGTCTTCACCGTGTTGAAGGTCGTGGTATTTATCTTTGGTATTGATGCGGTGCAGTCGCTACCGGTCACGCAGTGGCTGATCTATCTGGCATGTGCGTCTATTCTGCTGGCGTCGCTAGTGGCCATGCGCCAGGACAATATTAAGGCGCGATTAGCATATTCCACCATCAGTCAGCTTGGCTATATTACCTTGGGCGCCTTCCTTGCCAGCGCCAATGGCGTGTTGGGAAGTGCCTTGCACATTGCCATGCATGCGGCGGGCAAAATCACCCTGTTTTTCTGTGCAGGGGCAATTTATGTTGCCGCGCATAAAACGCTGGTGAGTGAGCTGGACGGCTTAGGTAAAAAAATGCCTTATACCTTTGCGGCCTTCACCATTGCGGCCTTGTCGATTATTGGCTTGCCACCCACGGGTGGCACATGGAGCAAATGGACGCTGATGCTGGGGGCTGTTGATAGCGATCAGCTATTTGTATTGGCAGTGTTAGCGCTGAGTTCGCTGTTGAATATTGTTTACCTTTTGGAATTACCGGCGCGGGCCTTTCTGCGCGCTGCTCCTGCTCGTGAAAGCGATCACCATGGTGGGGAAGCGCCGTGGCCATCACTATTGGCGCTGTGCGTAACGGCGCTCAGTTGTATTGTGCTGTTTTTTACCGCAGGGCCCATTATGCAGTTTCTGCAAGGAATTAGCCTGACATGAAGACATCGGAAAAAAAGGCATGGCTGGAGCAGCCAGCCAATGTCGACAAGTTGGTCTACCTGGTCTATCTGATTTGTGGCGTCTTACTCGTCGCTGAATTTTTTTACGAAAAGCACCCTTATTTTGGCTTTGATGGATCTTTCGGCTTTTACGCGGGCTTCGGATTTTTGGCGTATTGCACGATCGTTTTCTCTGCAAAGGCGCTGCGTCGTGTGTTGAAACGTAGCGAGGATTATTATGGCGAATGATTGGCTGATGAATCCCGCCCTGTTGATGATGTTGGCAGGGCTGCTGGCGATTCGCCTTCCCAAGAAATTGCTGGGCCCCATAGCGGTGGTAACCCCGGCATTGGGCTTGCTAATGCTTTGCCAGTTGCCCAATGGTGAGCAGGGGATTGTTTCCTTATACGGTCTAACACTGACAACGCTGCGCGTGGACGGCCTCAGTTTCGTATGGGCGGTGATCTTTCATATTGCTGCGATACTGGCGGGGCTGTATGCCTGGCATGTGAAAGATCGCATGCAGCAATCTGCAGCGCTGGTATATGCCGGTGCTGCGATTGGCGCCGTGTTGGCGGGCGACTTGCTGACCTTGTTCTTGTACTGGGAGTTAACAGCCATTTCCTCTGTGCTGTTGATCTGGGCAAACCGCACGGCACGCGCGTATACCGTGGGCCTGCGCTACTTGGTTATTCAGGTGATTTCCGGCTTGTTATTAATGGCCGGCGCGATTGTTCACTATCAAGCGACAGGCTCGTTGACCTTTGATCACCTCGGCTTAGACAGCCCCGGTGGCTGGATTATTTTCCTGGCCTTCGGCATCAAATGTGCGTTTCCACTTTTGCACAATTGGTTGCAAGACGCCTATCCAGAGGCTACCGCAACGGGGACCGTGGTCCTGTCGGCGTTCACCACCAAGTTGGCGGTTTACGCTCTGGCGCGGGGCTTTGCCGGCGAGGATATATTAATCACCATTGGCGCGGTGATGACGGCGTTCCCGATCTTCTTCGCAGTAATTGAAAACGATCTGCGGCGGGTACTCTCCTACAGCCTGAATAACCAGCTTGGCTTTATGGTTGTTGGCGTTGGTTTGGGCACCGAGCTGGCGTTGAATGGCGCCGCGGCCCACGCCTTTGCGCACATCCTTTACAAGGCATTGTTGTTTATGTCGATGGGGGCTGTGCTGTTGAGAGTTGGTACGGTTAAGGCCAGTGAGCTGGGCGGCTTGTATAAATCCATGCCGTGGACCACGCTGTTTTGTATTATTGGTGGTATGTCAATTTCAGCGTTCCCGCTCTTCTCTGGCTTTGTTACCAAGTCAATGATTCTTACCGCGGCAGCTGCCGAGCACCAGTGGTTGGTCTGGACGGTGCTGCTGTTTGCCTCAGCCGGGGTATTGGATCACTCGGGTATAAAGGTTCCGTTCTTCTCCTTCTTTTATCACGACGCCGGGCACCGGGTGAAAGAAGCACCCTGGAACATGCTGCTGGCAATGGGGGTAACGGCCTTCCTGTGTATTGCTATTGGTGTTTGGCCCGAACCCTTATATGCAATTCTGCCTTTCCCGGTGGATTACAAGCCCTATACCAGCTATCACATCATCACGCAGTTGCAGCTACTGATGTTTGCCGCGCTGGCGTTTTGCGTGTTAATTCGCAAAGGCTGGTACCCGGAAGAGATTCGCTCAACGAACTTGGATTTCGACTGGGTATACAGACGTCTGTTGCCGGCCGTCGTGAAGAAGCTGTTGGCGTGGATGTGGCGACTCGATTCGGCAGTGCGAGCTGTGGCTATGAAGGCCGTTCATGCCGTTATTGAAAAAGTGGCTCAGAGCCACGGACCGGGCGGAGTGATGTCGCGCAACTTGTCTACGGGCACCATGGTAAGTTGGCTGTCGGTATTCTTGGCGCTGTATTTATTCTTTAGCTTTTACTGGTAAGCTGTTCCCAGATTAGGCGTTGTGACGGGAGCTTTGGCTCCCGTTTTTTGTTTGGGTGATCACTGGATAATTGAGGAGTACCAGCCATGCGTAGCGTGTCATTGTGTCTACTGATCTGTTTTCTGTGCGGCTGTACCTCATATCCTGCCGGGGCGCCGCCGGTGACTAACTTTGTACTCGATCGCTATCTCGGGCAGTGGCATGAAATCGCTCGGCTGGATCATCGCTTTGAGCGCGGTTTAAGCAAGGTTACCGCGCAGTACGAACGCCGAGACGATGGCGGGGTACGCGTGATTAACCGAGGCTTTGACGCGGAGGCTGGCGAGTGGAAAGAGGCAGAAGGTCGCGCCTATTTCGTTGGGGATGCGTCGGTTGCACATTTGAAAGTGTCATTTTTTGGCCCTTTTTATGCGTCTTATGTCGTGTTTGGCTTGGACGAGAATTACCAGCACGCCTTCGTTTCTGGGCCAGACCACAACTATTTGTGGTTGCTGGCGAGGGAGCCTGTGGTTAGTGAGGACGTTTGGCAGTCCTTTTTGCTCAAGGCTGAGCAAGCGGGTTTTGACACTGGGGCGTTGATACGCCCTTAATCGTGATCTAAGGTCAGCAGATAGCGATTGTGTTAAGCGCATCGATCAACAAGGAGAGGATGAGATGACGCAAGCTGCGATGCCTTCATCGTCGGCGGAAAATATGGCCAAGGTCGTCTATGTGCTGTATCTGGTCAGTCTGGTATTTGGTATCACCGCCATCGTTGCGGTTGTAATTGCTTACATCAATCGAGATGACAGCGCCCCCTGGTTGCGAAGTCACTATCAATTTCAAATACGCACATTTTGGATTGGCGCGCTTTACGTCACGCTGGGCACGGTATTGTCCTTGGTGCTGGTGGGCTGGCTTATTTTATTTTTTTGTCTAATATGGCTGGTAGTGCGCTGTATCAAAGGGCTCAAAGCTCTGGACGCACGCGAGCCATACCCGGATCCCCTCGGCTGGCTGTTTTAACCTCATTTCAATTTCCTCCACAGACACGCTCGCCGCGCGAGGGTGTTCGCTATGTCGCATAGGTGGAAAGGCTGGACGTAACAAAGAGAGACATCATGGATATCAGGCCAAATATTACTATTTCATCCTTGGACGCGGAGCGTCTTGAGGCTTTGCTGGACTCGCCGGCGGCGGCCAATGCGCCGGGCTGTGAGGAGTTGGAGGTCGAGCTGGGGCGCGCAGAAATTGTTTCGCCAAGCGACATGCCGCCCTCAGTAGTGAGTATGAACTCGACGGTGCGCTTTAAAGAAGTTTCGACTGACCGCGAGTTTTGTATGACCTTAGTATACCCGCGGGATGCTGATGGTCAGGGTGATAAAATCTCGATTTTGGCGCCGGTAGGAAGCGCTTTGCTGGGGCTTTCTCAGGGCGATACTATCGAGTGGCCAAAGCCCTCTGGTGGTGTATTGCAGGTGCGAATAGAAGAAGTGATTTATCAGCCCGAGCGGGCGGGCGAGCTTCATCGCTAGTACGACTGGAATTTATTTCAGCGATGAGGGTCTGTTAGCTATCACTATGCCGCCCCTAACGAGGACAATACGATGAATCTCTTTTCCCGAAGTAGTGCCGCCATGCTGGGCGTCAGCCTGATAATCGGTCTGGCCTCGTTGGGGGTGTTGCTTGCCGGTGCCGTTCATGACTTTAAACAGTATGAGCGCAGCGTGCGTGTGAAAGGCTTGTCTGAACGTGAGTATAAAGCTGATATTGTCATCTGGCCCATTCAATATACCTTGGCCAGCAATCAGCTCGGCGCGCTCTATGATCAGCTTGAAGCGAATGCGGCAGCGGTTAGCCGCTTTCTGCTTGAAAATGGCATTAACGCGCAGGAGATCACGCGGGCGGCACCCGTCATTATCGATAAATCGGCACAACAATACGGTGGCGGCGGACGCGCGGAGTTTCGCTACACCGCGAGCCAGTCGGTAACGGTATATTCCACGAAGGTGGACGCCGTCCGTGAGCTGATGGGCCAGGTTTCGCAGCTAGGTAAGCAGGGGATTGTGTTAACGGGCGGTGATTACCAGTCGCAGACCGAGTATCTGTTTACGCGCTTGAATGAAGTCAAACCGGTGATGATCGAGGAAGCCACGACGAAAGCCAGAGAAGTTGCGCTAAAGTTTGCTGCAGACTCACAGAGCGTTCTGGGCAAAATCAAACTCGCGAGCCAAGGCCAGTTCTCGATCAGCGACCGCGATCGCAACAATCCGCATATAAAGCGTTTGCGGGTTGTGTCGACGGTAGAATACTACCTGTCTGACTAAGGTTCACAGCAGGGGGAGGTTGGCGCTAGTGAATCGCTCCTTCTCCTGATACATTCTACATCGTGAGCCAGCGCTGTCTCCCTGCGCTGCCAAAGGATATGGAACGCACTCTCAAGGACGATAACAATGAACACACCAATCAATAAAACCCTCCGCTATTGTCTCGCTATGTCATTCGTTGTGGTGGGCGCGAATGTGACCGCCGGTACGGCAACTATCGAATCAGATGGGGAGCGAAATACTCTGGAGTTTCGCGGTGAAGAGTACCTGCGTATGCAGACAGACCGCGATGGCTACATGTTACACAGAAACGGCACGCTCTATGTTGTCAGTGGTGCCGAGGGCGAGGAGACCGTTATTGACGCCTCCGCGGCGATGAAAATGTTCGGGGGAATGATGCCCGATGTAGGCCCGAGCGCGACGGGCGTTCACAGCTTGCGAAATACCGGCCGAAAAGAAACGGTGGCAGGTGTGAAAGGTGAGGTGTGGATCGCCGATTACACTGATGAAGAGGGCCGGCATCAGGTGGAAATGGTGCTATCAAAGGATGCCGCCGCCAGGGAAATGCGCGATGCCATGATGGGCTTCATGCGCAGCATGATTAAAGCCAGTGGATCAAATTCTGATCAAGCCGATGAGATGTTCGAGCAGTTGCGAAAGCGCGGCTACGGGTATCTTCGTGTCGGCAATGACATGAAAGTTGTCGCGTTATCGGGCAAGAAAATCGATAAGGGGCGTTTTGCGTTGCCTGCGGAGCCGATGCAGATGCCTAACTTGGGCAACTTTGGTGCTGCGATTTCAGCAGGTGCTGAAGTGGAAAGTGATGAGCAGAACGCGCAGGGCAGTGCCGGCTTTAGTTTTGGCAGCATCTTTCAACAAAAGGCTGAACGCCAGCAAGAACGAGCAAAGGATAGAACGGAAGAGGAAGTCGACAAACAAACTGATAACGTTGTCGATAAGGCGTTAGATAAGGCTTTTAATAAACTCTTCGGTAACTGAGGCAGCGCGCTGTTTGGAGGCTGGCAGGGGCACTGCCAACCTCCGCGCCGTCATCAATGAGCTTGGCGGCGTGATTTCACCGCAAAGGTGAACAGGCGTTGATAGCCCGCCGGGAAGGCGCGCGCTAAAAAGTCAAAAACCCGGGCGTCCGGGCCGATCAGTACGCGGCGGCGATTTTTCTCCACGCCTTTGATAATCACTTTTGCGGCACTCTCTGGCGTATTGAAGAATAGCTTTTCAAACTGATTTACGGCGTCATTGGCGCTGTTGCCGGTGGCCGCGGCCACGCTGGCGTTCACCTTTGAGCGCTTTGCGATGTTGGTTTTAATCCCACCGGGGTGAACGCAGGTGGCGCTAACGCTGGAATCCGTCAGCTCCAGGTCCTGCCGCAGTGACTCGGTAAAGCCCCGCACCGCGTACTTACTGGCGTTGTAGCCGCTCATTAGTGGTTGTGCGGTTAAGCCAAACACGCTTGATATATTGACGATATGCCCGCTTCCGGACTGCTCCAGCAGGGGGAGGAAGGCCTTGCTGCCGTAGACCGTTCCCCAGAAATTAATGTCCATAATCCACTCGTATTCTTCCAGGCTTAAGCCCGCTACGGTGCCTGACAATGCTACGCCCGCATTGTTGATGACGATATTCACTTGACCGTGATCGCGCTGCACCGTGTCGGCCCAGTTGAATACCGCTGCTTTATCGCTGACATCCAGCACTTGCTGAGTGACTTTTAGGTCGCTGGCGGGAATAAGGCGGACCGTTTCCTCGAGCCCGCTTTCATCGATATCGGCCAGCGCCAAGTGGCATTTCTTTCCCGCCAGTTGCAGGGCGAGGGCCCGGCCTATTCCCGAGCCAGCACCTGTAAGCGCGACGACCTTACCGGCTAGGTTTTTCATTGGGCTGACTCCGAGTATTTGCTCAAAAACTGTTGGTAGCGCGCGGCACTCTCTGCGGGAATTTCCAGCATGGGCATATGGCCGATGCCTTCCCACACGGTGATTTCCAGCGTAGGAATCGCCGTGCGCCAGGTGTCGACACTACTCACATGGATAAGTTGGTCTTCACTGCCCCACAGTAATAAAGCAGGCGAGCGCAGACTTGCCAATCGTGGTTCTAGCAAGGCGGTACTGTGAAAGTCATTGAAGATTTCAGCGAGTTCAGTGCGACGCTGTTGGTAGTCTTCAGCCATTGCATCCAGCACGACGCCGGGCATCCACGGCGGCTTGGTCATCGTCATCGCGTAGAACTCACGGAACTGATCGCGTTTTTCAACGAGGAAGGGGTTGCGCCCTTCGGCGAGTAATTTTTGCATTGTGCTGGGCTCAGGCGAATTCACTCCCGCCGGGTCTACGAGCCCGGTCGTTAATACCCGCTCTGGGTAGCTGAGTGAAAAGTCGGCGCTGATGAAACCACCCATGGAGTTGCCGATGATATGCACCTGGTCGATGTTCAGCGCATCCAACAGGCCTTGGAGGCGCCGGGATTGCGCGGTGATACTGTAGTCGCCGCCACTGACAAATGCGGTGTCACCGTGACCGGCCATATCCGGGATAATAATGTGGTAGTCGTCGACGAAGTGTTTGGCAAAGCGTAGCCAGACATTTTTGTCGGCGCTGTAGCCATGCAGCATCAGCAATGTGGGCTGCTCTGGGTTGCCGCCTTGATACAAGCTCATCTCCAATTCGCCGATATCGACACGGCGCTCTTTGAAGCCATAGATCGATGCCTCGCCTGCCATGCTGGCGGTGTACAGGAGGTGCCCTAAAGCGGGGTAGCTGTGATAACTCCACAGTCCACCGGCAATCAGGGTGACAAATGCAATCAGCAGAAACTTTTTCACGAGCGCGTTCCTTTATTGTGTTGGAATTATTATGGCGGGTTAAGGTTGTTTGGGGTATTCGCTTAGGTCGATGACCGGGCGCATTTCGCGCCATATGATACTGCTTAGCCACTTAAGTGGGACGAAGCGCGCGCCCAACCAGGTTTTGCCCGACCCGTTGCCGTACACCAGGCGCGGCTGGTTGCGGCGAATACAGGTGATGAGTTTGGCGGCAATTGCCTCCGGTTTGGTACTGAGGAAGTGGTCGGAGAAAGCGCGGCTGCGATCCTGGCGCGCAATATTTGTGTCGATGCCGCCCGGGTGCACGAGGTGGACTTGAATGGGGCTGGTATGCAGTTCGGCCATCAGTGCTTCGGTATAGCCGCGCACCGCAAATTTACTGCCGCAGTAGTCACTGTGATTCGGTGTGCCCACCAAACCGAAGATGCTGGAAATATTGACAATGGCACCTTCATTATTGGCCTGTAGGTGGGGGAGAAAGGCCTGGCAGCCGTGGATAACGCCGAAGTAGTTCACATCCATTACGCGGCGATAGTCACTAAGGTCTGTTGCCCAAGTTGGTTTGGCGCTACCTTCGATGCCGGCGTTATTGATAACAATATGTGCCGGCCCCAATTGACGTTTCACCGCGTCGGCAAAATCCGTCATGGCGGCATGGTCGCTGACGTCTACGCTCTGATGAAAGACATCTGCCGAGTTGGTGTCTAGCTGCGCCACGGTCTCCGTCAGGCCGTCGCTGTCGAGGTCGCACAGCGCGAGTTTGCAACCTTGAGCGGAGAAAGCATGGGCGTAGGCGCGGCCCATACCCGAGCCGGCCCCCGTGATTACAACAACTTTGTTAATCAGGTTTTTCATTATTTTGCCTAGGAAAGTTGGTGGTCGTTGGGGCGGAAATTCCGTGTCCAGCGTCGATAGGTGAAACTGAAGCCCGGGAACATGGCGATGACATGGCCACTTTTGCTCTGATACCAGCTGTTGCAGCCGCCGGACTTCCACACGGTGCGCTCCATTTCGCTGTGGATGTGCTCGGTGTAGCGTTTCTCTGCGTCGCGATTGACCTCAATAGTCTTACTATTGCTGCGTTGAACCGCGCGAATGCTGTTCATGATGTAGTCCATCTGCGCCTCGATGATCACGATGGCCGAGGTGTGGCCGATGCCGGTATTCGGCCCTGTCACCACAAATAAATTCGGGAAGCCGGGCATACTGGTGCCCAGGTACGCCCGTGGGAACTCCGCCCATGCCGATTGCAAGGTTTGGCCGCCGCGGCCTTCAACGGAGTATGAGATAACACCGTCAGTGGCATCGTAGCCGGTGGAATAGACGATCAAGTCCAGATCCAGGTCTTGGCCCTGCTGCGTGCGAATGCCGCGCTCGGTGATCTCGGCAATGCCGTCTTCGCTGCTGTGAAGCGTGACGTTATCGCGGCAGTAGGCGGGGTAGAGGGTATCTGACAAGATGATACGTTTGCAGCCGATGGTGTAGTCCGGCGTTACTTTAGCGCGCAGCTCAGGGTCGGCAATCTGTTTGTTAATGTGCTTGAGGGCGCGGCGTTTGGCGAGAATATTCAGCATGGCTTCGGAGTATTTAAAGCCAATAACGCGGCTCTCCAGTGCCCAATAAACGGCTTGGCGAAGTAGCTTGTACGCCCAGCGGCGCCGCAGAATCGCGCGTTGCCAAGGTTTGAATCGATAGTCTGGGCGTGGAATCACCCAGTGGGGACTGCGTTGAAAGACATGCAATTGCGCAACGTCTTCTGCGATAGTGGGAATCACTTGTGCTGCACTGGCGCCACTGCCAATAATCGCCACCTTTTTACCGCGGTAGTCGTAATTGTGATCCCAATTATTAGTGTGGAAGCTGTGCCCCTGGAAGCGCTCGCGACCTTTGAAAGCCGGAATAACCGGGGTGCTTAGCGGGCCAGAGGCATTAATGATAAATTGCGCGAGAAAGCGGCGGCCGTCCTCACAACTCACCTGCCACTGTTGCGACGCTTCCTGCCAGCGAATACTGCTGACATTGCAGCCAGTGCGTGTTTTCTCTCTGAGACGGTGTTTATCGATGACGTGATTGGTATAGCGTTGTAGCTCGTCACCGTCGGCAAACATTTGTGACCAGTCATAGGGCTCTGATGCGATGGAGTAGAGCGCTGATTGCACATCTACCGCGGCGCCGGGGTAGGTATTCTGGCACCAGGTGCCGCCCATAAAGTCGCGTCGTTCGAGGATGACGTAGTCATCGATACCATTTTTCTTCAGGTTTATTGCCGCGCACTGCCCCCCGAAGCCACTGCCAATAATCACAACCTGATGGCGGCTTGCCTGCTGTTGTTCACTCATCGTTGTTTTTCCTATCTGTGAGCAGCCCATTTGGCTATATCTGATGACAAGTGTCTTCACTTTACTTTTGACGACGCGTGATGTCAAATTACTGTCATGGCAAATGACAGTGTGAAAACCGTCGCTGAAAATGCGACCAGTGGCCGGGTATACGGCGGTGTAAAGGCGGAGGAGAGGCGGGCTGCTCGGCGGCAGCAATTCCTTGAGGCAGGATTAGAAATCTTTGGCACAGAGGGTTTTCGTGCTGCGACGGTGCGTAAATTGTGCCGCCAGGCAAAATTAACCGATCGCTACTTTTACGAAAGTTTTGACAATTTACAGGCGCTATTAACCGAAGTGTACGAGCTTCATATGGGGCAGATACGCCAGCGCATTTACGACAGTGTGATGGATGCGCCGCCTGGCATGTCGGTAAGGCAGCTTGTTGAGCGAATGCTGGACGCCTACTTCACCGCGCTGGAAGATCCCCGCGTCGCGCGCGTATGTATGGTGGAGTTAGAGGGAATCAGTCCAGAAGTTGAGCAGTTGTACCACGGTTACATAATGTCTTTTTCAGACTTGATTCTGGAGCTGGCACGTTACGTCTACCCTCAGTGGCAGCTCGACGATGAGGAGGCACTGATGCTGGGTATGTCGCTGGTTGGCGCCATGCGGCAGGCGGCAACCCACTGGCTGCGCAGCGACTATGCCATTGCAAAAGGGACCGTGGTGCGCGCCGCGGTGCGTTTAGTGATGGGGCTTATCGAAAATATTGCTGCCGAGCAGGCTAGCCCACACCGCGGTGCATAGCATCGACTTCATCTTGCATTCTATGCCATTGGTTTATCAGTAGCTCGCGTCGGCCGGCGTCGTCGGCAGGAATGCTACTTGCGGGTATGCGCCAAAACTTGAGTTTAACGGTGGTATCCATCCAGCCGCCGTTGAACAAACTGGCGAAGCTGGATGACTTCTCGAAGCCACTATGCGCAAAAAACACGAGGTCTTTGTCCGGGGCGCCGGCCATCAGTGCCAGTGCGCCGGCAGGCCGAATAGGCAAGAGATGGGTCCACCGCTCGGCATTTCGCAGGGCTTTCTGGTCGTTCTTTTTTTGAAAAGACTCAAGCAGCCGCTGACGCTTGGCTGTCGAAAACCGCGTTCCTTCCATATAAATAATCAGCGTCTCTTGCTCGGAGGCGGTGGCGGCCAGGGTGCTCAGAGCGCTGAGTTCTGGCCCCATGTCCTCGGCTACGCGGTTTAGGAACACGTTGGGTAGGCGGTTACCCACGATATCCAGGCAGGGGTCCATGAGCAGCTCGCGTTTTAAAACATAGCGCACGCGAAAAGCCTTCGGTATGGCATAAAAAGACATGGGCAATACCGTGTCGCCAATACTTGTGTGCCGTGGCAGCAGTATCGCGGCGTTACCTTCCAGGGCCTCTTGGCCGGTGATTTCAAAACGCAGGCGAAACAGGCGTTCTGCGCCGCGTCGCAAGGTGTCTGCCCACCAGTATTGCAGCGCGCTGTTGGCGCGTAAGTAGCCCTCGGACTGGGTGTTAGCGGTTATGGCGTAGCGCAACCACAGCCAAGTGCTGGCGAGAATGCCCGCGACCTCGCAGAAGAGGAACAGGCTGATAAATGTAAGGCAACGCAGGCCCGACCGGCTTGCGGGAAAGCCCCATCCAAGTAGCCAAAAGAGCGGCACCCAAATAACGGCGGTGGCGAGCATCAGCGCGGCGAAAGTCGTAATAAGCAAAATGGAGAGGAGCCGGCGGGGAAGGGTGTGTTGGCTAAGCCAGGAAACCAAGGTTAGATCCTCTCTGTGATACAAATTGCAAAACTGTGTAGTACGCAGTATAGGCAATGCTGGATCTTGTTGGCAGTTGGCTTAACTGGCGGCGCGTACACACTCCAAAATACCGTAGTCGTATTCGCCGCCAAGAGCCTCGTAGATCGGCTTAAGGCGCTTGTCTTCGCTGTGTTCGAAGGCAAAGCGAATTTCCTGCAGTTCGGCCTCGTCGAGGGCGACCACGTCAGCGAGCTCCAATTCGCCCTCGCGGATCGCCTTTGCCAGGTGGCGGTATACGGTCGCGACGGTGAGCTCTCTGCGGTGGGCAATTTCCAGCGGGGTCATACCCTGGCAGAGCAGCAGCACAGTCTCTGCATTGCTGTCACCGGATTGAGGTTGGCTGCCAATATTCTCGTAAATAACCTCGAGAAAACTGTCTCCGTAGGCGTCGAGCTTGCGCTCGCCAATCCCGGAGATAAGTGCGAGTTGCTCGCGGTTTTGCGGCTGCCTCTCCGCCATTTCAGCCAGTGTCGCATCGTGAAAGATCACATAGGCGGGAACGCCCTGCTCGTCGGCCAGTTGTTTACGGTGAGCGCGCAGAGCCTCCCACAGTTGGCTGTGGGCGGTATTGGCGAAATTGCTCGAGCGTGTTTTACCGGCGCTCACCTTCGCCAACTTGCGCAAGGTTAAGGTTTGCTCGCCGCGCAGAATCGGTCTGGCACTTTGGCTGAGCTGCACGCTGCCATGGCCATCCAGGTCTACGCTCAGCAGGCGCCTGGCGATAAGCTGGCGAAACAGGCCCCGCCATTGGCTGGTATTCAGTTCCTTGCCAATACCGAAAACCGTGAGTTTGTCGTGCCCGAATTGCTGAATGCGGCTATTGGCCTTACCTTGCAAAACGTCTACCAGATAATTGACACCAAAGCGCTGGCCGGTTCGGTAGGCGCAAGATAGTGCCTTCTGCGCAGCGACGGTGGCATCCCATGTTTCCGGTGGCGATAGACAGTTGTCGCAATTGCCGCAGGGCTTGTCCAGCCTGTCGCCAAAATAGTGCAGCAGGGCCTGCCGCCGACAGCTTTCCTGTTCGCAAAGCCCAAGCATGGCATCTAATTTGTGCCGCTCTATGCGTTTGTAGCTGTCATCGGCGTCGGAGCTTTCCTGCATTTGACGCAGCGTGATGACATCCTGCAGGCCATAGAGCATCCAGGCGTCAGAGGGTAAGCCATCGCGCCCGGCGCGGCCGGTTTCCTGGTAATAGGCCTCGATGCTTTTTGGCAGGTTAAGGTGGGCAACAAACCTCACATCGGGCTTGTCGATACCCATGCCAAACGCGATGGTGGCCACGATAATTATGCCGTCTTCGCGTAAAAATCGGCTTTGGTTTTGTTGGCGAGTCTCGTTGGAGAGACCCGCATGATAGGGCAGCGCCCTGAGCCCCTTCTCGCTGAGCCACTTTGCGGTGTCGTCGACACGCTTGCGTGATAAACAGTAGACAATGCCGGCTTCGCCGTCGTGTTCATTGCGAATAAAGCGCAGCAATTGTTCGCGGGCATTGCCGTTATTTTCAGCGATGCGATAGCGGATATTCGGGCGGTCAAAACCATTGTTGAAGACGCGTGCCTGCTCTAAGCCGAGACGCTGAATAATTTCCTGTTGGGTGCGCTCGTCGGCCGTTGCAGTTAAGGCGATGCGCGGCACGTCGGGGAAATGCTGATGAAGGATTGAAAGCTGGATGTACTCGGGGCGGAAGTCGTGCCCCCATTGGGATACACAGTGGGCTTCATCGATGGCGAATAAGGCGATGTGCACTTGCGAAAGCAAACGCTGCATTCGCGGCATCATCAACCGCTCTGGGGCGATGTAAAGTAGGTCGAGCTCGCCGCGTGTTAACTGCTGCTCGACTTCGCGTACGGCCATACCGTCTAGTGCAGAGTTCAGGCAGGCCGCGCGAATGCCATTTTGCTGCAGGGCATCAACTTGGTCCTGCATCAGCGCAATTAATGGCGAGATCACGATAGCGGTGCCGCTGCGGATCAATGCCGGGATTTGAAAACACAGTGACTTACCGCCGCCTGTGGGCATTAACACCAGCGCATCACCGCCGTCGATCAGTTGCTCAACAATCTCTGCTTGGTGGTTGCGAAAGTCCGAATAGCCGAATACCGATTGCAATACCTGTCGAGCATTGTCCTGAGTGCTTAGAGTGGCGTCTGTCATTACCACATCAGGTCGTCAGGGATTTGGTAATCGGCGTAGGGATCGTCTTCCTCGGGCTGGTCCGCAGGTTTGTCATTGTGCAGAACGATCACGCTGGCATCGCGTTGTTTGATTTTATCGGCGATGGCGGCAGGCACGAGCTCAAAGTTGTCTCGGACTTTGACGATGGCAAGCAGGCCTTTTACCAGTTGCTCCTGTAGAGCATTGGTGACGTAAATACGCTTGATCTTCTTACCATCGGTAAATTGGTAGGCGATATCACCCTGTTTGCGATCGACCTTATTGATGTCGACTAACTGCAAAATCTGCGCATAAATCGCCTTTTTCTCCACTTCGGCTTGGCGCTGGCGATTTATCTCGCGGTCGCGCTCGGCCTTTTCTGCCAGTGCACGTTGCGCGGCGAGCTTGCCCTCATCGACCTGAGGCTTACCCTTGTTGGCTTTTTTGGCCTTGCGCTGCTCCTGCTTAATTTTTTTGGCTTTCTTTTCGTCGGCGATGCCTGCCTTAAGTAGCTGTTCTTGCAGCGATGCCATGCTGGGCCTCAAGCGTTGGGTAAAGAGGGCGATATTCTATCCTGTATTGCGCCGTGCTTCGAACACCCTATACGTGTAATCCTGCGACATAACCCGAAGACCAGGCCCATTGAAAGTTAAAACCACCCAGCCAGCCGGTGACATCGAGAACTTCGCCGACAAAGTACAACCCAGGCTGTGACGTCGCCTCCATGGTTTTGGAACTGATGCCATCGGTATCCACGCCACCCAGGGTGACTTCTGCTGTCCGGTAGCCCTCGGTTGCCGAGGGTTTGACGACCCAGTTATTCAGCTGTGCGGCGATGCGGCGTAGCAATTTCTCACTGAGCCCGGCCATAGGGGTATCGGCGTTCTCTGGCCACCAAAGGGTCTGGAATTCCTGCACCAAGCCTTTCGCCAAGCGTTGCCCCAGGACACTGCGCAATAGCGATTTAGGCTGCTGTGACTTCGCTTCAATGAGCCATTGCTCGGCGTTGATATCCGGCAGCAGGTCGATGTGAAGGGCGTCACCGGGGTGCCAATAGTTGGAGATTTGTAGCATCACCGGTCCGCTTAGGCCGCGGTGAGTGAACAGTAAATTTTCGCGAAAGGTCTGGCCATTACACGTTGCTGAGACATCAACAGCCAAGCCTGCCAAGCGTTCGCACAGCGCTTTGCTCTGGTCGCTAAACATAAAGGGCACCAGGCCCGCTCTGCGCGGCGTCACGCCAAGGCCAAATTGCTCGGCGAGTTGATAACCGACGCCACTGCCACCTAGGGTCGGTATGGAAAGCCCGCCCGTTGCCACAACAAGTGACTGGCAGTGCAGAGAAAGAGCGCTGGTATCCTGGCGGATGTGCAATTGGTAGCCCGCGCGCGCCTCTAGCGCTTGAACGCCCTCCAGCTCGATCTTGCAGCGAATCTCAACACCCGCTTGCGAACATTCCTCAAGAAGCATGTTCAGGATATCTTTGGCAGAGTTCAGGCAAAAAAGCTGGCTGTGTTTGCGCTCCTCATAGGCGATGCCATAACGCTCGACCATGCCGATAAAGTCCCAGGCGCCGTAGCGTTTTAGGGCCGACTTACAGAAGTGCCGATTCTCTGAAATGAAGTTGTTTGCATCGACGAAGTAATTGGTGAAATTGCAGCGGCCGCCGCCGGACATTAGGATTTTTTTGCCGACCTTGTTTGCGCGTTCAAGCACCAATACACGGCGTCCGCGCTGGGCGGCTGTGAAAGCGCAAAGCAGGCCCGAGGCGCCACCGCCTAGGACGATAACATCGTAATTTTGCGCGTTTTGCATAATTGCTGAGAGGCCGTTGAAAACGCTGAATTATCGCAGATATCGGCGATGATTGGGGGCCATTTTCGAATTATCCGCTGGCGGCTTGCGAGCGGACTTTACGTATAGTCAGTCGCTTGATTTTTAACCACACTCGTCAAGAAAGTATTGCTACTGCTTTCCCTGAAACACCAATATAAATAATCAGGACGCATTGTCATGGCCCCCTCAGCACCCAGCCGAGATCAGTTGCTTCAGACCCTTGCGGCGATAGAAGAGTCTCAGGCCGTCATAGAGTTTGACCCCGACGGCAATATTCTAAGAGCGAACCAGAATTTCTTGGACGTATCCGGTTACAGTAGCGACGAGCTGAAGGGCTCGCACCATCGGGTATTTGTCAGCGCCGACTATGCTGCCTCGCAGGAATACCGTGCATTCTGGCAGTCACTTCGCGGCGGCCAGTCGCAGAGCGGGGAGTTTTGCCGCTACGACAAGCATGGTTCAGTATTCTGGATTCAGGCCTCGTATAACCCGGTTCTTGATGACGAGGGGCACGTTACGCGCATTATTAAAGTCGCGAGCGATATTACCCGGCAGAAGGCGCTCGACCTCGACTATTTGGGGCAGATTACGGCGATCAATGCCAGCCAGGCAGTCATTCAGTTTGACCCCAGTGGCACTATCCTTGATGCCAACTCCTTGTTTCTGCAAACGATGGGCTACCAGCTTGACGAGATACAAGGCCAGCATCACTCGATGTTCGTTTCGCCTGAAACGCGGAATTCTAGCGACTATGCACTGTTTTGGCAGTCCTTGGCTCGCGGCGACGCGCAGGTAGGTGAATATCGACGCATTGCCAAGGGTGGCCGAGTCGTGTGGATTCAAGCCTCCTATACGCCAATCAGAGATGTTCAAGGTGATGTGGTGAAGGTGGTGAAATACGCCACTGATATCACTGAGCAGAAAATGTTGCATGCGGATTTTAAAGGTCAGATCGATGCAATTAATTCGGTGCAGGCAGTTATCCATTTTGATGTCGACGGAACGATTATTGATGCCAATGACAACTTTCTTTCGGTGATGGGCTATCGCCTTGACGAGGTGGTTGGCAAGCACCACGGCATATTTGTTGACCCGGCTTTCCGAGCCGGTCAGGAGTACAGGCAATTCTGGCTCGATTTGGCTGAGGGGCAGGCGAAACTTGGCGAGTTTTGCAGGCTCAATAAACGCGGTGACGATGTTTGGATTCAGGCGTCCTATACGCCAATTCGCGATGTCGATGGCAAGGTGTTCAAAATAGTGAAATATGCCAGTGACATCACTCAACAAAAGAGGGTGAATGCCGATTATCAGGGGCAAATCGAGGGTATTTCTGCGAGTCAGGCAGTTATTGAATTTGAAGTCGATGGCACGATCTTGTCGGCAAATGACAATTTTCTTCAGGCGATGGGGTATTCGCTGGAGGAAATAAAAGGCCGGCATCATCGGCTTTTTGTTGATGGCGAGTACGCCAAGTCGGCAGATTACGCGCAGTTCTGGCGTTCTCTGGCGCAGGGTCAAGCTCGTGTTGGTGAGTTCAAGCGCTTGGCGAAGGGCGGCCGTGAGATATGGATACAAGCGTCTTATACGCCGATAAAAGACCTGCGGGGGCGCGTTTTCAAGGTCGTGAAATATGCCACGGATATCACCGAGCGCAAACAGGCAATGTCAGAGGTTGCACGGCTGATCGAGGCCGCCCGTCAGGGTTATCTTGATGACCGAGCGACGTTAGATGGCTTTCAGGGTGATAGCTTAGAGTTGTTGTCGAGTATTAACTTTATGCTCGATGCCATTACGCTGCCGATCAATGAGGTGGCAGATGTTATGCAAGCCGTGGCGAGCAATCAGCTTACGCGCAGGGTGAAGAGCGACTTTAAGGGGCGCTTTGGTGAACTGAAGGGCTATGTGAATTCGGCGGTTTCCCAGCTGCGAAGCTCGCTCAGCCACGTGTCGGTGGCGTCGGAACAGGTGTCGTCTGCCGCAGGTTTGATTGCGTCGAGTAGTCACTCGGTGGCCATTGGCGCGTCGCAGCAGGCGGCCTCCCTTGAGGAAACCGGGCGCTCCTTGGAGAGCCTCAGTGAGGAAACGCGCAAGAATGTGGATAGCACGCGATTGGCCAAAGACAGAGCGGCGCAGACCCAGGGGCTTGCTGAGCGAGGCAGCGAGACGATGGAGAAAATGCTGGCGGCGATGACGCGAATTAAAAGTGCGACACAAGATACCCAGGATATTATCAGCGATATCAACGAGATTGCTTTCCAAACCAACTTGCTGGCTCTAAATGCGGCGGTTGAAGCTGCCCGGGCGGGAGAGGCAGGCCGCAGTTTTGCAGTGGTTGCGGAAGAAGTGAGGAACCTGGCGCTTCGCGCGAAGACCGCTGCAGATAAAACGCAGTCATTGATTGCGCAAAGCGCCGAATCTGCGGAGGACGGCGGCGCGCTGTCGAGTGAGGTCAATAGCGGTTTTTCAGACATTATTTCGGCCATTGGGCAGGTGACCGAGCTGGTGAATGAAATATTCAGCTCCAGTGAGATTCAGGCGAAGGGCATTGATGAAATCACCAAGGCAATGGCGGCAATGGATAAGGTTGTGCAATCAGCCGCTGCGGACTCTGAGGAATCTTCCAGTGCTGCCGAGCAGCTGGCTGCTCAAGCGGAAGAGCTCAATAATATGGTTGGCGATTTCGATTTGGGGAGCGCCGTTGGCACCAGCGATCAGAGAGCGGCGATGAATGCGCCGCGCTGACATCAACGCGATTACCAAAGCATGCAACAAAAAAGGGCGCCTGTAGGCGCCCTTTTGTCTAAGCCTTAAAAGTGTTTAGACAATTTTCTTCATCGCCGTCATGTAGCTACGCAATTTCTGACCAACGACCTCAACGGGGTGGTTGCGAATTTCTGCGTTAACCGCGATCAGCTCAGCGTTATCAACACCGCCGTCTTTGACGTTAAGGCCTTTGCCGATAACATCGGTAGAGACCTTGCTCATAAAGTCTTGCAGCAATGGGCGGCAAGCGTGGTCGAACAGGTAGCAGCCGTATTCTGCGGTATCAGAAATAACCACGTTCATCTCATACAGTTTGCGACGCGCGATAGTGTTAGCGATCAGCGGTGTTTCATGCAGCGACTCGTAGTAGGCTGACTCGGGCTTCATGCCGGCGGCAACCATGCACTCGAAGGCCAGCTCAACACCGGCTTTAACCATTGCCACAAGCAGAATGCCGTTGTCGTAGAACTCTTGCTCACTGATTTCCATATCGCCAGAGGGCGTCTTTTCAAACGCGGTTTCAGCGGTAGCGGCGCGCCAGTTCAGCAGGTTTTTGTCGTCGTTAGCCCAGTCTTCCATCATGGTTTTCGAGAAGTGACCGCTGATGATGTCGTCTTGGTGCTTCTCGTAAAGCGGACGCATGATGTCTTTCAGCTCATCGGCCAAATCGAACGCTTTGATTTTGGCGGGGTTGCTGAGGCGATCCATCATATTGGTGATGCCGCCGTGTTTCAGGCCTTCGGTAACGGTTTCCCAGCCGTACTGAATCAGCTTTGAGGCGTAGCCGGGCTCAATGCCTTCTGCAACCATTTTGTCGAAGCACAGGATCGCGCCGGTTTGCAGCATGCCGCACAAGATGGTTTGCTCGCCCATCAGGTCAGACTTAACTTCGGCAATTGGCGAGGACTCCAATACGCCAGCGCGGTCGCCGCCAGTACCGGATGCCAGCGCTTTGGCAATGGCCATGCCTTCGCCTTTGGGGTCGTTTTCGCGGTGAACAGCGATGAGCGTCGGTACACCAAAGCCGCGCTTGTACTCTTCGCGAACCTCGGTGCCTGGGCATTTCGGGCAGCACATAACAACGGTGATGTCTTTGCGGATCTGCATACCTTCTTCAACGAGGTTGAAGCCGTGCGCGTAGTCGAGGCAAGCGCCTTCTTTCATCAGCGGCATTACCGCGTTGACCACAGGGGTGTGCTGCTTATCTGGGGTCAGGTTCATCACCACGTCAGCGGTGGGGATCAACTCTTCGTAAGTGCCGACGGTAAAACCGTTCTCGGTTGCATTTTTCCAACTTTGGCGTTTTTCCTCGATCGCGCTTGCGCGCAGGGCGTAAGCAACGTCCAGGCCAGAGTCGCGCAGGTTCAGGCCCTGGTTCAAGCCCTGGGCGCCGCAGCCAACAATCACGATTTTCTTACCTTTCAGGTAGTTGCAGCCATCTGCAAACTCGCTGCGATCCATAAAACGGCATTTACCCAGCTCTTCGAGCTGCAGGCGCAGCGGCAAGCTGTTGAAGTAGTTCTGACCCATGGTGAGGCTCCTGATTATGTGCTCGTGTAGTAAAGGGGGTTTTTAGTGGGAGGCACTCTAGCAAGTCTTTATTGTTGCGTAAATTGATATATAGTGGAAACTGTGTTGCATTTTTCGAGATTGAGGCCGCCGTGAAAACCAAAGAACTGGAGATCTATATTCACCTGAGCCAGTCGCTGCACTTTGGCAAAACGAGTGAGGCAATGCATCTCAGCGTTTCAGCCGTCAGCCGGGCGATACAGCGCTTGGAGGACGAAGCCGGCGTGGCTTTGTTTGAGCGGGATCGGCGCAGTGTCAGATTAACACCGGCCGGCAGAGAGTTCTTGCGCTACGCTGAGCAGGCGGTGTTGAGTTGGCGCTCGCTTTCTCAGCGCCTGCGGCAACAAGGAGAATCTCTGCAGGGGGAGATCAGTCTGTTCTGTTCGGTGACCGCAGCCTACAGTGTGCTCAGTACGATTTTGGAGACGTTTCGTCAGCGCTACCCCGGCATTGACCTGAAACTGCATACCGGCGACCAAGCTGATGCTGTTGACCGGATCGCTGATGGCGGCGAAGACCTCGGAATTACTGTTCGCCCGCCGCAATTACCCAGTCGGCTCGACTACTTGCCGCTGAGCCGGTCTTCACTGCAGTTGCTGGTGCCGAATATTCCCTGCGCCCTCAGTGAGCAAATTGCTGGCCACGGTGGGGAGTTCAGCGCGTCCCTGCTCAATACACTACCTTTTATTCTTCCTGAGCGGGGCGTCGCACGAAGCCTGATCGAGCAGTGGTTTCGCCGCCAGCGCCTGCGGCCGAATGTCTACGCGCAAGTGAGTGGTCACGAGGCGATTGTCAGTACGGTGGGCTTGGGTTTGGGAATTGGT
The DNA here is from genome assembly GCF_002306875.1 of Spongiibacter sp. UBA1325. Classification (NCBI taxonomy): domain Bacteria; kingdom Pseudomonadati; phylum Pseudomonadota; class Gammaproteobacteria; order Cellvibrionales; family Spongiibacteraceae; genus Spongiibacter; species Spongiibacter sp. UBA1325. The sequence goes on from NZ_DBTD01000004.1 coordinate 490,890, forward strand.
GTCGTGCCCGACTTGGTGCTCGATACGTCCTTTTTGCGCGACAAGGTGCGCGTGGTGACAATATTGCCTGAGCTGCCGAGTATGGACATCGGCGTGGTGGTGCGGCAACAGCGTCTGGCCGACCCGCTGGTAAAAGCATTTTGGGACTGTGCGCAGTCATCGTACCGCAGCACTATTTAATTTATCATGCACGCTTAATTGCTGTTTGAACGGATAAGGACACTATGGCTGACGAACAAACCGGAAAGAAGTCGATGCCGGCCTTTGATAAAGAGGCGCTACTGCTGATTGACGACCATGAAGAGGAAGTCTCCGTCGACGGCAAAACGGTGCGTAAGCGTGGCATTTATTTGCTGCCGAATTTGTTTACAACCGCGGCGCTGTTTTCGGGTTTCTTCGCCATTGTTTCGGCAATGAATGGCCGCTTTGAAGCGGCTGCGATGGCAATATTCGTGGCCATGGTTTTCGATGGCCTCGACGGCCGGGTGGCGCGCTTGATGAATGCGCAGAGCAAGTTTGGCGCGGAATACGACAGCCTTGCCGATATGGTGTCTTTCGGTGTTGCCCCGGCGCTGGTTGTTTTTAGCTGGGGCGTATCGGAACTCGGCAAGTTCGGCTGGGCAGTCGCCTTTGTCTATGTATCGTGTGCGGCGCTGCGGCTAGCGCGTTTTAATACCCAAATTGATACCGCCGACAAAAACTACTTCACTGGCCTGGCAAGTCCGGCTGCAGCGGCCGTTATGGCGGGGGTGGTCTGGGTTTCTGCCGAGGAGGGCTGGATCGGCGTGGCGCTGCCCATTGAGTTAGCGGCGGTTGTCGGTGTGTTAATGGCCGTCGTTGGCATGTTGATGATTATGAACGTCCGCTATAACAGCTTCAAAGGCATCGATTTCCGCGGACGCGTTCCCTTTGTAGTGATGATATTGGTTGTGCTGGCCTTCGGCCTGGTTTCGGTCGACCCCGCGCGGATACTGCTGGGGATTGTCTTGCTCTATGCCTTGTCCGGGCCCGTACAAGCGATTTATCGACGAGTAAAAGCGCCAAAAGTGTAACGCTGGCGCTGTGGCTGCGTCGTATCACTAGTTATGGTTGAGGAGTGCGACGATGCTGATAAAAAAGTCCGATGATATTGCAAGCAGCGAAATTACCCCGGAGGCGGTCTACCTCCGCCGCAGAGAGTTTATGCAGGGGGCTGCAGCCATGGCGGCAATGGCCGTGGCGCCGATGGCGTTTTCTGCGCCTTCGCCGCTGTCGCACACGCCGGTGGACGCGCGGGCGGACAATCCTTTTTATACAGGTGAAGCACAGACGCCGTTCTCAGATGCCAGCCGGTACAACAATTTCTATGAGTTCGGCACCGATAAATCTGACCCTGCGAAATACGCCAGCGCACTGACAGTCGACCCGTGGTCAATCGACGTTGAGGGCGAGGTTGATAAACCGGGCAAGTATGCACTGGAAGACATTTTAAAGAGTGTCGACATAGAGGAACGGGTATACCGCTTGCGCTGTGTAGAAGCATGGTCAATGGTCATTCCCTGGCTTGGTTTTCCCCTCAGTGACTTAATCAAACAGTGGCAGCCAACAAGTAAAGCCAAATATATCCAGTTTGAAACCCTGTATCGCCCATCTGAAATGCGCGGACAGCGCTCTGCATTCTCAACCATCGATTGGCCGTATATTGAGGGCTTGCGGATGGATGAGGCCATGCACCCCCTCACATTAATGAGTGTGGGAATGTATGGCAGAGAGTTGCCAAATCAAAACGGCGCGCCAATTCGCTTGGTGGTGCCGTGGAAGTACGGGTTTAAGAGTATTAAGTCGATCGTAAAAATTCGTTTTACCGAGCGTCAGCCCAAAACCAGCTGGCAGGGTATTGCGCCGCGCGAGTACGGCTTCTATGCCAATGTGAACCCCAAGGTGGATCATCCGCGCTGGAGTCAGCGCTATGAACGACGCCTGCCCAGCAGCTTGTTGTCTCCCAACCGCATTCGCACGCAGATGTTCAATGGCTACGAAGAGCAGGTCGCCAGTTTGTACAAAGGTATGAACCTGCGGCGCTACTACTGAAGGTTGGCTTGATGGCTGATGTGACAGAAAAGGCCCGGCAACCGTTTGGGATGGGGTGGGGTAAGCCCCTGGTGTTCGTGCTATGCCTGCTGCCGCTCGCTGCGGTGGTTTATGGTGCCGTCCTTGGTGACTTGGGGCCCGATCCGGTTAAAGCGTTAATAGTGATGACCGGTGACTGGGCGATTCGTGCGCTGCTGGTGGTTTTTTCAGTTTCCGCGCTACGCAGTTGGTTGGGGTGGTCGCGGTTGCTGCGGTTTCGACGTATGTTGGGCTTATTTGCCGGCTTTTATGCCAGTCTTCACTTACTGGTTGTTGCCACCTACCTGTTCGCATGGGACTGGACCATTGTTTTGGAAGAGCTCAGCGAGCGCCCCTACATCATCGCCGGCTTCGCAGCTTGGCTACTAATGCTGCCAATGGTAGTCACCTCTAACAACTATTCGGTTCGTCGCCTTGGGCGCCGTTGGCGTCAGCTTCACCAGCTTATGTATCCGGTAATGGGCTTGGCGTGGCTGCATGTTGTTTGGCAGGTTCGCTCTAGCTATCTAGAGGCCCTGATTTATGGCCTGCTTATCGTAGTATTGGCCCTGCCGCGTCTACGGCGCTTCCAGCTCGCGCGCTAATCTGCTCAAGAGCTGATCAACTTGCTGTTGTTTTGATCGTTAATTGCTGCTGTTTTGATCGATTGTCATTTTTTTGTAATTAGTTTGTTGCGGTGTGTTGACTCTGGGGTTTGGGTCTCTATAATGCGCCACCTCGCTTACGGAGACGGGCCTTTCGGGAAGTTTGGAAGGTGGTGTTGCTGAGGTTTGCGAGGGTGGTTTCAAGGTGCTTTTGAAGCGGTTTAAAAACTTTTTCAAAAAGCGGTTGACTCTACCAGGGGCGGCTCTATAATGCGCTCCCTCGCTTACGGAGACGGGCTTTCAGCTGAGGTTGGAAGTGCTGGTTGAAGAGGTAGGCGAGACGGCAAAACGGCTTTTGAAAACGCTTTAAAAACTTTTCAAAAAACGCTTGCCAAACAGGACGAAGTATTTATAATACGCGTCCTCGCTTCGGGGATAACTTGAAGCGAATATCAAAGCCCTGGCGGTTTTGAGTTATTTAAAAAGATGAGATCAAGTAATTCGTGTGGGTGCTTGTTGATGGATATTGCGACATTAAATATTCAGAGATAAGTAACTCGACAATTCAAATTTTGAAGAATCGATTAACACGTCTCTGAGCCGAGATTTTAGATGGTAAAGCAGGTTTTGCGTAACCGTCTCATCATGCCTCTGGCTGATGTAAAAGATTGAACTGAAGAGTTTGATCATGGCTCAGATTGAACGCTGGCGGCAGGCCTAACACATGCAAGTCGAACGCGAAAGCACCTCGGTGTGAGTAGAGTGGCGGACGGGTGAGTAACGCGTGGGAATCTACCTAGTAGTGGAGGATAACTCGGGGAAACTCGAGCTAATACTGCATACGCCCTACGGGGGAAAGCGGGGGATCTTCGGACCTCGCGCTATTGGATGAGCCCGCGTTAGATTAGCTTGTTGGTGAGGTAATGGCTCACCAAGGCGACGATCTATAGCTGGTCTGAGAGGATGATCAGCCACATTGGGACTGAGACACGGCCCAAACTCCTACGGGAGGCAGCAGTAG